>NZ_CP106759.1:2817500-3437500 GCF_025642255.1 Stenotrophomonas maltophilia
GATTCCGGCCGCAGCGCGATCTTGATCTGGATCTCCTCGAAGCCGAAGTGCCGGTAGACCGCCAGCGCCTGCTGGTGGAAGGCGGTCACTTCGGATTCGATCTGCGCCTCGGTGCAGAACACATGGCCGTCGTCCTGGGTGAAGCCGCGCACGCGAAGGATGCCGTGCAGTGCGCCGGAGGGCTCGTTGCGGTGGCAGGAACCGAACTCACCGTAGCGGATCGGCAGGTCGCGGTAGCTGTGCAGGCCCTGGTTGAACACCTGGACGTGGCCCGGGCAGTTCATCGGCTTGACCGCGTAGGTGCGCTTCTCCGACTCGGTGAAGAACATGTTGTCCTGGTAGTTGTCCCAGTGACCGGACTTCTTCCACAGGCTCACGTCCAGGATCTGGGGGCAGCGCACTTCGCCATAGCCGCTGTTGCGATAGACCTTGCGCATGTACTGCTCGACCACCTGCCACAGCGCCCAGCCCTTGGGGTGCCAGAACACCAGGCCCGGCGCCTCTTCCTGCAGGTGGAACAGGTCCTGCTGCTTGCCGATGCGGCGGTGGTCGCGCATTTCGGCTTCCTCGATGCGCTTGATGTAGGCATCGAGCTGCTTCTTGTCGGCCCAGGCGGTGCCGTAGATGCGCTGCAGCTGCTCGTTCTGCGCGTCACCACGCCAGTACGCACCGGAAATGCGGGTCAGCTTGAAGGCCTTCAGGAAGCGCGTGTTCGGCACGTGCGGGCCACGGCACATGTCCACGTACTCCTGGTGGTAGTACATGCCCATGGCCTGGATGTCGTCGGACATGTCCTCGATCAGGCGCAGCTTGTAGTCCTCGCCACGCGCCTTGAAGATCTCGATCACTTCCGCGCGCGGCGTCATCTTCTTGATGACGTCGTAGTCCTGGGCGATCAGTTCACCCATGCGCTTCTCGATCGCGGCCATGTCGTCCGGGGTGAACGGGCGCTCGGAGTAGATGTCGTAGTAGAAGCCCTCGGCGATCACCGGGCCGATGACCATCTTCACGTCCGGGTACAGCTGCTTGACGGCATGGCCGACCAGGTGGGCGCAGGAGTGGCGGATGATCTCCACGCCCTCCTCGTCCTTGGCGGTGATGATGCGCAGGCTGGCATCGTGATCGATGACGTCGCTGGCATCGACCAGCACGCCATCGACCGAGCCGGCGATGGTCGCCTTGGCCAGGCCGGCACCGATCGACTGGGCGACGTCCATGACGCTGACGGGGTTTTCGAACTCGCGGCGGCTGCCGTCGGGAAGGGTAATGTTGATCATCGCAGTGGCTTCGTGCGGGGGCCCGCGCTGCGGGCTGGAAAGCGGCTCCGGGCAGGCGCCCGGGCAATAAAAAAGCGCCGCGAGGGCGCCTGGAACGCAGGGCCTTCGGGGGCAGGTCAACCGTGGGCGGTGGTAGTGCTCATGTCGCACGCTCGGCCGGCGCTGGGCGCGGGCCACCTTGTTCCAGTCAGGATAATGACTGCGATTTTAGACCAGTGCGCGGGAAAGCCCAAGCACTCCCCGTCGCGCCCCTGAATGGCCGTCGCTGGCAGCTTGAAATCGCAATGATTACCATATCCAGGCAGCCCGCCCCGTGCCAGCCTGCCCGCTTTCCCCCAGGACCTCGTGATGCGCCACCCGCTCCGACCGGCCTACGCCGGCCCCGCCCGTGTCCCGCGTTCGCCGCCCTCGCGCCGCGCAGGCTGCCGGCAATGATCACTGTCGGCCTTTCCACGCTCGGCTTCTGCAGCCTGGGCGTGCTGTCTGCGATGTTCTCGGCGACGGCCTTCTATGCCGCCTCGCCGCATTGCCGCTGGCCGCGCCTGCGCCGGGCTGGCCGGCTTGGCCGACAGATCGGCCTGGTTGCCGCTGCGGCCGCACTGTGGCTGTGGATGGCCGAACTGGGCTTCGCCGCCGGGCTGGTGGCGATGCTGTGCACCTGGATGCTGGCGGCGATGCTGCTGCCGGCCATCGCCGCCTGGCACCGCCCCGGCGCGGAGCCGCGCTGATGTGGGCCCGCGCCCTCGCCGGCATCTTCGCCGGCTTCCTGCTGGCCGCGGCCGCCACCGGACTGGTGGCCTGGCTGCCGCCCGGCCCATGGCAGCACGCCCTGGTACCGGCCCTGATCGCCTTCATCCCGCTGTGGATGCTGGCCGCCCTCTGGGCGTTCAGCTTCCGCCGCGCCGCGCACGCCTGGCTGGCCCTGGCCGGCAGTGCTGGCGCCGGCTTCGCCGTGCTCGGCCTGCTGCGCCTGGCCGGTGCGGTGCAATGAGACCGTCCCCATGAAGTTCTCCTCGCAGACGCTGCGAACGTTCACCACCCTGCACACCTGGGTCGGCCTGGTCGCCGGCTTTGGCCTGTTCGTGGCCTTCTATGCAGGCGCCCTGACCCTCTTCCACCATGACCTGCCGTTGTGGCAGACGCCGGGCGCGGCGACGGCATTGCCCGCGGACCTGGATGACGCACAGCACCTGCTCGAGGACGTGCTGGCAGCCCACGCGGAGGCACGCCGCCATGTCGGCATGACCTTCCCCGGCACCGACCATCCGCAGCCGCTGGCCTACTGGCAGACCGATGACGGCAGCTGGCGCTATGCGTGGCCGGGACACACCGCCGGCAGCCCGACGCCGCCGCAGACCGGTCTGGCCGAACTGGTCAACGAGCTGCATTACAGCCTGGGCCTGCCGGTGGCCGGCGTGTATGTGATGGGCATCGTCAGCCTGCTGTACGGCATGGCCCTGCTCAGCGGCCTGGTGATCCACCTGCCGAAACTGCTGGGTGACCTGTTCGCGTTGCGCCCGGGCCGCAACCTCAAGCAGCAGTGGCAGGATGCGCACAACGTGATCGGCGTGCTCAGTCTGCCCTTCCATCTGATGTTCGCCGTTACCGGCGCCCTGCTCTGCCTGGCGTTCGTACAGATGGCACTGCTCAATCCGCTGATCTTCGATGGCAAACTGCTGCAGGCCGTGCCGACCGCGATGGATACCGCTCCGGTGCGCGAGGCCAGCGGCGTTCCGGCACCGCCGGGCAGCCTGCAGGTCCTGCATGCGCGCGCCCTGGAAGTGGCCCGCGCCCAGGGCGTGGCCAACTTCGAACCGGCCTATCTGAAACTGGCCAATGGTGGCGACGCAAAGGCCACCATCGAGATCACCGGCGAATCCACCGGCACGCTGGGCCCGCTGGGGGCGGTCGCCCTGGACGTGGCCACCGGCGACGTGCTGGCCACGCAGCTGCCGGGCCAGCGCGATGCCAATCACGCTACGCTGAGCGCCGCCTATGCGCTTCATTTCGGTGAGTTCGGCAACGGCGTGGTGGTCTGGTTGTACTTCCTGATGGGGCTCGGCGGCGCCTTCCTGTTCTATTCCGGCAACCTGCTGTGGATCGAATCGCGACGCAAGCGACGCCAGCCCGAGCAGTCGCGTGCGGCCGTCAACATGGCGCGTGCCACCGTCGGTGTCTGCATCGGCCTGTGCGTGGCGATCTCGTTGGCGTTCGTGGTGGCGCTGGTGCTCGAACGCGCAGCACCCGCGGCGGTCGACCCGGGCATCCGTTGGGCCTGTTTCAGCAGCTGGGCCGCGTGCGCGCTGTGGGCATTCCTGCGCAGGCCCGCACAGGCTGCCCGGGAACTGCTGTGGGCCGCTGCGGCCGCGACCGCGCTGGTGCCGGTCCTGCATGGTGCATTGAACGGTGACTGGCTGTGGCGTGCCGCCGCTGCCGGGCACTGGCCGCTGTTCTGGATCGACGCCGTCGCCCTGGCGATGGCCTTCGGCTTTGCGCGCCTGGCGCTGGCCAGCCAACGCCGGGCGCGCAACGGCGACCCCAACAGCGTCTGGGCCGACTGACCGCCCCGCCGGGCCATGCCGGCGGAGCGCGGCGCCTTCAATCGCCCACGCGGGCCTTGTGCCAGGGCGCCAGCATCGCGTTGAGCAGGCTGGCCTGTTCATCGTCGCCGGTCAGCTCCCACATGAAGACACCGGCCAGCCCCTGTTCGCGGGCGAACTGCGCCCGCAGGCCGATCGAACGCGGGTCTTCATAGCTGATGAAGACGTTCTCCCGCGGGTTGTACAACCACGGGCTCTGCGCCTGCGGGTGCCAGTGCCTGGTCCAGCCCGGCTGATCGAGGTAACGCGCCTTGATCACCCGCCAGTCGCCGGCATCGGCCGGCGCACTGTAAGCCTGGTACAGGCCGTCGGCAGTCTCCCCGGTCACCTTGAAGCCGCGCCCGTAGAACGGCACGCCCAGCACCAGTTTGTCCGCCGGCACGCCATGTTCGCGGTAGTACTGCACCGCACCGGCCACGTTGTTCCAGCGCCGCAGTTCCGGCGCCAGCGGGTCGGCCGGCACTTCATGCAATGGCGCGTTGAAGGTCGACACGGCCGAAAAACCGGTACCCATGTCGTAGCTCATCAGGTTGATGAAATCGAGTATCCGGGCCAGCGCTGGCAGGTCGTAGCTGGCGGCGGGATCATAGGGGCCATCGGTCTGCAGCCGGCCAGCGGCCAGCGCGGCGGTCAGCAGCATCGGCTGCCCTGCCCTGCGCCCGTACGTATCGAGCGCGGTACGGAACGCCTGCGCCAGGCGCGTCATGTTGGCCCGGTCCTGCGGACGATGGGCCAGTTCCTTCGGGCCGCCACTGACCGGAAACTCCCAGTCGATGTCCACGCCGTCGAAGCTGCCTGCGTGCCGTTCGAAGAACAGCGTCATGCAGGAGTCGACCAGGCGCCTGCGGCTGGCTTCGGTCAGCGCGGCATCGGAGAACCCACCGGCGCCCCAGCCGCCGATCGAGATCAGCGTGCGCAGATGCGGATGCGCTTTTTTCAGGTCAGCCAGCTCGGCAACGTTCTTCGATGCGTCCGCACCGATCACGCATCGGCCGTCTTCGATGGTGGAGAACGCGTAGAACAGATGCGTCAGGCGCTCGGCTGGAATGCTCGACACCGGATAGCGCCCGGCCGAGCCACCGGGGTAGTAGGCGCCGAAGATCGGCGACTGCGCCGGCGCAGCGTGCACTGCGCCGGGCACGGCAGCGGTGACGAGTACGGCAAGGACGGCCAGGGTCTGGCGGAACATGGGATCTCCCGGTTCGAAGGCGCAGCCACGGTAGCAAACCGATCACGCCCCGGCGCGGCTTCATCGAATGTCGTCCACTGGACAGGCACGGACGCCCGCAGGATGACATCGGCATGTCCCTGACGCCCCACGGCAGGACAGCGCGCTGCCGTCGCCGGTACTGACCCTTCAGAATTCTTCAGACACGCTTCCAGCACTTCAGCGAAGGACCGGGCTCAATCCAGTCTCCTTTCCGATGGAGCCCGACCATGCGTCCGTTGATGTCCTTCCTCCTTCTGCTGCTGGCATTCATACCCCACACCACCGGCGCCGCAACGCCTGCCTCCGTCCGCCTGCCCGCCCTGGAGCAGGCCATCGCCCGCGATGACCTCAAGCAGATCCGCAGCGTGCTGCTGCAGGTCGACGGCAACGTCGTCTACGAGGGCTACTTCAACGGCGCGGACGCGGGCACCCTGCACGATGTGCGCTCGGCCAGCAAAAGCGTGACCGCACTGCTGATCGGCGCCGCCATCGGCGAGGGGGCGCTGCCGGGCGTGCAGGCCCGGGTCTACGACTACTTCCCCGGATTCACCGCGCGCCACGTCGTCGACCCGCGCCTGCGCGCCATCACCCTGCAGGATCTGCTGACCATGAGCAGCCTGTGGGAATGCGACGACGAGAACCCATTCTCGAGCGGCCACGAAGAGCGCATGTACGTGAGCGAGCGTTGGCTGGACTTCGCCCTGTCCCTGCCGGTGAAGGGCTTCGCGCCCTGGATGCAGCGACCGGAGGACAGCCCTCATGGCCGTTCCTTCGCGTACTGTACGGCCGACTCGTTCGTGCTCGGCGCCGTGCTCGAGAGGGCCACCGGCATGCCACTGTCGGACTATGCCGCCCGGGCACTGGAGCGTCCGCTGGGCATCACCGAGAGCCACTGGAACCGTTCACCGGAGGGCATCGGAATGGGAGGCGGCGGCACGCGCTACCGCAGCCGCGACCTGGCGCGGCTGGGGCAGCTGGTGCTGGATCAGGGGCGCGGCAATGGCCGGCAACTGGTTCCCCGTGATTTCATCGCTGCAATGATCCAGCCACAGGCCCGCACTGGCGATGGCAGCGAGTACGGCTACCAATGGTGGGGCCTGCAGCTCACGGTGCAGGGCAGGCAGCGGACCGTGTGGGCGATGTCCGGCAACGGCGGCAATTATGTCTTCCTGATTCCTGACAGGAATGCCGTGGCCGTAGTCACCAGCCAAGCCTACAACCGCAGCTTCGCCCATCCGCAGTCGCGGCGGATTCTCACTGAGTTCCTGCTTCCGGCACTGCGCTGAGACCGGACAGATCGGAGGGTCGCCATGCGGCGGCGAGGACCTGCGCGCGCTGCCTGGCGACATCCGCATCGATACGCGCCAGCAGCGGCTCCCACTCCGGCGCGCTGCGCAGCGGAGCATACAGCGGCGTGGCACGCAGCCATGCCGCATCGCGGAAGCCATCGTCCACCGCCTGGTGCAGCGCGGCCACGGCGGCCTTCGCATCACCCACCGACTGCAACAGCAGAGCCCGCTCGAGCGCAGCATCGGCCCAACCATCACCACTCCCCGCCGGCAGGCGCTGCAATCGCGCACGTGCCCATGCCGGATCGATGGCCGTCGATCCGTACAGGCCCGCCAGCGTCTCTCCCAACGATTGCTGCGGCCGCAGCCGGTGCGCCGTCGCGAACGCCTCGGCCGCCGCCGCGGTGTCACCGGCCAGCAATGCCAGTTCTCCCTGTAGGCGCAGCAGCTGGGGGTGTGGTGTGCCACGCGTCAATGCGATGGCCAGCTCCTCCCGGGCGCGCCCGGCGGCCCCGGCAACGTACAGGCTGCGCGGCCACGCGATGTTGGCGAACACGTTGTCCGGGTAAAGCTGGAAGTTGCGCGCATGGCGCTGCGCTGCCGCCTGGGTGAAACCGAGCAGTTCCATTTCGCGCGCCACCTGCACATCACGGAAGCGGATGCGTTCGGGTGCCTTGAGTGCGAGGTTGGCGCGCAGCGCCAGCGACAGGTGGCCCTGCTCCTGCTGCAGGTAGGCCAGCGATGCGCGGGTGCGCTCGTCCGCAGGATCGAGCTGGATCGCGCGCACGTAGTCGGCTACCGCATCGTCCATCCGCCCAAGGCAATCATGCGCATACCCGCGCAGGGCGTACGTGGCACCGTCATGCGGCGCTCGTGCACGTTCGGAGTCGGCCAGCGCCAGCGCTTCGCGCATCTGCTGCGGAGAACCGTTGAACAGGCATCCCTGCGCCGACAATGCACGTGCCAGCCCACGCCGGGCCGCGCTGGATTCTGGATCGACCTGGAGTGCCTGGCGGTAGAGGGCGATCGCGCGTTCGTTGTTGCTCGCCTGGCCGATGCTGGCGTAATAGTCCGCGCGCTGCAGCAGGGACGTCGCTGCGGCGGGCGGAGCCTGGTCCGGCCACGCCAGCACCGCCGCCGCCAACCCGCCCACCGCCACCAGCGCTGCAGCCCACCACCAGCGCCCTCGTGACGATCCGATCACTGGCGGCGGTGCCATCGGTATCGGTGCGGCGCACAGCTGATAGCCGCGCCCGCGCACCGAACGGATGTAGCGCGGCTCACGGCTGTCATCGCCGAGTGCCTGCCGCAGCAGTTTCACCCGCTGACTGACCGCATCCTCGCCAACCACCGCAGGTGCCCAGACCTGGGCCGCCAACGTGTCGAAATCCACCACACGGGTGCCGTGTGCAAGCAGCACGTCGAACAGGGTCCAGCTCAGGCCACTGATGGGCAGGGCCTCACCGGCCCGGCTCACGCGCTGCGCCGGGCGGTCGATGTCCAGGTCGAGCAGGCGCAGGAGGTCCATGACAACAGCATAGCGGCAAGCCCGCTCAGGATGCCGGACAAAGAAAAAGCGGGCCGAAGCCCGCTTTCTCATTCCAGCGATGTCAGCGGCGGTGCTCAACCCGGGTTGACACCTGCCGTGATCGACCGTGGGTCGATCATTCGGCGCTGGCGCCCTCGCCTTCTTCCACGGCCTTCATCGACAGACGGATACGGCCCTGCTTGTCGACTTCCAGCACCTTGACCTTGACCACATCGCCTTCCTTCAGCTTGTCGCCGACCTTCTCGACGCGCTCGCTGGAGATCTGCGAGACGTGGACCAGGCCGTCCTTGCCCGGCAGGATGGTGACGAACGCACCGAAGTCCATGATCTTGGCGACCTTGCCTTCGTAGATGCGGCCCGGCTCGACGTCCGAGGTGATCTGCTCGATGCGGGCCTTGGCCGCCTGGGCAGCGATCGCGTTGACCGAGGCAATGACGATGGTGCCGTCATCCTGGATGTCGATCTGGGTGCCGGTTTCCTTGGTGATGGCCTGGATGGTCGAGCCACCCTTGCCGATCACTTCGCGGATCTTGTCCGGGTGGATCTTGATGGTCAGCAGGCGCGGCGCGTAGTCGGACAGTTCCGAACGCGGAGCGGTCAGGCCGTGGGCCATTTCGCCCAGGATGTGCAGACGGCCAGCCTTGGCCTGCTGCAGCGCCTGCTTCATGATCTCTTCGGTGATGCCTTCGATCTTGATGTCCATCTGCAGGGCGGAGATGCCCTCAGCGGTACCGGCCACCTTGAAGTCCATGTCGCCCAGGTGATCTTCGTCACCCAGGATGTCGGACAGGACGACGAAGCGGTCGCCTTCCTTGACCAGACCCATGGCGATACCCGCCACCGGGGCCTTCACCGGCACGCCGGCGTCCATCAGGGCCAGCGACGAACCGCAGACCGAGGCCATCGACGAGGAACCGTTCGACTCGGTGATTTCCGAGACGACGCGGATGGTGTACGGGAAGGCTTCCAGCGACGGCATGACAGCCAGCACGCCGCGCTTGGCCAGGCGACCGTGGCCGATCTCGCGGCGCTTCGGACCCATCATGCGGCCGCACTCACCCACCGAGAACGGAGGGAAGTTGTAGTGGAACAGGAAGTTTTCCTTGTACTCACCGGCAACGGCATCGATGACCTGACCGTCGCGGGCGGTGCCCAGGGTGATGGTCACGATGGCCTGGGTTTCGCCGCGGGTGAACAGCGAGGAGCCGTGGGTACGCGGCAGCACGCCGGTCTTCACGGAGATCGGGCGGACGGTATCCAGCGCACGGCCGTCGATGCGGACCTTGGTGTCCAGCACCGAGTCGCGCATGGTGCGGTATTCCAGTTCGCCGAATTCCTTCGACAGCTCGGCCGGGTTCCAGCCTTCGGCAGCCACGCGGCCGGCCAGGGCTTCGACCACGTCCTTCTTGATCGCCGAGATGGCATCGCGACGCTGCAGCTTGTCACGCACCTGGAAGGCTTCGCCCAGGCGCGGGCCGATGGCTTCCTTCAGGGCGGCGATCAGCGCTTCGTTCTTGGCCGGGGCTTCCCAGGTCGACGGCTTGGTGCCGGCTTCGACGGTCAGCTCGTTGATCGCGTTGATGACCTTCTGCATTTCGCGGTGACCGAAGGTCACGGCGCCCAGCATCACTTCTTCCGACAGCAGCGCGGCTTCGGATTCGACCATCAGCACGGCGTTGGAGGTACCGGCAACGACCAGTTCCAGCTGCGAGTCAGCCAGTTCACTGACGGTCGGGTTCAGGATGTACTCGCCGTTCTTGTAACCGACCTTGGCAGCGCCGATCGGACCCATGAACGGGGTGCCGGCCAGAGCCAGGGCCGCCGAAGCACCGATCAGGGCCGGAATGTCACCGTCCACGTCCGGGTTCAGCGACATCACCGTGGCGATGATCTGCACTTCGTTCTTGTAGTCTTCCGGGAACAGCGGACGGATCGGACGGTCGATCAGACGCGAGATCAGGGTTTCCTTCTCGGTCGCACGGCCTTCGCGCTTGAAGAAACCACCCGGAATGCGGCCGCCGGCGTAGAACTTCTCCTGATAGTCGACGGTCAGCGGGAAGAAGTCCTGGCCTTCGCGCGCGCTCTTGGCGGCGACGGCGGTGACCAGCAGTACGGTGTCGTCCATCTTGACGATGACGGCGCCGCTGGCCTGACGGGCGACTTCGCCGGTCTCAAGCGTGACGGTGTGCTTGCCGTACTGGAAGGTTTTGGTGATTTTTGCCACGGAGGGTGTCCTTGGGGATGCTGTCTGCGAATTTGGACCGTCGGCGACCCTTGCCGCCAGCGGGTGACCGGATCGTTCCGGCCTGAATCGGGGATTGCGGTACTACAAAACAAAACCGCGGCGCATCGCTGCGCCGCGGGGGATTCGTTGCTTAGCGACGCAGGCCAAGCTTCTCGATCAGGGCCTTGTAACGCTCGACGTCCTTCTTCTTCAGGTAGTCGAGCAGGCTGCGACGGCGGTTGACCATCTGCAGCAGGCCGCGGCGGCTGTGGTGATCCTTCTTGTGGGTCTTGAAGTGGCCGGTCAGCAGTTCGATGCGGGCGGTCAGCAGGGCCACCTGGACTTCCGGGGAGCCGGTGTCGGCGGCGCTGCGCTTGTTGTCTTCAATGACCTTCTGGGTGTCGATCGACATGTCTTTTTCTCAGTGATGCGTGGCCGGCAGGAACGCGCTTCGCGCACCGCCAGGCTCGCCGTGGACTACAGGGATGAAACCTGCGCGGGGCAGGCTGCCAGAAAATGGCCGCGAAATTGTAACGGCCAGGGGCTCCGGGGACAAGGACCGGGGCTGAACCGCCCCGCCCTGCTCAGAGGTTGAAGCGGCGCTGCGGGGCCAGCAGGCCACTGTCATCGACCTGACCGAGGCCCTGGACAGCGGCGTCCGGACCGAACACCGCCACCAGACCGCGCGGCCAGCCGGCATCGCGCAACCGCTGTCCCATGCAGAACCGTTGCGTCTGGCCGGCGTCCAGCTCGACCCGCGGATACCCGGCCAGACCGTCGGCCAGCGGCAGCAGCAGCGCATCCATGGCCGCCAGGTCGCCCGTTTCGACCATGGCCCGCAGCTGGTCCAGGGTGACCATCGCCGGCTCGCGGAACGGCTCCACCCACAGCCGGCGCAGGGCGCTGATGTGCGCACCACAGCCCAGCGCCTCGCCGAGATCACGCGCCAGGCTGCGGATGTAGGTACCCGAGCCACAGGTGACGCGCAGGCGCAGCCGCTCGGGCTGCTGTTCCAGGACCTCGATGGCATGCACCTGGACCTGCCGCTCCGGCGCCTCGATGGCGTCGCCGCGGCGGGCCTTCACGTAGAGCGGCTCGCCTCCCTGCTTCAGCGCTGAATAGATCGGGGCCCGCTGGCGGATGCTGCCGGTCAGCGGTGCCAGCGCGGCCTGCAGGACGTCAGCAGTGATCTGCGGCACCGGGCGCTGCAGCAGCACCTCGCCTTCGGCGTCATCGGTGTCGGTGGTCTGGCCGAGTACGATCTCGGCGTCATAGGCCTTGGCCGAGCCCAGCAGCAGGCCGGCGATCTTGGTCGCCTCGCCGAAGCACAACGGCAGCAGGCCGGTGGCCAGCGGGTCGAGACTGCCGGTATGCCCGCCCTTCTCGGCACGGAACAGGCGGCGCGCCACCTGCAGGGCAGCGTTGGAGCTCATGCCGGTCGACTTGTCGAGCAGCAGGATGCCGTCCAGGCGGCGGAACTGAATTCGGGTCATGACAGATACGGGTGTAGCGCCGGACCATGCCCGGCAAGCGCGCGGCGCGGCCTGCATCAGACATCGCGCAGCCGGAATGCAGCAACGCCGGGCATGCCCGGCGTCGCGCGGTTATTCTTCGTCGCTTTCGCGGCGCTTCTCGGCAGCCACGGTGTCGGGCAGATCGCGCAGGATGTTGTCGATGTGCTCGCCCCGATCAACCGAGTCGTCGTAATGGAAATGCAGCTCCGGCACGTGACGCAGCTTCATCGCCCGGGCCAGGTCCATGCGCAGGCGATAGCCCAGTTCCTTCAGGCCGGCCACCGCTTCGGCCGAACGTTCCGGCATCAGCGCGGTGACAAAGACCTTGGCATGGGCCATGTCGCGGGTGATTTCCACGTCGGACACGCTCACCGAGGGCAACCCGTGCTCGCGCACGGCGTTGTGCACCAGGGTGCCGAGTTCACGGCGCAGCTGGGCGGAGACACGGTCGGTTCGATGGAAAGTCTTGGGCACGCGGTCGGGCTCTTGAATTGAATGTGACCCGACCAAGGTCGGGCCCTACCGGGAGAGACGGCCCGACCGGGGTCGGGCGCCACCTGGGGCGGACCGGCCCGCGAGGGCCGGTCCATTGCAGCATTACAGGGTACGCGGCACTTCGATGCGCTCGAAGCACTCGATCTGGTCGCCCGGCTTGACGTCGTTGTAAGCCTTCACGCCGATACCGCATTCGGTACCGTTGCGGACTTCCTCGACGTTTTCCTTGAAGCGACGCAGCGATTCCAGCTCGCCTTCGAACACCACCACGCTGTCGCGCAGGACGCGGATCGGCTTGCTGCGCTTGACCACGCCTTCGATGACCATGCAGCCGGCGACGGCGCCCAGCTTGGAGCTGCGGAAGACATCGCGGACCTCGGCGATACCGATGATCTCTTCGCGGATCTCCACGCCCAGCAGACCGGAGGCCACCTGCTTCACCTGATCGATCACGTCATAGATGATCGAGAAGTAACGCAGGTCCACGCCGTTGGATTCGATGATGCGACGGGCCGAAGCATCCGCACGCACGTTGAAGCCGATGACGGTGGCCTTGGAGGCGGCAGCCGAATTGGCGTCCGACTCGGTGATGCCGCCCACGCCGGAGTGGATCACGTTGATGCGGATGTCGTCGTTGGACAGCGCGACCAGGGCCTGGCTCAGCGCCTGCACCGAACCCTGCACGTCGGCCTTGATGACCAGGTTGAGGACCTGCTGGCCCTCACCCTTGCCCAGGGTCGCCATGATGTCTTCCATCCGGCTGCCCGCCGTGGCGACCAGGCGCGACTCGCGGCGCTTGGTCTCACGCTGCTGGGCAACGTCCTTGGCCAGACGCTCGTCCTCGACCACCACGAAGTCGTCACCGGCTTCCGGCACGCCGGACAGGCCCAGGACCTGCACCGGGATGGACGGGCCGGCGAACTCCGGCTGCTTGCCGGTTTCGTCGAACAGCGCTCGCACGCGGCCGTACTGGATGCCGCACACCAGGTAATCGCCCTTCTTCAGGCGGCCCTGCTGCACGAGCACGGTGGCGACCGGGCCGCGGCCCTTGTCCAGCGACGATTCAATCACCACGCCGGACGCGCGGCCTTCATCGACAGCCTTCAGCTCCAGCAGTTCGGCCTGGATCGAGATGGCGTCCAGCAGGTCGTCGATGCCCAGGCCGGTCTTGGCCGAGATCTCCACCATCTGGGTGTCGCCACCGAAGTCTTCGGCCACGACCTGCTCGGTCAGCAGTTCGTTCTTGACCCGCATCGGATCGGCGTCGGACTTGTCGATCTTGTTGATTGCCACGATCAGCGGCACGCCGGCGGAACGGGCATGCTGGATCGCTTCCTTGGTCTGCGGCATCACGCCGTCATCGGCAGCGACCACCAGCACCACGATATCGGTCAGCTTGGCACCGCGGGCACGCATCGAAGTGAAGGCTGCGTGGCCCGGGGTATCCAGGAAGCTGATCACGCCCTTCGGCGTATCCACGTGGTACGCACCGATGTGCTGGGTGATGCCGCCGGCTTCGCCGGTGGCGACCTTGGTGCGGCGGATGTAATCCAGCAGCGAGGTCTTGCCGTGGTCGACGTGGCCCATGATGGTGACCACCGGCGGGCGCTGCACGGCTTCGCCCTGGTTTTCACCGGTCGATGCCAGCAGTGCGTCTTCGGCGTCGTTGTCGTTGGCACGGATCGCCTTGTGGCCGAGTTCCTCGGTCACCAGCGCCGCCGTGTCGTGGTCGATGGACTGGGTGATGGTGGCCATCACGCCCATCTTGAACAGCGCCTTGACCACCTCGCCGCCCTTCAGCGCGAGCTTCTGCGCCAGGTCGGCCACGGTGATCGTGTCGCCGATCGCCACTTCACGCACGACCGGGGCGGTCGGACGTTCGAAGGCATGCGGACCGGCGTTGCTGCCACCGCGCGACATGTCGCGACGGCCGCCGGCCTGGTTCCGGCCGCCCGGACGACCACGGGTCGTGCTGTTGCTGTTGCCACGACGTGCACGGTCGGCGGCCGACAGGTGCATCTGGCCGGAGAAACGATCGCCCGGGCCACGCTCGTTGCGCGGCGCGCTGCGGTTGTTGCGGTCATCGCTGCGTGGCGGAGCGCCACGCGGGGCAGCCGGGGCTGCGGCCGGGGTACGCGGCGGACGCGGTGCGGTTTCGTCGATCGGAGCGCGCGTCTTCGGCTGGCTGGCGGCCAGCGCCTCGGCGGCCTTGGCGGCAACCGCTGCTTCCTCTGCAGCCTTCTTCTCGGCTTCGGCACGCTCCTTGGCGGCAATCTCTTCCTCGCGTGCACGGACGATGGCCTCGTCGCGCAGACGGTCCTTCTCGGCCAATGCCTGCTGTTCGGCGAGGTTGCGGGCGCGCGACTCTTCCAGCTTGCGCAGGATGTCGGCGCGCTCTTCGTCCGGAGTCATCGCACGACCACCATCGGACTTGACGTAGGTACGCTTCTGGCGCACCTCGACATTCACGGTCGTCTTGCTGCGACCGGAATTGACCGTCACTTCCTGCTGTTTACGGCGGTTGAGGGTGATCTTCTTTGCAGACTGATCGGTCTCTTCCGGCGCCTGCTCGGGCTTGCCGTGCGAACGACGAAGGAAGCCCAGGAGCTTCACCTTCTCGGTGCTGGTCACGACCTGGTCGGGACCGCTGAACTTCATGCCGGCACCGGCCAGCTGTTCAAGCAGTTTTTCGACCGGTGTGTTGACCAGTTCGGCAAGCTTGCGGATGGTGGTTTGCTGCGACATTCGGATCCTATGATCTTGTGGGCGCCCCCCCGCATCTGGAGGTGGCGCGGATTCTACGCCCTGAGCGGCTCAGGGCCCTGTTCATTGCCGGCTCATTCGCCGCGTTCCAGTCGGGCGATCTCCTCGGCACGCGCGGCCAGGATCAGCGCGGCGGCGCGCTCCTGGTCCAGCCCTTCGATGCCGAAGTCCACGACCTCGTCGGCGGCCAGGTCGGAGAGATCCTCGCTGGTGCGCACGCCGTGGCCGGCCAGCGCATACGCGGTGGCTTCGTCCATGCCCTGCAGGGACAGCAGGTCCTGCGCCGGCTGGCCGTCTTCAAGGCCTTCCTCGACTGCCAGGGCCTCATTGAGCAGCGCATCGCGGGCACGAGCGCGCAGCTCTTCGACGATATCCTCGTCGAAACCTTCCACGGCCAGCAGTTCGCCGACCGGGACATAAGCGATTTCCTCGACGGTGCCGAAGCCTTCGCTGACCAGGATGCCGGCGATCTCCTCGTCCACTTCCAGCTTGTCCATGAACAGCTGGCGGGCCGAAGCCTGCTCGGCCTCCGACTTGGCGGTGACCTGGTCCTGGGTCATCACGTTGAGCTGCCAGCCGGTCAGGCGGCTGGCCAGGCGCACGTTCTGGCCACCCTTGCCGATCGCCTGGGCCAGGCGGTCCTCGGCAACGGCCAGATCCATCGAGTGCTTGTCCTCATCGACGATGATCGACTGCACCTCGGCCGGCGCCATCGCATTGATGACGAAGTTGGCCGGGTTGTCGTTCCACAGCACGATATCCACGCGCTCGCCATTGAGCTCGTTGGACACCGCCTGCACGCGCGAACCGCGCATGCCGATGCAGGCACCGATCGGATCGGTGCGCTGGTCGTGGGCCAGCACGGCGATCTTGGCGCGGTCGCCCGGATCGCGGGCACAGGCCTTGATTTCCACCAGGCCCTGACCGACTTCCGGCACTTCCAGCTTGAACAGCTCGATCATGAACTCCGGTGCGGCGCGGCTGATGAACAGCTGCGGGCCACGCGGCTCCGAGCGCACTTCGGCCAGGTAGCCGCGGACGCGGTCACCGGCGCGCAGCACGTCGCGCGGAATGCCCTTGTCCTTCGGGATGAAGCCTTCGGCGTTGCCGCCGAGGTCGACGTAGATGTTGCCACGCTCGGCACGCTTGACCACACCGGTGATCAGCTCGCCGACGCGGTCCTTCCATGCGTCCACGACCTGCTGGCGCTCGGCTTCGCGAACGCGCTGCACGATCACCTGCTTGGCGGCCTGGGCGGCGATGCGGCCGAAGTCCGGGTTCTCGATCTGCTCTTCGATGTAATCGCCGACGTCCACGCCCTCGGCTTCATCGATGGCGTCCATCAGGCGGATCTGGCGGTCGGGCGACTCCATGACCACGTCATCGGCCACCACTTCCCAGCGACGGAAGGTTTCGTAGCTGCCATCCTTGTGGTCGATGACCACGCGGGTCAGCACTTCCTCGTCGGGATAGCGCTTCTTCGCTGCCGAGGCCAGGGCGGCCTCAATGGCATCGAAGATCACTTCACGCGGCACGCCCTTCTCGTTGGCGACCGCGTCGACTACCAGCAACAGTTCCTTGCTCATTGGCTCACTCCGCGCGCGGCTTCTTTGCCGCCGGCTCGTTGGAAGAAGAATTCTTGTTCGGCTTCGGACGCTTCGGTGCCGGACCGGTCGGCTTGCTCGGGGCCAGCCCCAGCGCCACCCAGTCGGGCAGGATCCGTGCCTTGTCGATGTTGTCCGCCGACACGACCACTTCGGCCTTGTCGACGATGAAGGTGATGGTGCCCGCAGCCTCGTCGGTCGCTTCGATACGGCCCTGCAGGCGACGTCGGTTGTCCTGCGGCAGCTTCAGGGTGACCTTGGCCGACTCCCCCAGGTGGCGAGTGAACTGCTCCAGGTTGAACAGCGGACGATCGACGCCCGGCGAGGACACTTCCAGCGTGTAGTTGCCGCTGATCGGGTCTTCGACGTCCAGCTGCGCCGACACTTCGCGGCTGACCCGCTCGCAGTCGTCGACATTGATGATGCGCTCGGGCTGTTCAGCCAGCGGCACATCGATGTAAAGGCGCAGGGTCGCACCGCCGGGGGCCGGCAGATACTCAACGCCCAGCAGCTCCAGGCCCAGCGACACAACGGTCGGGGCGAGCAGATTCGCGATGTCGGTTGCCTTGTCGCTCACAGCCTGCCTTGATCTCTTGGTTGGGTGCCGGCCATGGCCGGCGTGAACATGACGCCCCGGAAACGACAAAGGGCCCGCAGGGCCCCTTTTTCCGGAAAGACTCCGGTGACTGGATTCCGGTTGCAGCACGCCGCGAAGGCATGTTGCGAGCCCTCCTTCCGGGTGAGGTCTCCCCAGGGGAGCGCCGCCTTCAGGGGTACTGCTTAGGCCGATGATGATAGCGGCTGCACCGCGCTGGTGCAAGGCAGGGACCCGGGGTCAGATCCCTTTTCCACGGAAAAAGGGATCTGACCCCGAATACGTGGAAAGCACACAGACCTCAAAGAAAAACGCCTTCGAAGCAGGACTTCGAAGGCGATCTCTTTACTTGGTAGCGGGGGCAGGATTTGAACCTGCGACCTTCGGGTTATGAGCCCGACGAGCTGCCAGACTGCTCCACCCCGCATCAGAAGCGGAATCATGAGGCATAAGTGCAATAAATGCAAGCTTTCCCTCATTCATCAAGCCGGATGGCGCCGGCCCGATGTTGGTAGCGGGGGCAGGATTTGAACCTGCGACCTTCGGGTTATGAGCCCGACGAGCTGCCAGACTGCTCCACCCCGCACCGGAAGTGTTTGAACTGCTGCCCCACCCTGACGAGGGGGCCATTGCAACGATGTTCTGGCTGAACCGCTGCAGTGACAACTCAGGCTGCGCATATTACACGAATCGCGCAGCTTTGTGTCAACTTTTATGCAAGATGCGCAAAAGCCTGCTGGCACCAGACCATGATCGGGTTCCAGGCCAGGCCCAGGGCCAGCAGCGCCAGCGCGTTCACGCCCAGCACCAGGCCCAGCACGCGGTCGTTGCCGCGCGGAATGGCCTCGCCCACCGGCTCATCGAAGTACATGACCTTGATGACCCGCAGGTAGTAGAAGCAGCCGACCACTGCGCACAGCACGCCGAGGATCGCCAGCCACAGCAGGCCGCCGTTGACGGCCGCACCCAGCACCGCCAGCTTGGTCCAGAAGCCGAGGAACGGCGGAATGCCCGCCAGCGACGCCATGATGCACAGCACCAGGCCGGCCATCCACGGGTTGCGGGCGTTCAGGCCCTTGAAGTCCTCGATGTTCTCGGCCTCGAAGCCGGCACGCGACAGCGCGATGATCGCGCCGAAGGCAGCGGTGGACATGATGGCGTAGGCCAGCGCATAGAACAGCGCGGCAGCGTAGCCCTGCGAGCCACCACCGGCGATGCCCATCAGCAGGAAGCCGATGTGCGAGACGGTGGAGAACGCCAGCATGCGCTTGAGATTGCTCTGCGCGATCGCCATCAGGTTGCCGATCACCAGCGATACGGCGGCCAGGCCGGCGATCAGCAGCTGCAGCTCGGTCGACAGCGGACCCACGCCCATTTCCAGCAGGCGGTAGGCCATGCCGAACGCAGCCAGCTTCGGTGCCGAGCTGATGAACAGCGCGATCGGCGCCGGCGCACCCTGGTAGACGTCCGGCAGCCACATGTGGAACGGTGCCGCACCCAGCTTGAAGGCCACGCCCGCGATCATGAACACCGCGCCGGTGATCAGCAGCACGCGCTCTTCGGAATGCGGGATGGCATCGCGGATCACGTCCAGGTGCAGGCTGCCGGTGGCGCCGTAGATCAGCGACATGCCATACAGCAGCAGGCCGGAGGCAAGCGAACCGAGCACGATGTACTTCATCGCCGCTTCCGAGGCCAGGCCGCTGTCGCGGTTGCTGGCCACCAGCGCATACGAGCACAGCGCCAGCAGTTCCAGGCCCAGGTAGACCATCAGCAGGCTGCCAGCCGAGACCAGGATCATCATGCCGGCCGTGCCGAACAGGATCAGCACCGGGATCTCGCCCTGGAACAGGTTGCGGTCGCGCAGGTAGCGCCAGCCGTACACGAGGGTCAGGCCGCTGAGCAGCACGATCCCGGTCTTCATCACGTCCGCGGCGGTATCGCGCACGAACATGCCATGGAAGACCTCTCCCTGCCCGCCCACGCCGGTCGCCAGCATGAACAGCACGACGGCCAGTGCAGCAACCGAGAACAGGTGGGTGACGATCTTGTTCCGCTCGCTGACGAACAGGTCGAGGATCATCAGGGCGAAGGCGCTGCCGATCAGCACCAGCTCGGGGGCGAGCGGAGGCAGGTCAGCAGCGGTCAATGGCAGCAGCGGCGAGGTGGTCATCATCAAATCCTGGAATTACAGCAGCTTGCTGGATGCGATCTGCATCGCCAGCTTCGCGATCGAGGGCTCCATCAGGTCGGTCAGCGGCTTGGGGTAGATGCCCAGGGCAAGCACGCCGATGGCGAACACGCCCAGCACCAGCCATTCGCGGCCGTTGATGTCCTTCAGTTCGGCGACATGGCTGTTGGCCACTTCGCCGAAGAAGATGCGCTTGTACAGCCACAGGGTATAGGCCGCACCGATGATCAGGGTGGTGGCCGCGCCCAGGGCGATCCACGGGTTACGCTGGAAGGCGGACAGGATGACCATGAACTCGCCGACGAAACCGCTGGTGCCCGGCAGGCCCGCATTGGCCATGAAGAACAGCATGGCGAAGGTGGCGAACCAGGGCATCACGTTGACCACGCCGCCGTAATCGGCGATGCGGCGGCTGTGCATGCGGTCGTACAGCACGCCGACGCAGGAGAACATCGCACCCGACACGAAGCCGTGCGAGATCATCTGCACCATCGCGCCCTGCAGGCCCAGGCGGGCCGCATCGACGTTGCCGGCTTCACGCACCAGCCACAGGGCAATGAAGGTACCCAGGGTGACGAAACCCATGTGCGCGATCGACGAGTACGCGATCAGCTTCTTCATGTCGTCCTGGACCAGGGCGACCAGGCCAACGTAGATCACCGCGATCAGCGACAGCGCGATCACCAGCCAGGCCCACTCCAGCGAAGCATCCGGCACGATCGGCAGGTTGAAGCGCAGGAAGCCGTAACCACCGATCTTCAGCGCGATGGCGGCCAGGATCACCGAACCGGCGGTCGGCGCTTCCACGTGCGCATCCGGCAGCCAGGTGTGCACCGGGAACATCGGCACCTTGACCGCGAAGGCGATCAGGAAGGCGAAGAAGATCCAGGTCTGCTCCTTGGCCGTCAGCGGCAGCGCGTACAGATCGGCCAGCTGGAAGCTGCCGCCCTTCATGTACAGGTAGATCAGGGCCACCAGCATCAGCACGGAGCCGAGGAAGGTGTAGAGGAAGAACTTCAGTGCGGCGTAGATGCGACGCGGGCCACCCCAGACACCGATGATGAGGAACATCGGGATCAGCATCGCTTCGAAGAACACGTAGAACAGCATCGCGTCCGTCGCGGCGAAGATGCCGACGGTGACGCCTTCCAGGATCAGGAAGGCCGCCACGTACTGGTTGACGCGCTTGTCGATCGCGCTCCAGGCACCGATCAGGGCAAGCACGCTGACCAGGGTGGTCAGCAGGATCAGCGCCACGGCGATGCCGTCCACGCCCAGGTTGTAGCCGATCTTGTACGCCGGGATCCACGCATGGGTCTCGACGAACTGCAGGCCATCGATGCCCGGGTTGTAGCCGCCCAGCAGCGAGAGGCTCGCCACGAAGGTCAGCACCGCCACGCCCAGCGACGCCCAGCGGGCGGTCTGAGCATCACGGATCGCAAGGATCAGGGCACCACCGATGATCGGCAGCCAGATGAGGACACTGAGTAGAGGCCAGTTCGACACGTCTTCTTATTCCGTACAGGTCATCAACGCAGGTAATGCATCAGCACGCCCAGCAGGGCAATCAGGCCGATGATCATCGCGAAGGCGTAGTGATAGAGGAAACCGGATTGGGTACGACGCAGCACGCCGGCTGCGACGTCCACAACACGTGCCGAGAGATTGACCACGCCGTCGACGATGTTGCTGTCGATCCAGCGCGAGACCCTGCCGAGCTTGACGCTGCCACCGGCAAAGCCATCGATCCACAGCTTGTCGAAGCCGTACTTGTTTTCCAGCACCGACACCAGCGGGGCGAAGGCCTTGCGTGCCTTGCCCGACAGGTCCGGCTTCCACAGGTAGAACAACGCGGCCAGCAGGAAGCCCGCCAGGGTCAGCCAGAACGGCGGCAGCATCATGCCGTGCAGCGCGAACGCCACCGGGCCATGGAACTCCTCGCCGAGGAAGGCCACGGTGTTCTTGGCCGGATCGTAGAAGTCGACGATGCCGGTGAAGAACGTGGTCGCCTGGCCCTTGATCGCCTCATGGGCGTGGTGGCCGGCCCAGTCGGTGCCGTGCAGCATCGGACCGATGCTGAAGAAGCCGATGGCGATCGACGGGATGGCCAGCAGGATCAGCGGCAGAGTGACCACCCACGGGGTCTCGTGCGGCTCGTGCGCGCCGTGGCCATGACCGTGGTCGTCATGGTGGGCGTCGGCATGGTGCGCATCGGCGGCATGGTGATCGTCATGGCCGTGGCCATGATCGTCATGCGCGTCGCGGAAGCGCTCCTTGCCATGGAAGGTCATGAACAGCAGGCGGAAGCTGTAGAAGCTGGTCACCAGCACGCCGCCCAGCACCGCCCAGTAGCCATAGGTGGCCACCCAGCTGCCCTGGATATGGGCATGGATCTCGGCGGCCTCGATGATGGTGTCCTTCGAGTAGAAGCCGGAGAAGAACGGCGTACCGACCAGGGCCAGGGTACCGATCCACATGGTGATGAAGGTGATCGGCATGTACCTGCGCAGGCCGCCCATCTTGCGCATGTCCTGCTCGTGATGCATGGCGATGATGACCGAACCGGCGCCGAGGAACAGCAGCGCCTTGAAGAAGGCGTGGGTCATCAGGTGGAACACGGCAGCCGAGTAGGCCGAAACACCCAGCGCCACGGTCATGTAGCCCAGCTGCGACAGCGTCGAGTACGCGACCACGCGCTTGATGTCGTTCTGCACGATACCGATCAGGCCGGTGAAGAAGGCCGTGGTGGCACCGATGAACAGGATGAAGTCCAGCGCGGTCTGCGACAGCTCGAACAGCGGCGACATGCGGGTGACCATGAAGATACCGGCGGTCACCATGGTCGCGGCGTGGATCAGCGCCGAGATCGGCGTCGGGCCTTCCATCGAATCCGGCAGCCACACGTGCAGCGGGACCTGGGCCGACTTGCCCATGGCGCCGATGAACAGGCAGATGCAGATCAGCGTGGCGATCGACCAGATCACCGGCTCGTTCAGCAGCTGCATCCCGAACAGGGTGCCGTCCCAGATCTGCAGCTGGGCGCGCGGGTCGGCCAGCATGCTGGCCTGCGAGAACACCTCGGAGTAGTCCAGGGTGCCGAACACCCACAGCACGCCGGCGATGCCCAGCAGGAAGCCGAAGTCACCGACGCGGTTGACCAGGAACGCCTTCATGTTGGCGAAGATCGCGGTCGGGCGCTTGAACCAGAAGCCGATCAGCAGGTACGACACCAGGCCCACCGCTTCCCAGCCGAAGAACAGCTGCAGGAAGTTGTTGCTCATCACCAGGGTGAGCATCGAGAAGGTGAACAGCGAGATGTAGCTGAAGAAGCGCTGGTAGCCCGGATCGTCCTGCATGTAGCCGATCGTGTAGATGTGGACCAGCAGCGACACGAAGGTCACCACCACCATCATCATCGCGGTCAGCTTGTCGACCATGAAACCGACGTGCGCCGAGTACTGGCCGACTTCGAAGAAGGTGTAGACGTTCTGGTTGAACGGCTGCGCCCCGCCCCACAGCAGCTGGTAGAGCGTGTACATCGACAGGCCGCACGCAACCGCAACGCCGAGGATGGTGATGGTCTGCGCGCCGAAGCGCTTGACCTGGCGACCGAACAGGCCGGCGATGATGCTGCCGAACAGCGGTGCAAGCACCACTGCGATCAACAGACTCTTGGAGAGAGTGATTTCCATCTGTGGATCAGCCCTTCAGCGAATCGACTTCGCCGACATTGATCGTGCGGCGGGTACGGAACAGGGTCACCAGGATCGCCAGGCCTATGGCGGCCTCGGCAGCGGCGACGGTCAGGATGAAGAACACGAACAGCTGGCCGGATGGATCGCCCAGCTGGCGCGAGAATCCGACGAAGTTGATGTTCACCGACAGCAGCATCAACTCGATGGACATCAGCAGCACGATGATGTTCTTGCGGTTGAGGAAGATGCCGGCAAGGCTGATGCAGAACAGCACCGCGCCCAGCGCCAGGATATGGCCCAGAGTGATCATGCCTTGGTCTCCTCTTCGCCCGCCGCAGGCGTGCTGTTGCTGTGCACCACCGGCTGCTCGGCACTCATCTTGACCACGCGCAGGCGATCGTGCGCCTTGACCATGGTCTGCTGCGTCGGGTTCTGGGTCTTCAGGCCTTCGCGGCGACGCAGGGTCAGCATCACCGCGGCCACCACGGCCACGGTCAGGATGACGGCGGCGAACTCGAACGGCAGCAGGTACTCGGTGAACAGGCTGCGGGCCAGCCAGGTGACGTTGGACGTGTCAGCGGCCAGAGCGGCGGCATTGTCGGCCGGGAACGGGTTGACCGCCCTGCCCTTGACGCCGATCAGCATCAGCATCTGCACCAGCATCGCCACGGCCACGACCAGGCCGACCGGCAGGTAACGCACCCAGCCCTCACGCAGGTTCGACGGATCGATGTCGAGCATCATCACCACGAACAGGAACAGCACCATCACCGCGCCGACGTAGACCAGCACCAGCGCCACACCGAGGAACTCGGCGCCCACCAGCAGCCACACGCAGGCAACGGAGAAGAAGGTCAGCACCAGGCACAGAACGGCGTGCACGGGGTTGCGCACGCTGATCACCGCCGCGGCGGAGATGCCGGCCACGATGGCGAAGACCCAGAAAGCGATATTTACCCAATCCATCTCTCGACCTCAGCGGTAAGCGGCATCGGCGGCGCGACGCTCGGCGATCTCGGACTCGAGACGGTCGCCCAGGGCCAGCAGCTGCGGCTTGGTAACGATGTTTTCGCCACGATTCTCGAAGTGGTACTCGAGGATGTGGGTTTCGACGATCGAGTCCACCGGGCAGCTTTCCTCACAGAAGCCGCAGAAGATGCACTTGAACAGGTCGATGTCGTAGCGGGTGGTACGGCGGGTGCCGTCCTCGCGCTTGGCCGAATCGATGGTGATGGCCAGCGCCGGGCAGACCGCCTCGCACAGCTTGCAGGCGATGCAGCGCTCTTCACCGTTGGGATAGCGGCGCAGCGCATGCAGGCCACGGAAGCGCGGCGACTGCGGGAACTTCTCCATCGGGTACATCATCGTGTACTTCGGCCTGACGCTGTACTTCAGCGTCAGCCAAAGGCCGGCCAGCAGTTCGAGCAGCAGCAGGCTCTTGAAGTAATGGGTAATCCTGTTCATCACTTTAGACGCCCTTTTGAATCACGCCGAAGAACACCATGACGGCGGTGACCGCGATCCAGAAAATGGTCAGCGGAATGAAGACCTTCCAGCCCAGGCGCATGATCTGGTCGTAGCGGAAGCGCGGGAAGCTGGCACGGAACCAGATGTAGGCACTGGCGAAGAAGAACACCTTGACGAACAGCCACGGCGCGCCACCCTTCCAGATCCAGTCGACCAGCGGCGACACAGTGCCCGGATCGACCCAGCCCTGGATCGGGCTCAGCCAGCCACCGAGGAAGAAGATCGAGATCAGGAAACTGATCAGTATCATGTTCGCGTACTCGGCCAGGAAGAACAGCGCGAACGCGCCGCCCGAGTACTCGACCATGTGGCCAGCGACGATTTCCGACTCGCCTTCCACCACGTCGAACGGCGCACGGTTGGTCTCGGCCACGCCGGACACCCAGTACACGACGAACAGCGGGAACAGCGGAATCAGGAACCAGTCGAAGAAGCCGGAACTGCCGGCCTGGGCCATCACGATGTTGCTCAGGTTCAGGCTGCCCGAAGCGATCATGACGCCGACCAGGGCGAAGCCCATCGCGATTTCGTAGCTGATCATCTGCGCCGAGGCACGCATCGCACCCAGGAACGCATACTTCGAGTTGGACGCCCAGCCGGCCAGGATGATGCCGTAGATGCCCAGCGAGGTCATCGCCAGCAGGTACAGCAGGCCGGCATTGGCGTTGGACAGCACGATCTGCGAATCGAACGGAATCACCGCCCAGGCCGCGAACGCCGGGGCCAGGGTGATCAGCGGTGCCAGCAGGTAGATCGCCTTGTTGGCGTTGCTCGGCTGGACCACTTCCTTGAACAGCAGCTTGAAGACGTCGGCGAAGGCCTGGAAGATGCCCATGCCCACGTACATCGGGCCATGGCGGACGTGCATCCAGCCGATCAGCTTGCGTTCCCAGACCACGTAGAAGGCCACCGAGACGATCACCGGTACGGTGATCACCAGGATCTTCAGGATGATCCAGAGCAGCGCGCCGATGTCACCGAGGCCGAGCAGCCACTGGTGCAGCGGATCGACCGCGTTCAACAGCAATTCGTTCATGCAGCCACCACCGTTACGCGAGCGGCACCCAGCGGCGCGGTCGCGCCGTGGCCCGATTCAATCCAGACCGAACCCGCAGCGACGCGGGCGTCGACCACCACCGGCAGGGTGGCGCGACCGGCATCGGTGCCGACCTTGGCCATCTGCCCTTCCTGCAGCTGCAGGCGTGCGGCATCTTCCGTGTTGAGGACGATGCGCGGGGCGTTGTTCAGCGGATGCGACTGCAGCGCCGGAGCGCGGCGGACCACGGCATCGGTGCGGTAGATCGCCGCCGTCGAGGCCACTTCCAGGCCTTCGCCTGCAACGGCCGGCTGGGCCGACGCAGCCACGGTGACCGATACCGGTGCCAGGCTGGCACGCAGGCCCGCCAGATCGATGAAGTCGAAACCGGCCACCGCCAGCTCACCGCCCAGCGCACGCAGGACGCGCCAGCCTTCACGGGCCTCGCCCGGCAGCTTGCCGCCGGCACGGGCCGACTGTTCGCGGCCATCGAGGTTGGTCAGGGTGGCGTCGATTTCCGGCAGCGCACCGATCGGCAGGATCACATCGGCGACGTCGCGGGTCGAGGCGCAGGCGAAGTGGCTGAACGCCACGACCTGGGCACCGGCCAGTGCCTTGCGCGCGGCAGGCGCATCGGCAAAGTCCAGGCCCGGCTCCAGGCCGTACACCACGTAAGCCTGGCGCGGCTGCGCCAGCATCGCGGCGACGTCCCTGCCGGCCGGCAGCACGCCCGCACGGGTCAGGCCGACGGCGTTGGCGCCCTGCGGAATGCGGCACAGGCGGGCACCGGTGGCGGTGGCGAAATCACGCGCGGCGGCGCGGATCGCGGCAGCCTGCGGGTGGTTCTCGGCGATGGCACCGACGATCAGCACGGTGTTGTTGCCACCCTGCACCGCCGAACGCAGCTCGGCATTGGCCAGGGCATCGACGAACTGCGAAGGCGCGACGATCTGCTTGCCGGCGATGCTGAAGGCGAAGTCGAAGTCGACCGGGTTGACGACGTGGATCTTCGCGCCGTTCTGGGTCTGCGCCTTGCGCAGGCGGGCATGCAGCAGCGGCAGTTCATGGCGGATGTTGCTGCCCAGAACCACGATGCGGTCAGCGCCTTCGATCTCCGCCAGCGGCAGGCCGAACACTTCGGCGGTGGCGGCGTCGGAGAAATCGCGGTTGTTGATGCGGTGATCGATGTTGCCCGAACCCAGGCCCTTGGCCAGGCGCGCCAGCAGAGCGCCTTCCTCGTTGGAGGTCGACGGGTGCACCAGCACGCCCAGGGTGTCGCCCTGGTTCGCCTTCAGGATGTCGGCGGCAGCGGCCAGGCCTTCGGCCCAGCTCACTTCCTTCCACTCGCCGTTGACCTTGCGCAGCGGCTTGACCGCACGGTCTTCGCTGTACAGGCCCTGGTGCGAGTAGCGGTCGCGGTCGGACAGCCAGCATTCGTTGACCGCTTCGTTGTCGCGCGGCACCGAACGCAGCACTTCACCGCGGCGCACATGCAGGAACAGGTTCGACCCCATCGCGTCGTGGTAACCCAGCGACTCGCGCGCGGTCAGCTCCCACGGACGGGCACGGAACTGGAACACCTTGTTGGTCAGCGCGCCGACCGGGCAGACGTCGACGACGTTGCCGGACAGTTCGGTGGTCAGGGGCTTGCCGTCGTAGGTACCGATCTGCAGGTTCTCGCCGCGGTACATGCCACCCAGTTCATAGGTGCCCGCCACTTCGGCGGTGAAACGGACGCAGCGGGTGCACTGGATGCAGCGGGTCATCTCGGTGGCGACCAGCGGACCCATGTCCTCGTCCGGGACCACGCGCTTGCGCTCGTTGAAGCGGCTGACCGAACGGCCATAGCCCAGCGACACGTCCTGCAGCTCGCACTCGCCGCCCTGATCGCAGATCGGGCAGTCCAGCGGATGGTTGATGAGCAGGAACTCCATCACCGAGCGCTGGAACTTCAGCGCCTTCTCGCTGCGGGTGGCGACCTTCATGCCGTCCATCACCGGCGTGGCGCAGGCGGGCGCCGGCTTCGGCGACTTCTCCACGTCCACCAGGCACATGCGGCAGTTGGCGGCGATCGGCAGCTTCTCGTGGTAGCAGAAGCGCGGAATCGGAATGCCGGCCTTGTCGGCGGCCTGGATGATCATCGAACCCTTGGGCACGACCAGGGACTTGCCATCGATCTCGATGGTCACATGATCCGGTGGCACGTTCGGGTTTACGGGTTGCGCGCTCATGCGGCGGCTGCCTCCACCTTCTTGCCGTCAACCATCGAATGACCGTTGACGATGTAGTACTCGAATTCGTCCCAGAACTGGCGCAGGAAGCCCTGGATGGGCCATGCCGCCGCTTCGCCGAACGCACAGATGGTGTGGCCTTCGATCTGGCCGGCCACCGCCTTCAGCTGGTGCAGGTCTTCCATCGTGGCCTTGCCGGCGACGATGCGCTCGAGCACGCGGTGCATCCAGCCGGTGCCTTCACGGCACGGCGTGCACTGGCCGCAGGATTCCTTGTGGAAGAACTGGCTGATGCGGCAGGCGAACTTGACGCAGCACACGCTGTCATCCAGCACCACGACCGCCCCGGAACCCAGGCCGGAGCCCAGCGCACGGATGGTGTCGTAGTCCATCGGCAGGCCCTTCAGCTCCGCCGCGGTGAGCACCGGCATGGAGACGCCGCCCGGAATCGCACCCTTCAGGGTACGGCCCGGGCGCAGGCCACCGGCCATTTCCAGCAGCTCGTCGAAGGTGGTGCCGAGCGGCACTTCAAAGTTGCCGCCGTTCTGCACGCAGCCGGAGACCGAGAAGCACTTCGGGCCGCCATTGGCGGTCCGGCTCAGGCCCTTGAACCACTCCGGACCGTTGCGGATGATCGCCGGCACCGAGCCGTAGGTCTCGGTGTTGTTGATCGTCGACGGCTTGCCGTACAGGCCGAAGTTGGCCGGGAACGGCGGCTTGTAGCGCGGCTGTCCCTTCTTGCCTTCCAGCGATTCCATCAGCGCGGTTTCTTCGCCGCAGATGTAGGCACCGGCACCGAGAGCACCGTAGATGTCGATGTCCACGCCTGAGCCCAGCACGTTCTTGCCCAGCCAGCCGTTCGCGTAGGCGTCGGCCAGGGCCTGTTCGAAGTGCTCGAAGGGCTCGTGGTGGAACTCGCCGCGCAGGTAGTTGTAGCCCACGGTCGAACCGGTGGCGTAGCAGGCGATCGCCATGCCTTCCACCACCGAATGCGGGTTGTAACGCAGGATGTCGCGATCCTTGCAGGTGCCCGGCTCGGATTCATCCGAATTGCAGAGGATGTACTTCTGCATGTTGCCCTTGGGCATGAAGGACCACTTCAGGCCGGTCGGGAAGCCTGCGCCACCGCGGCCGCGCAGGCCGGAGGCCTTGACCATCTCGATGACCTGCTCCGGCGGGATCTTCTCTTCGAGGATCTTGCGCAGGGCAGCGTAGCCACCGGTCTTGAGGTAGCTTTCGTACGACCACGGAGTGTCGTAATGCAGGGTGGTGTAGACCACCTGGTGCGGCAGCGGCGCGGGACCGACCGGGCCCTTGGATTCGTGGTGATGTGCCATGCCCTTACTCCAGCCCGTCCAGCAGCTCGTCGACCTTTTCCAGGGTCAGACGCTCATGGTAGTGACCGTTGATGACCATCATCGGCGCACCGCCGCAGCCGGCCAGGCACTCTTCCTCGCGCTTGAGGTAGACGCGGCCGTCCGGGGTCGATTCGCCGTGCTTGATGCCCAGCTTCTTCTCGCAGTGGCGCACGATGTCCTCGGCGCCATTGAGCCAGCAGCTGATGTTGGTGCAGATGGCCACGTTGTTGCGGCCCACCTTCTCGGTCTCGAACATCGAGTAGAAGCTGGCGACCTCGTAGGCCCACACCGGCGGCAGGTCCAGGTACTTGGCCACGCCGGCGATCAGCTCGTCGGTCAGCCAGCCCTCATTCTGCTCCTGGGCCGCATGCAGGCCCTGCAGCACGGCAGAGCGCTTGCGGTCCGGCGGGAACTTGGACAGCCAGTGATCGATGTGAGCGCGGGTCTTGTCGCTCAGCACCACCATCGGGTCGACGTCGCGCGCCGCCTCGAAATTACCTGTCGCCTTCATCGGCCGACCTCAGCGAAATGCATAACGTGAAATTCCAGGAACTGCGGCGCCGGCTTGCGCCGGCTGCCTGCAGCAGGCGTTGGCGTGGCAGACGGCATTACCGGTCAACCTCGCCGAACACCAGATCGTAGGTACCGATCATCGCCACCACGTCGGCCAGCATGTGGCCGCGCACGACCGAGTCGATCGAGGACAGGTGGGCGAAGCCCGGCGCACGCAGGTGCACGCGGAAGGGCTTGTTGGCGCCGTCGGAAACCAGGTAGCAGCCGAACTCACCCTTCGGGGCCTCCACCGCCGAGTAGGTCTCGCCGGCCGGCACGCAGTAGCCTTCGCTGAACAGCTTGAAGTGGTGGATCAGCGCTTCCATGTCGTCCTTCATGTCCTCGCGGCTGGGCGGAGCGACCTTGAAGTTCTTGACCATGACCGGGCCGGGGTTGGCCTTCAGCCATGCCACGCACTGCTTGATGATGCGGTTGGACTCACGCATCTCGGCGACGCGGACCAGATAACGGTCGTAGCAGTCGCCTTCCTTGCCCAGCGGAATGTCGAAATCAACGGCATCGTACTTGGCATACGGACGCTTCTTGCGCAGATCCCAGGCGATGCCCGAGCCGCGCAGCATGACGCCGGTCATGCCCCACTGGTGCGCCAGTTCCGGGGTGACCACGCCGATGCCGACGGTGCGCTGCTTCCAGATGCGGTTGTCGGTCAGCAAGGTTTCGTACTCGTCGACGCGACCCGGGAACTCATTGGTGAAGTTCTCGAGGAAATCCAGCAGCGAGCCCTCGCGCGAAGCATTGAGCTGCTTCAGCGCCTTGCCCTTGTGCCAACGGGATTCCTTGTACTTCGGCATGTGGTCCGGCAGGTCGCGGTAGACACCGCCCGGACGGTAGTACGCCGCGTGCATGCGCGCGCCGGAAACCGCTTCGTAGCAGTCCATCAGCTCTTCGCGCTCGCGGAAGGCATACAGCATCACCGCCATCGCGCCCAGGTCGAGCGCGTTGGAACCCAGCCACATCAGGTGGTTGAGGATGCGGGTGATCTCGTCGTACATGGTACGGATGTACTGCGCACGCTCCGGCGCCTCGATCCCCATCAGGGTCTCGATCGCGCGCACGTAGGCGTGCTCGTTGCACATCATCGACACGTAATCCAGGCGATCCATGTAACCGATCGACTGGTTGAACGGCTTGGACTCGGCCAGCTTCTCGGTACCACGATGCAGCAGGCCGACGTGCGGGTCGGCGCGCATGATGGTCTCGCCGTCCATCTCCAGGATCAGGCGCAGCACGCCATGCGCGGCCGGATGCTGCGGGCCGAAGTTCATGGTGTAGTTGCGGATTTCCTGCCGGCTTTCGGCGGCATTGCTGGCGAACGCTTCGCCGGCCTGGTGTACGTGGCTCACTTCACTGCCTCCTGCGCGCGCTCGCCGGCTGCGGTCTGCAGACGGGCGTCGTCGCGGATCACGCGCGGCACGCCGACACGCGGCTCCACCGAGGTGACCGGTTCGTAGATCACGCGCTTCTTTTCTTCGTCGTAGCGCACTTCGACATTGCCGATCAGCGGGAAGTCCTTGCGGAACGGATGGCCGACGAAACCGTAGTCGGTCAGGATCCGGCGCAGGTCCGGGTGGCCTTCGAAGATCACGCCATACAGATCGAACGCTTCGCGCTCGAACCAGTTCAGGCCCGGCCAGATGCCGGTCAGCGAGGACACCACCGGCAGTGCTTCGTCAGGTGCGAAGCAGCGCAGGTGCATCATCAGGTTGTGCTGGTACGAGCGCAGCTGCGCCACCACGGCAAAGCGCTGGGTCGGCATGTGCTGCGGGCGGGCGCCTTCGGCACTCTCCTCGCTGGGGAACTCGCCCCACGCGAAGCGGCCCTGCGCCTTGCCCTCGACGCCGCGGCTGAAGCCGTGCGAGGACACGTCGGCGGTGTCCCATTCGTCGGAGCCATAGCCCAGGTAGTCCACGCCGCAGAGGTCCACGGCCTGCTCGAAACCAAACTCGTCACGCAGCGCCAGGGCGGTGGCGTGCCACTCGGCGGCAGGCACTTCCAGCGTCACTTCGCCGCGGGGTTCGACCACGATGACCTTCGCACCAGCGAAACGTGCGGAGAGTCGGTCGATGAAGGATGCTTGCTCTGCCATGGGGGCTTGGCGCGCTCTTGTCAGGTGAAGGGGTCAGCGGGCGATGGTCTGTGTACGCCAGATCTTCTTCTGCAGCTGCAGGATCCCGTACACCAGCGCCTCGGCGGTCGGCGGGCAGCCCGGGACGTAGACGTCCACCGGCACCACGCGATCACAGCCGCGCACGACAGAATAGGAATAGTGGTAATAACCACCGCCATTGGCACAGCTGCCCATGGAGATCACCCACTTGGGGTCGGGCATCTGGTCGTAGACCTTGCGCAGTGCCGGGGCCATCTTGTTGACCAGCGTACCGGCGACGATCATCACGTCGGACTGGCGCGGCGACGGGCGGAACACCACGCCGTAGCGGTCCAGGTCCAGGCGCGCGGCGCCGGCGTGCATCATCTCCACGGCACAGCAGGCCAGGCCGAAGGTCATCGGCCACATCGAGCCGGTACGCGCCCAGTTCAGCAGGGCGTCGACGCTGGTGGTGACGAAGCCTTTTTCCAGCAGGGGATTGTCGCCTTCCGGCCGCAGGATGTCATCAACCCGCCCTTCCGGGGTCGGATTGTTCATCAGGCCATCGAGCGTCTGAATCACTCCCATTCCAGCGCTCCCTTCTTCCAGACGTAAATGAAACCGAGGAACAGCATGCCGACGAACAGGCCCATGGTGACCAGCGAACGGGCACCCAGCTCCATGAAGACCTGGGTCCACGGCACGATGAAGATGATTTCCAGGTCGAAGACGATGAACTGGATCGCGATCAGGTAATAGCGCACATCGAACTTCATGCGCGCGTCTTCGAACGCCTCGAAGCCGCACTCGTACGGCGAGAGCTTTTCCAGATCAGGGCGACGGGGACCGAGGAGTCGGCCGACCAGCATCAGCACGACGCCGATACCGGTGGCAACGATCAGAAACAGCAGAGACGGCAAATATTCGGCCAGCACAGCGATTCTCTCTTGCCTCTGCCGCTGCGCCTGCAGGCGCTTTGGCATGGGGGAGTGGACGGGAATCGCCCTGGCGCATTGCGCGCCAGGTGAACCCGCTTTACTTACAAATGGTGCCCAAGAGGGGACTCGAACCCCTACGACTTGCGTCGCTACCACCTCAAGGTAGTGCGTCTACCAATTCCGCCACCTGGGCAAACGATCACATCAGACTATTTTCCCGATGCGCCGCGTATTGTAACCGGCTTCAGTCTTTCTGGGAGCCTTCCGACGGCTTTTCTTCACCAGAAACCGAAGATTCCGCCTGAGCCGGCACAGTCGCCGCCGGAACCGGGGCTGCCGGGACCTCATCGGCCTTCGGAACGGCCGGCAGTTCGCCCGCAGGGGCGGCCGGAGCGCTGGCCGCCGGGGCGGACATCAGACCCAGGTCCTGCTCGGCGGCAGGACGGCTGCCGTGGCCGGCATACCAGGCCATGAAGAGACTGATGCCGAAGAACACCACGGCCAGCCACTTGGTCGACTTGGACAGGAAGTTCGAGGCGCCACGCGCACCGAACACCGTTCCCGAGGCACCGGCACCAAAGCCCGAACCAGCCGCTGCGCCCGAGCCACGCTGCATCAGGATCAGCGCGATCATGGCTACGGCAACCAGCACGTAGACGACATTGAGGATCAACATCAGCATTGGAAATCCGCCCTCGGACAATACTTCTAGGATTTAGTTCGCGGCCGCCGCCTTCGCGATGGCCAGGAAGTCCGCGGCCACCAGGGAGGCGCCGCCGACCAGCCCACCATCGACATCCGGCTGCGCGAACAGTTCCCCGGCATTGTCGGGCTTCACGCTGCCGCCGTAAAGAATGGGCAGTGAATCAGCAATTCTAGCATCGATGCGCGCGACTTCGCCACGGATGAACGCGTGCACCTGTTGTGCCTGCTCCTTGCTCGCGGTGCGGCCGGTGCCGATCGCCCAGACCGGCTCGTAGGCGACCACGGCGCTGGCGAAACCGTCGGCGCCGACGAGATCCAGCACCGGCGCCAGCTGGCTGGCGATGACCGCTTCGGTCTGTCCGGCCTCGCGCTGCTCCAGGGTTTCCCCCACGCACAGTACCGGCACCAGGCCGGCATGCAGGGCAGCGGCGAACTTGCGGGCAACCAGTTCGCTGCTCTCGTGGTGGTACTGGCGACGCTCGGAATGTCCAACCAGGCCGTAACGGGCACCGACCTCGTGCAGCATGGCCGCGCACACTTCGCCGGTGTAGGCCCCCTTCTCGTTGCTGCTCACGTCCTGGGCACCGAAGGTCATGCCGGTCGCGCCGAACTCCTCGACCAGCTCGCCCAGGTACGGCAGCGGCGGCAGGATGACGACATCGACCCCGTCCAGCGGCAGCCCCGCAGCCACCTGCCCCAGCAGTTCATTGGCGAATTGACGGCTGCCGTGCAGCTTCCAGTTTCCGGCGACGATCTTGCGGCGCATGAGCGGGTGGCTCCTGTGTGAAGTCAGCCGGTCATGATACCCGTTACGGCAAAAATCCGTTTCCGTGTAAGCGGTTACATGGATCTCCAGCCAACGGCGCGGCCCCTCGTGGCGGGGGTGGGGTTGGTCGCGGGGAGCCCCGGGTAGTTGATCGGCCTGGCCGGGCGGGCGGGACTGCGCAGGGGACGCTGCAAGTACGTCCCTGTAAGCTCGGTCGCCGCATCCATGCGGCTCACGCCCCTGCGCAGCCCCACCCGCCCGGCTTCTGACACATTCCGGCGGTTCCGCCCGCCACGGAAAGAGAAAAGAAGATCAAAGGCAAAAGCGGCATTGCAGGTGACTACCGGGGTCAGATCCGGATCTGCCCCCCTGCCCCACCTCGGTGTGACAGATCTCATCCACCCGTCACCGGGAAACTGTCGAAGGCGGGGAGGTGTCGGATGGCGGGGTGTCCGCGGCATGGATGCCGCGGCCAAGCCCCCAGGGATGGGTTTACGGCGTCCCCGCCATCCGACGCCTCCCCGCCTCCCCACTGAACATCCCAGAGCCGCTTTGGCTTTGGCTCGCCGGGCACGGCCCGGCGCTACCCGTAATGGAAAGGCCGCCTCGCGGCGGCCTTTTCATTACTTCAGCTTGATCTCGCGCAGGCGTTCCTCGAGGAAGCCGTGGGCGGTGATCGGCTCCGGATACCGGCTCGGGTTCTCCGGGGTGATGCAGGACGGCAGCACGTCGATCAGGAAGTCCGGGTTCGGGTGCAGGAAGAACGGCACCGAGTAGCGCGGCTGGCGGGCCAGCTCGCCCGGGGGATTGACCACGCGATGGATGGTGGAGGGATACACGTGATTGGTCAGGCGCTGCAGCATGTCGCCGATGTTGACCACGATGGTGTCCGCATCCGAGGTGAACGGCACCCACTTGCCATCGTGCGACTGCACCTCCAGGCCCGCCGCACTGGCACCAACCAGCAGGGTGATGAAGTTGATGTCGCCATGCGCACCGGCACGCACGTTGGGAATGTCGTCGGTGGTGATCGGCGGGTAATGGATCGGGCGCAGGATCGAGTTGCCGAAATTGGTCTTGTCGGCGAAGAAATCCTCCGGCAGGTCGATGTGCAGCGCCAGCGCCGACAGCACGCGCGACCCGAGGTTGTCCAGCGCCTGGTACAGGCCGTAGCCCCGCTCACGGAAGCCCTCGACCTCGGTCGGCCACAGGTTCGGCGGCATCACGTCGCGGTACCTGGAGTCGTCGCCGATCTCCCGGCCGATGTGCCAGAACTCCTTCAGATCGAAGTGCTTGGCCCCCTTCGCGGTTTCCACGCCGAACGGGGTATAGCCACGTGCACCGCCCCCGCCGGCCACGTGGTACTTCCGCTTGATCTCCTCCGGCAGGGCGAAGAAGGCCTTGAAGACATCGTAGGCCGCGTCGATGTCGGCCTGCGGAATGCCGTGGTTGCGGATGCCCGCGAATCCCCATTGGCGATAGGCCGCCCCCAGCTCGGCCACGAAGGCCTCGCGGTCGCTGTCAAAACGGGTGATGTCGAGGGTCGGGATCTGGCTCACAGCGGTTCCTGGCTTGTCATTGGGTCTGGAGGGCCGCCGCATTCAGGGCCCACCTGAACATTGTGACAGATCGCCCGCAGGTCGACACCGATACGTTGAAACAAACCGATACAATGCGCGACCCGCGCGCGGATCCGCCGGCCGCGGCGGCGCCGCCCCCTTGTCCCGCTCCTGCTGAACACGTACCGACGATGCCCTCCGCTCCACCCGCCGCCGATCCAGCTTCCCGACCCGGTTGTACCCAGCACTGGCGCCGGCTGGCCTGGTGGTCCTTGTTCGTGGCGGCAAACGCCGTACTGGCAGCCGTCATCACCCTGGGGAACGTGCCGCTGCGGGACAACCCCGGCGGCCCCGTCGGCCTGGCGTATCTGGCCGTTGCCCTGCCCGGCCACCTGCTGGCGTTCGGCGCGCTGGCCGGCCTGCTGCCGCTACTGCTCGGACTGTGGGCCCGCAGCGCGCGTCCTCTGAGCATCGGCGCGGTGGTGCTGCAGGGCCTGTGGCTGTGCCTGCTGCTGGTCGATGCCAAGGTGTTCGCGCTGTACCGCTTCCACCTCAATGCCATGGTGGCGAACATGGTGTTCGGCGGCGCGCTGCACGATCAGGTCGCGCTGTCGTGGAAGACCTGGCTGCAGGCGATCGCCCTGGTATCGGCCATCTTCGCCGCCGAAGCCCTGCTGGCGTGGGCCTGCTGGAAGCTGCTGCCCGCCCTGCCCCGACGGCGCCACGTCCTGCAGGCATGGACACTGGTCATCCTGCTGATGGCAGGTGGCCAGGTGGCGACCGCCTATTACGATGCACGCGGCGAGCGTGACGTGATCAGCCAGTGGAACTACCTGCCCTGGGCGCAGCCGATCACCGCCAAGAGCTTCATGCGTCGCCTGGGCGTGGTCAGCCAGCAGCAGGCGGGCCTGCCCGATCCCCGCCATGCCCAGCTGCACTACCCGCTGCATCCGCTGCGCTGCCAGAGCCACCAGCGGCCGAACGTGCTGATGGTGGTACTCGAATCACTCCGCCACGATGTGCTGACGCCACAGATCATGCCGAACACCACGGCATTGGCGCAGTCCTCCCGCGTTTACGAGCATCACTTCAGTACCGGCAACGCCACCCGCTACGGCCTGTTCGGCCTGCTCTACGGACTTCCCGGTGGCTACTGGGCAAGCATGCTTGACGAGCAGCGTGGCTCGCAGCTGTTCCAGGTCCTGGGACAGCAGGGCTATGACCTGCACCTGTACGGCAGCGCGCCGATGTACAGCCCGGAATTCGACCGCAACGTGTTCGCCGATGTCCGTGACCAGCTGCACCAGGGGCCGTCGGCACTGAAGCCCGATGGCCGCGACCGTGCCATCGTCGCGTCGCTGCAGCAGGACATCCGTAACAGCCAGGCCGCGCAGCGCCCGTGGTTCGGTTTCGTGTTCCTCGACTCCACCCACGCGCCCTACCACCTGCCGGCCGACTATCCGCCCCTGGCCACGCCGATGGCCGCGGACATCGACTTCCTCAAGTTCGGGCCGGACCACGATCCGACGCCGGAACTGAACCGCTATCACACCTCCGTCCACTACGCCGACAGCCTGGTCGGATCGCTGCTCGATACCCTGCGTGCGCAGGGCCTGGAGCAGGACACCATCGTGCTGGTCACTGGCGATCACGCAGAGGAGTTCAACGACCTCGCGCTGAACTACTGGGGCCACAACGGCAACTTCTCCGACTACCAGTTGCAGGTGCCGTTCGTGCTGCACTGGCCGGGCGAGGCCAGCGGCCGTGATGCGCGCACCAGCTCGCATGAGGACTGGGTGCCCACGCTGATGCGGCACGCCCTGGGCTGCGAGAACCCGCTGGCCGACTACAGCACCGGCCAGGATCTGCTGGCGGCCCCGGAAGGGCTCCGTGCCCTGGTGGTGGAGAGCTGGTCGCAGCGCGCCGTCCGCCACGGCGATGCCCTCTACGTGTTCGACAAGTTCGGCAATGCCACCGCGCTGGATCGGCACTATCGCCCACTGCCACAACAGGCGCCGGACGCAGCCGCGATCCGTTCCGCCTGGGAAGCGCTGACGCGCTTCCGCAATCGTTGATATCAAGGATCGAGTCCGCATGAAACGTTCGCTGCGCATCCTGCACACCGAAGCCGCCAAGGGAATGGGCGGGCAGGAGATCTACATCTTCCGCCACATGCAGGCCATGCGCGCGCGCGGCCACGACGTCTCGCTGCTGTGCCAGCCCGAGGCACGGCTGGCGCAGCTGGCGCGCGATGACGGCTTCACCGTGCATACGCTGCGCATGGGAGGGCTGGCGCGCCTGCTGCGCGGCATCTGGTCGGTTTCGCGCCTGGTGCGCCGCGAACGCTATGACGTGGTGAACACCACCAGCCGTCGCGACGCCTTGATTGCCGCCGCCGGCGCCCGCCTCGGCGGTGCGCCGCTGGTGGTGCGCTCGCGCCACCTGATGAGTCCGGTCAACTCGCTGCTGACCTATACCGGCCTGCCGCACCGGGTGCTGACCGTCAGCAGCTTCGTCAAGCAGCTGCTGGCCGACCGTGGCATTCCCGCTGAGCGCATCGGCATCGTGCCGCCGATCGCGGTTCCACCGCGCTGGACCGATATCCGCAAGGAAGATCCGTGGCAGTGCCTGCAGGACGTGCGTGCCGAAGTCCGTGCCGAGCTCGGCTTCGGCGAACAGGACATCGTGGTCGGCTGCGTGGCGGTGCTGCGCGAGCCCAAGGGCCATGCCGATCTGCTGCAGGCAATGGTGCCGCTGTGCAAGGCCAATCCGAACCTGCACCTGGTGGTGATCGGCGACGGGCAGCCGGTGATGGAGCGCCTGCAGGCGATGTGCGCCGAGCACGGCCTGCAGTCGCAGGTCCACCTGCTCGGCTACCGCGACGGCGCCTGCCGGCTGATGGCCGGCTTCGATATCTTCGCCCTCGCCTCGCACAAGGAAGCCGCCGGCACCGTGTTTCTGGAAGCGGCGTACGTCGGCGTGCCGATCGTGGCGACGCGGGTTGGTGGCGTGCCGGAGATGGTCGTGGACGGCAGCAATGCGATCCTCACCCGGCTGGGCGACAATGCTGCCCTGACGGGCGCTCTGCGCCTGCTGGTGGACGATCCGGAACGGCGCCGGCAGATGGGCCGTGCCGGCTGGGAATGGATGCGCGCTGCGCACCGCTTCACACCCACCGGCCACGGCGAGACCACCGAACACTACTACCGCCAGTGGCTGAAGGAGCTGGGACATGGCTGATGCCCGAACCGTACCGGTGCTGATGCACCATCACGTCAGTCCGTCGCCCGGCATGATCACGGTGTCGCCGGAGAATTTCGAAAGCCAGATTGCCTGGCTGGCCAACAGTGGCTGGACCTCACTGACACTGGAGCAGTACGCCGGGTTCCTGGCCGGCAGGCCGGTGCCGCGCCGGTCGATCGTCATCACCTTCGACGATGGCTACCTGGACAACTGGGTCTACGCGCATCCGATCCTGCAGAAGTACGGCATGCACGCGGTGGTGTTCGTGGTCACCGGATGGATGGGCGAAGGCCCGGTGCGGCCGCATGCAGGCCTGCCCGGCGCGGTACTGCCGGCAACGCCGGACCATCGCGGCTGCGAGGCCGCCATCTACGAGCAGGGGCGCAGCGACGATGTGATGATGCGCTGGAGCGAAGCGCGCGCGGCGATCGACGCGGGCACCTTCGAGGTGCATTGCCATACCCACACCCATACACGCTGGTTGCGCCGCGAAGACCTGGACCGCGCGCAGCGCCGGGCCGGCATCAGCAACGACCTGGCACTCTCGCGCCAGGTCCTGCAGGACAAGCTGGGCGAAGTTTCGGACACATTGTGCTGGCCGTACGGTGACTTCGACGATGACCATGTCGAAGTCGCGCGCGAGCAGGGGTTCCGTTACCTGCATACCACCCACCCGTTCGGCCGCAACGTGATCGGCGGCGATCCCGAACGCATCTACCGCTTCGCGATCCGCAACCGGCCGGCCAGCTGGTTGCGCAAGCGCATCGCGCAGAGCTACAACCCGTTGATCGCGCCGCTGTTCAACGGCTTCAAGGCCCGCCAGAAGAAGATGGTGCCGGGCCCCTGAGTCCGCCTCGGCCCAGCAGCGGCCCTCTGAACAGAAAACGCCCCGGTCGTCCGGGGCGTTGTCCGTTGCGGAACCACCTGCGGGCTCAGGCCGCGGCGGCGGCCTTCACTGCGGCCGACAGGCGATCCAGCGTGTCCTGCATCAGTGTTGCGTCATCGGCCTCGACCGTCACCCGCACCACCGGCTCGGTGCCGGACGGGCGCAGGAATGCGCGCCCACGGCCGGCCACGGCCTGCTGCGCCTCCAGCAGTGCCGACTGCACGCTTTCGGCCTGCACGGTGGTCTTGGCCGAGACATTGCCCAAGCGCACGTTCACCGTCTTCTGCGGGACCTTCACCAGCGGCTGCAACGCCTGCCGCAGCGTCTGTCCGCTGCTGCGCAGCGCAAGCAGCACCTGCAGCGCACTGACGATGCCGTCACCGGTCGTGGCCCGGTCCAGGCACAGCAGATGGCCCGAGGCTTCGCCACCGAGCACGCCGTCACCTTCGATCAGCGCCTGGTGCACGTAGCGGTCGCCGACGTTGCTGCGCTGGAACGGGATCTGCAGGTCGGCCAGCGCCTTCTCCAGTCCATAGTTGCTCATCAGCGTGCCGACCACCGGCCCACGCAGGCGACCTTCCGCCTGCCAGGTGCGTGCCAGGATGTACAGCAGGTCATCGCCGTCGACCGGATTGCCCTGGTCGTCAGCCATCAGCACGCGATCACCGTCACCGTCGAAGGCGATGCCGAGATCGGCACGGGTCTCGCGGACCTTGGCGGCGAGGTTGTCGATATGGGTCGAACCGACGCCGGCATTGATGTTCACCCCGTTCGGCTCGGCACCGATGCCGATGACCTCGGCACCCAGCTCGCGGAACAGCAGCGGGGCGATCTGGTAGGTGGCACCATGCGCGCAGTCCAGCACCAGACGTACGCCACGCAGATCGAACGCACGCGGCACGCTGGCCTTGCAGAACTCGATGTAGCGGCCTACCGCCTCGCGCGCGCGCGACGCCTTGCCCAGCCGCTCCGATTCGGCCGTGGTGAACGGCACGTCCAGTGCGGCTTCCAGCGCCAGTTCGGTGGCGTCGTCCAGTTTCTCGCCCTGTGCGGAGAAGAACTTGATGCCGTTGTCGTAATGCGGATTGTGCGAAGCACTGATGACGATGCCTGCATCAACGCCCAAGGTGCGGGTCAGGAACGCCACCGCCGGGGTGGGCATCGGGCCGAGCAGCTGCACATCGGTGCCGGCGGCGACCAGGCCCGCCTCCAGCGCCGCCTCGAACATGTAGCCGGAAATGCGGGTGTCCTTGCCGATCACCACGATCGGGCGGCGCCCGTCATGGCCGTGCCGGGCCACCAGGACGCGGCCCAATGCATTGCCCAGGCGCAGCACGAAGTCGGCCGAGATCGCTCCCTCGCCGACACGTCCACGGATGCCATCAGTACCGAAGTACTTGCGGCCTCCCATCAAGCCACCTCCGGCGCCGGCTGGCGGCCCAGCATCGCCAGCAGGTCGGACAGGCGGTCACGCATTTCGCGGCGGTCGCAGATCTGGTCGATGGCACCATGCTCCAGCAGGAATTCCGAACGCTGGAAACCTTCCGGCAGTTTTTCGCGCACGGTCTGTTCGATCACGCGCGGGCCGGCGAATCCGATCAGCGCCTGCGGCTCGGCGATGTTGATGTCACCCAGCATCGCGAACGAGGCCGATACGCCACCGGTGGTGGGATGGGTCAGCACCGAGATGTACGGCAGGCCGGCTTCACGCAGCTTGCCCAGCGCAGCCGAGGTCTTGGCCATCTGCATCAGCGAGAACAGGCCTTCCTGCATGCGCGCGCCGCCACTGGCGGAGAAGCAGACGTAAGGCGCACCGATCTCCACGGCAGCCTCGGCCGCCAGCGAGAAGCGCTCGCCGACCACCGAACCCATCGAACCGCCCATGAAGGCGAAATCGAACGAGGACGCGACCAGCGGACGGCCCTTGAGCAGGCCGCGCATGGCGATCAGCGCGTCGTACTCGCCGGTGTTCTTCTGCGCGATCTTGATGCGCTCGCTGTACTTCTTCTGGTCCTTGAACTTCAGCAGGTCGGTCGGCCCCAGGCGCGCGCCGATCTCGGTGGTGCTGTCCGCATCGAACAGCGCAGCCAGGCGCGCGCGTGCGCGGATCGCCATGTGGTGGCCGCACTTCGGGCAGACCTCCAGGTTCTCTTCCAGTTCCGGCCGGTACAGCGCGCTGCCGCAGTTGCTGCACTTTTCCCACAGGCCCTCGGGGACGCTGCGCTTCTTGCTGGGGGTGTTGTCGGTGCGGATGCCGGACGGCATCAACTTGCTGAGCCAACTCATGCGGGAGGACACTTCCGTTCAGGGCGGCCCGGGGGCCGCAAAGGCGGACAGTCTAGCTCCGCTTTCCCCGCCCGTGCACCCCTTGCCGGCCTGTGGGCGGCGGCGGAAAAACCATGCTGGGACGTACGTTTAGCGCAGGCAGCGCCGGGCCACGCCCGGCGGATACGCCGTAGCGCGCACCGTCGGGCATGGCCGGGCGCTGCCGTCAGGCGTCCAGGGCCTGGCGCAGGGGCGCCAGGAATGCGTGCGCCCGCTGGGCCGCCTCTTCGGCCGAGGTCGCTTCGGCCAGTGCCGCGACCAGGGCGCTGCCCACCACCACACCGTCCGCCTCGCGCGCCATGGCCGCCGCACTGGCGGCATCGCGGATGCCGAAGCCGGCCACCACCGGGACCGTGGCCCGTTCACGCAGCGCCTGCAGGCGTACGCTGGCGGCCTCGCTGTCGAGGCGGTCGGACGCACCGGTGACACCGGCAAAACTGACGTAGTACAGGTAGCCCCGCGCCAGCGCGAGCAGCTTGTCCGCGCGTGCCGGGCTGGTGGTCGGGGAGGCAAGCAGGACCAGGGCCAGGCCTTCCGCATCAAAGGCCTGCTGGGCCTCGCCGGCTTCCTCCGGCGGCAGGTCGACCAGCAGCACGCCATCCACGCCGGCGCTCACCGCGGCCTTGGCGAATGCCGCGTAGCCATGGATCTCCACAGGATTGAGATAGCCCATCAGCACCACCGGCGTCTGCGCATCGCGCTGGCGGAACTGCGCTACCGCCTGCAGGACGTAACGGCTGCCTGCACCGCGCGCCAGCGCACGTTCGGAACTGCGCTGGATGGTCGGGCCGTCGGCCATCGGATCGGAGAACGGCACCCCCAGTTCGATCACGTCGGCGCCCGCCTCAACCAGTGCATGCATGACCGGCACGGTTGCTTCCAGCAGAGGATCGCCAGCGGTGACGAAGGGAATCAGTGCCTTGCGCTGCTGTTCGCGCAGGCGCTGGAAACAGGCGTCGAGTCGGGATACGGGCATGTCAGATACATCCTTCGATCAGGTCAACGGCGCCGCTGGCGCCCCAATGCATTCTGGATACGGTGCCATCCACGATCTCCACGCGGATCGCCAGATCGGAACCGGGGTCCTGCCAGAGCAGGGATTCTCCGGCGTCGGCATCAACGCCCAGGGCAGCGGCGATGACGCCCTGCGGCATCTGCTGCAGAACCTGCGCACGCGGCATGTCCAGGCGCAGCCCGAACGGCCCGGGCTGGGTCACCACCAGTCCCGAATCGTCGATCGGAGCCAGGTCGAAACGCACCACGTTGCCGTCCTGCACCAGCATCGCCACGCCCTCGGGCAGCGTGCCGCGCTCGTAATAGTCGCAGCGCCCGGCCGTCGCCTCGGCGAGGCCAGCCGAGTGCCACTGCGCCTCGGCCTGCAGTTCGCTGAAAGGCTGGCCGATCAGCACCTCGCCGGCATGGTCCAGCGCGACCGAAGCCACCGTCGGCGCGGCCCCGTCATCCGTGACCTCCCCTGCTGCAGGCAACGGTGCATCCTCGATCGGGTGATGGGCGGCATCGTCGTCGTTGCTGGCCACCTGGCGGGCCGGGGCGATGGCCGCCGGAGACGTCGCCGCGGGCGCCAGCACCGGCGGATCGGGCGGCGTGCAGCCGCCCAGCCCCACTGCCAGTACCAGCGCGCCACCATGGCGCAGCATGGGACTCACAGCACCAGTCCTTCGCGTGCGGCGATGGTATGCACGTCCTTGTCGCCACGCCCGGACAGATTGCACAGCACGATCTGGTCGCGCGGACGCTCGCGCGCCAGCTTGATCGCCTGCGCCAGCGCGTGGCTGGACTCCAGCGCCGGCAGGATGCCCTCGGTGTGTGCCAGCAGATGGAACGCCTGCAGCGCTTCTTCGTCGGTGATGCCGAGATAGCGCGCGCGCCCGCTGTCGGCCAGGAACGCGTGCTCCGGGCCGACCCCCGGATAGTCCAGGCCGGCCGACACCGAGTGGGTCTCGATGATCTGGCCGTCGTCGTCGCACAGCACGTAGGTGCGGTTGCCATGCAGCACGCCTGGACGCCCTGCTGCGATCGAGGCGGCATGGCGGCCTGTGTTGATACCGTCACCGGCCGCTTCGGCGCCGACGATCTCGACCTGGCGGTCGTTGAGGAAGGCATGGAACAGGCCGATCGCGTTGCTGCCACCGCCCACGCACGCCGTGATCGCATCCGGCAGCCGGCCGTACTCGGCCAGCATCTGTTCGCGCGCTTCGCGGCCGACGATGGCATTGAAATCGCGCACCATGCGCGGATACGGGTCCGGGCCGGCCACGGTGCCGATGATGTAGAAGGTGTCCTGCACGTTGGTCACCCAGTCGCGCATCGCTTCATTGAGCGCATCCTTCAGGGTCGCCGAACCGGAGGTGACCGGCACCACCGTCGCGCCGAGCAGCTTCATCCGGTAGACATTGATCTTCTGCCGCTCGATGTCGGTGGCGCCCATGTACACCACGCACTCCAGGCCCAGGCGTGCGGCAACGGTGGCGCTGGCGACGCCATGCTGGCCGGCGCCGGTCTCGGCGATGATGCGCGTCTTGCCCATCCGCGCCGCCAGCAGCGCCTGGCCGATGGTGTTGTTGATCTTGTGCGCGCCGGTGTGGTTCAGGTCCTCGCGCTTGAGCAGGATCCGTGCGCCGCCGACGTGGTCGCTCAGGCGCTGGGCATGATAGATCGGGCTCGGCCGGCCCACGTAATGAGCCAGATCGCGGTCGTAGGCCGCCTGGAACGCGGGGTCCTGGCGGGCCTGGTCATAGGCCTGGGCCAGCTCCTGCAGCGGACCGACCAGGGTTTCGGCGACAAAGCTGCCGCCATAGCGGCCGAAGTGGCCCTGGGCATCCGGGAAGGCGTGGTAGTCGGCAATGCGGGAGGCAGACATGGCAGGGACCGGTGATTCAGACAGGTGGATACTCTAGCGCACGGGTCATGACCGGAAAATGGATATTATCTGGCACATATCGTCAGGAAATCTCACATGAGCCGATCCCTGCTGCCGCCACTCAATGCCCTGCGCGCGTTCGAGGCCACCGCCCGTCTGGGCGGTGTGGGCCGCGCCGCGCAGGACCTGCATGTCACCCACGGTGCAGTCAGCCGGCAGCTGAAGCTGCTGGAGGATCATCTGGGCCTGGCCCTGTTCCAGCGCGCCGGGCGTGGCCTGCGCCTGACCGCATCGGGAACACTGTTGCAGGCGGCCTGCAGCGAAGCCTTCGCCGGCATCGAAGACTGCGTGCGCGAGCTGCGGCGGCCCGCGGCGTCGCCAGCGCTGGTACTGGGCTGCAGCGGCAGCGTGCTGGCGCGCTGGATGATTCCGCGCCTCCCCGCCCTGCAGGCCGCACTGCCCGGTGTGCGCCTGCAGTGGTCGGCACTGGACGGCAGCTTCACCGAGGCGCAGGCGGCACTGGATGCGGTCCTGCTGCTGGCGCAGGGGCCGTGGCCACGGGGCTGGCAGGTGCGCGAGCTGGCGCCCGAGCGGGTGGGCGTGGTGGTGGCACCGTCACATCCGGCGGCGCAGCGCCTGCGCCATGTGCCGCCCTCGGCACTGCTGCAGGAGACGCTGCTGCACACCAGCTCACGGCCACAGGCGTGGCCGACGTGGGCGCAGGCGCACGATCTCGACCCCGCCCGGCTGCGGCTGGGCACGGGTTTCGAACACCTTTACTACCTGCTGGAAGCGGCGGTGGCCGGGCTGGGTCCAGCGATCGCGCCGGAGCCGCTGGTCGCTGAGGATCTCGCGGCAGGCCGGCTGCTGGCCCCATGGGGTTTCGCCGCCACGGGCGGCTTCTGGGTCCTGGCGCGGCCGGAGGGCCAGGCCGACGCACGCGTCGACGCCCTGGCGGACTGGGTCGCGGCCCAGCTGAGGTAACGTGACGCCGCAGCCTCCCGGTCCTACTCCAGCACGGTGCAGTCGGCGCGGCGCACTTCCTCGACGAAGGTGCGCATTTTGTAGCCGTCCTTGATGCCCGGCTCCAGTTCAATGCCGCTGGAGACATCGACGCCCCACGGGAGGGTCGCCAGCACCGCGTCGTACACGTTGTCCGGGGTCAGACCGCCGGCCAGCAGGAACGGTCGATGCAGCCCGGTCGGGATGCGGGTCCAGTCGAATGCAACGCCGGTACCGCCACCGCCACCCGGTGCGTGGCTGTCGAACAGGAAGCCGGCCGCGCTCGGATAGCGCAGTTGCAGGGTACGCGCGTTGACTTCCTCACGTCCCCCCATCGCAACCGCCTTCAGGTAAGGCATGTTGAAGCTGCGGCAGAAGCTCTCGTCCTCCTCGCCATGGAACTGCAGCAGGGTGGGCCGCACGGTGCGCAGCACTTCGCGCACCTCTTCCTTGCTGTTGTTGCGGAACAGCGCCACCACGTCGACCATCGGCGCGATCGCCTGGCGCATCGCGCGCGCTTCGGCGGGCGCAACCCGGCGGCTGCTCTCGCGGGCGAAGATGAAACCCACCGCATCCACGCCGAGCTCGCCGGCCAGGCGCACGTCGCCGGCACGGGTCATTCCACAGAACTTGATGCGTGTACGGTAGTAGGAGCGGCTCATAGCGTGACCTCGGCGGGCAGATGCCAGTTGTCGGGGTACAGCGGTCCAAGAAACACCAGGCCCTGCGGCGGTGCAGTGGGACCGGCTACGGTGCGATCCCTTCCGGCCAGCAGCTCGGCGATCCACTCCACCGGTTTCTCGCCGCTGCCGACCAGGATCAGCGAACCGACGATATTGCGAACCATGTGATGAAGGAATGCATTGCCTTGTACCGCCACCTCGATCACCTCGCCGTGGCGGCTGACCTGCAGTGACTGCAGCTCGCGCCGCGCATGCAGGGCCTGGCACTGGACCGAGCGGAACGCGCTGAAGTCGTTCTCACCCAGCAGCGCCTGCCCGGCCGTGTGCATCAGCGTCGCGTCCAGTGCGCGACGCTCCCAGCTCAGCGTCTGCCGGTCCAGCGCCGGCCGTACTTCGCGATTGAGCAGCCGGTAACGGTAGCGGCGCGCCCGCGCTGAGAACCGCGCATGGAAATCCTCCGCCACCGGTACGCACCAGCGCACCGCGATCGAGCGCGGCAGGCGGGTGGTGGTACCCAGCATCCAGGCGCGCGGGTCGCGCACTACGTCGGTATCGAAATGCACGACCTGGCACTGGCCGTGCACGCCGGCGTCGGTTCGGCCAGCGCAGACCACCTGCAGCGGCGCGTCGGCCACCGAAGACAGGGCCTGCTCAAGACTGGCCTGGACGCTGGGACCGCCCTCTCCCAGGTTCTGCCAGCCTCTGAAATCGCTGCCGTCGTACTCGACGCCAAGCGCATAACGCATGTGCTACCTCGATGTTGCGGAGTGGACGACGCTCAGGCCGGATCGCGTTCCGACCAGACCGCCAGTTCATTGCCACCGGGTTCGACGAACTGGAAGCGGCTGCCGCCCGGGAAGGAGAACACCGGCCGCACCACCTCACCACCCGCCTGGCGCACGGCCATTTCGGCGGGGGCCAGCTGATCGGCGTACAGCACCAGCAGCGGGGCACCTTCAGTAGCGCGTTGCGGCTGGCCGCGGAAGAAGCCCCCCTGCAGGCGACCATCGTCGAAGGCGGTGTAGTCGCTGCCGTAATCGACGAACGACCAGCCGAACACCTTCTCGAAGAAGGCACGGCTGGCGGCCGGGTCGCGGGACGCGAACTCAACATAGTCGATGCGACGCTCGCGGGTCATGGCAGGGTCCTTGTCGAAGGTATCGGTCACGGCAGCCGGGCCAGCAGCTCGCGCGCCTGCGCCTGGCAGTCCGGGTCGCCCCCTTCGGCAACCTCCAGCAGCAGGGTACGCGCGGTCTGTGCGTCGCCCAGATCCAGGTAGGCGATCGCCAGCTCCAGGCGTTCCTGCCCGGCGCGGGGCGACCAGGTGTCGCCGGCATCCTCCACCGACGGGGCGTCGTTGTCCTGCAGATCGGCGGGCAGGTCGAACACGCCGCGGAACTGCGGCTGCTGCTCGGCATGCAGCGCGTAGTCCGGGACCGAAACCCCGGAATCGGCTTCCTGGGCCGTCGGCCGGCCAACACCCCTCTCGTCCACCGGTTCGTCCCAGCGCGGCAGGTCGGTCACGGGTTCCGGCAACGGTGCCTCGTCCTTGCCATCGCCCGACGGCTGCTTGTCCGTGCCGCCCGATCCGTCTTCGGATCGGGCGTCGGCGATCGTCGCCCAGGCCGGCATCGCCGGCTCCTGGCGCCCGCTGTCGGCATCGGCGGTAGACCACGCAGACTGCTCGGCCAGCGTATCGAGCGCGGCACCGGCCGGCACGGCCGCCGCCAGAGCTGCAGCATCGTCCTCCTCGCGCAGCGGCGGCAGCGGCGATGGCTTGCGACGGCGCAGCAACCATGCGGCGCCTGCCAGCACCAGCAGCACCGGCAGTCCCAGCCAGTACCACGGCGTTCCGGCGTCACGCGCGCCCGGCGCCTGTGCCAGCCGTTGCTGGGCCGCCGCCAGGTCGTTGTCCTTCATCGCGATCAGCGACTGCTGCTGTGCCTTCAGCGTTTCCAGTTCGGCCACACGCTGTTTCAGCTCGCCGATCTCGGCATCGCGGGTGGCGATGTCCTCGCGCGCCTGGCGAAGTTGTTCGTTGCCCAGCATGTCACCCTCGCTGCCGGCTCCGGTGCCGGTCGTTGTGCCCGCGTGCGCGGCGTCGGACGCCAGCGCCGGGGCGATCTCAAGTCGTGCCCCGGCCGCGGCGGCCGGAGAAGTGGCCCGCGCAGCGACCGCAGGTGCAGGAACGCCTGCCGGCTGCGGCACGGTACGCGCCTGCCGCCACTGCGCGGCGTGTTCGCGGACCAGGGCACCGGCTTCGGCCGCATCCACAGCCGCCAGCGCGTCACTGCCGGGCATGCGCAGTACCGCACCCTGTTTGAGCAGGTTGATGTTGCCCCGGATGAAGGCCTCGGGATTGGCACGCAGCAGCGCAATCATCGCCCGGTCGCGGCTGACCTGGTTGCCGCGGGCGACCGCGCTGGCGATCTGCGACAAGGTCTGCCCGCGCTGCACGGTAATGCTGCCATCGGCAGCCGGCGGCAACGACGGTGCAGCGGCAGCGCGCGGACGCACCGGTGCAGCCGCCGTGGTCGCACTGGCCGGCGTCCCGCCCTGTGCAGGCGCCGGTACCGCCGCCTCGGCGGGCGGATCGCGGGCGATGGTATTGGAGAGCGTGCCCGCCGGTGCGACGATTTCCGGTTCCGCCACGGCCAGCGCGCTGGAGGGCGCATCGATCAGGGCCGAATACTCGCGCACCAACCGTCCCTGCCCCCAGTCGGCCTCGACCAGGAAGCTCAGCGACGGCGTCTCCACCGGCATCTGCGAGGTGACCCGCACCACGGCCCGCCCCTGCGCATTGCGGGTCAGCTCGAACTGGAGCTCGCCCACCAGGCCGGTCGGCTGTTGCAGGCCGACACGTTCGAACGTGGCTGGCGATGCCAGCGCCACGCGCAGATTCTCCAGCTCCGAAGGATCGGCGGACACCACCGGAATCTCCGCCAGCAGCGGCTGACCGGGTCTGGACAGGACGCGGATGTCGCCCAGCCCCAGCGCGAACACCGGACTGCTGGCCAGAGCCAGCAGTGCGGCAGACAGATAGGTGAGCGGGCGCGATGCGCCCTTGGCCCGTTTATTCATGGGCGACACTATAAAGCGTGCGGACCGGGGTCCGCACGCACAGAGCAGCCCAGGGCGCCCGGGCTGTCGATCAACGCTGCTCGGCAGCGACCAGCTCTGCCAGCTGCACCGCGTTCAGGGCTGCGCCCTTGCGCACGTTGTCCGACACGATCCACAGATTGAGGCCACGCGGATGCGACAGATCCTCGCGGATGCGGCCGACGTACACCGCATCGGTGCCCGATGCGTGGGTGACCGGCGTCGGATAGCCGCCGGCTTCATGGCGGTCGACCACCTCGATGCCGGGCGACTGTTCAAGCAGCGCACGGGCCTCGGCCACGGTGACCTTGTCGCGGGTCTCGATCGCCACCGACTCGGAATGGCCGTAGAACACCGGCACGCGCACCGCGGTCGGGTTCACCAGGATGCTGTCGTCGCCCAGGATCTTGCGGGTTTCCCACACCAGCTTCATTTCTTCCTTGGTGAATCCGTTGTCCTGGAAGTCGTCGATGTGCGGGATCAGGTTGAAGGCGATCTGCACCGGGAAACGCTGCGGATCGATCTCCTGGAAACTCAGCAGCTGGCCGGTCTGCTTGCCCAGCTCCTCCAGTGCGGAGCGTCCACCGCCGGACACCGACTGATAGGTGGAGACGTTGATGCGCTCGATGCCATAGCGACGATGCAGCGGCGCCAGCGCGACCAGCATCTGCATGGTCGAGCAGTTGGGGTTGGCGATGATGCCGCGCGGACGATTGCCGATCTGGTCCGGATTGACCTCCGATACCACCAGCGGCACGTCATCGTCGTAACGGAAGGCCGAGGAGTTGTCGATCACCACCGCACCGGCGGCGGCGAACTTCGGTGCGTACTCCTTGGAGACGCTGCCACCTGCGGAGAACAGGGCGATCTCCACACCCTTCGGATCGAAGCTCGCCAGGTCCTGGATCCTGACCTTCTCGCCGTTGAACTCGACCTCACCACCGGCCGAACGCTCGGAGGCAAGCAGGCTCAGGGTTCCGACCGGGAAACCGCGCTCGGCCAGGATGGCCAGCATGGTCTCGCCGACGGCGCCGGTGGCACCGACGATGGCGACATGGAAGCGGCGTTGTGCATTGCTCATGGGGGAACTCTCAAGAAAACGGATGGGAAAAATTCACGCACGACAGCTGGGTTCGGGGAACCTCCTCGGACGGAACGCGCGGAGGCTCCCTATCGTTTCCCGTTTTTTTTGCCCAGGGCGGCACGTGCGGCCAGCGCCGCGTCGGCATTGATCGCGCTCGGCATGTGCGCCGGCCCGCCGGCCAGGCCGAGCGCGGCCAGCAGGTTGTCCACGGCCCGCTGCACCATCGCCGTACGCGTGGCCAGCGAAGCGCTACCGATGTGCGGGGTCAGCACGACGTTGCGCAGCGCCAGCAGTTCCGGGCGTACGGCCGGCTCGCCTTCGTAGACGTCCAGCCCGGCAGCGGCCAGGCGCCCATGGGCCAGTGCATCGGCCAGCGCTGTTTCGTCGACCAGGCCTCCGCGCGCGATGTTCACCAGCGTGGCCGTCGGTTTCATCTTCGCCAGCGCAGCGGCGTCGATCAGGTGGTGCGAGGCCGGGGTGTAAGGCAGCACGAGCACCAGATGGTCGGACTGCGCCAGCAGCGTATCCAGATCGACATAAGCGGCACCGACTGCTGCTTCGGCATCTGCTGGCAGTCGCGAGCGGTTGTGGTACAGCACCTTCATGCCGAAACCATGCGCGCCGCGACGGGCGATGCCCTGGCCGATCCGCCCCATGCCGAGAATGCCCAGGGTGCTGCCGTGGATGTCGGCACCGAGCATGGTCTGGAACGACCATTGCTGCCAGTGCCCTTCACGCAGCCAGCGTTCGGATTCGGTGATCCGGCGCGCGGCGGCCATCAGCAGTGCGAAGCCCAGATCGGCGGTGGTCTCGGTAAGCACGTCGGGGGTATTGCTGGCCAGGATGCCCGCCGCGCTGAGCGCGGTCACATCCAGGTTGTTGTAGCCCACGCCGACGTTGGCAACGACCTGCAGCCGCGAGGCATTGGCCAGCTCGGCCGCGCCGATACGCTCGTTGAGGGTGATGATCGCGCCATCGGCGCTGGCCAGTTGTGCGGCGATCTGCTCAGGCGACCACACGGTGACGGCGTCGGTGGTGCGCAGCTGCACGCGATCACGCAGCGGCGCGATGGCCGCCTCGATCAGCGGCTGGCTCACCCACACCGTCGGCCGCGTTTCAGCCATCGACCTGCCCGGGAATGCGGGGCGTGATGGTGCCGACATCGCCGCATTGCGCGCGGTGACGCAATGCCTGGTCCATCAGCACCAGCGCCACCATCGCTTCGGCGATCGGCGTGGCGCGGATGCCGACGCAGGGATCATGGCGGCCAGTGGTGACCACTTCGACCACGTTGCCGGCGGTGTCCAGCGATGGGCCCGGCAGGCGCAGGCTGGAGGTCGGCTTCAACACCATCGACGCAACCACCGGCTGGCCGGTGGAAATGCCGCCCAGGATGCCGCCCGCGTGATTGCTGGCGAAACCCTCCGGGGTCAGCAGGTCACGGTGTTCAGTGCCCTTCTGGGCCGCGCTGGCGAACCCGTCGCCGATCTCCACGCCCTTGACCGCGTTGATGCTCATCAGCGCCGCCGCAAGCTCGCCATCGAGCTTGCCGTAGATCGGCTCGCCCCAGCCCGGGGGCACGTTGTCGGCAACCACGTCCACGCGCGCGCCGACCGAATCGCCGGACTTGCGCAGCGCATCCATGTACGCCTCCAGCTCCGGCACCTGCGCGGCGTGCGGCCAGAAGAACGGATTGTCTTCCACCGCCGACCAGTCGATACCTGCAGGAGTGATCCCGCCCAGCTGCGACAGATACCCGCGCACGGTGACGCCGAAGCGCTCGGCCAACCACTTCTTGGCGACCACGCCCGCGGCCACGCGCATGGTGGTCTCGCGCGCCGAGGAACGGCCACCGCCCCGCGGATCGCGGATGCCGTACTTGTGCCAGTAGCTGTAGTCGGCATGGCCCGGCCGGAACTGCTGGCCGATGTTCGCGTAGTCCTTGCTGCGCTGATCGGTGTTGCGGATCAGCAGCGCGATCGGCGTGCCGGTGGTCAGGCCCTCGTACACGCCGGACAGGATCTCGACCTCATCGGCCTCGCGCCGCGCCGACGTGTGCCGGCTCTTGCCGGTGGCACGGCGCTGCAGATCGTGGGCAAATTCGGCCGCGTCCAGCGCCAGCCCGGGCGGACAGCCATCGATCACGCAGCCGATGGCCGGCCCGTGCGACTCGCCGAACGTTGTGACGGTGAACAGCTTACCGAACGAATTGGAGCTCACGGCCGTTGCGCCGCCAGTTCGGTGATGCGGGCGCTGTGGGCGATCAGCTCGCGGCATTCGACCGCGAAAATGCCCATCTGCCCGACCTTGAACTCGATCCAGGCGAAGTCCACTTCCGGCAGCAGCTTGACCAGGTGCTGCTCGGACTCGCCCACTTCGCAGATCAGCAGGCCGTCCTCGCTCAGGTGCAGCGGCGCATCGCGCAGGATCTTCAGCACCAGGTCCAGGCCGTCATCGCCGGCACGCAGGCCCATTTCCGGCTCGTAGGAATATTCCTGCGGCAGGGCATCGGTCTCGTCGTTGGTGACGTACGGCGGGTTGGTGACGATCAGGTCGTAATGGCGGCCGGTCAGGCCACTGAACAGGTCGGACTTGATCAGCGTGACGTTGTGCGCCTGCAGGCGCTCCTTGTTCTCTTCGGCCAGCGACAGTGCGTCGTCGCTCAGGTCCACGCCGTCCACCTCCCAGTTCGGGTAATAGTGGCCCATTGCGATGGCGATGCAGCCCGAACCCGTGCACAGATCCAGCGCGCGGCTGACGTCGCGGCCGGCCAGCCAGGGTTCGAAACCACACTCGATCAGCTCGGCGATCGGCGAACGCGGCACCAGGGCGCGCGCGTCGCTCTTGAAGCTCAGGCCGGCGAACCACGCCTCGCCAGTCAGGTAGGCGGCCGGGATACGTTCGTCGATGCGGCGCTGGAACAGCTCCAGCACCCGCACCTTCTCCTCCTGCAGCAACCGCGCCTGGCCATACGCCGGGCCCAGGTCATGCGGCAGGTGCAGGCTGTGCAGCACCAGCTGGGTCGCCTCGTCCAGGGCGTTGTCGTAGCTGTGCCCGAAGGTCAGCCCGGCGGCGTTGAAACGGCTGGTGCCGTAGCGGATCAGGTCGATGATCGTGTGGAGTTCGGCGGCCGTTTCAGCGGTCATGGCGGTACTGCGGGCAAAGTGGCCCCCGATTATAGGGGCTGGCGCCTGCGCCGGCATCCGTTGCGACGGAAACGATCAGGCCGCAGCCGGTATGATGGGGACCACTTCGCGCGGGGGCTCCCATGTTCAATCGCAACGTCGGCATCATCCTGCTGATCGCCCTGGCGGCGGGCCTGGGCCTGCTCGCCGCGCAGCAGGTCTTTGCTCCGAAGCCCCCGGCCGGCCAGCCGGCCACCGAAGCGATCACCCTGTACCCGCAGCCGCGCGAGCTGCCCGACTTCAACCTGGCCCAGTCCGATGGCACGCGGCTCATTCCGGGCGAGCTGAAGGGCCATTGGACCCTGGTGTTCCTGGGGTTCACCTTCTGCCCCGACGTGTGCCCGACCACCCTGGCCGAACTGGCCGGTGCGCAGCAGCAGTGGGAAGCACTGCCCGACGGGCTGCGTCCGCGGGTGCTGTTCGTCTCCGTCGATCCCGAGCGCGACAGCGCCACCCGCCTTGGCGAGTACGCGCACGGCTTCCACAGGGACACCCTGGCGGCCACCGCCGACGTCCCTTCGCTGGAACGCTTCGCCACCGCACTGGGCTTCGTGTTCCAGAAGGTGCCGGGCAAGCATTTCGACGAGAATCCCGAGGATTACACCGTCGAGCACTCGGCCAGCCTGGCCGTGCTCGATCCGCAGGGCCGGCTCGCCGGCCTGGTGCGGCCCCCGTTCAACGCGCCGGCGATCGCCCGCGACCTGCAGAAGCTGACCGAGAAAACCGCCCCATGAGCCTCACCACCGCCCTGACATACGCCCTGCCCCATCGCCTGTTGTCCTCGATGGCGCGCTCGCTGGCGTACTCGGACAACCCGCGCGTGTCGCGCTGGCTGATCGACACCGTCAGCCGCAGGTTCAACGTCAATCTGGACGAAGCCGCCAACCCCGACCCGCGCAGTTACGCCACCTTCAACCAGTTCTTCACCCGTGCGCTGAAACCGGGCGCACGCGTGGCCGATGCCGATCCGCGCACCCTGGTGATGCCGGCCGACGGCCGTGTCAGCCAGCTCGGCAACATCGAGGCCGGCCGCATCTTCCAGGCCAAGGGCCAGTCGTTCACCGCCGCCGAGCTGCTGGGCAGCGCCGAAGACGCCAAGCCGTTCAACGACGGCCTGTACGCGACCGTCTACCTGTCCCCGCGCGACTACCACCGTGTGCACATGCCCTGGACCGGCACCCTGCGCGAGACCGTGCATGTGCCAGGCCGCCTTTTCAGCGTGGGTCCGGCCGCCGTGGCAGGCGTGCCACGCCTGTTCGCACGCAACGAGCGCCTGGTCTGCCATTTCGATACCAGCTTCGGCCCGATGGTGAGCGTGATGGTCGGCGCGCTGCTGGTCTCCGGCGTGGAGACAGTGTGGAGCGGCGAGGAGATCCCTCAGTACGGTGACCGCATCACCCGCAAGGACTATCGCGGCCAGGGCATCCGCCTGGAGCGCTTCGCGGAGATGGCACGCTTCAACTATGGCTCGACCGTGGTCGTGCTGCTGCCGCCGGGCGTGGCGGAGTTCGCTCCACACCTGGCGGCGGAGTCACCGGTGCAGCTCGGCCAGGCCCTGGCCACGCTGCGCTGACAATCCCGCCACCGGGTTGCTGCGCAGCGCCGGGCACGCGCCCGGCACTACGCACAGGCCCCTACTGCAGGGTGGGGGCCGGGCCGACGTCCATGCCGTCGTAGTCTTCCACACCCATCTGCGCTGCCAGCGCTGCCAGCTCCTGGTTGCGGCGATCCAGCGACGCTTCGTCGTGGACCTCCACGCGCTCCACATGCAGCACGTGGAACGGCGCGTCCCCCTCGTCCGGCTCCTGCTCGAACACCTCCACCAGGGTGTAGCCCTGCGCCTGCAGATGCGCGGCCAGTGCCTGCAGCGGCTCGGCAGTGGAATGCACGAAGAAATAGCCCCACAGCAGCGGGCCGCTGATGTCCCAGTCGGTGTTTTCGCGCAGATTGGCGAACAGGTTGCGGGTTGCTTCAAGGTCCATGGCAGTTCCAGAGGTCGTGGGGATTACTTTTCGCAGCCCTGCAGCTTCAGCACCTGGCCGTGGCGCAGGCTGTAGGCCGGTGCCTTCAGACCGTTGGCGCGTGCCAGCGTCGGCACGTCGCACTGGAACTTGGCCGCGATGCGGCCCAGCGTCTCGCCGCGGCCGACCTTGTAGCTGCGTGCCGGCTTCGGTCGCGCGGCCGGTGCCGGCCGAGGCGCGGCCACTGCCGCCACCGGTGCGGTCGGTACGCTGGTCGAACTGGCTGCATCGGCCACCGGCACCACGCCGCCCACCGCCACGCTGCCGGTGTAGCTGGCAGCGCTTGGCCGCACGATGGCGGCATTGAGGTCGGCCGTGATCAGGGTGCGCGCCAGGTCGGCACGCGGTCCGCTCACGCAGTTGCGCTGATACAGGCTCGCGATGCGGGTGGTTGCGTTGATCAGGGTGCCGGCCGGAATCCAGCCATCAGCCTCATAACGCGGATTGAGGTTGCGCAGCGCACGCATGTAGCCATCACGGGTGCCGTGGCTGCCCAGGCAGATCGTCAGCTCGTAGATGGTGGTCGAGCGCGCCAGGCGCAGGGTGGCCGGCTGCGCGCTGATCTTCGGGAACTCCACGCCGTACTGCTGGGGGTGCAGGAAGATCCACGCCGCAGCGATCACCATCGGCACGTAATCCTTGGTTTCACCGGGGAACTGGTTGTAGACACGGTCGACCCAGAAGCTCTGCCCCGGATTCTCGCGCGCCACGCGCAGGGCGCGCCCTTCACCGCCGTTGTACCCGGCCAGCGACAACTCGATGTTGTTGTTGAGCTCGCGCATGCGCTCGTTGAGATAGGTCGCACTGGCTTCAGCAGCGCTGTGGGCATCGAAGCGGGTATCGAACCCGGTGCCGTCCGGACCGAGGCCGAAACGCCGCCCGGTGGCCGGCATGAACTGCATCAGGCCGGCGGCGCCAGCGCGCGAGGACGCATGCACGCGCCCATTGGATTCCTTGGCCATGATGCCGAACAGGAGCGCTTCGGGCAGGCCGCGCTTCTCCCACTCCGGCCACATCACGGCACGCAGGTTCTGGTAGTTCTCGTAGCTGGTCAGCAGCGCCGGACGCATGTCGGTCAGCCAGCGGCGGATGCCGGCCTGGACGGCCGGGTTGTACTCGACCATGTTGTCGAAGGCGTGCCGCTTGTCGTTGAGCAGTGCCGCTGCGCGTGCGGCTTCCGGCACGTCGGCGGTCAACGGACCGATATGGTCGGGGTCGGCTTCCAGCCGCTCGGCGGGCAGTTCACCGCCCTCGTCTTCCGCGGCCGCATCGGCATCGCGCTTGAGCAGGCGCTTGTAGGTGGCCAGCATGTTGCTCATCTGGCAACCCTTCTGCTTCACGCACTCACTGATGACATCCTCCATGTCCTCCAGCGCCGCGTCGGCCTCGTTGCTGCCCTTGGGGTCGGCGTTGGCCACCAGCAGCAGCGCATCGCTGTAACGCTTCTCGGCAGCCGTCATGCGCTGCTGCAGGGCATCTACCTTCACTTTGTCCCGGGCGGAAACCCGCTGGGCGTGGGCATCGGGGGCCAGGGAAACCAGGCCAGCCAGGGCCAGCAACGGCCAGGTGCGGGAAATCAGGACAGGAACGGGCATTTTTGGCACTGTGTGCGAAACAGGCAGGCAGAGTAGCGGCGCCGCCAAGGTCGGGGCAAGCCGACCTTCGGGCCGTCATCGCTGCCGGTTAACATTGGGCGCATTCACCACAAGGGCTGGACCATGGATCCGATTCTGCTCGGCAAAGGCATCACCGACGATGTGGCCGTCACCCTGCTGCCGAAACTCGGCAACCGCCACGGGCTGGTGGCGGGCGCCACCGGCACCGGCAAGACCGTGACCCTGATGACCCTGGCCGAAGGATTCTCGCGGCTCGGGGTTCCGGTGTTCCTCGCTGACGTGAAGGGCGATGTGTCCGGCCTGGCCGTGCCCGGCACGGGCAGCGAAGCGCTGCTGAAGCGCGCCGCGGACATCGGCGTGGCCGACTATGCGCCAGCGGGCAGCCCGGCCATCTTCTGGGACCTGTACGGAAAACTCGGCCACCCGGTGCGCACCACCGTCAGCGAGATGGGGCCGACCCTGCTCGCGCGCATCCTCGAATTGAATGACACCCAGGCCGGCGTGCTGGACATCGTGTTCAAGCTGGCCGACGACCGCGGCCTGCTGTTGCTGGACATGGATGATCTGCGGGCCCTGCTCGGCCTGGTCGCCGAAGAGCGCAAGGACATTTCCACCGAGTACGGACTGGTCAGCGCGCAGTCGATCGCAGCGATCCAGCGTGCCGTGCTGCGGCTGGCGCAGGACGGCGGTGAGAACTTCTTCGGCGAGCCGGCACTGGAACTGGCCGACATCATGCGGGTCAATCACGACGGCCGCGGTGTGATCGGCATCCTCGCCGCCGACCAGCTGGTGCTCAAGCCCAAGCTGTACTCGACCTTCCTGCTCTGGCTGCTGTCGGAACTGTTCGAACAGCTGCCGGAAGTGGGCGACCTCGACAAGCCCAAGCTGGTATTCATCTTCGACGAGGCCCACCTGCTGTTCGACGATGCGCCATCCTCGCTGGTGCAGCGCATCGAGCAGGTGGTGCGGCTGATACGCTCCAAGGGCGTGGGCGTGTACTTCTGCTCGCAGTTCCCCGACGACGTGCCCTCCAACATCCTGGGCCAGCTCGGCAACCGCGTGCAGCACGCGCTGCGGGCCTTCACGCCGCGCGACCAGAAGGCGGTCAGGACCGCTGCCGAAACCTTCGTGCCGAACCCGAAGCTGGATGTCGCCAAGGTGCTGAGCCAGCTCGGCACCGGTGAAGCACTGGTTTCCACGTTGCAGGACAAGGGCGTGCCGATGCCGGTCCAGCAGACGATGATCGCGCCGCCCCGCTGCCGGATGGGGCCGGTCACCGAGGCCGAGCGCGCGCAGGTGCGTGCCGGCAGCCCGGTCGGCAGCCGCTACGACACGGCCGTCAACCGTGAATCGGCCGCCGAGCTGCTGGCCCAGCGGGCGCAGAAGAGCGTGGAGCAGGCCCAGACCCCGGCCGCGCGCAGCCGCGAGCAGGACGAGGCACAGGAAGGTGGATTCGGCCAGGCGATCAAGGATGCGATCTTCGGCACCAAGCGTCGCCAGGGCATGATTGAAACCATGGCCAAGCAGACCACGCGCACGGTCGGGACCAAGCTGGGCAACCAGATCGTGCGCGGCATCCTGGGCGGCATCTTCGGCGGCAAGCGCTGAGGCCCTTTCGTATTCCTGAGAAGAAGCTGTATTACATGTCCCGTTGGCGTCCGCCCGCAGAGAAAAGCACCGCCCTGATCACCGCCGCCGGCCACGCCCGGCTGAAAGCCGAGCTGGACGACCTGTGGCGGGTACGCCGGCCCGAGGTGGTGAAGGCGCTGGCCGCTGCCGCCGCCGAGGGCGACCGCTCGGAGAACGCCGAGTACACCTACCGCAAGAAGCAGTTGGGTGAAATCGACCGCCGCGTGCGCTACCTGACCAAGCGGCTCGAATCGCTGCGTGTGGTCGATACCACGCCGACCGATCCACAAGCGGTGTTCTTCGGTGCATGGATCGAACTGGAGAACATCGACAGTGGTGAGACCAGCCGTTACCGCATCGTTGGGCCGGATGAAACCGACGCCGGCCTGGGCTGGATCAGCATCGACTCGCCGCTGGCGCGGGCCGTGCTGAAGAAGCGCCTGGACGATGAATTCTCGGTGGAACTGCCGGGCGGCCGGTTCACCTTCGCGGTGATCAGCGTCGAGTACCCGTCTTCGTAACACCGAGCCCTCCCGGCGTTGCTGTCAATCCAGCGCCGGGCATGGCCCGGCGCTACCGGGGCAAGAGCGGCGGCGGGTACAGGCGGCCCTGCCGCAGCGGGCGGAAGTAGTCGGCGTTGCCATGGAAGGCGGCGTCCTGCTGCGGGTGCCAGCCGGGGATTCCGGCCAGTGGCAGCGGGCGCAGCTGCAGCGGATCGGTCACCGTCGCGCCCTGCTCGATCGCCCGGGCCACGGTCTCGATGCAGGCACCCTCATCATCGCCGCGCACCACCACGCACTTGCCGACCAGCAGGCGCCCCGGCAGCAACGCCTGTTCCATCAGTGCATGGCCGAACACCGCGGCGATGGTGATGCGACCGGCCTGCCAGTGCGGCGGCGCGAACAGCATCGGCCAGTCGTGGGCGTCCCACGCAGCGATCAGCGCATCGTCCTGGACGCACACGATCACGCCGGTCTCGTCGAACTGGGTCAGCGCCGCCTGCGCGCGATTACGTTGACCCGTTGGCATCGTGGCGACGTGCAGGCATTGCCGCCTGTTGAGCGCGTGCTTCAGCTGCGGGTGACACGCCCACATCAATGCATTGAACAGATCGTGCCAGCTCGCCGCACGGGTGGCGATACGCCCCTGCGCGATGCGCGTTTCGTAGTGCAGGCCATCGGCCAGCAACGCAGCATCCTGCTCGACCAGTCGCCGCCCGCGCAACGCCAGCCGCGCATCCAGCTCGGCAACGGTCGGCCAGCGGTCGCTGGACAGAAGATCGCGGAAGGCACGCACCCGGGCAAACAGCGGATGATCGAACACCGCCGGGTCCACCGCCGCGCGCGGCGGCGGCACGAATCGCCGAGGGCTGCCAGCGTGGCCGGCAGCACCCTCGGCCATGATCAGAGCACCTTCAGGTCGAAGGCCGGGCGCGTGGTCGGCGGCAGCGCGTCGCCATACAGATCGTGTTCGTCGCTCTCGGTGATTTCCACGTTGATGAATTCGCCTACGCGCAGCGGCACCTGGTCGGCATTCTGGATATGCACCAGTCCATCGATTTCCGGTGCATCGGCCTTGGAACGGGCCACGGCGATGTCACCTTCGATGGCATCGACCAGGCACTGCTGGACCGTGCCGATCTTGGCCTCCAGACGTGCGGCCGAGATCTGTGCCTGCTTTTCCATGAAGCGCGCCAGGCGCTCCTGCTTCACCTCTTCCGGGACAGGGTCCGGAAGAGCGTTGGCGGTAGCATCCTCGACCGGCGAATACGCGAACGCACCCACGCGGTCCAGCTGCGCCTCATCGAGGAACGACAGCAGCTCCTCGAACTCCGCTTCGGTCTCGCCCGGGAAACCGACGATGAAGGTCGAACGCACGGTGATGTCCGGCGCGATGCGGCGCCAGTTCTGCACGCGCTCCAGCGTCTTTTCCACCGCACCGGGGCGCTTCATCAGTCGCAGGATACGCGGGCTGGCGTGCTGGAACGGAATGTCCAGGTACGGCAGGATGCGGTTCTCGGCCATCAACGGCACCACGTCATCCACGTGCGGGTACGGGTACACGTAGTGCATGCGCACCCACGCGTCCAGTTCGGACAGGCCCTCGCACAGCGCTTTCAGGCGGGTCTGGTAGGCCTTGTCGCGCCACATCTTCTCGGCGTACTTCACGTCCACGCCGTAGGCGGAGGTGTCCTGCGATACCACCAGCAGCTCACGCACACCGCCCCGGACCAGGCGCTCGGCTTCGCGCAGCACTTCATCGACCGGGCGCGAGACCAGCTTGCCGCGCATCGACGGAATGATGCAGAAACTGCACGCGTGGTTGCAGCCTTCGGAAATCTTCAGATAGGCGTAGTGGCGCGGGGTCAGCTTGATGCCGTAGTCGGGCACCAGGTCCACGAACGGATCATGCCGGGGCGGCAGCGCCTCATGCACCGCCTCCATCACGCTCTGGTAGTCCTGCGGGCCGGACACCGCCAGCACGTTCGGGTACGCCTCACGGATCTGTTCGGGGCGCTTGCCCAGGCAGCCGGTGACGATGACCTTGCCGTTCTGGTTCATCGCCTCGCCGATGGCGTCCAGCGACTCCGTCACCGCCGAGTCGATGAAGCCACAGGTGTTGACCACCACCACGTCGGCCGAGTCATAGGACGGGACGATGTCGTATCCCTCCGACCGCAGTTGGGTCAGGATGCGCTCGGAATCGACAAGGGCCTTCGGGCAGCCAAGGCTGACGAAGCCGACTTTGGGGTTCAGCTGGGACATGGAATCGCGGGACTCTGGGGGCCTGGGCCCCTGCCGGAGTGGCAGGGGTTCCTGGGGGCCGGGGCCTGAAAGGGCACCAGTATACCGGGGTTGAGGGCCGCGCTCTGAACGCCCCCGGGGTGTACTGAGGGGAGCGCCCCGGATTCGGCCCCACGTGCCATCTCCATCAGCGGGGTACCCGTGAACGCGTCAAGGCCCCCGGCGGCTTGAGCTGGAGCTCCGGCTCGACCCGGCGGAACGCGCTGCGAAGGCTCGACGCTCACGGAGCGGCAATCGTCTCACGGCCCACCGTCGCCACGGACGCACAGAAGCGTTGATTGCGACATCAATAGACGATGATTGGTCCGTTGTTTGTTGGGCCCGCGTATTCATCGCTCGCGGAGGTCATGCAGCGCCTGTAGATTTCCCTGCCAACGAATTCTGGAAACGAGCAGTACCCACCGAATTGAAATTGACTCCGATTGGCGCACTCCCACTGGGCGCCAATGCAAATACGTAGTACCCCGCCCTGGGCTGCGTCATGTCGCTGGAGGCTGAATTCGAATCCTCCGCCGGATCTGAATCACCCTCACAGGACCAACCAACGACGGCCGACTCGCCAGATATCACGGTTTCGCCACGCCGCACCTTTGAGTTCATGACTTCGCAGGCGGCCTGGTGATAGAGCTTTGTGGTTTCATTCTGATCATCATAACGATATACAAAACCGCCCTTTCCATCCTTGAAAAGGCGCACCTGCACAGCCACGTCGCCGCCTTCGAAATCAGAGAGGCGCACCGTCCGCTCAACCCACTGCCTGCCATCCGATGACGCCATCTGGCGGTCCTGGTACGACGATTGGTTGGCCATAGCCACCGTGTGCATTGTTGCCATCCCCAATGCACACAGAAGGCGAAATTCCTTTTTCATTTCATGAAACTCCATTTATCGGGCGCCTGCGCCTTCACGCCGCGCCCCGGAAACATGCCGAGATATGATCAGCCCCACATCGCCCCTCCAGACTGGAGTTCCGCGAACGAAACGCTATCTGCTCGCCCTCTTGGCTTCAGCAGGTGCTTTACTGAATCTACTGTCAGAGCCAGGCCGAATCAGATGCCAGAATCCCTGGCAGGATCGTCCGCGACGCATTCGGTCAAGTCGCGATCCGACGTCGCTCGATGCATCAGCCGCCCGATCACGCACAGCCGCAGACGCCGCGCTAACCCGCCCAGCGCCGACAATGCAGGCCTGTCCACTGCTATGAGGAACCCGACGATGTCCGAATGGATCACCCTGGATACGCATCATGGCCCGGTCCGGGCCTGGCAGGCCCTGCCGGCGGGCACGCCGCGTGGCGGCCTGGTGGTCGTGCAGGAGATCTTCGGCGCCAATCCGCACATCCGTGGCGTGGCCGAGCGCTTCGCCGCCGAAGGCTATGCCGTGCTGGCGCCGTCGTTCTTCGACCTGGTCGATGGCCCGGACGCCGACCCCGACGCCCTGCCCTATGACCCTGAAGGGGTGAAACAGGGCCTGGAACGGGTAAGTGCGCTGGGCATTGAACGGGCACTGGAAGTGGTGCGCGCCGCAGCAACCCGGCTTGCCCCCTTCGGCAAGGTCGGCACGGTCGGCTACTGCTGGGGCGGAACGGTGGCGATGCTGTCCGCGCTGCGCCTCGGCCTGCCCTCGGTGAGCTATTACGGCGCACGCAACGTGCAGTATCTGGACGAGACACCGAAGGCGCCGGTGATCTTCCACTTCGGCGCGCAGGACCGCAGCATCCCGCCGGAGGCCGTGGAGGCGCATCGCCAGAAGCTGCCGCAGATGGCGACCTATGTCTACCCGGCCGACCATGCCTTCAACCGCGAGGTCGGACATGCGTATGATCCAGACAGCGCCACCCTGGCGCTGCAACGCACCCTGGACTTCTTCACGGAGCATCTTGGATGAGCGATTTCGAACTTGATTCCCGCCTGGCCACCGACAGCGTTCTGGTGGCGCAAGGCCCGCTGTCGCAAGTGCGGTTGATGAACGACGAACGGTTTCCCTGGCTGATCCTGGTGCCGCGTCTGGCCGGGGTAACGGAGTGGATCGAACTGGACGGCGACCAGCAGGACAAGCTGCGCACCGAACTCAACCGCGCCTGCAAGGCCCTGAAGGGCTCCGACGGGGTGGAGAAGATCAACATCGGCGCATTGGGCAACATCGTGCGCCAGCTGCATTTCCACGTGATCGGCCGCCACGACGGCGATCCGGCGTGGCCGGGACCGGTGTGGGGCAGCGGTCCTGCGCACCGCTACGAACCGGACGCGCTGCAGCAGCATGTCGCCTACTGGAAGGAACGGCTAGGATATCCGGCCCACTCCTGAGACCGTGCCGACACGATGCGATTCAACCTCGTCGCCGCCATCCTGCTGATCCTGATCGGGCTGTTCATGCTTGCCAGCAACCTGGGCTGGACGCACCTGAACCTGTCCAAGCTGCTGCTGACCTGGTGGCCGGTGGCCCTGGTCGGCGTCGGCATCGCCATGCTGTTCGGCCGCGGCAAATAAGCGAAGGCGGCGCAAGCGCCGCCTTCGATCGAGCGACGCCGGGCATGACCCGGCGCTACCGGTCCGTCAGGTGCGCGGCAGGGTGACGCCGGTCTGGCCCTGGTACTTGCCACCACGGTCCTTGTAGGACGTTTCGCAGATATCATCGGCCGCCGCCTGGAAGAACAGCATCTGGGCCACGCCTTCGTTGGCGTAGATGCGCGCCGGCAGCGGCGTGGTGTTGCTGAACTCCAGGGTCACATGGCCTTCCCACTCCGGCTCGAGCGGAGTGACGTTGACGATGATGCCGCAACGCGCGTAGGTGCTCTTGCCCAGGCACACCACGAGGGTGTCGCGCGGAATGCGGAAATACTCCACGGTACGCGCCAGCGCGAAGCTGTTGGGCGGGATGATGCATTCGTCGGCGGTGATGTCGACGAAGCTGCCCGAATCGAAGTGCTTCGGGTCCACGATGGTCGAGTTGATGTTGGTGAACACCTTGAACTCGCGCGAGCAACGCACGTCGTAGCCGTAGCTGGAGGTACCGTAGCTGACGATGCGCTGGCCGTTGACCTGCTTCACCTGCCCGGCCTCGAACGGCTCGATCATGCCGTGCTGTTCGGACATGCGGCGGATCCAACGGTCACTCTTGATGCTCATGCTCTGTCCTGGGTGCGAGGGGGCGCGAGGATTCTAGCAGGGGGCCGGGCGCCACCGCCCTCCCCGCCCGGTCCCTACAGCAGCGACGACAGGATCGGGATCGAGGCACGCGGGCGCTTGCCCACTTCCTCGATGAGCCGCTGCGCGGCGTGGCGATAGGCCTGGGCCGGCAGGGAATCCGGCTGCGCGGCGGTGATCGGTGTGCCTGCGTCACCCTGCTCACGGATGCCGATCTGCAACGGCAGCGATCCCAGCAGCGGCACGCCGTACTGCGCCGCCATGCGCTCCCCGCCCCCCTCGCCGAACAGGTGCTCGACGTGGCCGCACTGGCTGCAGGTATGTACCGCCATGTTCTCGACGATGCCCAGCACCGGCACTTCGACCTTCTCGAACATCTTCAGTGCCTTCTTCGCATCCAGCGTGGCGATGTCCTGCGGCGTGGTGACGATCACCGCACCGGCCAGCGGAATCTTCTGGGTCAGCGTCAGCTGGATGTCACCGGTGCCGGGCGGCAGGTCGATCAACAGGAAGTCGAGGTCGTCCCACAGGGTGTCGTTGAACAGCTGGGTCATTGCCGAGGTCGCCATCGGCCCACGCCAGATCATCGGCGTGTCTTCCTCGATCAGGTAACCGATCGACATGGTGTCCACGCCGAAGGCACGCAGCGGTTCGATGCTCTTGTTGTCCGGGCTTTCCGGGCGGCCGGACAGGCCCAGCATGGCGGGAACGCTGGGGCCATAGATGTCCGCATCGAGCACGCCCACCCGCGCGCCCAGCTGCTGCAGCGCCACCGCCAGATTGACGGCCGTGGTGGACTTGCCGACACCGCCCTTGCCCGAGCCGACCGCGATCACGTTGCGGATGCGCGCGTGCGGTGCCAGCCCCTTCTGCACCTGGCTTGCATGGGGACGACGGGTCGGACTGTTCACTGCGGGCTCCGGCGGAAAGTCAGGAAGGAGAACCCGACATCATACAAGCTGGGCGCAAGCTGACTTGATTCAGGATTGCCCAGATCCGCGCATGAATTCTCAAGTCGGCGCCCCACGGCGGCGTTGCCTCTCTGCCCCGCTGGGTGCACAGGTGGAAACTTTCACGTGCAGTTGACGGAAGGGCAGCACTCGTTCATCTTCCGGTCATCTTGATGCGAATCGCCACAAGGAACTGTCGATCATGGAAACCCGCCTCACGCGTGCCCGCCTGGGTGCCACCACCGCACTGCTGATTGGCCTGCACGTCATCCACGCCTCCGCCACACCGTTGCCGGTCGAGGATTTCGCCAAGATCCCGGCCATCCAGTCTGTCAGCATGAGCCCTGACGGCAAGCAGCTGGTTGCAATCATTGCTGCGCCGGGCAGCAACAATGGCGATACCGCATTGGCCAACTGGAACCTGGACGTGCCCGGTTCGGCGCCCGTGGCGATCACGCCTTCCGGTGATCGCATGAAGTTCATTGCCGCCAGCGCGCTCAAGGCGGGTCGCAGCCTGGTGATCGGCCGACAGGAGCTGACCGCGCAGTTGTCCGGCTGCGGTGAAGGCAACTCGGTCGGCTCAACCAAGACGTTCCTGTCCAAGGCATTCCTCACCGACAGCAGCCAGACAAAGTTCGACGAGGCTTTCGCGGACAACACCCGCAAGCTCGGCATCAGCGAACAGACCCAGCGCTGCCTGGAGCTGGCCGGCACCGCGTCCCTGGTGCATTCGCTTCCGCTGGATCCGGACAAGGTGATCATCTCGCAGATCAACCAGACCAATTTTTCGGCCAGCTATTACCTGTTCAACCTCAAGACCGGGCAGACCGAGCTGCTGTTCCGTGGCGACGCCCGCTCCACCCCGGGCCTGTTCCACCCGCGCAACGGCGAGCTGCTGACGCGTACGCAGATCGAGCCGGCCGGCTCGAACGACTACGAGCAGCAGATCCTGGTCAAGAACAAGGCCAGCGGCCAGTTCGAGAAGCACGACACGCTGACCACCCGCCTGTCCGATCGCTACACGATGGAGGTGGTCGGCATCGATGACCAGAACGGCAAGCTGTACATCCTCACCGACAAGTTCTCCGACCAGGTACAGGCCCGACTGTACGACCCAGCCAGCAGAACGTTTGACAACGAACCGCTGGCGGCTCATCCCGAGTATCCGATCGGCGGCCTGATCCTGGGCACCAAGCCCAGCAACTTCAACCAGGTGCTGGGCTTCTATGTCGACGGCCCGCGCCGTGAAGCGGTCTATGTCGATCCGCAGATGAAGGCCCTGTACGACGGCCTCAAGCAGGCGTATCCGGGCAAGTACATCGCCATCACCGGTTACAACGATGATCTGTCCCGCGTGCTGTTCACCACCAACAGCGCGAGCTCACCCACCAGTTACCAGATCCTGGTGGATCGCAAGCAGGTCACAACGCTCGGCAGCGAACGCCCCTGGGTGGACGGCAAGCAGATCGGCGAGCAGCGCTGGGTGACGTACACGGCCCGCGACGGCCGCAAGATTCCCGCCATCGTCGACCTGCCCGCAGGCTGGAAGAACGGTGACGCGGCGTTGCCGGCGCTGGTCCATCCGCACGGCGGCCCTTGGGCCCGTGACTACACCGGCTGGGATGCGTCCGGCTGGGTGCCGTTCTTCACCTCGCGCGGGTACGCGGTGATCCGGCCGCAGTACCGCGGCTCAACCGGGTTCGGGCGTGAGCACTGGATCGCCGGCGACAAGCAGTGGGGCCTGACGATGCAGGACGACAACGATGATGCGGCTGCCTGGCTTGTGCAGCAGGGGATAGCGGCCAAGGACCGCATCGCGATCTTCGGCTATTCCTACGGCGGCTTCGCCTCGGCCGCTGCGGTCGTGCGCAGCCCGTCGCCCTATCAATGCGCTATTGCCGGCGCCCCCGTAACCGACCTCGCCCGCCTGGGTGTTTCCTGGAGCGAGAACCGTCTGCAGCGCATCCTGCAGGGACAGACCGTGAAGGGCATGGACCCGATGCAGAACACCGCCAAGGCCGCCATCCCCCTGCTGACCTTCGTGGGAGACCGCGATGTGCGCACCCCCGCGTCCCACGCCAGGAATTTCTACAACGGCGTCAAGGACAAGGTGCCCGCACGCTTCGAACTGATTCCGGACATGCCGCACAGCATGCCGTGGTACCCCAGCCACTACCGCGCGACGCTGCCGCTGATGGCGGACTTCCTCAGCAAGGAGTGCGGACCGGGCGGCTTGTAAGCAACCGGACGCTGGCCCGTTCATGGACCCCGCTGGCTTGAACCCGGCGGGGTTTTTTCATGCGCCGTTCACTGAATTTCCCCTTAGCAACAACGGGTTACAGCAATTCTCCATTCATGTTGCATTTACTTTACGCGGCACATACACTCCATTAACCGAAGCATAACAAGTGGGGATCACATCGAAATGCGCAACGCCAACCGCCACATCAAGCCAAGCCGCGTCCCGCTCACTCTTGCTGTGCTGGCCTGCCTGCAGGCCGCACCGGCCCTGGCCCAGGAGACCACCCAGCAGGAAGCCGCGGCGTCAAGCACTTCCTCCCACAACCAGCGCGCCACCGACCTTGACAAGATCACCGTCACCGGATCGCTGATCCGTCGTGCGGATTACGAAACGTCGTCGCCGGTGTTCACCATCGACACCGAGCACAACGCTGCCCAAGGCCAGGTGTCGGTGGGCGAGTTCCTGCAGAAGTCCGCTATCGGTGCTGCTGAAACCCAGATCACCCACCAGTTCGGTGGCTTCGTCGTTGACGGTGGTACCGGCGTGCAGACGTTCTCGCTGCGCGGCCTGGGTGCCAACCGCACCCTGGTGCTGCTGGACGGCCAGCGTCCGGGCCCGGCCGGTACCCGCGGCGCGGTCGGCGCATTCGACCTGAACGTCATTCCCACCGCCATCCTGCAGCGTGCGGAAATCGTGAAGGACGGTTCCTCGTCCATCTACGGTTCCGACGCCGTGGCCGGCGTGGTCAACCTGATCACCAAGAAGAATTTCGAGCGCCCGGAGCTGACGGTCACCGGCCGTATCCCGACCGAAGGTGGCGGTGAAGTCTTCCAGGGCTCGCTTGCCAATGGCTGGAACTTCGAGAAGGGCAGCATCGTCGCTGCCGTCGAATGGTACCGCCACAACGAGCTGACCCGCGGCGACCGCGACTTCCTGAACTGCGGCAATGATCTGATCAAGGACGCCAACGGCAACCGCATCGACCGGCAGGATCATTCGATCACCGCCGGGACCAAGCTTGCGAACTGCAACAACCTGCTCATCAACGTCATCGATGAGTACGACTCGCCGATCCGTTACATTCCCTCGCCGGACGGCAGCACCGTGGGTCCGTTCCCGGGCTATCGCCCGCGCGCCAACCGCACCTACGCCAACGGCAGCCCGGTCGCCTACTACGAAGAACCGTTGAACTTCGATGCATGGGGTCAGTCTCACATCATCAACCGCCAGGAGCGCAAGTCGGCCTACTTCGCTTCGGACTTCGGTTTTGATGGGTTCAACTGGAAGACCCAGTTCCTCTACAACAACCGCAAGACCAACAACTTCCAGTGGCGCCAGTTCTTCCCCGTCGTGGAAGCCCCGGGCACCACCAATGGCTATGCGCAGCCCGTGCTTCCATTCAAGTCGTCCTCGCAGACCGAGGTCGATTACTACTACCTGGCGAACAAGTTCGATGGCCTGTTCACGGGTAGCTGGGGCTGGGAAGTCAATGCCAATGCCAGCCGCTCCAGCGGCAAGTACAGCTCGCTGGGCATCCGCAACTCGATCACCGGCGACCTGACCCGTCCGGGTGCTGGCGATACGCCTGCAGCGAACTACTTCGACCCGGGTTACCTGAGCGGCGCCAAGGTTGACGAACTGGTCGACATCCTGGGCATCACCGCCACCGGCAAGACCACCTATGACACCGTGACGGTCAATGCGATCTTCTCCGGTGAGCTGTTCGACCTTCCCGCAGGTGCGCTGGGTGCTGCGTTTGGTGTGGAGTACCGCTACTACTCCATCGAAGATACGCCGGACGAGAACTACAAGGATCTCTGGGGCGCCTCGACGGCCGACGTGACCAAGGGTAACGACAAGGTGAAGGAAGCCTTCGTCGAGTTCGACATCCCGCTGATCAAGGGCGTCACCGGCATCGAATCGCTCACCGCCAATGCTTCGGGCCGCATCTTCAAGTACGACTCGGTCAGCGGCAGCGACAAGGTCTGGAAGGCCGGCCTGAACTGGCAGATCATTCCATCGCTGCGTCTGCGCGGCACCGTCGGCACCTCCTATCGTGCACCGGGCCTGTACGAGCTGTACCTGGGCAACCAGACCGGCTTCCAGTCCCAGACCGCGATCGATCCCTGCATCCGCTGGGAAGAGAGCGACAACACCAATATCCGTGCCAACTGCGGTGCCGCCGGCATCCCGGGCGATTACGTCGGCGCAGGCTCCAGTGCCACCGTGTTCACCAGCGGCGGCGCCGGCAACCTGGTTCCGGAAACCTCCCGCGCCAAGAGCGCCGGTATCGTGTTCACTCCGTCGTTCGCCGACCTGAGCGTGGCGATCGACTACTTCGACTACGATATCCGCGGCCAGATCACCTCGCTGGGTGCACTGGACATCACCACCGGCTGCTACGGTTCGAGCACCTTCCCGAACCGTTACTGCGACCTGCTGGAGCGCAACCCGACCACCGGCCCGGACGCGAATTCGATCCGCAACATCTACGCCCAGTACCTGAACATCAACCAGCAGCGCACCCGCGGCTGGGACATGACCCTGAACTGGGAGCATGAGTTCGGCTTCGGCAAGTTCGCCCTGGATTCGCAGGTCACCTACACCGTGGAAGACGTGGCACAGCTGTTCGACAGCGCCGAGGCCAGCGGCCTGGCCTCCTCGGATCAGCTTGGCCTGATCGGCCGTCCGGACCTGGTTGCCAACCTGGGCCTGACCCTGACCCGCGGCGACTGGGAATACAACTGGCTGACCCAGTACATCGGCAAGACCGAGAACACCACCCTCAACTCGCGCTTCACCTACCAGGGCCGTCCGGACTCGTACCGCGATCTGGTCGCCGACGCTCGCGTGTATCACACCGCTTCGTTGAGCTACAAGCAGGCCGACTGGGAAATCCTGGTGGGCGTGGCCAACGTGTTCAACACCAAGCCGGCACTGATCTCCACCGGCGCCGGCACCCGCTACGGCAACACCGCAGCCTTTGCCACCCAGTACGACCTGTACGGTCGCACCCCGTTCGTGCGTCTGAAGTACAAGTTCTGATAGGGCCGTAGTCCGCAGCACCCCGACAGACCCGGCTTTTGCCGGGTCTGTCTTTTGCAGGGCCCGATGCAGCCCCTTGCACCCGCCCATGACCTTCGACACCCTTGCGGGGTAGGCTGGCGGCGTATCGTTCGGCCCACGGCCGTCCCCGCGGCTCTTCCCTGACTCACTCGGCCTGGAGGCCAAACATAGTGATCACGCGTACTCCCAAGATCGTGCTGCTCAGCCTGGCCGTGTCGGCCGTGCTGGCCGGCTGTGGCAAGAACGAAACCCCGGCCAAGGAGGCCGCCGCGCCTGCCCCGGCCGCCGCCGAAGCCACCACCTACACCCTGGATGAGAGCAAGCTGCCGGCCTATAACGCCTTCCAGCCCAGCGATCTGGACACCAACCTGGACGCCTGCACCGCATTCGGCGACTACGTCAACAGCAAGTGGCTGGCCGCCAACGAGATTCCCGGCGACCGCACCAGCTGGGGCGCGTTCACCATCCTCGACGAGCGTTCGGTGGCAGTGCAGCACCAGCTGGCCGAGCAGGTCGCGCAGGTCAAGAACCCGAGCCACATCGAGAAGATCGTCGGCGACCTGTGGGCCACCGGCATGGATGAGGCCAAGATCAACGCCCAGGGCATCGAGCCGCTGAAGGCCGACCTGACCACCATCGACGGCCTGCAGGACAAGGCCGCCATCGCCGACTACCTGCGCACCAGCGCAGCCAAGGGCGAGAACGTGCTGTTCGGCTTCGGCGCCGAGGCCGACTTCAAGAACTCGACCATGAACCTGGCCTATGCCAGCCAGGGCGGCCTGGGCCTGCCTGACAGCACGTACTACACCGACGCCAAGAACGCCGACAAGCTCAAGGCCTACAAGGCGCACGTCGCCAAGGTGCTGGAACTGTCCGGCGTCCCGGCAGCCGACGCCGCCAAGCAGGCTGAGGACGTGGTCAAGTTCGAGACCCGCCTGGCCAAGGCGTCCAAGTCGCGCGTCGAACTGTCGCGCAATGTGGAGCTGTACTACAACCCGGTCACCCTGGCTGACGCCGACAAGCTGACCCCGAACTTCAGCTGGACCGAGTTCTTCAAGTCGCAGGGCGTTGCTGCGCCGGAGAAGTTCTCGCTGGCGATGCCGGCCTTCCATGAGGAAGTGAGCAAGGCGCTGGGCGACACCGACCCGTCGGTCTGGCGCGCCTACCTGCGCTTCCACACCGTCGATGGCGCCTCGCCGTACCTGGCCGATGCCTTCGTCCAGGAGAACTACGCGTTCTACGGCAAGACCCTCAACGGCCAGAAGGAACAGAAGCCGCGTTGGAAGCGCGTGCTGGGCACCATCGAGAACGATGCCGGCGAAGCATTCGGCCAGCTGTACGTGAAGGTTGCCTTCTCGCCGGAAGCCAAGGCGAAGATGGAAGAACTGGTGAAGAACCTGGCTGCCTCGCTGAAGGAACGCATCCAGGGCCTGAGCTGGATGAGCGAGGAAACCAAGGCCAAGGCCATCGCGAAGTGGGAAACCTTCACTCCGAAGATCGGCTACCCGGACAAGTGGCGTGACTGGTCGGGCCTGCAGACCCAGCGCGACAGCTACCTGGCCAACGTGCGTGCGGCCAATGAGTTCAACTACAAGTTCAACCTGTCCAAGATCGGCAAGCCGGTGGACAAGACCGAGTGGGGCATGACCCCGCAGACGGTCAACGCCTACTACAACCCGCTGCAGAACGAGATCGTGTTCCCGGCCGCCATCCTGCAGCCGCCGTTCTTCGATCCGAAGGCAGACGATGCGCTGAACTACGGTGGCATCGGTGCGGTGATCGGCCATGAGATGACCCATGGCTACGACGATCAGGGCGCGCGCTTCGGGCCGACCGGCAACATGGAAGACTGGTGGACGCCGGCCGACAAGAAGAACTTCGAAGGCCTGACCGGCAAGCTGGTCAAGCAGTTCGACCAGTACAAGGTTGACGGCCAGGCCGTGAACGGCCACCTGACCCTGGGCGAGAACATCGCCGACCTGGGTGGCCTGGCCACGGCCTACGATGCGCTGCAGAAGGCCTCGGCCGGCAAGGAAGATCCGAAGGTCGACGGCTTCACCCGCGATCAGCGCTTCTTCTTCAACTGGGCCACCGTGTGGCGTACCAAGTACACCCCGGAAAACGCCAAGGTCCGCCTGGCCACCGATCCGCACGCCCCGGCGCAGTTCCGCGCGATGGGCGCGCCCTCGAACCTGCCGACCTTCGCGGCCGCGTTCCAGTGCAAGGCCGGTGCACCGATGGCGCGCAGCGGCGAGCAGCAGGTGGTGATCTGGTAAGCCACGGCTGACGCCAAGGCAGATCTGCAAGGGCCCGGGATCTCCCGGGCCCTTGTTTTTGCGCGACCCGCCACGGCCGCCAGGCATACCGTGATACGTGCATGCTGCGCCCATGCGCGGCTTGCTATAGTGCGCCCGCCCTCAATCCATCATGGATTCGTTCTACATGCCCAATTTCCGTCCGCTTGCCATCGCCCTGGGCATCAGCCTGGCGACCCTGGTCCCGAGCCATGATGCGTTCGCCGCAAAGAAAAAGGCCGCCCGCGCCCCGGCCGTCAGTGCCCAGTGCAGCGACTTCTACGGCGCCACCAACGCTGGCTGGCTGAAGGCCAACCCGGTACCGCAGACCGGAGCCACCACCGCGCTGGGCCAGCTGGTCGAGCGCAGCAGGCAGCAACAGCGCGAACTGCTCGATGCGGCCATGACGTCGCCGCAGGGCAACGTGCAGAAGCTGCTGGGCGACTTCTGGGCCAGCGGCCTGGACGAGGCGGCGGTGGAAGCCGATGGCTCCAATCCGATCGCGCCGCTGCTGACCCGCATCAATGCGATCAAGAAATCCAAGGATGTGCCGGCGTCGATCGCTGCACTGCATCAGGTCGGCATCCCGGTCGCCTTCAACTTCGGTCCGGACGTCGACCTGAAGGCACTGGACCGTCATATCGGCTACTTCATGCAGGGCGGCATGGGTCTGCCGGATCCGGCGTTCTATACCCGCACCGATGCCGATACCGTCGCGCTGATGGGCCGCTACCGCACCTACGTCAAGCAGATCCTGGCACTGACCGGTACGCCGGCAGCCAAGCTCGATGCCGAGTCGCAGGCGGTGATCGCGCTGGAAACCGAGCTGGCGCGCAATGCACAGTCGCTGGCCGGCATCAACAACCCGTTCAACAACTACGCGCCGATCTCCACCAAGGAACTCAACAGCCGCTACCGCAACCTGCAGCTGGAGGCGTTCCTGAAAGTACAGGGTGTGAACGACGATCTGGTATCGCTGGCCGACCCGGGCCTGTTCCAGCAGCTGGATGGCATGGTCACCAAGCTCAAGCCGGACCAGTGGAAGGCCTACCTGCGCTGGCGCGTGGGCGACTCGATGGCGCCGTACCTGTCCAAGGCCTACCGGGACGCCGAGTTTGAGTTCCGCGGCCGCGTACTGCGCGGGCAGACGCTGCCGCCGCAGCGCTGGGAAGCGGTGCTCGATGCCATCAATGTGGCGGCCGGGCCGATGGTCGGCCGCGAGTACGCTGCCCGCCATCTCTCGGCCGAAGACCGCCGGCAGGCGGCATGGATCGTCGACAAGGTCCGCGAGGTGCAGATCGAGGCCGTCAGGAACAGCACGTGGATGAGTGCCGAAGCCAAGGCTGAAGCACAGGCCAAGCTGGCGGCGCTGAAGATCGAGATCGGCACCCCGCTGCGCGACCTCGACTACACCGTGCAGCCGATGGGCCGGGGCTCGTTCGGTGGCAACATGCTGATCGCCTCGACCTGGCGCCATCGCGAGGAGATGAAGCGCATCGGCAAGGGCAATGCCGACCGTCGCTGGGACGTGCTGCCGCAACAGCCGTCGCTGGCCTATGACCTGGCGCAGAACCGCCTGATCGTCACCGCGGCCATCCTGCAGGGCCCGGTGTTCAACGCCAAGGCCGACAGCGCCGACAAGTTCGGCAGCTTCGGCGGCCTGGTCGGCCACGAGCTGACCCGTGCCATCGATGCCAAGGGCGCGCTGGTTGATGCCAAGGGCGAACTGCGCAGCTGGTGGACGCCGGCCGACAAGACGGCCTGGACCCTGCTCGGCAGCCGCGTGGCCGCCCAGTACGGCGCCTATGAGTTCCCGGGCGTGAAGGGCGCCAAGGTCAATGGCACGTTGACCCAGGAAGAGAACCTGGCCGACATCGCCGGCCTGGAACTGGCCTGGGCGGCCTACACCGCACAGGAGCCGAAGGCCAAGCCGGCCCAGCAGCAGGGCTTCTTCCGTGCCTGGGCCGCGTTGTGGGCGCAGCAGCTGTCGCCCAACGAAGCCGCACGCCGCCTGACCGCCGACATCCGCGCGCCGGGCATGTGGCGCACCAACGGCACGCTGGCCAACCTCCCGGCGTTCGGCGCCACCTTCAGCTGCAAGGCCGGCCAGCCGATGCAGCGCAGCGATGCCGAGCAGATCAAGGTCTGGCGCTGAGCCAGCCGGCCGTGACACGAAGGGCGCCCTCGGGCGCCCTTTTTTTTGCGCATGCAGCACGATCCGCCATTAACACGCGGCATGCTATCGCTGCGCCTTCGTCCTGCAGCGGAACCCGACCATGGCGCACAAGAACACGATCTGCATCTGGTACGACAGCGAAGCACTCGAGGCCGCCACGTTCTACGCCGGGATCCTGCCCGACAGCGCGGTAACGGCTGTGCATCACGCACCGGGTGACTATCCGGACGGCAAGGAGGGCAACGTGCTGACGGTCGAGTTCACCGTCTGCGGCATTCCCTGCGTCGGGCTCAACGGCGGCACCGCGTTCAGGCACAGCGAAGCGTTCTCGTTCCAGATCCAGACCGAGGACCAGTCCGAGACCGACCGCCTGTGGAACGCGATCGTCGGCAACGGTGGGCAGGAAAGCCAGTGCGGCTGGTGCAAGGACCGCTGGGGCATCTCATGGCAGATCAGCCCGCGCGTGCTGATCGAAGCGGTGACCAGCCCGGACAAGGCCTTGGCCAAGCGCGCCTTCAACGCGATGATGCCGATGAAGAAGATCGACATCGCGACCATCGAAGCGGCGATCCGCACCGCATGACCGCGTGGGATGCGGTCATCGTCGGCGGCGGCCACAATGGCCTGGTCTGCGCGGCCTATCTTGCCCGTGCCGGCAGGAAAGTACTGGTGCTCGAACGCCGTGGCGTGCTCGGCGGCGCAGCGGTCACCGAGGAGTTCCATCCGGGCTTCCGCAACTCGGTCGCCTCCTACACCGTCTCGCTGCTGCAGCCCAAGGTGATCGACGAACTGCAGCTGCACGCGCATGGGCTGCGCGTCGTCGCCCGCCCGGCCAACAATTTCCTGCCGTTGCCTGACGGCCGCTATCTGCTGTCGGCACCCGGCCGTACCCAGGCCGAGGTGGCGAAGTTCTCCGAACGGGATGCGCAGCGCCTGCCAGCCTATGAGGCGAGGCTGGAGGTCTTCGCCGACGTGCTGCGCGCCTGGGCCCTGCGCGCGCCGCCGGACCTCGGCGTCGCAGGCGGCTGGCGCGCATTGCCGGCACTGTGGCGGATGGGCCGGCTCAGCCGGGAACTGGCAGCACTGTCCCCTGCCCTGCGCCAGGAGCTGCTTGATCTGTTCACGCTGTCGGCCGCCGACTATCTGGACCGCTGGTTTGAAAGCGAGCCGATCAAGGCCCTGTTCGGATTCGATGGCATCGTCGGCAACTACGCCAGTCCGTACACGCCCGGCAGCGCCTATGTCCTGCTGCACCACGTGTTCGGCCAGTGCAACGGGGTGAAGGGTGCCTGGGGCCATGCAATCGGTGGCATGGGCGCGATCAGCCAGGCCATCGCTGCATCGGCGCGCGCAGCCGGCGCAGAACTGCGCGTGGATGCCGGCGTGAAGCGGCTGCTGGTCGAGCACGGACGCGCGGTGGGCGTTGAGCTGGCCGGCGGGGACGTACTGCGCGCGCGCGTGGTGGTGGCCAACGTCAATCCAAAACTGCTCTACGAGCAGTTGCTGGAGCCGGAGCAGGTGCCCGCGGCGACGCGCGAACGCATGGCGCAGTGGCGCTGCGGTTCGGGCACCTTCCGGATGAACGTGGCGCTGTCGCGGCTGCCGGACTTCCACGCCCTGCCCGGCGCCGGTGAGCACCTCAGTGCCGGCATCATCATGGCGCCCAGCCTCGACTACATGGACCGCGCGTGGCTGGATGCGCGGCGCGACGGCTGGTCGCGCGAGGCGATCGTGGAGATGCTGATTCCCAGCACGCTGGACGATTCGCTGGCGCCGCCGGACCAGCACGTCGCCAGCCTGTTCTGCCAGCATGTGGCACCGGTCCTGCCCGACGGTGGGCATTGGGACACGCATCGCGATACCGTCGCCGACCTGATGATCGCCACCGTCGATCGGTATGCGCCCGGCTTCGCCGACAGCGTGCTCGGTCGGCAAGTGCTGTCACCGCTGGATCTGGAGCGGACGTTCGGCCTGGTGGGCGGCGATATCTTCCACGGTGCGCTCAGTCCCAACCAGCTGTTCTCGGCGCGGCCGATGATCGGCCAGGCCGGCTACCGCGGTGCCCTGCCCGGGCTTTACCTGTGTGGTTCAGGCACGCATCCCGGCGGCGGCGTGACCGGCGCGCCGGGCCACAATGCCGCGCAGGTGATCCTGCAGGATCTGTAGGGGTGTGCCAACCACGGTTGGCACCTGCTGCATCAGATGACCCTGCGGATCATTTGACGCTGCGCAGATGATTCGGACGGTTCGGCGGGCCGGGGGGACGGCGCTTGTTGAACGGTGGCTGGCCGCGCCAGTAGCGGATCAGCAGCCAGCCGAACAACATGCCACCCAGGTGCGCGAAGTGCGCCACGCCCGGCTGCCAGCCGGTCATGCCCAGCACCAGTTCACCGACACCGAACAGGATCACGAACGTGCGCGCCTTCATCGGAATCGGTGGGAACAGCAGCATCACCCGCTGGTTCGGGAACAACATGCCGTACGCCAGCAGCAGGCCGAACACACCACCGGACGCGCCCAGCACCGTGGCCGGATTCTCCAGCAGCGTCCCCACCAGCAGCTGGCAGACGCCGGCGCCGGCCACGCACACCAGGTAGTAGAGCAGGAAGCGCTTCTCGCCCCAGGTCTGTTCCAGCGGCGCACCGAACATGAAAACGGCCAGCATGTTGAAGAACAGGTGGCCGAAGCTGCCGTGCAGGAAGCCGTAGGTCAGCAGCTGCCACGGCTGGAAGTTGCCACCCGGGGAGAACGCATCGAAGCCCTGCTGCAGCGGCTGCAGCATGAACGGCTCGAAGGTCTGGTCGCCGAGCAGGAACGGCTGCTGCAACAGGAACAGGATCGCGTTGGCGATCAGCAGGGCCTTGGTGACGGTTGGCAGTCGCGGGAACATGGGGACACCGGCATGGAACGGTCTCCATCATAGCCGCACCGTCGTGTCGTGTCGGCGACTGCCGCGTGCGGCCCGTTCAGACCCCGGTCGCGCTCAGCCCGGTCCCCACACGGCGGCATCCAGCGCCGCCGCCGGGTCGGACGCCGGCATCCGCACCCGGCCGTTCTCCACCACCACGCCTTCCGCGCGCAGCCGCTGCGACTGTTCCCGCCAGCCCGCCGACCCCTCCGCCATGGCGATGCGCCCGTCAGAGCGCAGCACGCGGTGCCAGGGCAGTGTCGGGTCATCGTTCTGGCCGAGAATGCGTGCCGTCAAGCGTGCCCGCCCCGGCAGGCCCGCGCGCATCGCCACCTGTCCATAGCCCATCACGTGTCCCGGCGGGATCGCGTGGATCACCGCCAGGATGCGCGCGCGCGCCTGGTCCGGCGTCAGCGGCGCAGACGCGTCACCAGCAGCACGCCGAGCAGGACCAGCACGGTGCCGGCGATCTGCGCCGGCCCCATCGGTTCGTCGAGCAGCCATAGGCTCATCACGATGGTGGAAACAGGCCCCAGCATACCGACCTGCGCTGCCAGCGAGGAACCCACGCGCTGCACCGCCAGCATGATCGCCAGCACCGGCAGCACGGTGCAGACCGTGGCGTTGATCAGCGACAGCCACTGCACCGGTGCAGGTGCCTGCCACAGCAGTGGCAGCGGATGGGTGATGGCGAAATGCAGCAGCACCAGACCGCTGGCCACGCAGCTGGCATAGGCGGTCAGACGCACCGCGCCGATCCGTGCCACCACCTGGCCGCTGCCGAACAGGTACAGCGCATAGCTGAGCGCGCTGCCCAGCACCAGCAGGCTGCCGACGATGATCTGCCCGCCCTCCCGCTGCAGATCGTGGCCGAACGCCAGCAGCACCCCCAGGTAGCTCAGCACCAGCGCGACGACCTGCCAGCGCCCTGGCCGCTGCCGCGCCAGCAGCACGTTGATCAGCAGCACCAGCGTCGGGTTGAGGTAGAGGATCAATCGTTCCAGCGTGACGCTGATGTACTGCAGACCCTGGAAATCCAGCAGGCTGGACAGGTAGTAGCCGGTGAACCCCAGCCACAGCACGCGCGCCCGGTCTGCCCACGACAGCGGCTCGACACGGCGCGAAGCCCACACCGCCATCAGTGCGAACAGGGGCAGTGCCATCAGCATGCGCAGCGCCAGCAGCGTGGTCGCATCGACACCGTGGCGCAGGCCGAGCTTGACGATCACCGCCTTGCCGGATGCGGCAACGGCGCCGATCGCCGCCAGGCCGATTCCCCCCAGGGCGATGCGTGGGGATGCGGTGGCGATGCGCGGGGAGGAGCTTGACATGGGAACAGCGGCGGGCCGCGCAGGGCGGCCCGGGGGTGCGTGTGGACGCCCATTGTCGCATGGCCCGACGCGGCAACCGCAGCGTCAGCGCATCAGCACCACTTCCTCTGCGGAGGTCGGGTGGATCGCCACCGTGTCATCGAACTGGGCCTTGGTCGCTCCCATCTTCACCGCCACCGCGAAGCCCTGCAGGATCTCGTCCGCGGCCTCGCCCAGCAGGTGCACCCCCACCACGCGCTCTTCCGGCCCGGCGCAGACCATCTTGAACAGGCTGCGCTGGGTACCGTTGGCCAGTGCCTGCAGCATCGGCCGGAAACGGCTGTGATAGACCGTCACCTGCTTGAAGCAGGCACGCGCCTCCTCCTCACCCATGCCCACCGCCCCCAGCGGCGGATGCGAAAACACCACGCTGGCCACATTCTCATAGTCCATCTTCGACTGTGGGCGGCCACCGAACAGACGGTCCATCAGCCGACGCGATGCAGCCACCGCCACCGGGGTCAGGCCCACCTTGCCCGCGATATCCCCCACGGCATGGATGCTGGGTACCGCCGTGGTCTGCCATTCATCCACCTGCACCTGCTCGTGCTCGCCGATGTCGATGCCCAGCGCCTCCAGGCCCAGGCCCCGGCTGTTGCCACGGCGGCCGGTGGCGAAGAACACCGCGTCGAACACGCTGTCCATGGGGCCATCATGGCCGAAGGCGCGGACGCGCTCACCGTCGCGCTGCAGTTCGCGCAGGCGGTAATCAAAGTAGATGCGCACGCCCTGCTGGCGGAGGTTTTCTGCCAGCTGATCGGTCAGCTCGTAGTCGAAGCGTTCCAGCAGGCGCTTGCCGCGTACCAGCAGGCTCACCCGGCTGCCCAGCGCCTGCAGCAGCCCGGCCAGCTCCACCGCGATGTAGCCGCCGCCGATGATCGCGACCTCGGCCGGGGCCGCACGCAACTCGAAGAAGTCGTCGGATACCAGGCCCAGCTCCGCGCCGGGGATGTCCGGACGCTGCGGGTGCGCTCCGGTGGCGATCAGGATGTGGTCGGCGGTGTAGCGCACCCCGTCGCTGCAGGCCACCGTGTGCGCGTCGAGCAGGTGGCCGCGCGCCGGGATGCGGACGACGCCGGTTTCATCCAGACGCTTGTGGTAGCTGGTATGGATGTTGCTGATATAGGCCTGGCGATGGATCACCAGTTCCTTCCACGACAGTGCCGGTCGTGGCGGCACATCGAAGCCCATCGCGCTTGCCAGGCCGATACGCTCGTGCAGATCGGCGGCCAGCCACATCGCCTTCTTCGGTACGCAGCCAACATTGACGCAGGTCCCGCCCAGTTCACCGGGTTCCAGCAGCGCTACGCGCTTGCCGTACTGCGCGGCACGGATGGCGCCGGCCAGGCCGGCAGAGCCGCCGCCAAGGACGATCAGGTCGTAATCATGTGAAGCCGTGTTCATCGGAATCGCTCGGGTCGGTAAGGGGCAGGATCGATCGCTGGCGTGCGGCCACAGACGAGATCGGCGATCAGCTGGCCGGTGCCGGCACTCATGCTGATGCCGAGCATGCCATGCCCTGCCGCAAGCCAGACGTGAGGATGCGCAGGCGCGCGGCCGATCAACGGTACATCGTCCACGCTCATCGGACGCCAGCCGCACCACTGCTCCTGCAGCTGCGCGCCACGAGGCATGCGCAGGTGGCGATCAGCGGCCAGCTGCAACGTCTGCAGGCGCTGCGCACGCAGCTGCGGGTCGGCACCGGCGAATTCCATCGTGCCCCCCAGTCGCAGCGCGTCGCGCCAGGCGATCACGAACACGGAGTGATCTTTCAGCACCACCGGACGGGCCGGCACCAGCGGCGGGCGTGACCAGGTCAGCGAGTACCCCTTGCCGGGCTGGATCGGCACCCGCAGGTCGAGCAGCCGTGCCCATCGCGGCGACCACGGGCCGGTGGCCAGCACCAGTTCGCGCGCGCGCAGCGTGCGTCCGCCGGCCTGTACCCGGACCCCGTGTACGTCGCCGCTGAAACCCTGCATCTCGACCTGCTCGTCGATCTCGACGCCCTGCGCACGCAGTACCCGCGCCAGCTCCGCAGTGAAACGGTCCGGGCGCAGCTGGGCGTCGCCGGGGAAATGGATCGCACCGGCAAGCCGATCATGGAACGCCGGATTGTCGCGTGCGTAGTGGCCGCCATCGATGCAGCGGGTCGCAATGCCGTGCGCATCCAGCGCCTCGCACTGGGCGATATGCTGATCGAAGCTGCGTGCATCACCGAACACGTAATCCAGGCCGCGCGTCTCGAATTCACAGTCCAGCCCATGGGTTCCCACCCATTCGGCCAGGCGCACACGGGAATCATTCAACAGCGCAGCGCGCGCGCGCGTGGCCTGCAGCCAATGCCGCGCATTGCAGCGCGCGCTGAACTGCAGCAGCCAGCGCCACAGCGCGGGATCGAGGCGGCTGCGCACATACAGTGGCGCGCGTGGGTCGAGCATCCAGCGCAACGCACGCAGCGGCACACCCGGCGCGGCCAGGGGCGGTGCATGACTGGGCGTGACGGTGCCGCAGTTGCCGTACGACGTCGCTGCGCCCACGCGGCCACGATCGATCACCCGTACCTGCCGTCCCTGTCCGCACAACGCCAGCGCAGTCGCCAGGCCGATGGCACCGGCACCGATCACGATCACGTCATCGCGCGCCCCCTGCATCGGTCAGCCCCTTCCAGCCTCGCGGCGCATCGGCGGCCACTGGCGATAGGTCATCGCCCGCCACAGCCACTCCATCGGTCCGAAGCGGAAGCGGCGCAGCCAGGCATGGGAAAGCGCGACTTGCGCGGCGAACAGCAGCACAGCGAAGAGCAGCTGCACGCTGCGCGGCATCACGTCGAAATAGCCCAGGCCATGGTGGTAGAACACCCAGGTGCACAACAGCGACTGCCCCAGGTAGTGGGTCAGCGCCATCCGGCCGACCGGCGCCAGCCAGCCCAGCCGCGCGCGCCACTGCACGATCCAGGCGAGGTAGCCCAGGCACATCGGCAGCGCGCCGATCATCACCAGCGCCATCGCCGAGGTCACACCAAGGTCGTAGGCACCGGGTGCCAGGTAGGGTTTCCAGGCCACACCCAGCACGGTGACCAGCAGGCCCAGCGGCAAGGCGACCCAGCGCAGCGCCGCGAACAGGCGCGGATGGCGTTCCGGCGCGGCCAGCGCGCCACTGCCGGCCAGTCCACTGCCGATCAGGAACATGCCCAGTACCGCCGGGCCGGTGATCAGCAGCGCCCCCATCGACGAACCAAACTCATGCAGGCGCTGGATGCAGGCCTGGATCCAGTTGCCGTGTCCGTAGACCATGCGCTCCCGGGCGATGCTCTGCTGCGCGTCGACCAGCATCTGCTGCGCGTCTTGCGGCGTCGCCAGTGAAACCATGGCACCGAGCAGCATCATCATCGCCGCGCCACCGAGGTAGACGATGACGCCCATCCACGGCAGCCAGCTGCGCGGTGCCTCGCGGCACGCCAGCAGGGGCAGCGACGCCAGCGCGTAGAGCACCAGGATGTCGCCGGACCAGACCAGCAGCGCGTGGCACAGGCCGATCAGCATGAGCCCGGCGCTGCGGCGCAGATAGAACGGAGTGAACTCGCGGCCGGCGGTCTCGGCGCGCTGTGCCATCACTGCGAATCCGGCGCCGAACAGCAGCGAGAACAGGGTGAAGAACTTGCCCTGCACGAACACATAGACGAAGGCGTCGGCCCCGTAATCGATCCCCTGCCAACGCACGTCGATACCGGTGAATGCCAGGTCCAGCGGTCCGCTGAAGGCCTCCATGTTCATCAGCAGGATGCCCAGCAACGCGGCCCCGCGCAGTATGTCCAGCACGGCGATGCGGTCGCCGGAGGCGACCGGCTGCAGGGAAGACGAAGCGCTGTTCACAGGACATCCGGCGGGCAGGTCCTTCATTATGCAGCCCGCCTGCGCGCCGTGGACGAGCGCGCGGTGTTCCAGACATGCAACGGCCCGCCGAAGCGGGCCGTTGCTGCCGTCACGATCGCAGGGCGATCAGTGCGCGTGACCGCCGTCGCCGTGAACGTGGCCGTGCTCGATCTCTTCCTTGCCGGCTTCGCGCACGTCGACGATTTCCACGTCGAAGTGCAGGTCCTTGCCGGCCATCGGATGGTTGAGATCGACGTCGACCACGCTCATGCCGACCTTCTGCACGGTCACCGCACGCGGGCCGAAGTTGGTCTGCAGCACGACCTGCTGGCCCGGCGCCAGCTTGGTATTGCCGAAGTGCTTCTTCGGCACGCGCTGGGACAGGCCTTCGCGGCGCTCGCCATAGGCGTCGGCCGCCGTGACGTCGACACTGAAGGTGGCGCCGGCTTCCTTGTCCATCATGGCGTTTTCCAGGCCCGGGATGATGTTGCCGTGACCGATCAGGATCGCCAGCGGCTCGCCGCGGTCCTTGGACGATTCGATCGGCTCCTGGCCGACTTCGGAAACGGTGTAGTGGAAGCGGACAACGCGGTCTTTTTCGATCTTCATGCGCGACTCTGTCTGGTTCTGCCGGAGGCAGACGGGTTGGGGCGGGTTGTCGCCCGGCGGGGACGCCGCCATCATGACGGCCAATCCAAGGTGGCGCATTATCCGGAGAACATGCACATCACGCCAGTTTCGTCCGGCCCGCGCCGGCTGTCCGCGCCCGCCCTGCTGCTGGTCCTGCCCCTGCTGCTGACCGCCTGCGGCGGCGGCAAGGCCACCCGGACGGCGGCGCCCCCGCCGTCGGCGCACTGGCCGGCGACCACCCCGGACAATCCCGAGGCCGCCAATTCAGTACTGATGCGTGCCATCAGCCTGGTCGGCACGCCCTACCGTTACGGCGGCAACACCCCCGAATCGGGCTTCGACTGCAGTGGCCTGGTCGCCTATGTCTACCGCGAGATGCTGGATCTGAAGCTGCCGCGCACCTCGCGCGACCTGGCCGCCGTACAGGGCCCGAGGATCGATCCGAAGCGTCTGGCCACGGGTGACCTGGTGTTCTTCGGCAGCCGCGGCAACGTCACCCATGTCGGCATCTATGTCGGCGAGGGGCGCTTCGTGCACGCCCCCAGCACCGGCGGCACGGTGCGCCTGGACTCGCTCAGCGGGCCCTACTGGAAGGACCACTACACAGGGGCCAAACGCGTCCTTCGCTAAAATGAACAGGCGACATGTTCAAAATTGAGAATTACGTCACAGTGGAAATAACGGTTTTATAACGGAATTTTTAACTTATCAGTGCTTTTACAGGGCATGATGCCCCATCGTTTTTTTTCTGTGACCGACGCGTGACGACTGACGACCTGACGTGCAAAGGCCAGACCGCCGCTTCCCCGCGTAGTGTCCGCCCTGTTCTTCTGGGCTTGGCACTGTGCCTGACCAGCCTCCCCGCCTGGTCGCAGACCGTTCCCTCACGCGCCGACGCTGCTCCGGTCCCGGCGACCGACAATGGCGTACGTGTGACGGGCAAGACCGACACCGCGGCCCCCCAGCGCAGCCGCACCGATGCAGCCGCCAGTGCCACGCTGGCCGCCCTGCTGCCGCACCTGGCCGCCAACGACACCATTCCGCTGATGGACCGCTCGGCCATGGTCGCCGGCGATCTGAGCCGCCTGCTCGCCAACTACGACACCAGCAGCGCTGCCAATGGCAGCGTTGTCGGCAGCGCCGCCGACAATGGCAAGGTGCAGTCGCTGCTGCGGCGGGCGATGACCCTGCTCGGCACCCCCTATCGCTGGGGTGGCAGCAATCCGGACAGCGGCTTCGACTGCAGCGGCCTGGTCGGCTACGTCTTCCGTTCGGCGCTGGGCATCGAACTGCCGCGCGTCTCCCGCGAGATGGCACACGACAACAACGCCGAGCTGATCAACGACCGTGCCGCCCTGGCCGCGGGTGACCTGGTGTTCTTCGGTCGCAAGGGCCGGGTCGACCACGTCGGCATCTATGTGGGTGACGGCCGCTTCCTGCATGCCCCGAGCGCAGGCAAGGATGTCCGGGTCGACACCCTGCTCAGCGGCTACTGGGGCAACAAGTTCATGCAGGCGCGCCGCGTCGAGCTCTGACGCCGCCTTTCCAGGCACCGCCTGATAGCTGAAAGCCGCTGCCCTGCAGCGGCTTTTTCGTTGCCCGCGGAATGCCTGGGATGCGTCTTCCCTTCCCTGGCCCGGCGGGCACGCCCACAACGAAAAGGCCCGCCAGTCCGGCGGGCCTTCATCTCTCGCATGACAGGCCGCTGCGCGGCGTCTCAGCTGCGTGGCGGCGTAGGGTCCGGGTCATCCACGCCCACGTTGCTGGAGGGATTGTCGTACACCGACTGGTCGAGCAGGCCGGTCTCCTTGGCCACCAGCACCGGCACCAGCATCTGACCGGTCACGTTGGTCATGGTGCGCATCATGTCCAGGATACGGTCGATGGCATACAGGTAACCGATGGTCTCCAGCGGCAGATTGGCGGCACTGAGCACCACGGTGGCCATGATCACGGCCGTACCCGGCACACCGGCAGTACCGAAGCTGCCCAGCACCGAGGCGATCAGCACCACCACGTACTGCTCCGGCGTCAAAGGCACGCCGCTGTACTGGGCGATGAAGACCGCGCACAACGCGGGGTAGATCGCGCCGCAGCCGTCCATCTTGATGCTCGCACCCAGTGGCACCGCGAATGCACCGTAGTCCTTGTTGACGCCCAGGTTGTGGGTGATCGAACGCAGCGCCACCGGCATCGCGGCGAAGCTGGAGGAGCTGACGAAGGCGACCTGCATGCCTGGCGCCGCGCCGCGGAAGAACTTCAGCGGGTTCAGGCCGTGCGCCAGCAGCAGCGCGCTGTAGACGACCACGATGTGCAACGCACAGGCCACGTACAGGGCCAGCACGAAATGCCCCAGCGGCAGCAGCTTTTCGAAACCGTAACTGCCCACCAGGCCGGCAATCAGGCCGAAGGTACCGATCGGGGTGACTTCCAGCACGAAGCGGGTCACCTGGATCATGATGTCGCTCATCTGGCCGACCAGCTTCCGCGCCTCGGTCACCTTCTCGCCCAGCTTGACGATGGCAAAGCCCACCAGGCCGGCGAAGAAGATCACCGGCAGGATCGAGCCCCTGCCAGCGGCCAGCACGGTCTCGCCGGCGGCAGTGACCCGGGTGCCGATGCCGGACAGTGCATAGAAGACGTTGGCCGGCACCACATCCAGCAGCACCTGTACCACGCTGGGAACCTCGCGCGGTACATAGTTGCTGGCCATGGACAGCTGCAGGCCACCGGCACCGGGCTGCAGCACGGTGCCCACGCCCAGGCCCACGCACACCGCCAACGCCGCGGTAATCACGAACCACAGGAAGGTGCGGCCACTGAGCGCTGCAACCGACTTCTGGCCATGCAGTGACGAGATCGCGTTGATGACCGCGAAGAACACCAGCGGCACCGCGATCATCTTGATCAGGGTGACATACAGCTCACCGAGCGGACCGAACCACGTTTCCGCAGCGGGGCCGAGCGCCCAGCCGGCCAGCGCACCAAGCACGAAGCCGCCGACCACGCGCTGCCAGAATGGAATCCGCAGCCAGGCAGAGACCAGCGTCATAGGCAATCCAGAGGGGAAGGAAGGGATGCTGGCACGATAGCCCAAGGCGGCCCGCAGAACGACCGTCCGCCCGGCAAATCAGTGTGTCATCGGCGTGCCTTGCGAGGGCGGGCATAATGAACGTCCCGTTACAGTTTGTGAGATCCCAGCGTCCATGCGCCGTTCCGTCTCCCTGTTGGCCACGTGTGCCACCACCCTGCTGCTCGGCGCCTGCGCCAGCACCACCCCCGCTTCCGCGCCGGCAGGCCTGAAGGTCGCCGTCGAGCCGGTTGCACACCCGGCCGGCGAGACGCCGCAATGGTGGTACCGCAGCGGCGCCGCCCAGGCCGCCGCCAATGGCGCGATGGCCGGCAAGGCCCGGAATGTCATCCTGTTCCTCGGCGACGGCATGAGCCTGACCACCGTGGCCGCTGCGCGCATCTACGAAGGCCAGAAGAAGGGCGGATCGGGTGAAGAGAACCTGCTGTCCTGGGAACGCTTCCCCGCCACCGCGTTCAGCAAGACCTACAACACCGACTCGCAGACCCCTGATTCGGCGGGCACCATGACCGCCATCACCACCGGCGTGAAGACCCACATGGGCGCGATCGGTGTCAGCGCAGGCGCCCGCACCGATTGTGCCGACAGCCTGTCCAAGGGCCTGCTCACCTGGCTGCAGCTGGCCGACAGCGCCGGCCTGGCGACCGGCATCGTGTCCACCGCGCGCCTGACCCACGCCACCCCGGCCGCCACCTACGCGCACTCGCCGGAGCGCAACTGGGAGAATGACACCGATCTGACCGAAGCGGCCAAGGCCGCCGGCTGCAAGGACATCGCCCAGCAGCTGCTGTCCACGTCGCGCTATGGCCGCGGCCCGCTGGTCGCGCTCGGCGGTGGTCGCGGTGAATTCACCACCGTGGAAGAGCGCGATCCGGAATACGACGACAAGGTCGGCCAGCGCCTGGATGGCCGCAGCCTGGTACAGGAATGGCAGCAGGCGCATCCGCAGGGTGCCTACGTGTGGAACAGCAGGCAGCTGGCCGCCGCCGCAAATGCGCCGGCCATCCTCGGCCTGTTCGAGCCGGACCACATGCGCTACGAGTACGAGCGCCCACAGGATCCGGCCGGTGAGCCGAGCCTGGCCGAGCTGACCGCTGCTGCGATCACCAATCTGTCGCGCCATCAGGAAGGTTACGTGCTGATGATCGAAGGCGCTCGCATCGACCATGCCAACCACAGCGGCAATGCCTATCGCGCACTGACCGAAACCGTGGCGATGTCCGATGCGGTGCGGGTGGCGTCGGAAATGACGTCGGCCGACGACACGCTGATCATCGTCACCGCCGACCACTCACACACCCTGAACTTCGTCGGCTACCCCGCACGCGGCAACCCGATCCTGGGCAAGGTGAAGGACAAGGGCGGTGAGGACGGCGCCGGCAAGCTGGACTACGCGCTGGACGGCAACGGCCAGCCTTACACCACCTTGAGCTACGCCAATGGACCGGGCCACACCGGCAGCACCAACCAGCAGCCGGCGGGCAGCAAGCGCTACCCGCACAACCCGAGCAGCTTCGAGCCGGCCAAGGGGCGTCCGGACCTGCATGATGTCGACACCGAGCATCCGGACTACATGCAGGAAGCGCTGGTGCCGATGAAGTCTGAATCGCATGGTGGCGAGGACGTCGGCATCTGGGCGCGCGGTCCCGGCAGCAAGGCGATCCGCGGCACGCTGGAGCAGAACACGATCTATCACATGATCGTGCAGGCAACGCCGGCGCTGCGCGATCGCCTGTGCCAGGCGGGCACCTGCGATGACAAGGGCGTACCGGTGCAACTGCCGGCGCCCAAGGCCTTCGAACGCAGCGTCGACGGAAAGTAACGGCACGGCGGACGCAGTGTGCAGCCGGGCCATGCCCGGCTGCATCCCGCCCGTGAGTCGAAGGCGCGGCGCGACCCCGCCGATCACCCTACACTTCACCCGTGACTGCCTTCCCCGCCCTGGTTTCCCTCGATGCACCGCTGCTGGTCGGCTACAGCGGCGGCTTGGATTCGACCGTCCTGCTGCACTGGCTACGGCGCTGCACGCAGGCGGCCGGCGTGGGACTGCGCGCTGTACACGTACATCACGGGCTGCAGCCCGACGCCGATGCCTGGGTCCAGCATTGCCAGCAGCAGTGCGCGGCCCTGGGAATCGAACTGGTCGTACACCGCGTGCAGGTCGAGACCGGCACCGGTCTGGGCCTGGAGGGTGCAGCCCGGCAGGCGCGTCGCGCTGCTTTCGTCGCCTCTCTGCGCGACGGAGAGACGCTGGCCCTGGCCCAGCATCAGGACGATCAGGCTGAAACTTTCCTGCTGCGCGCGTTGCGCGGTTCCGGTGTTGATGGCCTGGCGGCAATGAGCAGGGACAGCATGCTCGCCGGCCACCGGCTGTGGCGGCCGCTGCTGCAGGTCCCGCGCGACGCTCTGCATGACTATGCGCGGGCCCACGATCTGCACTGGATCGAAGACCCCAGCAACGACGACGCGTACGCCGACCGCAACTTCCTGCGCCTGCAGGTGCTGCCGCTGCTGCGCCAGCGCTGGCCGCACGCCGCAGCGGCCCTGGCCGGCAGTGCCGATCATTGCGCGCGCACCCGTGGCCTTCTGCAGGAAGAGGACACCGAGCTGCTCGCGCACCTGGAAGCAGCCCCGCGCGTGCTGTCCTTGCAGCTGCTGCGGCAGGTATCGCCGGAACGCGCCGCACGCGTCCTGCGCACCTGGGTGGCCAGCCATGGCGCGGCACCGCTGCCGGGGCGGGTGCTGCAGCAGATGCTCGAGGAAATGCTGCCCTCCGCTTGCGACCGGCAGGCGCAGGTGCGCTGGCAGGATCACGTCATCCAGCAATGGCGCGAGCATGCCTATCTGCTGCCGGCCGAGCTGCCTGCCCTGCCCCTGGACTGGCAGGAGGAGTGGGACGGCCGGGTGCCTCTGGCCTTGCCAGATGGCGGCCAGCTGCGCCTGCTGGGCGCCGCGATGTTCCAGCAGCCGATGCAGGTGCGTGCACGGCGTGGCGGCGAGCGCATCGTGCTGCCGGGACGCAGCCACGCACATGCCTTGAAGGACTGCCTGCAGCGTGAACATCTGGCCCCCTGGCGGCGCGCGCAGCTGCCGCTGCTGTTTGCTGACGGCAACCTGCTGGCCGCCGCCGATGTGGTGATCGCCGCACCGCTGCAGGCCTGGCTGCACGCTCACGACGCCCAGCTGCGGTGGCAGCCGGGTGGCTGGTGAATTGACCCCTGCGCGCGTGCCGTCCACACTTGCCGCATGGCCAAGAAGTCCCCCGAAAACGCCTCCCCTGTTGCCCAGTTCGAGCAGTCGCTCGAATCGCTGGAGCAGCTGGTGGAGCAGATGGAAACCGGCGAGCTGAGCCTGGAAGCGTCGCTCAGTGCTTACGAACGTGGCGTGGGCCTGTACCGCCAGTGCCAGCAGGCGCTGGAGCAGGCCGAACTGCGCGTCCGGCTGCTCAGCGATCCGGCACAGCCCGATACGGCAGAACCCTTCGATCCGCCCAGCCATGACGGCTGAGGCGGCGTTCGCGCGCTGGCGCGACCGGATCGAAAGCCTGCTCGATGCCGCCCTGCCCTCGCCGGCCGATGCACCGCAGCGGCTGCACCAGGCCATGCGCCATTCCGTCCTCGGCGGTGGCAAGCGCATGCGTCCGCTGCTGGTCTATGCCACTGGCCAGTTGTTCGGCGCTCAACCGGAAAGGCTCGACGCGGCCGCGATGGCGGTGGAACTGATCCATGCCTATTCGCTGGTGCACGACGACCTGCCGGCAATGGACGACGATGCCCTGCGCCGTGGCAAACCCACCACCCACATCGCCTTCGACGAAGCCACCGCGATCCTGGCCGGCGACGCCCTGCAGACCCGCGCCTTCAGCCTGCTGGCCGAGGCACCACTGCCGGCAACACTGCGCGTGGACTGCCTGCAGGCGCTGGCACACGCCTCCGGTGCCGCCGGCATGTGCGGCGGCCAGGCGCTGGATATCGATGCCACCGGACAGCAGCAGTCGCTGGCCGCGCTGACCCGGATGCATGCGCTCAAGACCGGCGCGCTGATCCGTGCCGCGGTACGCATGGGCGCATTGTGCGGCGATGCGCCGGAGCCGCAGCGGATGCAGCTGGACGCATTCGCCGATGCACTCGGCCTGGCGTTCCAGGTCCGCGATGACATCCTCGATGTCGAAGCCAGCTCCGAGCAGCTGGGCAAGACGGCAGGCAAGGACCAGGCGCAGGACAAGAGTACCTTCCCCGCCCTGCTCGGCATGGAGGGAGCGAAGGCGCAGCTGCGCGAACTGGCGGCCCGCATGCAGGCTGCTCTGGCGGGCTACCACGAAGAGGCCGATGCGCTGCGCGCGCTGGCCAGGCTTGCGGTGGAGCGCGATCACTGACGTGGTGCGCAACGAAAACGCCCGGCAATGCCGGGCGTTTTCATGTCCGCATGCAGCCGGTCTTACTTGATCAGGCGCAATGCGAACGGGTAGCGATAGGCTTCGCCGTTGTTGGCCTTGACCGCGGCAATGATGCAGAACACCAGGCTGACCAGTCCGACGATCGGCATCAGGATCGCGCCGATGACCACGATGGTCAGGATGATGCAGACCACCATCGCGATGGCCACGGTGATCTGGAAGTTCAGCGCTTCCTTGGCCTGGTCGGTGACGAAGGACTTGCCGGCGTCGTCCTTGTTGATCAGCCAGATGATCAGCGCGCCGATGAAGCCGGTGAAGATGCCCAGCAGGTGCGCGGCCAGGGCCATGGTGCGCTGGTCTGCCGGGACATCGGCGGTGACCGGCGGCGGCGGCGGGACGTTATCGAATTCACTCACGACAAAACTCCTTTTCATTGGGTGGTCTTGACCCACCGGCATCAGGCCGGTTGCGTCAGGCGGCCATAGCTTACGCCATCGACGCCATCAATCATTACCGGCGATGGTCATCCGCCCCACCAGGATCGAACCGGTCCGGATGTGCGAGCGCGGATCGACATCGCTGCCCACCGCTTCGATCGCCATGAACATCTCGCGCAGGTTGCCGGCAATGGTGATGCCGTCCACCGGGTACTGGATCTCCCCGTTCTCGACACGGAAGCCACCGGCCCCCCGCGAGTAGTCACCGGTCACACCATTGACACCCTGCCCCATCAGCTCGGTCACCAGCAGGCCGCTGCCCATCTGCCGGGCGATGTCTTCCAGCGGCCCGGCGTTGGCCGCCAGCTGCAGGTTGTGCACGCCGCCGGCATTGGCCGTGGTCTGCAGGCCCAGCTTGCGGGCCGAGTAACTGCCCAGTACGTAGCGCTGCAGCACACCGTCGCGGACCAGTGCCGACGCGCGGGTCGCCACGCCATCGCCGTCGAAGGCGGCCGAGCGCAGGCCGCGGCGCAGGTGCGGCAGCTCGTCGATCTGCATCCAGTCCGGGAACAGTCGCTGTCCGGCGCTGTCCAGCAGGAAGCTGGCCTGGCGGTAAAGCGCGCCACCGGACACGGCCGACAGCAGATGGCCCACCAGACTGCGCGCCACTTCCGGGGCGAACAGCACCGGCATGCTGCCCGTAGCCAGCGAGCGCGGCTGCAGGCGGGCGACGGTACGCGCGGCGGCCTGGCGGCCGACCTGGGCCGGATCTTCCAGGTCCTGCCTGGCCAGCGCGCTGGTGTACCAGCCGTCGCGCTGCATGCCATCGCCCTGGCCGGCGATCAGCGCACAACCGATCGAATGGTGGGTGCCGCGCTCACGGCCAATGAAGCCGTGCGAATTGGCGTACACCGACAGGCTCTGCGAGCTGGACACCGCCGCGCCATCGGAGTTGCGGATCTGCGCGTCGGCCTCGCGCCCGGCGGCCTCGCAGGCCAGCGCCAGGTCCACCGCTTCATCGGCCTGCAGGGCCCAGGGATGCCAGCCGTCCAGGTCGGGAAAGTCCTTGGCCATCAGGCCGGCATCGGCCAGTCCGGCGGCCGGATCATCCTCGGTGTGGCGGGCGATCGCGCAGGCCTGCTCCACGGTGGCCGACAGGCTGGCCTCGTTCAGGTCGCCGGTGCTGGCGCTGCCCTTGCGCTGGCCGAAGTACACGGTCACTGCAATGCCGCGGTCGCGGGTGGACTGTACGGTTTCCACTTCGCCCAGGCGCACATTGACCTCCAGGCCGCGGTCCTCGCTGCAGCTGACCTCGGCTTGGCTGGCCCCCAGCGCACGGGCACGCTCGAGCAGCTGCTGGGAAAGGTCGGCCAGCCGTTCCAGGCGGGCCGGGCTGTCGTCGCCGACAACCACTTCAGGGGCGATCACGTTCAATGCTTTATCCTGTACAGGTTGGGCCCGGCATCACGCCGGGCGACTTTTTTGAAAGCAGGTGTGGACGATGCGCGGACGCGACGAAGAAACCGGTGAATTCCTTGACAAGAGCCGCAAGCAGAAGCGCGGCGAAGCCCTGGAAATCCTGGCCCTGGGTGAGAAGCTGGTGTCGCTGACCCCGGCCCAGCTGGCGCGCCTGCCGATTCCAGAGGATCTGCTGCCGCACATCGCCGAGTGCAAGCGCATCACGGCCCACATCGCCCACAAGCGGCAGCTGGCGTTCCTGGCCAAGCACATGCGCCGCGAGGAAGACGAAACCCTGGAGGCGATCCGCGATGCGCTGGACGCCAACAGCGAAACCTCGCGCCGCGAAGTGGCGATGATGCACCGCGTGGAAGACTGGCGCGAGCGCCTGCTGGACGACGGCGACAAGGCGCTGGCCGCGCTGCTGGACGAGTATCCGCAGGCGGATCGCCAGCAGCTGCGCACGCTGGTGCGCAACGCCCAGGCCGAGAAGGCGAAGAACAAGCCGCCGCGCGCCTACCGCGAGATCTACCAGGTGCTGCGCGGGCTGATGCTGCCGGCCGCGCTTGGCCTGAAGGTCGCCACCGACGACGACACCGGCGCCGATCTGGACGACGCGACCGACGAGGACTGAGTCCCCGCCGGCCGGGGCGCTGGCCGGGGCCGTTGCCATGTTCAGGCCTGGGTGCCGCCGACGGTCAGGCCCTCGATCAGCAGCGAGGGCTGGCCGACACCCACCGGCACGCTCTGCCCGTCCTTGCCGCAGATGCCCACGCCCTCGTCCAGGGCCAGGTCGTTGCCGACCATGCGCACCTTCTGCATGGTTTCCGGGCCGTTGCCGATCAGGGTCGCGCCCTTCACCGGCGTGGTGATGCGGCCATCCTCGATCAGATAGGCCTCGGTGGCCGAGAACACATACTTGCCACTGGTGATGTCGACCTGGCCACCGCCAAAGTTGACCGCGTACAGCCCCTTCTTCACCGAGCGGATCATCTCCTGCGGATCGTGCTGGCCGGCGCGCATGTAGGTATTGGTCATCCGCGGCATGGTCAGGTGCGCGAACGACTCGCGGCGCGCGTTGCCGGTCGGTGCCATGCCCATCAACCGTGCATTGAGGCTGTCCTGCATGTAGCCGACCAGGATGCCGTCCTCGATCAAGGTCGTGCACTGGGTCGGATGGCCTTCATCATCGACGTTCAGCGAGCCGCGACGACCGTCCAGGGTGCCGTCATCGACGATCGTCACCCCCGGGGCCGCCACGCGCTCGCCGATGCGACCGGCGTAGACGCTGGTGCCCTTGCGGTTGAAGTCGCCCTCCAGCCCATGGCCGACCGCTTCATGCAGCAGCACGCCAGGCCAGCCCGGGCCGAGCACCACCGGCATCACACCGGCCGGCGCCGGCACCGCGTCCAGGTTCACCAGCGCCTGGCGCAGCGCCTCGCGGGCGAACGCTTCCGGCCGGCCATCGGCGAACAGTTCTTCGTAGCCATAACGGCCACCACCGCCGGCATAACCGGACTCGCGGCGACCGTTCTGCTCGACGATCACCTGCACGTTCAAGCGCACCAGAGGGCGGACGTCGGCACCCAGAACGCCGTCGCTGCGCGCGATGAGCACGGTGTCAACGCCACCGGACAGGCTGACCATCACCTGCTTCACCCGCGGATCGGCGGCACGCAGATAGCCATCCAGGCGCTTGAGCACTTCAACCTTGGCCTCGTTGCCGAGCCCATCGATCGGATCCAGCGCCGGATACAGCGCGCGTGCATTGCCGCGCAGCAGCGAGCGGCCCGCCTGGGCACCGCCCTCGCGCGAAATCGCGCGTGCCGACTGCGCCGCCGCCAGCAGCGCATCGGCATGGATGTCATCGGAATAGGCGAAGCCGGTTTTCTCGCCGGCAATGGCACGCACGCCGACCCCCTGCTCGATGGAATGGGCACCGTCCTTGACGATGCCGTCTTCCACGCTCCAGCTCTCACGCCGGGCGTGCTGGAAATAGAGGTCGCCGAAATCGACACCGGGGCCGAGCAGCTGGCCGAAGGTGCGCTCCAGTCCAGCGGTATCCAGGCCGCCGGGGCGCAGCAGGCGGTCTTGGGCAAGCGTCAGGGCGATATCAGTCATGGCTCTCGATCTGGGGATGCAGGGGCACTCAGGCAAGCCCCGGGGAATGGGAGGCCGCGCTCAGCGCGACCGCGGCAGGTCGGTCACGGCCGGTGGAAGGGTCGGCGCAGGTGCGGGAGCCGGCGGGGTCCGTTCGCGGCTGCGTTCGATCACCTCCACCTTCGGCTCCTTCCAGGGACCGGTCACCTTGTAGGTACGGGCGCCGATCTCACCCAGCGGCTTGGACAGCACCGCATTGGTCGCCGCCCCCAGCGCCGCCCCGACCGGGCCACCGGCCACTGCGCCGACCACGGTCAGCAGATTGCCGGCACGCGGATTGACGTCGATGGTCTGGTCGAACTGCTGCTGGCGCAGGTCGGCCTGACCGCGGATGGTGATGTTCGCCGCAGGCCCTTCGATCAGCACCTTGTCGGTGCGGGCCACGCCCTGGCCGAACTGCAGGCTGCCCTCGATCTGATTGAACGCGAAGCCCTTGGAGAAGAAATCACGGAAGTCGAACATCAGCCGCCGCGGCAGCTGGGCCACGCTGAGCAGACCCAGCACGCGACCGGCACCGGGGTCCAGTTCCAGCAGCTGACCGTTGCGCGCATGGATATCCAGCTGGCCCTGCAGATTGCCCAGCTGGAAGTCCGACGGCCCGCCATTCCACGACGCCTGCAGCTGCGCCTGGCCGGCGCCGCCACGCAGCTGGCCACCGTAGTCGAGATTCTGCATCAGCGCGCCGAGATCCTCGCTGCGCACCTGCGCGTTCAGCTCGGTGCGGGCGCCGCTGCTGCTGCCCAGCCAGCGGCCGGTGATATCGATCTCCTGGTCGGGCGCGCGGAAGCGCAGGGTCTGCACCTCCAGGCCGTTGCCCCGCGGGCGGGTGCGCAGCACGGCCTGGCCGAGCGCCACCTTGCCGAACTTCAGGTCGGCGATGTCCAGCGCGAACGGCGGCAGTCTGGCCGGATCCATGTCGTTGGCGCCGGCCTGCACCCGGGCCGGTGCCGCTGGCGCACCGGACGCGGCCGGCGGTGACTGCCAGTACACCCGGTCGAGCTGGCCGCTGATGGTGCCGCCCTCGGCATTGGGCACGCTCAGGCGGCCAGCCAGCGAAGGGCCGTCCAAGCGCACATCCAGCGCCTGCGCGCCCGGGCGCAGTTGCAGGCGGGTCTGCTCGAACACCCCTCCGATCAGCATCAAGCGGCCGACCTGCACGTCGATCGCCCGCAACGGCATCGGATCGCCGTCGCCGTCTCCGCCGCGGGCCAGGCCGATCCACTCCAACGCGTCCAGGGTCGGGCTGTGACCGTTGACCGCCAGCCCGCTGGAAGGCGGCTCGCGGTCGACCTGGCCGCTGCCCAGGGTCACCTGCACGCCGGTCTGATTGTTATGGCTGCGCGCGGCCAGGGCCAGGCGCTGGCCAAACGCCACGTCGATGCGGCCATCCCCCATCGGCAGCTGCGCAGTCACGGTGGTGGCCAGTGGCTCGTCGGCGGGCTTGTCCAGCGGGGCGGGAAGATCCAGGCGCGTGCCTGCCAGATCCGAGCGCAGGCGCAGTTCGCTGGGAGGAGCGGGCGCGCCTGGCGCGACCTTCGGCAGGTTGACGGCGATGGTCCAGGGCGAGGTACCGGTGATGTAGGGCTTGAGCCAGGCCATTTCCGGCGCGCGGTCAATCAGCACGCCTGCATCAAGGCGCGCCGAAAGCTCCGACTCGAAGGCCAGCTTCGGGTCACGCACGAACCCACCCGCGCGCAGGCTCAGTTGGCCGTCCTGGCCCAGATGGCGCACCGCCAGTTGCTCGGCGGCAAAACCACCGTTGCCGTAGCGGGCCAACCCACGCATGTTGTCGAATTCCAGCGCGAAGCGCTTCTCCACCAGCTTCACGCCGGCCAGATCGACCGTGCCCTGCAGGTGCCCCCCCCCTTCGTCGGCATGCAGCGGCTGCAGCAGGTCGAAGGTCACCTGCGCCGGCCCGGTGGCGGTCAGGTTGTCCAGCGTCTCGCCGTATTCCTGGTGCAACGGGCTCTGCCGCAGCAGCGCCAGCAGCTTTCCGGCTTCGCTGCGGGTATCGGCACGCACGTACAGCGGCTGCTGGCCGAAATCCTTGATGCCGGCCTCGAAGTGCTGCACCGGCACGCCTGCCAGGTCACCGCGCCCCTGCATGTGGAAGCCAGGACCGATGAAGGCGATGTCGGCGTCAACCTGGCTCATCAGCGGCCAGTCGCGCTGGAAGCGGATGTCGCCGCGGGTGATATGGCCGGTGGCCTCGAACCGCCCGTCGTTGTTGTCGAAGGGCCAGTCGTCGAGGTCACCGGTGACCAGGCCGATACCATCACGCACCTGGCCGCCGGCCAGCGCCATGTCCAGCCAGTCGGTGGCTCCCTTGCTCATCCTGGAATGGATCCAGAAGCGCTTGGCGGCCGTCATCGGTACATCGTCCAGCTTGGCCGCCAGCTGCAGCCACGGACGCGTGCCATTGCCCTGGAACCAGACACCACCGCGCAGATCGGCTGCGTAATCCGTGCCTTCCACACGCAGGGCGGCCGTGCCGATGCGCCAGCCGCCGCCTTCGTCGCGCCACCCCACCACCTGGCCTGCCAGGTGCAGGTCATGGCGCACGCCGAAGCCGGTCGGCCAATCGAACTGAAGCTCGCGCTGCGGCTGCAGCTGCAGGCGGAAGCCATCGGCGTCGCCTTCGAAATGGCCGCCCAGCCCACGCAAGCCAGGTGCGTCACCGACGCTGGCAAAACCCAGCGACTGCAGCTCGCCCTGGGCCCACAGCGGACCGTTGCGCGTGCCGGCCAGCTGCAGTTCCCGCAGATCCAGCTGCGGCTTTGACAGGAACAGCCAGCGCCGCAGGCCAGGTTCCAGGCGGTCACTCAGCGCCAGCGCACGCAGCGCGGTGCCGGCCTGCACCGCCCCGCTGCGGATGCCCAATTGCGTGCCGACCTGCAGTTGCAGTCCATCAAGCTGCTGCGCGCCGGTGTCGTCCACCAGCCGCAGGCGCGGTACCTGCATCGCCCATCCGTCCGCCTGCCGCTGCCAGCGCAGCAGCGCCTGCATGCGCTGCAACTGCAGCCGGGGCACTGCCAGCCCCGGCATCGGTGCGCCGTCGATGCGCAGATCCCGCAGATCCGAATCGGTGGTCAGCGCTACGGGGACGAAATCGCGCAGGGTCAGCCACACATTGAGTTCGCCGCGTCCTTCACGCAGGCGCACGCCCCCGGCCGCCAGCAACGGCGACCAGGCGCGGAAATCGATGGGATCGGCGCCCAGCCATGCCTCGCCGTCGCCACGCACACGGTCCACATCCAGCACGGCGGTCAGCGGAAGTGCGTCGGTCTGGGCCCAGGCCCGCACGCCTACCCGCAGGCGGTCGCCGTTGACGCGCAGGCGCAGATCGACGCGCGGCAATACGGTGTCGATGCCGAGTGCCGGGGCCTGCACGCCCAGCCGGCCGCCGATCACCTGCAGCTCGCCCAGCCGGCGCAGCGCCTCCAGCGGGTCCCCCCCGCTGCTGGGCTGCGGCAGGCCACGCACCGACCAGCGACCGTCCTGGCTCTGCTGCAGATCCAGGGCCAGGCCGCGCAGACGCAGCTCGGTCAACGAACGGCCCGGCAGCAGGCCGCTGTACATCGACACCAGGATTTCAGCCTCGCCGACCGCCAGGCCCTGCCCGGCGCCGATGCGCAGGCCCTTCAGCTGCAGCAGCGGGCCACGACGGGTCCACGCCGTGTCCAGCTGGTCGAAACGGACCGGCTGGCCTGCGCGCTCGCTCAACCAGGCGGCGATCCTGTCGGGGTGTCGCTCGGCCAGCGGCAGCAGCTGGCTGAAGGTGCCCACCAGCAGCGCCAGCCCGACCAGGGCCACCGCACAGGCAGCAATGAGATGACGGCGGATCCTTCGCAGTCGCAGGCGCGGCGGCGCGCTCATCGGCCGCCGCCGACCTTCGGCCGGCGTGGATCAGAGCAGCACAACATCGAACTGCTCCTGCAGGTACTGCTCATCCGCCTGGAAGCGGATGCTCTTGCCGAGGAACTCTTCCAGCTCGGCCACCGCCGCGGATTCCTCATCGGTGATGCGCGCCACCACCTTGGTCGACGCGATCACCAGCAGGCGCGCGGCATCGAACTGGCGCACCGCGCGGGTGATCTCGCGGAAGATCTCGTAGGTGACCGTTTCGGTGGTCTTGATGGTGCCGCGACCGCTGCACTGCGGGCAGGTCTCCGACAGCTGGCGCTCCAGGCTTTCGACCGTGCGCTTGCGGGTCATCTCCACCAGGCCCAGCGGCGAGAAGTCGTAGACCGTGGTCTTGGCATGGTCCCGCGCCAGCGCCTTTTCCAGGGTCCGCAGCACCTGGCGGCGGTGCTCGGCATCGTCCATGTCGATGAAGTCGATGATGATGATGCCGCCGAGATTGCGCAGGCGCAGCTGCCTGGCCACGGCCTGCGCCGCCTCCAGGTTGGTGCGGAACACCGTCTCCTCCAGGTTGCGCTGGCCGAGGAACGACCCGGTGTTGACGTCGATGGTGGTCATCGCTTCGGTCTGGTCGATCACCAGGTAGCCACCGGACTTCAGCGGCACCTGCTTGTCCAGCGCGCGGCCGATCTCGTCCTCCACGCCGAACATGTCGAAGATCGGGCGATCGCCGGAGTACAGCTCCAGCTTCTCGGCCAGCACCGGCATGTACTTGGCCACGAAAGCCTGCAGCTGCGCGAACGTTTCCTTGGAATCGACCTTCACCTTGTCCACGTCCTTGCGGATCAGGTCGCGCACCGAACGCAGCGGCAGGCTCAGGTCTTCATAGATCACGCTGCAGGGGGTGGCGTCGCGGCCGCGGCGCTCCACCACGTTCCAGACCCGCGACAGATAGGCGATGTCCTCGGCGATGGCTTCGGCCGGCTGCCCTTCGGCGTTGGTGCGCACGATGTAGCCGTAGCCGCCGTGCTGTGCCGACAACTCGGTCACCAGCGCCTTCAGACGCGCGCGCTCGGCCTCGTCCTCGATGCGCGCGGACACGCCCACCACTTTCGATTGCGGCAGCAGCACCATGTAGCGCGACGGGATGCTGATCTGCGTGGTCAGCCGCGCGCCCTTGGTACCGATGGGATCCTTCACCACCTGCACCACGATGTCCTGGCCGTCGCGCAGCAGCTCGACGATCGGCACGCTGGCCGGTGGTGGCAGGGTGGTGTTCTCGGTGTCGGCACTGGCCACCGGCGCTGGCCGCACCACGTCGTTGGCATGGAGGAACGCAGCGCGCTCAAGGCCGACCTCGACGAAGGCGGCCTGCATGCCCGGCATCACCCGCTGCACCTTGCCCTTGTAGATGTTGCCGACCACACCCCGGCGCCAGCCGCGCTCGATGTGCAGTTCCTGCAGCATGCCATTCTCGATCACCGCGACCCGGGTCTCGCGTGGGGTCACATTGACCAGGATTTCCTCAGACATCTGCAGCCTCCCTGGCGGCGTTGGCAATGGGAGCCGGCACGCCGCAGCGCGCCAGCAGACGATCGGTGTGCAGCAGCGGCAGCCCCATCACACCGGAGTAGCTGCCGGACAGGTGTTCGATCCAGCGCTCGGCCCCACCCTGGATGGCGTAGGCCCCGGCCTTGTCCAGCGGCTCACCGGTGGCCACATAGGCGGCGATGTCGGCGGTGCCGATCGCAGCGAACGTGACCTCGGACACCACCAGTTCGCTGTCCAGCCCGGCCGCGCCGACCACCACCACGGCCGTCATCACCTGGTGCGTGCGTCCGGCCAGGCGCGCCAGCATTGCCCGGGCATCGGCGGCATCGACCGGCTTGCCGAACACCTCGCCATCAAGCACGACCTCGGTGTCCGAGCCCAGCACCCGTGCGTCCGGGTCGTCGGCCAGCACCCGGGCCAACCCGGCACGCGCCTTGTCGGCCGCAACCCGGCAGACGTACTGTTCGGCGCTTTCACTGGGCGCGCGCTGCTCGACAACCTCCAGGTCAAGCGCCTGGAAGGGGCGTCCGAGTCGGGCCAGCAGCTGGTTGCGTCGGGGGGAGCGGGAAGCAAGATAGAGCATCGGCACAGCATAACCTGAGGCCGCCGCCTGAATCGTCGGCAACCTGCTCCCGCGTGCCTTCAACCCCGAATGGACTCACAGCGCGTTCATCGCTACGACACCACCCTCACGCCACAACAAGGAGATCCCATGCGCCTGACCGCCTCCCCGCTGCTGCTTGCCCTGTCCCTCGCCCTTGGAGCCTCGATGTCCGCCCATGCCGCCCCGCCGCCGCCGATCGCCGCCCCGGCCGAGGGCACCCTGCTGAACATTTCGGCCAACGCCGAAGCGACCCGTGTGCCGGATGTGGCCACCCTGTCGGCCGGCGTGGTCACCCAGGCCGCCGACGGCAACAGCGCCATGCGCCAGAATGCGCAGCAGATGGACAAGGTGCTGGCCGCGATCAAGGCGGCCGGCATCGCCGAGCGCGATGTGCAGACCAGCGGCGTCAGCCTCAACCCGCAGTACCGCTATGCCGACAACGAAGCACCGAAGATCACCGGCTACCAGGCCAGCAACACCGTCAGCCTGAAGGTCCGCGACATCGCCAAGCTGGGCCGGGTGCTCGATGCGCTGGCCGCCCAGGGCGCCAACCAGATCAACGGCCCCAGCTTCGAGATCGACCAGCCGGAGCCGGTCTATGACGAAGCCCGCCTGGCCGCGCTGAAGAAGGCACAGGCGCGCGCCCAGACCTATGCCAAGTCGCTGGGCCTGCAGGTGCGCCGCATCGTCAGCATCTCTGAAAACAGCAACGGCGGCTTCCGCCCGGTGCCGATGATGCGGGCACAGATGGCCTCGGCCGCCATGGACAAGGCCACGCCGGTCGCGCCGGGCGAATCCACCGTTTCGGTCAACCTGGACGTGGTGTTCGAGCTGGGTCGCTGACGACCCGGCACGGCGGGGGCACTGTCCGCCGGACAGCGCCCTGCCCTGATCTGCTGCCCACGGGGCCGGATGCCTTTCCAGCGGAAAGGTCTCCGGCCCCGTTGCGTAGATGAAGGCCAGATCAACATCGCCTGACATGCCTCTAGGCAATGGCGGCCACGACGCGCTAATGCTTGGCTGCCAGCCGCGTGCGGCAAACCCCGATGGCGGCCCTGGTGCGTTGACGTCTTTCGACACTGGCACGGAGGTGGACCATGGTTCGTACGTATCCCGTTGCATCCGCGCACTTCGACCCCGCCCGCATCGCCGCCTGGAGCGCGGCCATCGCACTGCATCTGCTGGCGTTGCTGCTGCTGCTCATCCCCGCCACCTACCAGGCGGTACAGGCCCCGCGTGACACGACCACGGTCCGCTGGATCGAAAAGGTCGAGACACCGGAACCTCCGCCGATCCTGCCCACCGAACCCGAACAGGTGAAGGTCGCCCCCCGCTCCCAGGCGGTGCCGACCGCACCGGCGCTGCCAGCCCCCACCGCAACGGTCGAAGACGCGCCGGGCATCGTCCTGCCGGCCGCCGAACCGACCGCCGTGATGGCGCCGCCGACGCCGACGGCAGCTACGCCGCTGGCGGGAGCCCAGCTGCAGTACCGCAGTGCGCCGCCCCCGGCCTATCCCATCCCCGCGCTGCGCAACCGCGAACAGGGCACGGTCCTGCTGCGCGTGGAAGTGGACAGCAACGGCCAGCCTGTTGCGGTCAGCATCGAACGCAGCAGCGGTTCGCGCAGCCTGGACCAGGCCGCACGCCAACAGGTGCTGCGCCACTGGCGGTTTGAGCCCGCCCAGCATGACGGCGTGGCGGTGCCTGCCATCGGCATGGTGCCGGTGCAGTTCTCGCTGCCCGACTGACCGCTGCACCGGCCCGGCCTCAGGCCGGGCCGGAATCCGCGACCGGGTTTGCGAATCCGCACACCGCCCGTCCGCTCGCTGCCGATTAAGCAAAATTTCACGACTCCGTCACCTGCCGGAAACCTAGATTGGCCCGTCCCGGACCTGATCCGGCGACAGCCCTCAACGCAAGGTTTTCCAGTTAGGAGAGAAGCTGTGAAACACCCGATCCATCGGCCCGCCAGCCGCCGTGACACCCTGGCATCGTCCATCACTCACATCCTTACCGGCAGCACCCTGCTGCTGGCCGGCGCCGTGGTTTCCTCCTCCGCCTTCGCCCAGGAGCAGGCCACCAATCTCGACCGCATCACGGTCACCGGCTCGAACATCCCGCGCACCAATACCGAGACACCGTCCCCGGTGCAGGTGGTGACCCGCCAGGAGATCGACCGCACCGGCAAGACCACGGTCGCCGAATACCTGCAGACCCTGACCGCCGACGGTTCCGGCTCGATTCCCAAGACCTTCGGCAACGGCTTTGCCGGCGGCGGCGCCGGCATCTCCCTGCGTGGCCTCGGCGCCGGCTCGACGCTGGTGCTGTTGAATGGCCGCCGCATGGCCACCTACGGCCTGGCTGACGATGGCCAGAAGGTCTTCACCGATCTGAGCACCATTCCGCTGGATGCGGTGGAGCGCGTGGAAGTTCTGAAGGACGGCGCATCGGCGATCTATGGCTCCGACGCCATCGCCGGCGTGGTCAACATCATCCTGCGCAGCGATTTCCAGGGCGCGATCCTGCGCGGTTCCTACGGCGTCTCCGGCGACGGCGACGGCGATGCCAAGAAGGCGACGCTGACCGCAGGCACCGGCGACCTGGCCACCGATGGCTGGAACGCATTCTTCAGCCTGGACGTCGGCAAGACCGACGCGATCAAGATCGGCGACCGCAAGAACCGCAAGTGGATCGGCACCGGTGACATCCGTCGCTGGGGCTATTCCGCCGCCGACGCGCAGTTCCTGGGCGGTGCCTACCTGTCCGGTGGTACTGCCGGTGGCGTGGGCCCGAACGGCTCGGTGTTCGACGACCGCAATGTCGACGACGACAATCCCGCGTTCCTGGTGGCTCTGCCGGGCTGTGCCAATCTGACCAGCATTCCCGGCCAGACCGATGCGACCGCACAGCAGCAGGGCTGCCTGTGGGATCCGGCGCAGAAGTTCCGTGACCTGAGCCCGGAAGAGAAGTACATCAACGTGTTCGGACGTGCCAGCTTCGCCTTCGGCGAAGGCGGCGAGATCTACACCGAGATCGGCTACTCGAAGAAGGAAACCACCTTCAGCAACACGCCCTCGGGCGTGTCCGGCGGCTGGGGCTATCCGGAAGGACCGGTCAACGCCAACAGCGGTTCCGGTGCCACCGTGCTCGGCCCGGATCATCCGGACAACCCGATTCCCGGCCAGGCCTCGCGCCTGCGCTATTCGGCCTGGGACGTTGGTCCGCGCGTGACCAACAACACCAACGAGTTCAACCGCTTCCTGGTGGGCGTCAAGGGCAACTGGGGCGACTGGAACTATGACACCGCCTACCTGCACTCCGGCACCGACCTGATCAACCGTCGTACCGGCTTCCTGCACTACGACAACGTCCGCTGTGCACTGGCCAACCCGAACTGTGCCGGTGGCGTATGGCGCATCGGCGACAACGCCAACCTCAACTCGCAGGCGCTGTACGATTTCATCTCGCCGGAGATCAGTGCACGCGCCAAGTCCAGCCTGGACATGTTCGACTTCACCGTGTCGCGCAGCCTGATGGACCTCAAGGGTGGCCCGCTCGGCCTGGCGATGGGCACCGAGTGGCGCAAGACCAGCAACAGCCTGACCCCGCAGACGTTCACCGACACCGGCGACATCATCGGCCTGGGCTACTCGGCCTATGACGGTACCCAGAACGTGTACGCCGGATACGTCGAACTGTCCGCGCCGGTGCTGGAACAGCTGGAGCTGTCCGGTGCACTGCGCTACGACAAGTACGAGAGCGGTGAAGGCAAGGCGACGCCGAAGCTGGGCGTGAAGTGGACCCCGGCCGACTGGATCGCGCTGCGCGCCAGCTACGCCGAAGGTTTCCGCGCGCCGAACCCGGCCGAGAACGGCGACGGTGGCCTGGCCGCCTTCTCCAACGCCCGCGACCCGGTGCGCTGCGCCATCAGTGAAGCCGAATGCACCGCACGCTCGGTGGCGATCATCACCCGCCCCAACAGCGACCTGAAGCCGGAGGAATCCAAGAGCTATTCGGTGGGTATCGTGCTGCAGCCGACCTCCTCCACCTCGATGACGGTGGATGCGTGGCAGATCAAGCGCACCAACGAAATCGCCCAGGGCAGCACCGCCGACGCCATTGCCGCCGGCAACGTCCTGCGCGACACCAACCTGCTCAACGGCATTGCCGGCACCGGCAGCATCCTGGCGGTCAACACGCAGTACATCAACGCCGCTTCCACCCGCGTGCGCGGTATCGACACCGATATCCGCCAGACCTTCGATATCGGTCCGGGCCAGCTGGAAATGGATCTGCAGTGGAGCCATGTGCTGAAGTTCGAGCGCACCGATGCCGATGTGACGGTCGACTACGCCGGCACCCACGGCAACTGCGACGTCACCAACTGCATCGGCACGCCGAAGGACCGCATCAACTTCGGCACCACCTGGAGGCAGGGCCCGTGGAGTGTCAGCGGCGTCGCCAACTACATCAGCAAGCTGGAGAACAAGGACCGCCGTGGCGGCGACTACCTGGCGTTCTACGAGGATGGCTCGCCGGTCGAGAAGATCTCCTCGTTCACCACCTTCGACCTGTCCGGTCGTTGGAACATCACCGAAGCCTTTGAACTGAACGCATCGGTGCAGAACGTGTTTGATCGCATCGCACCGCTCGATCCGACCACCTATGGCGGCGTGAACTACAACCCGCTGCACTTCAGCGGAGCCATCGGCCGCTACTTCACGGTCGGTGCCAAGTACACCTTCAACTGATCGTCGCTGCAGCATCACCTTCGGAGGCCCGGGCACATGCCCGGGCCTCCGTCGTTGCAGATGTTGCATGCGGCTTCACGGCACTGCCGCTACTGTGCCCCTGCGGCCGCGCTGCCGCAGGGGAGATTCATGGCTGCGACCTCACAACGGCTGGGCCTGGCTGCACTGACCGCTCTGGTGGTCGGCTCGATGGTCGGCGCCGGCATCTTTTCCCTGCCACAGAACGTGGCGCGCAGCGCCGGTCCGGCCGCCGCGATCATCGGCTGGGCGGTGAGTGGCGCCGGCATGCTGATGCTCGCCTTCGTGTTCCAGGCCCTGGCCAACCGCCGGCCGGACCTCGATACCGGCATCTACGCGTATGCGCGGGAAGGCTTCGGCAACTACATCGGCTTCTCCGCGGCATGGGGCTACTGGGTTGCCTCGGTACTCGGCAACGCCAGCTTCTTCGTGCTGATCTTCAGTGGCCTCGGCCACTTCATGCCGGTGTTCGGTGAAGGCAATACGCCGGCAGCGGTGGCCGCCTCGTCGCTGTTGCTATGGACCGTGCACCTGCTGGTGCTGCGCGGCCTGCGCACTGCCGCCATCGTCAACGGCCTGGTCACGGTGGCCAAGCTGCTGCCCATTGCGTTGTTCCTCATCCTGGCCGCCGGCGCGTTCCGCATGGACGTGTTCGGCGCCGATTTCCTGGGTACCCCCGCACTTGGCGATCTCGGCCAGCAGCTGCGCGGCATGATGCTGGTGACCGTATGGGTGTTCATCGGCATCGAAGGCGCCAGCATCTATTCCCGGCGCGCTGCGCGTCGTGCCGATGTAGGGCGCGCGACCGTGATCGGCTTTCTCGGCGTATGGCTGCTGCTGGTCCTGGTGAGCCTGTTGTCGATGGGCGTGCTGTCGCAGGCCGAGCTGGCCGCCCTGCCCAATCCATCGATGGCCTACGTGCTGCGCGCCATCGTCGGCGAATGGGGCGCGACCGTGATCATCATCGGTTCGATCATCTCGGTGCTTGGCGCCCTGCTGGCCTGGGTACTGCTGTGCGCCGAGGTGCTGTATGCGGCTGCCGGCGACGGCACCATGCCCGCGTTCCTTGGCCGCGAGAATGCGCGCGGCGTGCCGGCCAATGCGCTCTGGCTGAGCAACGGCCTGATCCAGTTGTTCCTGCTGCTGGTGCTGGTGAATTCCGGCAGCTATACCGGCCTGGTACTGCTGGCTGCATCGATGAGCCTGGTGCCCTATTTCCTGTCCACGGCATTCGGCGTGCAGCTGGCCTGGCGTGGTCAGGCCTATGCGGGCGGCGAAGCAGGAATCCGCTGGCGCGACTTCAGCGTCGCGCTGCTGGCGAGCGCATACGCGCTGTGGCTTGTTTATGCCGGTGGCCTGCACAACCTGCTGCTGTCGGTGCTGTTGTATGTACCGGGCGTAGCGCTGTTCACGCTGACCCGTCGCCAGCGTGGCGAACAGGTGTTCACGCCTTGGGAGTGGGTGCTGTTCGGCGCCATCCTGGCCGTTGCGATCGCCACACTGATGGCGTTCTGGCGAGGAGCGCTGACTCTGTAGAGCAAAAAGAAACCTGCATCTCGCGATGCAGGTTTCTGAAAGTGGCGCCCGAAGTTGGACTCGAACCAACGACCCCCTGATTAACAGTCAAGTGCTCTAACCGGCTGAGCTATTCGGGCAGACGAACAGTATAACGGCTCTTCACGCGCGATGGTAGGGGTGATTTGCAATCATTGCGGCGGCCCGGTACAGCTGTTCCGCCACGACCAGCCGCACCAGCATGTGCGGCAGCGTGAGCGGACCAATCGACCACTTCTCGTCGGCCAGTGCCGAAACTTCGGGCGAATGCCCCTCGGGACCGCCGATCAGGAACGCCAGGTCCCTGCCCTGTCCCCGCCAATGCTCCAGGCGCTGCGCCAGCTGTTCGGAACTGAGCTGGCGGCCGGGCACATCCAGCGCCACGACGTAGGCATTCTTCGGCAGCGCGGCGATCACCCGCCGGCCCTCGTCCTCGGTGGCACGGCGTGGATCGCGGCCTTTGCCGCGCAGGCCGGGCTCGATCTCGACCAGCTCGAACGGCAGCCAGTGCGAGAGCCGCTTCTGGTACTCGGCGAACCCCTGCGCGACCCAACTGGGTGCGCGTTCACCGGTGGCGATCAGGCGGGCTTTCATCAGCGCTCCTCGAAAACGTCGACGGCGCCATCGGCGCCGTCGAAGGGATGCATCAACGTGCGGCTCAGGCCACTTCGTCGTCGCTGGACGGCGGCTGGTCACCGACCGTCCACAGGCGCTCGAGGGCGTAGAACTCACGCACGCGCGGCAGCATCACGTGGACGATCACGTCGCCCAGATCGACCAGTACCCACTCGGCTTCGCGCTCGCCCTCAACCCCGAGCGGCATCACGTCGATCTTCTTGGCGAAGCGCACGACCTCGTCGGCGATCGACTTGACGTGGCGGGTCGAAGTACCCGAGACGATCACCAGGTAATCGGCAACGCTGGACCGGCCGCGCACGTCGATCTCGACCAGGTCCTTGGCCTTCAGGTCTTCGGTGGCTTGACGGACACTGGCCAGCAGTTCCGGCACGGACGGCGGCGGGCTGGGCAGATCGACCTTGATGGTCTGGGGCTGGGTCTGGTTGCTCAAAGTGGATCGACTCGATAAACGTGGGGGCGATTATACGGGGATGGCGCGGTCGCGGCATTCACGGTGTTGCCGGATGGTACAGCCGCTGCGCGGCCACGTAGTCGGCCACCGCCGGCGGCAGCAGGGCACGCCAGGGCCCTGCCGCGGCGATCTGCGCGCGCACTGCGCTGGCCGATTCCCCGCGCAACGGATGGTGCAGGCGCAGGATGCGGCCGGCCGGACTGGCAAACAGGTCCTGTTCGCTGTCGGCCCACCGCCCTTCCAGGACACGGCCGAGCTCGCCGTCGACCGAGGCCTGCAGTGGACTGCCCGGCCGCTCCGCCACCACGAAGTGGGCCAGGCCGAACAGCGCCTCCCACTCATGCCAGCCGGGCAGGCCCAGCAGGCTGTCGGCGCCGACCAGCCAGGCCAGGGGCCGGCTGGGACCGAGCTCGCCGCGCAGTTCGCGCAGGGTATCGACGGTGTAGGACGGGCGACCGGGAAAGCGCGCGGCCCGATCCAGTTCGTGCCGGTCCAGCAGCAGCCCCGGCTCGTCGCCGATGGCCAGCGACAGCATCGTGCAGCGCTGTTCGGCGGTCGCGCCGGGAACCGGGCGGTGCGGTGGATCGGCCGCCGGCAGCATCCGCACCGCGACCTGCAGCTCATCGCGCGCGGCGCGCGCGATCGCCAGGTGCCCCAGGTGCACCGGGTCGAAGGTGCCCCCGTAATAGACCCGCAGGCTCATCGATCAGGCCCGGGCCAGCAGCCGCACGGCGCGCGGCTCGGCCACGGCCACCAGCAGGCGCTCCAGCGCCAGCCAGGCGTCGCCGTCGGCGCGCCCCTTGGCGATGCGGTCGACCAGCCCGGCCTCGGCCACGAAACGTTCCCAGCGCTTGCCTTCCGGATGCCGCTGCAGCGCACGCTTGTACGGTGCCTGCCGCGACTCCCAGATGCCGCGCGATTTCATCTCGGCGGCAAGGTTGCCACCGCGCGCCTGCACCCGCGCCAGCCCGGCACCTGCCAGCAGTTCCCGGATCACGATCGGCATCAGCGCGGCCACCGCCTCGCCTTCGCCGCGCAGGCCGGCAAGCATGCGCAGCACCGCCGCCGGTTGCCCGGAGAACGTGGCTTCCACCAGCCGGAATACGTCATAGCGGGCGGCATCGGCCACCAGCGATTCCATCCGTTCCACGTCCAGCGCGTGACCATCGGCCAGCAGCGCCAGCTTGTCGATCTCCTGCGCCGCGGCAAGCAGATTGCCTTCCACGCGCTCGGCCAGGCGCTGCACTGCGGCCGGATCCGCGCGCAGGCCTTTGCTGCGCAGGCGACGCTCGATCCAGTCGGGCAGTTCATGCGGCTTGATCGCCCAGGCCACCGACAGCACGCCGACCCGGCCCACCGCTTCAGCCCACTTGCCCTGGTGCGCCTTGCTCCATTCGTTGGCGGTGATCATCAGCACGACGTCCGGTGCCGGATCGGCGCAGAACCGGCTGATCACCTCGGCGCCGTCCTTGCCCGGCTTGCCACTGGGCAACCGCACTTCCACCAGGCGACGGGCACTGAACAGGCTCGGCGCGTTGAAGCTGGCGTCGAGCTGGCCCCAGTCGAAGTCGCGACCATCGGCGTCGAACACCTCGCGCTCACCGATGCCGGCGGCGCGCGCCCGCGCACGGACCGCGTCGGCGGCTTCCAGCACGCGCAGCGTCTCAGGACCGGCGATCAGGTACACCGGCGACAGCGGGGTATCAGCGCCCTGGCTGGCCAGCTGCTCCGGACGCAGTTCCATGCCGGTCCCGGTCAGGGCTTGATGGCCGGTGCCGGTGTCGGCTCGGCCGGAACCGCAGGATCGACCGGCTTCGGCGCGGACAGGCTGCCCCCCTTCGCGACTTCGGCACGGACCACGCTGTCGATGCGGCGGATGATCGAGGCCGACATTTCCCGGCGCAGTTCATCGGCCAGGATCTCGCGCTCGGTGGTGGTACCGGTCGCGTCGGTGGGCGGCGACACGTAGTCGCGCGACAGTTCGATCACCTGCTGCGGCACCAGTTCGCTGCCATCCTCGCGACGGAAGATGAAGATCACCGCGTAGCGCAGGCTGTATTCCTGCGCACGACCCTGCGAGTCGATCGCGATCGGCAGGTCGCCCCAGCGTTCGGACAACACCTGCAGCTGGGTGCTGGGTTCGTTGCCATCCTCGCTCGCCAGCTTGGCGCCGGACGCCTGCAGACTGCGGTTGAGCAGCTTGACCAGTTCACTGTACGGGGCCGTGGAGACCACCTTCACCGGCGCGGTGTCGGTCGGCAACATCAGCTTGTTGCGCAGATGGAAGCCACAGCCGGCAAGGCCGAGGACAAGAACGAGGGCAAGCAGGAGTCGGGTCATGGAGAACAGTCTGGCGGAGCCGGGCGATCACGGCAACAGACAGCGTGCCCGAGACCGCGTGAACGCAGGGCCATCAACCGCATGCCCCCCGCGTTGCTGGAACACCGGCCGCCGGGAGGGCGGCCGGTGCGGGGTACATCAGGCGGCGACGATGTTCACGATCTTGCCCGGGACGATGATGATCTTGCGCACCGTCAGGCCTTCCATGAACTTCGCTGCATTCGGCTCGGCCAGGGCCAGCGCCTCGACCTGCTCGCGAGCGGCGTCGGCGGCCACTTCGATGGTGCCGCGCAGCTTGCCGTTGACCTGCACGGCCAGGGTCAGCGCGTCGCGCACCAGCGCGCTGGCGTCGGCCTGCGGGAACGGCTGGTCCTCCAGCAGCGTCTCGCCATGGCCAAGCACCTGCCACAGGGCGTGGCTGGCATGCGGGGTGATCGGATTCAGCAGCAGCACGATGGCCTGCAGTGCTTCCTGGCGCACCGCGCGGCCCTGTTCGCTGCCGTCCTCGAACTTGGCCAGCGCGTTCATCAGTTCCATCACCGCAGCGATCGCGGTGTTGAAACTGTGGCGGCGGCCATAGTCGTCGCCGACCTTGCCGATGGTCTCGTGGGTCTTGCGGCGCAGCGCCTTCTGGCCACCGTCCAGCGCGGCCACGTCCAGCGCCGGGGCGGTGCCCTCGGCGGCATGCTTCTGCACCTGGGCCCACAGGCGGCGCAGGAAGCGGGCCATGCCGTCCACGCCGGCCTCGTTCCACTCCAGCGACTGTTCCGGCGGTGCGGCGAACATCGAGAACAGCCGCACGGTGTCGGCGCCATACTTGCCGACCATCGCCTGCGGGTCCACGCCGTTGTTCTTCGACTTGGACATCTTCTCGGTGCCACCGACCACCACCGGCTGACCGTCGGCGATCAGGGTCGCGCCGGTGATGCGGCCGCGCTCGTCACGCTGCACTTCCACGTCGGCGGGATTGATCCAGTCCTTGGAACCGTCCGGGTTCGGACGGTAATAGGTCTCGGCGATCACCATGCCCTGGCACAGCAGATTGCGGGCCGGTTCGTTGCTGTCCACCATCCGCGCGTCACGCAGCAGCTTGTGGTAGAAGCGGAAGTACATCAGATGCAGGATCGCGTGCTCGATGCCACCGATGTACTGGTCCACCGGCAGCCAGTAGTTGCCGCGCTTGTCCACGGCATCACGCGCGCCCGGCGAAGTGTAGCGCGCGTAGTACCAGCTCGACTCCATGAAGGTGTCGAAGGTATCGGTCTCGCGCTCGGCTGCACCGCCGCACTCCGGGCAGGTGGTCTTGCGCCACTCCGGGTCGGTCTTGATCGGCGAACCGGTGCCGGAGAACGCGACGTCCTCCGGCAGCACCACCGGCAGCTGCTCTTCCGGCACCGGTACCGCGCCGCACTTGGCGCAGTAGATCACCGGAATCGGGCAGCCCCAGTAGCGCTGGCGGCTCACGCCCCAGTCGCGCAGGCGGTAGTTGACGCGGCGCTGCCCCTGCGCCTTGCGCTCGAAACGCTCGGCCAGGGCTTCAAAGGCGCCCTGGAAATCCAGCCCGTCGAACTCGGCCGAATTGATCAGTTCGAAGGCACGGTTCTTGTCGCTGTACCAGTCCTGCCAGCGCGCGCCATCCCAATTGCGCTCGTCGTCATTGCGCGGATCCTTCAGCGCGATGACCTGCACGATCGGCAGGCCATACTTGTTGGCCACTTCGTTGTCGCGCTGGTCATGGCCGGGCACGGCCATCACCGCACCGGTGCCGTAGCCCATCAGCACGAAGTTGGCGACCCACACCGGCACCTTCTCGCCGGTGACCGGATGGATGGCGCGCAGGCCGGTATCCATGCCGCGCTTTTCCTGGGTTTCCAGCTCGGCCTCGGACACGCCGCCCTGCTTCATTTCCGACAGCAGCGCGGCCAGTTCCGGATTGTTCTTCGCTGCGTGCAGCGCCAGCGGGTGCTCGGCGGCGATCGAGACGAAGGTCACGCCCATCACGGTGTCCGGGCGGGTGGTGAACACGCGCAGCGGATCCAGCACGCCGCCATCGACGTCACGCACGTCGAACTGGATCTCCAGGCCCTCGGAACGACCGATCCAGTTGCGCTGCATGGTCTTGACCGATTCCGGCCAGCCGTCCAGCTCGTCCAGGCCGTCCAGCAGCTCCTGGGCGTAATCGGTGATGCGCAGGAACCACTGCGGAATCTCACGCTTCTCGACCAGCGCACCGGAACGCCAGCCACGGCCGTCGATGACCTGCTCGTTGGCCAGCACGGTCTGGTCGACCGGGTCCCAGTTCACCACCGCGTTGCGACGGTAGGCCAGGCCCTTGCGCATCAGACGGGTGAACATGCGCTGCTCGTGGACGTAATAGTCCGGGCGGCAGGTGGCGAACTCGCGCGACCAGTCGATGGCATAGCCCAGCGACTTCAGCTGGCTGCGCATGTGGTCGATGTTCTTGTAGGTCCACGCCGCCGGCGCGGTTTTGTTCTTGATCGCCGCGTTTTCCGCCGGCAGGCCGAACGCGTCCCAGCCCATCGGCTGCAGCACGTTGTGGCCGGTCATGCGCTTGTAGCGGCTGATCACGTCACCGATCGTGTAATTGCGCACGTGCCCCATGTGCAGCGCACCGGACGGGTACGGAAGCATCGACAGGCAGTAGTACTTCGGCTTGTCGGAAGTCTCGTCGACCTCGAACGCGCGGGTGGCGTCCCAGTACTGCTGGGCGGCGGATTCAACCTGCTGCGGGTCGTAGGCGTTGGGTTCAGCGCTGGTCATGGAACACGCGGATGCGGCGGCAAAGCGGTACAGCGTACCGCAGTGCGGCAAACGTCTCCAATCCTGTCCGACGGCTGTGGGCCCGGTTGCGGCCCCGCGACCGTCTCAACGGGCCCGCGACAGCGGCAGCGCCAACGCCAGCCAGACCGCCCAGCAGGCGAAGGCCAGCCGCTGCGACAGAGGCGCCGGCAGCACGCCCTGCAGGGCGAAGGCTGCCAACGCGGCAACCACACCACAGGCCAGCGCCACCCCGCCCAATGCCCGGCCCTGTGTGTCGCGCAGGCGCGCCGTGCCCAGCAGCAGGGCGCCGGCAACGAAGCCCAGCACCCATACCATCCAGGCGCTGGCATGCAGCTGGCTGGCCAGCCCGTGCAGGTCATCCACATCCAGCGGCAGCACGCCCATGGCGGCGAACGCCAGGCCGGCCAGCAGCAGCATCTGGCTGCCCACACGCGGGGCCCAGCCCGCGGTGGCCGGCAGCTGCCGGCGCAGGCATTCGGCCACCACCACCGCCAGCAGGCCCGGCAGCATGAAGCCCAGCAGATTGAAGCCCAGGGCATGCGGCATCCCCTGCGCGCCCAGCAACGCCACCGGGTGGCGGGCCTGCGCATAGCCGTCGAGGCCGGCACCGAAGCCGATGACCGCAGCCACGAAGACGAGTGCGGCGATCACGCCCGACAGGCGCAGCAAGGGGGACGGCGACGACATGCAGGCTCCACGACAGCGGCAACAGGAAGGCCGCATTGTCGGCCATTTGCAGCGGCCCGGGTTGAGACGGACAGGTTCCGCCACCATAGAATCCCTCTCCAGATGCCAAGCGATGCCTCCTCCATGACCGAGACGACCTACGTATTCGACGCCACCACTGCGACCTTCGAGGCCGAAGTCCTGCAGAAGTCGCTGCAGACGCCGGTGCTGGTCGATTTCTGGGCCACCTGGTGCGGTCCGTGCAAGACGCTGGGACCGATGCTGGAAAAGCTGGCCGGCGAGTACAACGGCGCCTTTGAGCTGGCCAAGGTCGATGTCGACAAGGAACAGCAGATCGCTGCCGCCTTCCAGATCCGCTCGGTGCCGACCGTGTTCCTGGTCAAGGACGGGCAGCTGGTGGACGGCTTCCCCGGCGCCATCCCGGAGGGCCAACTGCGCGAGTTCCTGGCCCAGCACGGCATCGTCCCCGCCGATGTCGGCGATACGGTCAGCGAGGAGGAAGCACCGCTGGACCCACAGGCACAGGTGGACGTGCTGCGCGCGCAGATCGCCGCCGAACCGGACAAGGACGAGCTGAAGCTCGACCTGGCCCTGGCCCTGCTGCAGATCGGCGGCGTGGATGAAGCCGGTACGCTGATCGACCGCCTGCCGGCCAACCTGGCCACCGACGACCGCGCCGTGCGCGCCCGTGCACGCCTGGCCTTCGCGTCCGCACTCAAGGACGCCCCGGCCGCCGAGGTGCTCGAATCACGCATCGCCGCCGATGGCAGCGACCTCAAGGCGCGCCATCTGCGGGGCGTGCAGCTGCTGCTGGAGGGCCAGGACGAGGCGGCCCTGGCCCAGTTCCTGGAAATGCTGCGGATCGACCGCGGTTTCGAGGACGGATTGCCGCGCAGGACCCTGATCGACGCCTTCAATGTGATCTCCGACGAGGACCTGGTCGGGCAGTACCGCAGGAAGATGGCCTCGCTGCTGTTCTGAACGGAAGCCTGTCCCGTTCAGAATCCCTGCACTGAACGCGGGCGATAATGTGATCGATGGCGGCCGTTCGGCCGCCGCGATCCATTCGGGGGGGATGAGGGTCGGGGCCATTGGGTCTTGCTGCTGCGCCTCCGCATTGCCGGGACTGCAAACTGTGACCTTCGTCCGCACTTCGCCTTTCATTACGCGTCTCCAACGTGTCCTGCTGTGTGCCCTCCTGCTGCTGCCGGCCATCGCCGCCGCACAGGACTGGAACTACCGGGTCCGTCCCGGTGACACCCTCTGGGACCTGGGTGGCCTGTACCTGAAGCCTTCCGTGCCCTGGCAACAGCTGCAGCAGCACAACCGCATCGCCAATCCCTATCAGCTGCCGCCGGGCCAGCTGCTGCGCTTCCCGATCAGCTGGCTGCGCACCGAGCCTGCGCCGGCACGGGTCCTGTCCGTGCGCGGCAAGGTCGGGCTGGTGGGCGGCGATGGCAGCGCCACCCGCGCGGTGCGGGCCGGAGAGCAGCTGCGCATCGGCGACACCGTGGAAACCGAAGGCGACTCCAGCATCACCCTCGAATTCGCCGATGCCTCGCGGTTGCAGCTGCGCGAGTATTCGCGCCTGCGCCTGGACCAGCTCAGCCGCTACGGCCGCACCGGCATGGTCGATACCCGCCTGCGCCTGCAGCAGGGCCGCGCCAGCAACCGGGTCACCCCGGCACGCGGCCCGGCATCGCGCTACATCATCGATGCACCGACGGCGACCAGCAGCGTGCGCGGCACGGTCTTCCGCGTCAGCGCCGGCGATGGCGATGCCGGCCGGATCGGTGCCACCGAAGTGCTGGAAGGACGGGTGCAGGTCGCCAACACCCACGGCCAGCGCCTTGTCCGTCCGGGCCAGGCCAGCCGCAACGCCAGCGCCGACAAGGCGCCCGCCGCCGTGGCCGCGCTGCTGCCGGCGCCGACGCTGCGCCAGGATGAGCTGAGACTGGCCCCCCTGCCGAGCCTGCTGGCCTGGGACCCGGTCGCCGGGGCCGACCACTACCGGGTGGAGGTGGTGCAGGCGGCCACGCCGGAAATCCTGCTGTTCGCCGCCACCACCGCCGACACGCGACTGGCGATCGGCGATCTGCCGCCCGGCGAGCTGCGTGTGCTGCTGCGTGCGGTCGACGCACAGGGCGTGGAGGGCCTGGACGCCAGTGCCGACTTCGAACTCAGCGACCAACCGCCGCCGCCGTTGACCGTCTCTCCGCTGCACGGCCAGACCGTCAACAGCGATCGCCCCCGGTTCCGCTGGACCCAGGCCCCGGGCGCGAGCAGCAGCGTGCTGCAGGTCGCTGCAGAACCGACGTTCACGCAGCCGCTGCAGGAGCAGGCCAGCACCGGTACCGACCTGCGCCTGGCGCAGCCCCTGCCGCCGGGCCAGTACTACTGGCGCGTTGCCTCGCGCGATGACAACGGCCACCAGGGGCGCTATGGACAAGCACTGCCACTGCAGCTGACCAACGAACCGGTGGACCCTGCCCTGCAGCCGCCCGAGGCGGCGCATGGCCAACTGACCCTGCGCTGGCAGGCCGGCAGCGAAGGCCAGCGCTACCGCGTGCAGGTGGATCGTCGTGGCGACTTCGCCAGCCCGATGCTCGATGAAACCGTCGAGCAGCCCCAGGTCAGCTTCAAGCGGCCATGGAGCGGCACCCTGCACGTGCGCGTGCAGTACATCGACGACGACGGGCACGCAGGCGATTTCTCGCCCGCGCAGCAGGTCAAGCTGCCCTGCCGCCTGTGCTACGGCGCCGGCGGCGGCGGTGCGCTGCTGCTCTGGCTGTTGTTATGAGGCGTTCGCCGCTTCCATGGTCCCGACGGATCGCACTGGCCGTGCTGGCCGGTGTGCTGACGGCCGTGGCCAGCCATGGCCAGTGGCTGTGGCGCCAGGATGAAGCGGCCTACGACGCGATGGTCGGCGGCTGGGACTATCGACCCGACCCCAGCGTGCTGATCATCGCCATCGACGAAGGCAGCCTGCAGCGCATCGGCCAATGGCCATGGCCGCGCTCGGTCCATGCGCGCCTGCTTGATCGCCTTACCGACGCCGGCGCCGAACGCATCGCACTGGACCTGATGCTGTCAGAACCCGACCGCCGCGACAGCCGCCAGGACGAAATCCTGGCCGCCGCGATCCGGCGCAATGGCCACGTCGTACTGCCCGTACTGGCGGCGCCGGCAGCCGGCGACCGCATGGCCGAGGAACTGCTGCCCATTCCACTGATCGCGGCCAGCGCTGCGGCGATCGGCCACAGCGATGTCGAAGTGGATGGCGATGGCGTCGCCCGTGGGGTGTACCTGCGCGCCGGCATCGGCCAGCCGCATTGGCCTGCGCTGGGCCTGGCCCTGGCCGGACTGCCCGCCAGCGCGATCGACGGCCTGCCGGATCCCGAGCCGGAGGTCGATTCCCCTTATCAGTGGCGCCGCGACGATTACGTGCGGGTGCGCTACGCCGGCCCGCCGGAACGATTGCCGCAGGTGTCCTATGCCGACGTGCTCGAGGGCCACGTGGACATGGCGATGCTGCATGGGCGCCGCATCGTGGTCGGCATGACCGCCAGCGGCATCGCCCCGCGCCTGCTCACGCCGACCACGCGCGAGTACTGGATGAGCGGCAGCGAGTACCAGGCCAACATCGCCTCGATGCTGCTGCAGGGCAGGCAGATCCACGTCCTGCCACGGCTCTGCCAGGACGCCATCGGTGGCCTGCTGGTGGCGCTGTGCGTGATCCTCCTCGGCCTGCGCCTGCCCTGGCTGACGGCGCTCTGTTCGCTGCCGCTGGCCCCGCTGCTGAGCTGGGCGCTGCTGCGCGCCGGCAACCTGTGGTGGGCACCGGCCAGCGCGATGCTGGGCATCGTGCTGGTGCTGCTGGCCTGGGCGATATGGCGGATCGCGGCCTGGCACCGGCTGGCCAACCGTGATGCGCTGACCGGCCTGGGCAACCGGCTGCGTTTCGAACAGTCGCTGCAGCAGGAATGCGATGCCGCACGGCGCAGCGGCAAGCCGCTCACGCTCGCGCTGATCGACGTCGATCACTTCAAGCACCACAACGACCGTCACGGTCACCAGGTCGGCGATCGCGTACTGCGCGAAGTGGCGCGGCAGATCGCCGCCCACGCGCGTCGCCCGCGCGACAAGGCGGCACGCTACGGCGGTGACGAGTTCGCGCTGGTGCTGCCGGATACGCCGGCCGAGGGCGCGCGGCAGGTGATCGAAGGCCTCATCCAGAGCATCCGCGCCCTGCCCGCACCGGGTGAAGGCCATGGCGGCGGCATCACCCTGACCATCGGCGTCTATACCCGCATCCCCAACGGCGAGCTGCAACCCCACCATTTCGTGGAAGGTGCCGACGCGGCGCTGTACCAGGCCAAGGCCAATGGTCGCGACGGCTACGTGATCGACGCCGCAGGGTGACACGCGCCGCGCCGCGCACAGCTACAACATACGCATGCGAATGGTTAGACTTGGGGCCCGCCCTCCGCCCTCGCGATGCACATGAACGCCCGCCTGTTCCGTTTCGGCATCAACCTGTGGCCGCCCTTCCTGTTCACCGGCATCCACGTCACCCGGGTCAGCCCGGACTACCGGCAGATCGACGTCGAGCTGCGCCAGCGCCCCTGGAACCGCAACTACGTGGGCACCCACTTCGGTGGCAGCCTGTTTGCGATGACCGACCCGTTCTGGATGCTGGGCCTGCTGCATATTCTCGGCCGCGACTACTACGTGTGGGACCGCGCCGGCGCGATCGACTTCCTCAAGCCGGGGCGCGGTACCGTGCGCACATCGTTCCGCATCGACGATGCGCTGCTGGACGAACTGCGCGCCGACGCTGCCGGCGGCGGCAAAGTGCTGCGCTGGTTCAGCAACGAGGTGGTCGACGAAAGCGGCGAGGTGGTCGCCCAGGTGCGCAAGCAGGTCTACCTGCGGCTGAAGCCGCACGCACGCTGATCCCGGCCGCATTCCCCCGCATCATCGGCAAGCGCTGGCCGCTACAATGCGCCCATGTCGCTCGAAGCCCCCTCCCTGGTCCCCCGCCCCTCCCTGCAGCGCCTGTTCCTGACCGGCCTGCTGACCCTGCTGCCGATCTGGCTCACCTGGGTCGTGGTCAAATTCGTGTTCGTGCTGCTGTCGGGCATCTCCAGCCCGCTGGTGGTGCCCCTGTCGGAGCAGATCGCGACCAGCTTCCCGCATTACCTGGGCTGGGTGCGCGCGGAGTGGATCCAGAACACCATCGCGCTGCTGGCGACGCTGCTGGTGATCCTGGCCGTGGGCGTGGCCAGCCGCCGCGTGCTCGGCCAGCGCCTGCTGCGCTGGATCGGTGCGGTGATCAAGCGGATCCCGCTGGCCAGCATCATCTACGACAGCGCCAAGAAGCTGCTGGACATGCTGCAGACCGAACCCGGCAGCACGCAGCGCGTCGTGCTGATCGACTTCCCGCACCGCGACATGAAGTCGGTCGGCCTGGTCACGCGGGTGATCAAGGAACACGGTACCGACCGCGAACTGGCAGCGGTGTACGTGCCGACCACGCCGAACCCGACCTCCGGCTATCTTGAAATCGTGCCGGTGGAACTGCTCACACCCACCGACTGGACCGTGGACCAGGCGATGAGCTTCATCATTTCCGGTGGTGCTGTGGCGCCAGCCAGCGTGCCGTTCACCCGCGCGGGCGACCGCACCGAATGAGCACGACGCCGGTCGAGCGCCCGCTGCAGGACCGCGCGGTCCTGCTGTTCATCGTGCTGGCCGCGTTCTTCTGCGGCAATGCCGTGCTGGCCGAGCTGATCGGAGTGAAGATCTTCGCGCTGGAAGACACGCTCGGCATCGACCCGCTGAACTGGAATCTGTTCGGCCAGACCGGATCGTTGAGCTTCACCGCCGGCACACTGCTGTGGCCGGTGGTGTTCATCATGACCGACACCATCAACGAGTTCTTCGGCAAGCGCGGGGTGCGTTTCATCTCGTGGTTGGCGGTGGTGCTGATCGCCTACGGCTTCCTGTTCGCTTTCGCGGCGATCTCGCTGGCGCCGGCCAGCTGGTGGGTCACCTCGATGAACGCCCATGGCGTGCCCGACTACCAGGCCGCGTTCGCCGCGGTGTTCGGCCAGGGCATGTGGACCATTGCTGGTTCGCTGGTGGCCTTCCTGCTCGGCCAGCTGATCGACGTGGCCGTGTTCCACAGGATCCGGCAGGCCACCGGCGAGCGCCACGTCTGGTTGCGCGCTACCGGTTCCACCGCGGTCTCGCAGCTGGTGGACAGCTTCGTGGTGATCTGGATCGCTTTCGTGCTCGGCCCGCAGCAGTGGCCGACATCGCTGTTCCTTGCGGTGAGCAGCGTCAACTACGTCTACAAGATGGGCTTTGCGATCGCCCTGATTCCCCTGCTGTACCTGATGCGGCGTGCGATCACCCGATACCTGGGTGTCGAGCGCGCGGCCGCGCTTCGCACTGCGGCCGCGGCTGACTGAAGGCCCAGCGGGCGCCAGCTGACTGCGCCCCCGCGCTGGCCGTACGCGGCCGGATCGTGCAAGCTCCACGGTCTGTGTTCCACGGAAGCTCCTGATGCCGTATTCCACCCGCGCCCTGGCCGCCGCCATTGCCGCGTTGTTCCTGTTCAGCGCCGTTCCGTCGGCCGAAGCTGCAAAGAAGAAGGCCAGCCGGCCCGCTGCGACGCAGAGCCGTCCGGCGGCCAAGCCCAAGGCGCGGCCCAGCGCGCGCGCCACCGCACCGGCACGCAGCGCCACCCGCTCCCCCGCGCGCCCGGTCGCCGCCGCCCGCACTGTGCCCAAAACGGTCCAGCTGGAGCGCCTCTATGACGAATACTGGGATGCGTCGATGCGGTTGAACCCGCTGCAGGCGACCTTCCAGGGCGAAACCCGCTACAACGACCAGCTGCCGAACATCCTGTCCGCGGCGTGGCGCCAGCAGTCGCATGACTTCACCGTGGAGTGGCTGGGCAAGGTCGAGAAGATCGGCAGCGACGGCCTGCAGGGCCAGGACCTGCTGAGCTACGAGATCTTCGTGCGCGACGCGCGCGCGACCTTGGCCGCCGAGCCGTATCCCAGCTGGATGATGCCGATCAGCCAGTACTACAACGTCGGCAGCATCATGGCCATTCTCGGTGCCGGCGCGGGTGCGCAGCCGTTCAATACCGTGCAGGACTACGACACCTGGTCGCGCCGCTCGCTGGGCATTCCGGCGCTGTTCGACCAGGCCATCGACAACATGCGCCAGGGCATGAAGGCCGGTGTGGTGCAGCCGCGCGACCTGATGGAAAAAGTGCTGCCGCAGCTGGATGCGGTGATCAAGCCGACCGCCGAGGAAAGCATCTTCTGGTCGCCGATCCGGACCATGCCGGAGTCGATTTCCGCCGAGGACAAGGCGCGCATCAGTGCCGAGTACAAGCGCATGATCGAACTGCGCATCATGCCGTCCTACCGCGCCCTGCGCGGCTTCATCGCCACCGAGTACCTGCCGGCCACGCGGACCAGCAGCGGTCTGGGCGCCCTGCCCAATGGCCAGGCGTGGTACGCCAACCTGATCGTGCAGACCACGGCCAGCGAACAGACACCCGCGCAATGGCATGCGCTCGGCGAACAGCGCGTGCAGGAGCTGCAGGCGCAGATCGCCGCAGTGATGAAGGATGCGAAGCTGCGCGGCACGCCGACCAAGCTTCTGCGCAGCATGCGCAGTGATCGCCAGTTCCAGTATGGCGACGCCAACGCGCTGCTCGGCCGCTACCGCCAGGTGCAGCAGCAGGTCGCCACGCGCCTGCCGCAGGTGCTCGACACGCTGCCGAAGGCTGCCCTGGACATCCGTGCAGTGGAGCCCGAGCGTGCGCTCACCGCGGCCGCGGCCTCCTACCAGCCGACACAGCCCGGCGAGGCCGGGGTGCTGTATGTGAACACCCGCGACCTGCCCAGCCGCAAGCGCTGGAACGTGCCGGTGCAGTACCTGCATGAAGGCATTCCCGGCCACCACGTGCAGTTGGGTCTGCAGCAGGAGCTGGCCAAGCAGCCGCGCTTCCGGCGTGCCGGCGGCGACCTGGCCTTCATCGAAGGCTGGGGCCTGTACTCGGAAACGCTGGGGGAAACGCTGGGCGTCTACACCGATCCCTACGACCGCATCGGCTATCTCTCCTCGCGCCTGCTGCGCGCAGCGCGCGTGGTCGCCGACACCGGCGTGCATGCCCAGGGCTGGAGCAAGCAGCAGGCCGTCGCCTACCTGCAGAAGACCGTGGACATGAGCAGCGATGATGCCAATGCCGAAGTGGAGCGGATCATGGCCCAGCCCGCGCAGGCGCTGTCCAATGTGGCCGGCCTGACGACCCTGCTGGCACTGCGCGACAAGGCCAAGGCACGCCAGGGTGCGGCATTCGACCTGCGCCGTTTCCATGCCGAACTGCTGAAGGACGGCTCGATGCCGCTGGACGTGCTGGAGCGGAAGATGGAACGATGGCTGTCACAACCGCCGGGGTCCGCGCCCACCCCCTGATCGCCACGGAGCCCTCATGCGTCCCGCCACCGTCGTGTTCGCTGCCGTACTGGCCCTGCTGCCGCATGCCGCGCCTGCCGCACCGGCGGTGATGCCGCCGGATGCGGGCATCGATGGCCTGATGCAGGCCTACGATGGCCAGGTGCCGGGAGCAGCGGTACTGGTGCTGCACGACGGGCAGGCGGTGTTCCGCCGCGGGTACGGCCTGGCGGTGGTGGAAGATGGCACCGCGGTGACCGCGGCCAGCAATTTCCGGCTGGCCTCGGTGAGCAAGCAGTTCACCGCCGCCGCCGTGCTGCTGCTGGTGGAAGAGGGCCGCCTGGGCCTGGACCAGCCAGTGCGACGCTGGCTGCCGGAACTTCCCACTGCGGCGTCCTCCGTCACCCTCCGTCACCTGCTGTCGCATACCAGCGGTCTGCCCGACTATGAGGGCCTGATGGACCCCGCCGACAGCCGCCAGGTGCACGATGCGGACGTGCTGGCGCTGCTCGCACGCGAGGACCGGCTGGATTTCACACCGGGCACTGCGTACCGCTACAGCAACAGCGGATATGCGCTGCTGGCGCTGATCGTCGGGCGCGCGTCGGGCCAGGATTTCGCCACCTTCCTGCAGCAGCGGATCTTCGGCCCGCTGCACATGACCCACACCGTCGCCCACCAGGACGGCGTCGATATGGTCACTGCGCGGGCCTACGGCTACAGCTGGCTCGACGGTCGCTGGCAGCGCACCGACCAGAGCACCACCAGTGCCATGCTGGGTGATGGTGGCATCTATTCCTCGCTGGACGACCTCGCCCGCTGGGATGCCGCACTGTACGACGACCGCCTGCTGTCAGCCGCATCGCGGCGGGCCATGTTCAGCCCGGCCACCGCAACCACCGAACCGGACGTACCGCATTACGGCTTCGGCTGGCGCCTCAACGGCCGCATGCAGTGGCACAGCGGCGAAAGCATCGGCTTCCGCAACGTCATCCTGCGCTATCCGGACCGGCATCTGACAGTGATCGTGCTGAGCAACCGCAACGACCCCGAACCCTATCCGCTGGCGCTGAAGATCGCCCAGCGCTGGCTGGACATCCTGCAATGACCGACGATCCGACCGCCCTGCTGGGCATCCATCATGCCGCGCTGATCTGCAGCGACTATGCGCGCTCGAAGGATTTCTACGTGCGCATCCTCGGCCTGCGCGTACTGGCCGAGAACCACCGTGCCGCGCGCGATTCGTGGAAGCTGGACCTGGCACTGCCCGATGGCGGCCAGCTGGAACTGTTCTCGTTCCCGTCACCACCGCCCCGGCCCAGCCGCCCGGAGGCACAGGGCCTGCGTCACCTGGCCTTCCGCGTGGCCGCGCTGGAGCCATTCATCCAGCGCCTGGCCAGCTGCGGCGTGGACTGCGAACCGGTCCGCGTGGACGAATACACCGGCCGCCGCTTCACCTTCTTCGCCGACCCGGACGGCCTGCCGCTGGAACTCTACGAAGTCGGCTGATGGCTTGGGGTCAGATCCCTTTTCCATCGGGAAAGGATCTGGCCCCACTCACCTGCTCGACCCGGCACCCCCTTCCCCATACCCCGCCGAATGGGTATACAGTCGGCGTGTACCGGCACCGTGCCGGAATGAACCCTGGGAGGGGACCATGCGCAAGACCTTCAAGACCCTGCTGCTGGCGCTGCCGCTGTGCCTGGCGGCGCTCTCGGCGCAGGCCGCCGATGGCGCGGCCGGCCGCTGGAAGACCATCGACGACAAGACCGGCCAGGTGAAGTCCATCGTCGAGATCAGCCAGGCCGCCAACGGCACGCTGTCCGGCAAGGTGGTGGACATCCTGCACTCGGACAAGGGTCCGAACCCGGTCTGCGATGGCTGTGAGGGTGCCAACAGGAACAAACCGGTGAAGGGCATGACCATCCTCTGGAACCTGAAGGCCGACGGCGCCAGCAAGTGGTCCGGCGGCACCATCCTCGACCCCGCCAACGGCAAGACCTACAAGTCGAAGATGGAACTGCAGCCGGGTGGCAACAAGCTGGACGTCTCCGGCTGCATCGCCTTCATCTGCCGGGCGCAGACCTGGGTACGCGAGTAAGCCACCGGCCCGTCCGTGCATTCCCGTGACCCGGCCCCGGCCGGGTCACCTCGTTGCGGGCATGCGATAATCTGCGGTTCCCCTCGGCTTCACCCCGCGACCATGACCCGTACCGCGCTCGTCACCACCGCCCTGCCCTACGCCAACGGCCCGCTGCATCTGGGCCATCTGGTCGGCTACATCCAGGCCGACATCTGGGTGCGTGCACGGCGAATGAGCGGCGGCAGGACCTGGTTCGTCTGCGCCGATGACACCCATGGCACGCCGATCATGCTCGCAGCCGAGAAGGCCGGGGTAACCCCGGAGGCCTTCATCGCCAGCATCCAGGCCAGCCACGAACGTGATTTCGCCGAATTCGGCGTGGCCTTCGATCACTACGATTCGACCAATTCGGCAGCCAACCAGGCGCTGACCGAGGCGTTCTACCTGAAGCTGGAAGCGGCCGGCCACATCAGCCGCCGTTCGGTGGCCCAGTTCTACGACCCGGCCAAGGGCATGTTCCTGCCGGACCGCTACATCAAGGGCATCTGCCCGAACTGCGGCAGCGCCGACCAGTACGGCGACAACTGCGAAGTCTGTGGCGCGACCTACAGCCCCACCGATCTGAAGGAGCCGAAATCGGTGATCTCCGGCGCTACGCCCGAGATCCGGGATTCGGAGCACTTCTTCTTCGAGGTCGGCCGCTTCGAGGGCTTCCTGCGCGAATGGCTGGCCGGCGACGTCGCGCTGCCCGGGGTGAAAGCCAAGCTGATGGAGTGGCTGGACGCGGAGGGCGGCCTGCGCGCGTGGGACATCTCGCGTGACGCGCCGTACTTCGGCTTCCAGATCCCGGGCCATCCGGGCAAGTACTTCTACGTCTGGCTGGACGCGCCGATCGGCTACCTGTCCAGCTTCCAGACCCTGTGCGGCACGCTCGGCGAGGATTTCCAAGCCCACCTGCGCGCCGACACCGCCACCGAGCTGCACCACTTCATCGGCAAGGACATCGTCAATTTCCATGGCCTGTTCTGGCCGGCGGTGCTGCACGGCACCGGCCACCGCGCGCCGACCCGCCTGCACGTCAACGGCTATCTGACCGTTGACGGCGCCAAGATGAGCAAGTCGCGCGGCACCTTCGTGATGGCGCGCACCTTCCTCGATGCAGGACTGGAACCGGAAGCGCTGCGCTACTACTACGCGGCCAAGTCCGGCGGTGGCGTCGACGACCTCGACCTGAACCTGGGTGACTTCGTTGCCCGCGTCAACGCTGATCTGGTCGGCAAGTTCGTCAACCTGGCCAGCCGCTGCGCCGGCTTCATCAGCAAGCGTTTCGATGGCCTGCTCGCCGCGCAGCTGCCCGATGCCGCCCAGTACCAGCGCTTCATCGACAGCCTGGCGCCGATCCGCGAAGCCTACGAGCGCAACGATCCGGCGGCGGCGATCCGCCTGACCATGACCCTGGCCGACGAAGCCAACCGCTACATCGACGACGTCAAGCCGTGGGTGATCGCCAAGCAGGAAGGAGCCGACGCGCAGCTGCAGGCCGTGTGCAGCCAGGGCCTGAACCTGTTCCGTGTACTGGTCACCGCACTGAAGCCGGTACTGCCTTCCACCGCCGCCCAGGCCGAGGCGTTCCTGGCCGCGCCAGTGGCCGACTGGACCGACCTGGCGCAGCCGCTGCTGGCCCATCGAATCGCTGACTACACCCCACTGTTCACCCGTATCGACCCGAAGAAGATTGACGCCATGATCGACGCCTCCAAGGACACCCTGCAGCCGACCGCCGCTGCCCCCGCCGCCAAGGCCGACGCTGCCAAGCCGGCGGCTGCCGTGCCGGCCAGTGCCGCAACGGCCAGCGCCGAGGCACCGGCCTACATCGGCATCGACGACTTCGCCAAGCTCGACCTGCGCATCGGCAAGGTGCTGGTGTGCGAGTTCGTGGAGGGTTCGGACAAGCTGCTGCGCTTCGAGCTGGATGCCGGCGAACTGGGCAAACGGCAGATCTTCTCCGGCATCCGTGCCAGCTACGGCGAGCCGGAAGCGCTGGTCGGCCGCAGCGTCGTGTTCATCGCCAACCTGGCCCCGCGCAAGATGCGCTTCGGCCTGAGTGAAGGCATGATCCTGTCGGCAGGTTTCGATGGTGGCGCGCTGGCGCTGCTGGACGCCGACAGCGGCGCGCAGCCGGGTATGCCGGTCCGCTGATGCACTGCGCGGGTGCGGCCACGGCCGCTCCCGCCGGTCACGGCAACGACGGGACGCACCACGGGAGGCATCGGAATGGAACTGGCGCTGTTCGACTTCGACCATACCGTCACCACCTGCGATACCTATGGCCGCTTCCTGCGCCGCGTGGCCACCGCCGAGCAGCTTGCGCAGGCGTGGTGGAAGGTGGGTCCGTGGCTGGCGGCGTACCGGCTGAAACTGATCTCGGCCGAACGCATCCGCGCCCGCGTCACCCGCCTCACCTTCAGCGAGCGCCACGCCGACGACATCGCAGCGCTGGCCACCGGCTTCTCGCGCGAATTCCTGCCCGAGGTGGTGCGCCCGGAAATGCTGGAACAGATCCGCTGGCACAAGGAACAGCAGCACACCGTGGTGGTCGTGTCCGGTTCGCTGGATCTGTACCTGCGTCCCTGGTGCGAAACGCTGGGTCTTGAACTGATCTGCAACCGCCTTGAAAGCCAAGACGGACGCCTGACCGGCCGTTACCACGGCGGCGATTGCGGTCCTCGCAAGGTCGAGCAGATCCGTCGCCGTTTCGATCTGTCGCGTTACACGCGCATCCACGCTTATGGCGACAGCGCAGAGGACCGGCCGATGCTGGCCCTCGCCCACGAACGCTGGTTCCGTGGCAAACCCCTGAAGTGATCCATACGCGCAGCCTTCGCCACGCATGAGCCTGATTCCGCCGCTGACCGAACGCCTGGACCGACTGTTGCCGCAGACGCAATGCGGACAATGCGGCTATGACGGTTGCCGCCCCTATGCGCAGGCGATGGCGCGCGGCGAGGCGGGCGTGGACCGCTGCCCGCCGGGCGGCGATGCGGGCGCGCGTGCACTGGCCCAGGTACTGGGTGTGCCGGCACTGCCGTTTGATCGTACGCGCGGCGAACACAAGGCGCCGCAGGTTGCGGTGATCGTCGAGGCCGACTGCATCGGCTGCACCAAGTGCATCCAGGCCTGCCCGGTGGACGCGATTGTCGGCGGCGCGAAGTACATGCATACCGTGATCGCCGACCTGTGCACGGGCTGCGAGTTGTGCATTCCACCGTGTCCGGTGGACTGCATCGTGCTGCGGGAAAGGTAGCGGTGCCAGCTCCCTTCCGGCAGGAAAGGGAGCTGACACCCGCCCGCCGTTACGGCACGGCCGCCGTCACCACGATCTCGACCTTCCACTCGGCGTGTGCCAGCTTGGCTTCGACCGTGGCACGGGCCGGGGTCGCACCCTCGACCACCCATTCGTCCCATGCCTTGTTCATGCCGTCGAAGTCGGCCATGTCGGCCAGGAACACTTCCGCGCGCAGCACATGCTGGCGATCACTGGCGACCAGTGCCAGCAGCTTGTCGATCTCGGCCAGCACCTGCCGGGTCTGTCCGGTGATGTCCTGGCTGGTGTCCTCCGGAATCTGGCCGGAGAGGTAGGCAACCTTGTTGTACACGGTCATTTCGGACATGCGCGGTCCGACGTCGTAACGCTCCATCATGGGCGTGGCTCCTGCGGGTGATCAGGCCTGCATTGTCCTCCAAACCGGCGGCGGGTGGGGCTCCTGCACCACCGCTGTTCAAATGCCTTCGAGAGGCGCACGATGCGCCACGCCCGCGTTGACACCGCCCTCGCCCTCCCTGCCGCACCCTTGCGCCGATGACCGTCCCTTCCGATCCCGCAACCGCTCCGTCCATCCCGGTCTGGAAGCGGCTGCTTACCATCTTCGTTCCCCTGCTGATCCTGGCCCTGGCCCTGCATGGCCTGGCCGGCGAGTTCGACGAACATGGCTACCGCGCCATCCGCCAGGCGTTCCATGCACTCAGCGCAACGCAGATCGCACTGACCGTGACGCTGGGCCTGGCCAGTTATGCCTGCCTGATCGGCTTCGATGCCATCGGCCTGCGACGCAGCGGCATCCGCGTGCATCCCGCGCGCATCGGTATCACCGCGTTTCTCGCCCACACCCTGGGCCAGACCGTCGGCTTTGCGGCCTTGACCGGCGGCGCGGTGCGCCTGCGGGGCTATCGCGGTGCCGGGCTGGATCTGGCCCAGATCGGCCAGGTCGTGCTGATGAGCACGCTCGGTTTCATGTTCGGTGCATGGCTGTTGATCGGCCTGGCGTTATGCCTGGAACCCTCAGCGGCGGCGCTGGCGCTGCCGTTGGATTCCGGCGCCGTGCGCGCGGTCGGCATTGCCGCCCTGCTCGCCTATCTGGCCACGGTGCTGCTGGTCGGCCGCAGCGGACGCCAGTTCCGTGTGTTCGGCCACGCCCTGTGGCTGCCCGACCGGCTGACCATGCTCGGCGTCACCGCGCTCAGCGTGATCGAACTGGTGCTGGCCAGCGCAGCGTTCTACGTGCTGCTTCCGGACTCCACGCCCACCGGGCTTCCCGGCTTCGTCGGCCTGTACCTGGTGGCGGTGCTGGCAGGCCTGGTCTCGACCGTTCCGGCCGGCCTGGGCGTGTTCGAGTGGAGCCTGCTCAAGCTGCTGCCGCAGGTGGCACCGGCGGCGGTGCTGGCGGCCGCGCTGATCTACCGCGTCACCTACTACGTCCTGCCGCTGCTGCTGGCCACCGTGCTCGCGCTTGCGCCTGCACTGCGGCGACCGCTGCGGGCCAGCGCCGGCGCCACCCGCGCCGGCTGGAACGCGCTGCGCCCCTGGCTGCCGCAGATCATCGCGCTGGCGGCTTTCAGCATCGGCGCCGCCCTGGTCATCGATGGCACCTTGCCGACCCCGCGTCGCCATCTGCTCAATGCATCGCTGCCGATCCTGGAAACATCGCACCTGATCGGCAGTCTTGGCGGTGTCGCCCTGCTGCTGATCGGCCAGGGCCTGGCCCGGCGCAGCCACGCCGCTTGGATGCTGGCGATGGCGGTCTGCGTGATCACGCCGCTGCCGCTGTGGCTGCGCGGCGGTCAACCGTTGATCGCGGTATCGGCCGTACTGGTCGCGATGGCACTGTGGGCCGCACGCCGTGAGTTCTACCGCCAGGGTGCGCTGCTGGATGAGGCATGGTCGTGGCCATGGTTGCGCAACCTGGGGCTGGTCCTGGTCGCGGTCACCTGGCTGCTGTTCTTCACGTACAGCCATGTCGAGTACCAGAACGAACTCTGGTGGCAGTTCGCACTGTCCGGCAACGCACCGCGTGCGCTGCGTGCGCTGCTGGTGGTAGCCATCGCCCTGGTGATGTTCGGCCTCGCCCGCCTGCTGCACAGCACGCGCAGCCCGCTGCCGGCCGCTGACGAAGCCACGCTGCAGGCGTTGGCACCGGTGCTGGCCAGCGCCACCGACACCCAGGCCTGCCTGGTGCTGACCGCCGACAAGGCAGTGCTGCGCGACGATGCCCGGCAGGGCTTCGTGATGATGCAGCGCTACGGCGGCTCGTTGATCGCGATGGGTGATCCGGTCGGCCCGCCGGAGGTCGCACGTGCGTTGATCTGGCGTTTCCGTGAGGAAGCCGACCGCCTCGGCCTGCGCCCGGTGTTCTACCAGGTGGGCGAAGCCTACTGGCAGACCTATCTGGATCTCGGCCTGGGCCTGGTCAAGCTGGGCGAGGAAGCGATCGTGCCGCTGCACGACTTCGGTCTGGAAGGCCGCGAACGCGCCGACCTGCGCCAGGCATGGAACCGGGGCAAGCGCAGTGGCCTGTCGTTCCGGGTGGCGCCGGTGGAAGAGGTCCCCAGCCTGCTGCCGCGCCTGCATGCGATCTCCAATGCCTGGCTGGAAGACAAGTCCGGTGACGAGAAAGGATTCTCGCTGGGCAGCTTCGATCCCGATTACCTGGTGCGGTTCCCGGTCGCGCTGGTCGAGGCCGAAGGTCGGATCGTCGCCTTCGCCAACCTGTGGCAGGCGCCAGCCGGTGCCGAGCTGTCGGTGGACCTGATGCGGCACGTCAGCGACGCGCCGAAAGGCACGATGGATTTCCTGTTCATCGAACTGTTCCTGTGGGGCCGGGCGCAGGGCCATGCGCGTTTCTCGCTGGGCATGGCGCCCCTGTCTGGGCTGGCCCAGCATCGCCTGGCGGGCCGCTGGAATCGTCTTGCCGGCCTGCTGGCACGGCATGGTGAGCGCTTCTATGGTTTCAGTGGCCTGCGCCGCTTCAAGTCGAAGTTCGATCCGCAGTGGCGCCCGCGCTACCTGGCGGCGCCCGGTGGCATGCACCTGCCGGCAGCCCTGCTGGACGCCACCCGCCTGATTTCGCTGGATCCACGCCGCGGCTGAGCCACCCGACCGCCGGGCATGGCCCGGCGCTGCTCCTGCAGGCGTGTGCTGATTACGTGCCGCCCTTGAGGATGACCTCGGCCAGACGATCGTAGTCGCCACCGAAATGGTGGTCGCCAGGCAACCGGATCCTGCGCACGCCCTCGTTCGCAGGCAGGTCCGGACACAGCGCGTCCTCATCCTTGTCGCCATAGACGCACAGGGTCTTGGCCGCCGGCAGCCTGGCCACTTCCGGCGCGATCGGCAGGCCATCGCCGCCACCGCCCAGCCAGTTGCTGACATGGAACTCGAAATCGGCCTTCCGCCCCACGGAGAGCAGCACGATGCGCTCGAGTGCTTCGCGGCTGCCGGCATCGAGCCGGTTGATGGTGGCCGGCAGCACGTCGGCGCCCTGCGAGAAGCCGATCAGCATCACCTTGTCGCGCCGCCATTGCTGGCGGTAGTGGTCGATGATCTTCTGCAGGTCAGCGGCAAACCCCTCCGGCGTGCGTTCGCTCCAGAAATAACGCAGCGAATCGATGCCCACCACGGCCACGCCGTGTTCGGCCAGCGACGAGGCCACGTCCTTGTCCAGTCCCGCCCAGCCGCCATCACCGGAGACGAAGATCGCCAGCGTATCGCCGTCACCGTGCGCGGGGACTTCCACCACGGGCAGGCCCTTCAACGCCGCCGGCGGCGGTGCCAGGCTGATGCCGGCCTGCGCACCGATCACCCGCGCGGCAGCCACCAGTCCCGGCGTGGCATCGCCGCGGGCGCTGCGCTTGAATCCGCGCGCCATCGCGACCTGCTGCACGAACGGACCCGCGCCCTGGCCCCTGCAGCCCATATCGCCGATGGCATTCAACCAGGGAAAGTTCAGTTCGGCCGGTTGCAGCCGCCCCTCCTTGACGCCGTCTCCGCAGACCATGCGTTCGTGGGCATGGTCGGGACAGAAACCGGAGGTCAGCAGGCCGGCGAACACCTGGGTGTCGGCCTGTGCGGCCAGGCTGTAGGCCAGCTCGGCACCCTCACCATCGCCGCCGACCAGCGGCAGGTGATATCCCGGCAGGTGCAGGAACGCCTGCACCCAGCGCGAGAAATTCTCGACGTCGCCAGCACCGAACGAACAGGTGCTGTCGCCTTCGCGTTCAAGCACGCCCCGCAGGTGCGCCACATCCACCGCCGCCACCAGCGCACCGTCGGCACGCAGTGCTTCGATCGGCGCCAGGCTGGCAGCGCCATAGGGACCTTCGTGGAACCAGATCACCACCCGCTGCGGCACTCCCGCCGGCAGATGCACCGGCACCTGCTCGAATCGGCCATGGCTGACCTGCTGCACGGATGCCGCGGCCACCGCCGGCAACGCCGCCAGTGCCATCACCAGTCCCATCGCCCTGCCCAACCCTGCACGCGTCATGTCGCAACCCCAGTGGAATGCGCACACGATACGCCGCCACCGCGTGCACGACACGTACCGGTCACGGCCGTTCGCCGGGCCCGCGGCCAGGGTTCAGGCGCGTGTGCGCGCCAGACCGCGCCGGTACAGGGTGACGGCCAGCCAGAGCAGCCAGCCGACGATCACGGCGATCACCAGCTTCTGCCCCAGCCCGCGCGGCGGCCCGTCACGCCAGAGCACATGCAGCCACAGCAACGCGAAGGCCAGCCAGGCCCAGCCCCACAGCAGGGCAGCACTGCGCTGCCAGCCCGGCTCGCGACGCAGGTACCACGCCTGCAGCAGCATGCCGACGCTGGCACACAGGAAGGCCGTGTTGGCAGCCACGCCATGCACCAGCGGCGCCAGCAGCGGCGTCGCCTGCGGCAGCCAGCTGTCGCCGATGGCGACCGTCGCCAGGCCCAGGGCGGACACGGTGAACAGCAGCGGCGCGGCCGCGCTGCGGCGGGGCCCCACGCTGTGACGATAGAGCGCGATGCCGAGCGCGGCGATCGCCACCGCCAGCAGGCAGTAGGCGGCGCGCAGCGCCAGACCCCAGGGACCGTGCAGGTACAGGCTCAGGGTCGCGCGCATCCAATCCAGATCAGCGCGCGCGAACTGCGTCCACAGGGCCGTCGCCACGAACAACAGGAGCGCCACCAGGGCCAGCAGCGCAGCCGGACGCGCTCCGGTCATGGCGTGGCCTCCGGGTGGCGCGCCTTCCATTCGGCCAACGCCTTGCGGTAACGCTGCAGCTCTTCGGCATACAGATCGAGTACGCACAGCGGGCAGCCGCTGCCGCAGCACTCGTTGGGACCAGGTTCTTCCGGTGCGGTCGGCCGGGGATCAGGATCGGGAACGGACACGGTGGGCGGCGCTACCTTGCAGATGCAGGCCGCCAGTGTAACTGCCCCGCTCAGGTGTCCAGCCGGCGGCGCAGGTTCGCGCGTGCCGCGGCATCCAGGCGCTGGTGGAAGAAGTCGCTGAGGAAGATCCGCGGTGTGCGCAGCAATCCCTGCAGGAAGCGGCGGCGGCCGGCGCGGTACAGGAAACCCGGGACCACCCCCTGGTACTCCTCGGCCACACCACGATCGTAGGCATCGAACACCGGTGCAGGCGCGCCCAGGATCGCCATGTCGCAATCCAGGAACAGCGCCGCTTCGACGTCGACATCCGCAGGACCGAGTTCGCCATGACGGGCAGTCAGCAGGATCAGCTGCTCGACGCGGGCGGCGTCGATTCCCGCCAGCGCAGGCTCCTGCGCGATGGCCTGCACGGCCAGTGCCGCCGAGCGTGCCTCGTTGTCCTTGCGTCCCGCCTCGTAGACCGCATCGTGGTAAAGCGCGGCCAGAAAGACCTCGGCGGGCTGCCGCCAACCCGGTCCATCGGCGACGTCCTGGCAGTGCTGCAGCACCGCGCGCACGTGGCCAAAGTGATGGTACGCGCGTGGCGGCGTGGCATATCGGTCCTGCAACGCCTGCCACTGCGCCGGATCGAGCGGGATCGGGGCGAAGTCCATGCCGGCATGATCCTGCCAGACGCCCCGGCCAGCAAGCTGGACAATAATTCACCACGCACTCGCAGCCGCCGTCCGGCAAGGGCGGAGCACAGTTGTCCACAGCTTTGCCGAGCGCTGGTCCACATCGCCTGTGGATGACCGCGCCGCCGACCGGCGGTCGATGCACGGGCGCACGGGCAGGACTACACTCGGCGGCAGGCGGATGCGCCCGCCGCTGCCGGGAATTGCCATGCAACGTCCTGCCACCCGATTCCTGCTGCTCGCCCTGCTCGCGCTGGCAGCGCCGGCCGCCGTCGCCCTGGACGGTCCTGCCGCCGCACCGGCCGCTCAGTACCGCCCCGCCCCAGCGAGCGTGCCGACCGCAGACGAAGTGCTGGCGATTCCGCCGGCGCTGCGCGCGATGCTGACCCGACAGGTGATCGCGCGCAGCCACTCGCGCGACCAGCGCCTGCAGGCCCTGGTGGAGATGATCTTCGATCGGCAGGGACTGGATCTGCAGTACGACGCCGACGCGACCTATACCGTCGGCGAAGTCTGGCAGTACCGCCGCGCCAACTGCCTGGCATTCACGCTGCTGTTCGTGTCGCTGGCACGCGAGGCCGGCATCCAGGCCCGGGTGCAGGAAGTCGGCAGCGTGGTGTCCTGGTATCAGGAGCAGGACCAGGGCGTGGTCTACAGCGTCGGCCACGTCAATGCCGGGGTCGACGTCGGCGGCCGCTTCGGCACGGTCGATCTGGACCGCAACGTGCTGTACGACCGCCACGGCCCGCAGCCGATCGACCGTGCCCGTGCGTTGGCGCACTTCTACAACAATCGTGGCGCCGAACGCATGGCCAGCGACGATCTGGATGGTGCCCGGGTGTTCTTCGATGCAGCGGTGGCGCAGGACGCGCGATTCGCACCGGCCTGGAACAACCTGGGCGTGCTGGACAACCGGAAGGGAGACACCGTCGGCGCACGTCGTGCGCTGGAAATGGCATTGCGCCTGGACGGCCGTCAGGATGCGGCACTGAACAACGCCAGTGCGCTTTACCGGCGGTTGGGCCTGGTGGCAGCAGCGCAGCAGCTGGAGCGCCGCCTGCGCGCCGTACAGCGCGAGGATCCGTTTACCCAGTACATGCTCGGGGCCCGCGCCGAACGCGCGGGCGACCTGGCGGAGGCCATCCGCTGCTACCGCCGGGCCGTGCGCCTGTACGATGCCGCACACCAGTTCCATTTCGGCCTGGCGAGGGTGTACTTCCTCGCCGGCCAGCTGGCCCGCGCCGACAAGGAACTGACACGGGCCCAGGAACTCGGCGGGGCGCCGCAGCAGGCCCGCTACCAGGCCAAGCTGGACAGCCTGGCCCGCTGGCGGGCGCAGCAGCAGGCCAGGCGCTGAGGGCCCGTCAGGCCTTCTTGAGGAAGCAGGTTTTCAGCACCAGGCCCTTGATCTTGTCCGAGTTGCCTTCGATGTGCTCCGCATCGTCCTCGACCAGCCGGATGTTGCGGATCACCGTGCCCTGCTTGAGCGGAATCGAGGAGCCCTTGACCTTCAGGTCCTTGATCACGGTCACGGTGTCGCCGGCCTGCAGGGTGTTGCCGTTGCTGTCACGCACGACCAGCGCCTGCCCCGCGCCCTCCTCGGCGGTCCATTCGAAGCCGCAATCGGCGCAGATCCACAGCGCGCCATCGGCATAGGTGTTTTCCAGGGTGCACTGCGGACAGGCGGGAACGGACGACATTGCAAGTACCTCAAAATGAATCAACGGCCGCCATTGTAACCGCCCGCTCTTTTCACCCGTTCTCCCGCGGCCGCTCCCCCTGCCCGCCCGAGCTGGCCGGCGGGCGCTTGCAGCGGACCGCAAACTGCAGCAGAGTGCGCGGCCCTTGTCCGTCCCTGGAATTCCGCATGCGCCTCGGCATCGACTTCGGTACCAGCAATTCTGCCGCCGCCATCGTGCACGAGGGCCGCCTGTTGCCGATCCGCTTCGGCGATGCCGAACAGTTCCGCACCAGCGTCTACTTCCCAGGCGTGGTACCCGATCCGGACGACTTCCAGCCCGATACCAGCCAACAGCATGCGCTGGAGCAGATGATCGACAGCGCGGCGCGTGCCGCCCGCGCTGCCGGCCAGGAGCGCCCGCCGCAGGCGCTGCGCCGCGAAGCATTGCGCGCACTGCGCCGCGAATGGATGGAAGCCCGTGCCCGCGAAGCGCGCAGCGCCAGCGACCTGCTGCAGAACGCGATCTACGGCGATGACGCGCTGGAAGCCTATTTCGAGGAGCATGAAGGCAACCTCGTGCAGAGCCCCAAGTCGATGCTCGGCTACAACCTGCACCCGCGCGCGAAGCAGACCATCACCGGCATTGCCGCGCATATCCTTGAGCACATCCGCCTGACCGCCAGCGCGCAGCTCGGCCAGCCGCTGCGCACCGCCCTGCTCGGCCGCCCCGTGCAGTTCCGCAGCTCGATCGGCGAGGCCGGCAACGCGCAGGCGCTGGACATCCTGCGCGAGGCGGCGGCGCAGGCCGGCTTCGACCGCATCGATTTCCTGGAAGAACCTGCCGCAGCGGCGATGCACTATCACGCCGGAAGCGCGACACGGCACCAGGCCGTGATCGTCGACATCGGCGGTGGCACGACCGACATCGCCCATGCCGAAGTGGGGGGACCAGTGCCCCCGCATATCCACCGTGCCTGGGGCATCGCCCGTGGCGGCACCGACATCGACCTGGCCCTGAGCCTGTCCAGCTACATGCCGCTGTTCGGTCGTGGCATCACCCGCGTGCCCGCCCACCACTACGTGGAAGCCGCCACCGTGCAGGACATGACCCGCCAGCGCGACTTCCGCCAGCACAACTACGATGCGGTCGACGCACCCTGGGGCCCGCGCCTGCAGGCACTGCAGGACACCGGCAACACCGCGCGCCTGTACCGTGATGTCGAGCGCGCCAAGATCGCCCTGAGCAGTTCTGCCACGCACCGCAGCACGCTGGACTACATCGGCCGCGACCTGCACGCCGACAGCAGTGCCGAGGGCCTGGCCAGTGCGGCCCATGGCTACCTGGAACAGATCCGCACGCTGCTCGCCCAGGTGCGCAGCGACATCGGCGGCGACCCGGACGCGGTGTTCCTGACCGGTGGCATGTCCCGTGCGGGTTACCTGCGCCAGGCCGTGGCGGACGCGTTTCCGGGTGCCCGGATGGTCCACGGGGAGCCTTCACTCGGGGTGGTACAAGGCCTGGCGCTGGCCGCAGCCAGCCGGGATTAACAAAACGTTACGCAGGGTTTGCTACCCTCGGTAGGCTTGATCCACAGCTGTACCTTCCATCGGCCCTGCCGGTGTGTGTTCCGGGTGCAGCGCGGCCCGCCACGCGGGTCTTGCGGCCGTGCCTTCCTGGCTCGTTCATGGCCGCGCATCACCCGAGCCGCCATCGAGACCCGCTTTGGGCACCCGCCAGGCCCCTGTGGCCTTACAACCTGACGCCGCACCTGCACCCATCGACTGCCGCCGTTGTGACGCGGTCTGTTGCCGGCTGCCGGTACTGCTGCAGCCCGGCGACCACGTGCCCGGCCAGTTCCTCGCGCGCGACGCCCACGGCCAGGCCGTGATGGCGCGCAACGAGGAAGGCTGGTGCGCGGCGATCGATCCCTATCACCTGCGCTGCACGATCTATTCGCAGCGCCCGGCGATCTGCCGCCAGTTTTCGATGGGCGGCGATGACTGCCGCCGCGAGCGGCAGGATTACCTGCGCCAGGCCGATGCCTGTGCGCTTTCCTCCCCTTCCACCTGACAGGAGCAACCATGCCCCGCAAGGCAAAGACCCCCGCGAAGGCTAACAACAGCATCCGTAGCGAACGCAAGGGTGCAGCCGCCAGTACTGTGGTCAGCAGCGACTCGATCGCGTCTGACCTGGCCGCTTTCCGCAAGGCCGGTGGCAAGATCGAAGTGCTGGGTACGACCTGGGCGCTGAAGAAAGCCAGCTGACCCTCCCTGACCGCGGCGGCGCTGCCGCCGCGGCCTGCCGGTCGATGCTCAGCGGTCCAGTCGGACCCGCACGCTGCCCGAATGAGACTGGATGCGGATATCGCCGTCACCGCCCCCCAGCCGCGTGTCGAGATTGCTGCCCGGCCCATAACGCGGCCGCTCCACCGTGCCGGCATCACTGTTGATCGAGCCGCTGAAGCTGTTCACCGACAGCTGCGCCGATACGGTCCGCGGCAACCGCAGATTGACCGATGCGCTCACCGATTCGACGTTGATGCGCCCCCCCGGCGCCAGACCGGCAGCGGCCAGTTCGATGCTGCCTGACACCGTCTCCACCGCCAGGCGCTGGATGCGCCCCGCATCGACATCCACGCGTCCGGACACGGTCTGCGCACCGATGTCGCCGGACACGCCTCCCCCCGCGTCAATGCGGCCGCTGACGGTGTTCACGTCCAGCCGCGGCGTCTGCAGGCGGGCAGTGACGCTGCCGCTGACCGTGTTGAGCTTGGTGTCGCCGCTGCGGCCTGCCGCGGACAGGCTGCCGCTGACCGTATCGGCCTGCAGCCGACGCACATCGATGCCACTGATGTCCTGGCTCGCACTGACGGTGCTGAGCAGCAGTTCCGCCGAGCGCGGCACGTTCAACACCAGGGTGGCCCCGCCATTGTTGCTGCGGCGTGGATATTCCACCTCCCACCGCACGCGGTTGGCACTCTTCTCCTGACGCAGCTGCAGGCCGTCGCTGAGGCTGCCGGTGAGCTGGACCTCGTTGCGGTCCCAGCCGCGCACGGTGACCTTGCCGGCCACGTTGCTCAGTTCAATCCGGCCACCGGTGGCGAGTGCATGGCGTTCGTCGACACGCGTGTCGGCCAGTGCCACAGCCGGTACCAGCAGCAGCGCGGCGCAGCAGAAAAGAAGGGGTCGCATCATGGGTCTCCTCAGGTTGTCAGTCCGGCGGCGGCCTGCGCCGCCTGCCGGGTCAGTTCCAGCCGCAGCGCATAGGTGCGCTTGAGCTGTCCAAGCAGGTGCGGCGCACGTGGATCCTGCGCCATCGCCGCGCGGATCTGCTCCGCGCTGCGGTCGAGTTCGTGCAGGGCCGGTTGCCACTCCGCTGCCCCACCCTGCGGCAGGGAGGCCACCGCCTGCTGGTACTGCTCGGTCATCGCTGCGGCCTGCAGCTGCAGCCCGGAAGGCGCCGGCGTGGCCTGCGGCGGCTGCCACCACGGTGCCACCGCGTAGACCGCCAGGCTGGCGGCCAGCGCCGCGCCCACCGGCAGCCACCAGCGCCGTCGCGGACGCGGCGTCATCGCCACCACCTTGCCTGCTGCCGGGAGCGGTCCGGGGGCGGACCCGCGCGGTGGCAGGCTGGCCGACAGCCGCGCCCAGCCGTCCTCCGGAACGCTGCGCTCGCGGGGCAAGGCGCGCAGGCGCGCGAGCAGATCGTGGTCGTAGTCGGGGTCGTTCATCGTCATGTCATGTCTCCCAGCCGTGCACGCAGCAAGCCACGCGCACGATGCAACTGTGCCTTGGAACTGCCGACAGCCATCTGCAGCTGCTCGGCGATTTCCTGGTGTTTCCAGCCTTCGATGTCGTGCAGCACCAGCACCGCCCGCGCCCGTGGGGGCAGCGTCGCCAGCGCACGTTCCAGGTCGCGCTCCGTGCCGGCGCAGCGGTCATGCACGGCCAGCTCCGGTACACCACCGTCCACGTCATCCAGGCTGTCGTGATCGTGTCCTCCCGCCCGGCCGCGCAGTTCCATCAGCGCGGCATTGACCCCGAGACGATGCAGCCAGGTCGACAGGCTGCTTTCGAAGCGGAACCCGGGCAGTGCCTTCCACGCCTGCAGGAACGCTTCCTGCAGCGCATCCTCCGCACGTGCCTGCTGGCCGCCACACAGCCTCCACAGCACGGCGAACACCCGTGGCGCATGGCGTCGATACAGCAGTTCGTAGGCCGCTGTATCGCCACCGGCTGCCGCCCGTACCAGGGCAGGTTCGTCGACGGCGTCGGAGGCAGCAGGCGGTGCGGGCATGGTGGTGTCGAGCATAGTCCTTGGATGCGCCAGTCCCGCAGAAGGTTTAGATCCGATTCCTGCCAGGCACGATGCAACCTTTTCGGCGGCCGCTGCATCCATGGAGGGTCCTTCGTGAAATACCGTCCGGGAGCCCGCCATGTCCAGCCCATCGTGTGCCGCCCTGCTGGCCGTCGCTGCCTGCGTCGCGCTGCAGGTGCTTGGCCTGTCGCTGCAGCTCCACCCCGAGCGCGGCCGGGCCTGCCTGCAGCAGCAGCGCCAGGAGCTGGTGTGCCTGGCGTGGAGGCCGATGGTCGAATCGCCGGCACGTGCCGGGTAACATCGGCGACCACCACCGCTACCTGCTGTCGCCCCATGATGTTGTCGCTGAAGGATCACCTGCCGGCCTGGACCCATCCCTGGCTGCACAACATGGGCATCGCCCTGCAGATCGCGCTCGTCCTGCTGGCCGCCTGGCTGCTGCGGCTGCTGGCGCGCCGCCTGATCCGCCGATTCGCCGACCACTACACCCTGCCGCCGGAAATGGTGATGGGCGCGCGCCGCATCACCAGTTTCGTGGTCTATTTCAGTGCACTGCTGTACATCCTGAGCCTGCTGGGGGCCTCACCGGCAGTGCTGTGGACGGCATTCACGGGCTTTGCAGCCGTCGGTGCGGTGGCCTTCTTCGCGGCCTGGAGCGTGCTCTCCAACATCTTCTGCACGCTGCTGATCTTCACTACCCGCCCGTTCCGCCTGCATGACTACATCGAGGTGCTGGAGAACGGCGAGAAGCCCGGACTGAAGGGCCGGGTGATCGATGTGAACCTGATCTACACCACGTTGCAGGAGACCGGCGAAGGCCACGAAGGCACGGTGCTGCAGCTGCCGAACAACCTGTTCTTCCAGCGCACCGTACGCCGCTGGCGCGATCCGGCACAGGCGCCGGGCGGCATCCAGGGCGACGGCTGAGCCGCCCACATCAACGCAGCTGGCTGTCTTTGCTGCCGCGACGGTTGTAGCTGCTGTGCGCCTGCTCTTCCTCATCGTGCGCCTGCTGGCAGGCCACGCACAGCCGTACGCCGGGCACGGCGTTGCGCCGCGCCAACGGAATCGGTGCGTCGCATTCCTCGCAGTGCTCCAGACCCGGGCCCTGGCGCAGCTGGCGCCGCGCGCGGGCAATCGCATCGTCTACCGTCGCGTCGATCTGGTCCTGGACCGCGCCATCTCCCGCCCAACCGGTAGCCATGTCCGTCCTCCGCAGGTGTGTGGCCTGATATGGGGACGATACACCCACGGAAAAGGCCGGGCAGTGCCCCGCCCGGCCCGTGCTTCAGCTACCTGTCTGCCCGTGGGGACGCCTGCGGCAGCGACTTACCAGACCAGATCGTCAGGAATCTGGAACTGCGCGTAGTAGGCATCATCTTCGGCGTTGCCGGTGGAGATCTCCTCCGTCGAGCCCGGCTGCCCGTGGTCGACCACGATGGCTTCCGGCGCGCGCTCGCGCACCTTTTCCGCCGCAGCACGGGGCAGCAACGCGTAACCCTCGCCCTGGGCGACGATGACCAGCACGCCCACCGACAGCGCCTTGCGCAGCTTGGGGTCGATCAGCAGGGTGCGGATCGTGCTGCCATCGCTGAAGCGATACTCGTCCTCGCCCTTATGCGGCACGGCATGGGCAGCGATGATCTGCTTTGCCTGCGCCTTCTGCTCGGCCAGCCTGGCCTGTGCGTTGCGCTCGGCGGCCAGGGCACGATCACGCTCGATCTTCTCGGCGCGGGCGCGTTCAGCCTCACGCTGGACCTCGGCCGACGTCGATTCAGCCTTGCCCTGGCGCGCCTTGGCCTGTTCGCGTGCGGCGGCGCTGGCCTGCGACTTCTTGGCCAGGCCGGCCTTGAGCAATTGTTCCTGCAGCGCGTTGGGCTTTGCCATGGTCGGTGCGTACCGCGTGTAATCTTGGATGCCCCCATTCTACCGACGCCCCGCCGCCCCTGCATGGCAGTCCTGAAGTACCTCACCGGTTATCCCGAACCCCTGGTCGCCCAGGTCAGCGAACTGCTGGCGCAGGGCCGGCTCGGCCCGTGGCTGCAGCAGCGCTATCCCGAGCCCCATGAGGTGCGCAGCGACCGCCAGCTCTACGACTACACCCAGGAGCTGAAAGACCGCTACCTGCGCAAGTCGGTACCGCTCAATAAGGTCTGCTACGACAACACGCTGGAAGTGATCAAGCATGCATTGGGCACGCATACCGCCATTTCCCGCGTGCATGGCAGCCGCCTCAAGGCCAGCCGTGAGATCCGCATCGCCACGGTGTTCCGGCAGGCGCCGGCCGCCTTCCTGCGCATGATCGTGGTGCACGAACTGGCGCATCTGAAGGAAGCCGACCACAACAAGGCCTTCTACCAGCTCTGCCAGCACATGGAGCCCGATTACCTGCAGCTGGAATTCGACACCCGGCTGTACCTGACCGAGCTGGCCAACCGCAGCCAGCGCTGACCGCGCGCAGGGGCTACACTGCGCGGCCCCCGCCCGACCTGCCCGCCCATGGAACCGATACGCCTCGACAAACGCTTGTCCGCCCTGCTCGGCATCCCGCGCGGCGAAGCGCGGCGCTACATTGAAGGTGGCTGGGTCACGGTCGATGGCGAGGTGGTCGAACAGCCACAGCGCCCGGTCGATGACACTGCGGTGATCGTGGTCGATGAACAGGCCAATGACAGCAAGGCCGAGCGCGTGGGCATGCTGCTGCACAAGCCGGCTGGTGCTGCCGCCGAAACCCTGTGTGCGCTGGTCAGCAGCAACAGCCACAGCGCTCTGGACGCCAGCGGCATCCGGCCACTGCAGCGCCATTTCCACGGCTTGCAGCTGGCTGCGTCCCTGCCCGCGGCAGACAGCGGCCTGGTCGTGGTCAGCCAGGACCCGGCCACGCTGGCCCACCTGCAGCGCAATCTTGGCCGCACCGAACAGGAGTATCTGGTCGAAGTGGCAGAAGGCGGGCCGGAACGGGGCCCCTGGCTGCTGGCCCGGCTGCAGCAGGAGTCGGGCGGGGCCAAGGTGAGCTGGCAGAGCGAGCAGCGGCTGCGCTTCGCCGGCAAGGGGCTGACGGCCAAGGGCCTGAAGACCGCGGTGGCTGCCGCTGGCCTGCAGGTCACCGCCCTGCGCCGCCTGCGCATCGGCCGGGTGGCACTGGGCCCGCTGCCGCCGGGACAGTGGCGCTACGTGGGCAGCGACGAACGGTTCTGACGCCCGCCGCCGCGCGGCACGCCGATCCACTAGCATGGGGCCATGAGCCCGCCTGCGCCTGTGTGGCGACGCCTGTTGCGCGTCGTTGCGATCATCTTCGCCATCCTCCTGCTGCTGGTCCTGTCCGGACTGCTGCTGGCCGACCACCTGACGCCACAGGCGCACGGTGAGCCGTCGCACGTACTGCCGCTGCAACCGGCGCAGACCCGCATCGACCAGCAGGTCGTGCCGCTGCAGGAGGCGCACCCCGGGCAATCCGGCGTGGCCTTCCTCGGCGATGGCATGGATGCATTCGCGGCGCGCGCGATGATCACCGCGCAGGCCGGGCGCAGTCTGGACCTGCAGTACTACATCTGGCACGACGACCTGATCGGTCACCTGATGGCCAGAGCGCTGCATGACGCCGCCGAGCGCGGGGTGCGCGTGCGCATCCTGCTCGACGACATGAATGCCAAGGACAAGGACGCGCTGATGATGGCGCTGGACCGGCATCCGAACATCGAGATCCGGCTCTACAATCCGTTCCGCAACCGCAGCGGCATCCTGCGCATGGTGGAGATGGTGCAGCGCTTCTTCAGCGTGAACCACCGCATGCACAACAAGAGCTGGATCGCCGATGGCCGTGTTGCCATCGTCGGTGGCCGCAACATCGGCGAGGAGTATTTCAGCGCGCGCACGGATGTGAACTTCCAGGACCTGGACCTGCTGGTCGCCGGCCCTGCCGTTGCACAGGCGAACCGGATATTCGACGACTACTGGAACAGCCCGGCGGCGATTCCGGTCTCCGCGCTGGCCTTCCATACCGACGCGCAGCTTCGCCTTCTGGTGCGTGAGTCCGACCATGAAGCGCAGCGCGATGCTGCCCGGCCCTTTCTTGCGCGCGTGGCCGAATCACGCCATCGGCAGCGTCCCAGCCCCGAGCCGCTGCACTGGAGCAGCACCGTGCGCATCGTCTCGGATCCGCCGATGAAACACCGCAACGACGACCGCGGCAGCTGGCTCGTTACCGGGCTGATCGGTGAACTGGAGTCCGCGCGCAGCAAGGCCTTGTTGATTTCGCCCTACTTCGTGCCGGGCAACGAGGGCCTGGACGGGCTCTCGGCAATGGCGTCGCGCGGCGTGCACGTGGGCATAGTGACCAACTCCCTTGCCGCCAACGACGTTGCGGCCGTGCACGGCGGCTACATGGGCTACCGCGTGCCCCTGCTGAACGCCGGCGTGCACCTGTATGAGCTGAAGGCACAGGGCCAGCCGGGCGATGCAGTCCTGTTCGGCAGCAGCGGGGCCAGCCTGCACACCAAGGCCTTCCTGGTGGACGACCGCCGTGGCTTTGTCGGTTCCTTCAACCTCGACCCGCGCTCGGCCTATCTCAACACCGAAATGGGGGTGCTGTTCGACGATCCCGTGCTGGGCGCGCAGCTGCGCGACGAGTACCTGCGCCTGGCCGACGCCAGGCACAGCTGGTGGCTGGCAGTGGACAACCGCGATCGGCTGCGCTGGCTGGAGCGTGAGCCTCCGCCGCGCTGGGTGGAGGACGAGCCAGGTGCTACGCGGCGCCAGCGCTGGCTGTCGCGGATCATCAGCTGGCTGCCGGTGGAATCGCAGCTGTAGCGCTCAGTGTGCCCTGGCCTCGCCTTCATGCGGGGCGTCGTCCAGTGTTTCCACGCTGCGACCATGCAGGCGCCGCCAGATCCAGCGAAGCGCATGGGGCGGAGCCGACGGCAGCTGCTCCAGCAGGGCCAGCATGCGGCCCTGGGTGGAGTGGCCATGCCGGCACAGCAGGCTCGCCGCCGCCGCTGCGCTGCCCAGCCGCAGGCTGTCGGACAGAGGGCCCGAGGCGTCGGCCGCCAGGGTCTGGTGTACCGGGTCGGGCAGCTCCCAGGCGGCGGCCACCCGCTGTGCCAGCGGCAACGACCACTGCTGCAGCAGCTGCAGGGCCAGGGCCGGCTGCACGTCCTCGCCGCGCGCCTGGGCTTCCTGCAGCAGCTGGCGCATCACCAGCGCCGCACCGAGTCCCTGCACCAGGCCCAGCCACTGCGCAGCGAAGGCATCGCCGGAGTTCACGCTGCGTGCGTGGTCGGCAGCAGCACGCGATGCCAGCAGGGCGTGCTCCCAGGTGATCGTGCTGAACTGCGGGAACCGCTCGCACTGAACCTGCATCACCGGCTGCACCAGCACCGCACTGATGATCTGCCGCACGCCTTCCGTGCCGACCAGGGTCACCGCCCGCTGCAGGCTCTCGACCGGGCGTTCGTGCACCTTGTACGCGGGACTGTTGGCGATACGCAGCAGGTTGCCCGTGAGTACCGGATCCTGGCCGATGATCGCCGCCATCACCCGTGCCGAGGCGGCATCATCGTTGACGGTCTGGATCAGCTGCGGCAGCAGCTGCGGCCGGCGCGGCAGCTGCCGCGTCGCCCAGTCGCGATCCTGCAGCGCGTCCGCCACCGCCTGCGCCAGTCCGGCGCTGGCGGCATCGACAGGGCCGGGCTCGCCCGCCAGTCGCGGGTACAGCGCCAGCGCGTGCAGGCCACGCTGCAGCTGCGCGGCGATCTCTCCCGGGGGCACTGGGTCTCCCTGCAGGCGGGCAGCCGCAGCGGCCACCGCCTGACGCGGCCCCGCCGACAGACGCGACGGCGCCGCGCCGGTCAGCGACGCAAGCCAGCCGCGTACCCTGCGTGCCCAGGCCAGCGTCACCGGCCGTGATCCTGTCGATGTCGTACTGCGCTCGCCATGGCCCGTCTCTGTCTCTTCACACGATCCGGCCACTGGCCATCGACGCAGCATCGGCCGCGCTTTCATCTTCTTTAACCCGCAGTGCCCGTCGACGTCGACGGCAGACACTCGGGGAATGGACTAGAATGGCGCCGCGCGACCCGTCCCCCTGCACCGACGACGTCGCTTTTTTTGTTTTGGGACCCTACCGTTCACTGGTCGTTCGCTGCAGTTCGCCGCCGTTCGCACCATCGGAGACGCCATGCTATTCGAAACCCTCGCCACCACCGGCCACGAACAGGTGGTGTTCTGCCACAGCCATGACGCCGGCCTGAAGGCGATCATCGCCATCCACAACACCACCCTGGGCCCGGCCCTGGGCGGCGTGCGCATGCGTCCCTATGCCAGCACCGACGAAGCGCTGGCCGACGTGCTGCGGCTGAGCCGGACGATGACCTACAAGAATGCGCTGGCCGGCCTCAATGTCGGTGGCGGCAAGGCGGTGATCATCGGCGATCCGAAAGCGGACAAGACCGAAGTCCTGTTCCGCGCCTTCGGTCGCTATGTCGATTCGCTGGGTGGCCGCTACATCACCGCCGAAGACGTCGGTACCGACGTCAACGACATGGAGAACATCTACCTGGAAAGCCAGTTCGTGACCGGCGTCCACCAGGTGCATGGCGGCTCCGGAGATCCCGCACCGTTCACCGCCTACGGCGCGCTGCAGGCGTTGATGGCGTCGATGCGTTTCAAGTTCGGCCACGAGGAAGTGGGCAAGACCAGCATCGCAGTGCAGGGCCTGGGCCACATCGGCATGGAACTGGTCAAGCTGCTGCGCGACCGCGGCGCGAAGCTGTATGTCACCGACCTGGACGCGGCTCTGGTCGATCGCGCAGTCAGCGATTTCGGCGCCGAAGCAGTGAAGCCGGACGAGATCCACGAAGTGAATGCCGACGTCTTCGCGCCGTGCGCGCTGGAAGGCTCGATCAATGCCGACACCCTGCCGCGGATCAAGGCCAAGATCATCTGTGGCACCGCCAACAACCAGCTGTCCAGCCTGGAAATCGGCGATGAACTGCACGCGCGCGGCATCCTGTACGCACCCGATTACGCGGTCAATGCCGGTGGCGTGATGAACGTGTCGCTGGAGATCGATGGCTACAACCGCGAGCGCGCGATGCGCCTGATCCGCAGCATCTACCACAACCTGACACGCATCTTTGAACTGTCGCAGCGCGAGAACATCGCGCCGCAACGTGCGGCCGACCGAATCGCCGAGAGCCGCATCCTGTCGATCGGCAAGCTGAAGATGCCGCTGGGCCGCAGCACCCCGCGCCTGGGCAATCTGCGCGGCGGTTGACCGCCCCTGCCGGGCCTCGGCACGGCGCCCCTCCGGGCGCCGGCAACCCCATGATGGATCAGAACCCGGCGCTGTAACGCAGCGCCGCTTGCCGTGCGTCATCACCGCCGACACGCTGATCGATGCCCAGGCTCAGACGGCCACTCCGTCCCCACCACGACTCCAGCGCAAGCCCGAGCAGGGCGCTGCCACGCGGTGAGTCGGCACCGGGCAACGGTGCCCACGCGTCGACACCGACGAAGCTGGCCTGCCACTCCCCGGCGGCGCCCTGAAGGCGCTGCTGCCATTCGGCGTGCCCGCGCAGCGTCCAGCGTCCCCAGCCACGCTCGCCGCGCAGCCCCGCCAGCAGTTGACTGCGCTGCGCACGATTGGCTTCACCCCGCAGGCCGAAACCGAAGCCGCCGCGCTCGTTGAACGCCGCGGTATCCACCCGCGTGCCACTGGCACCGACATACGGTGTCAACGACGCGCCGACGGTGCCGAAGCGATAGCCGCTTTCGACACTGGCGCTGCTGAATCGACCGCCGTAGCGCGCGGAAACGCCGTAGGCACCTGCACCCAGCAGCAGCTGCCGGTCCAGTTCGCGGGTGAACCGCCCTGCGCCGAACTGCGCCAGTGCATAACCGCGCCCAACGCTCCAGCCGGCATACAGCTGCGCCTGCGCCTGGCGGTCCTGCCCGCGATCACCGTTGAAGGCACTGCCACCGTTGCTGCGTGTTTCACCGAACGCCATGCCCAGCAGGCCATGGCTGCCCAGCGGCACGTCCTGACCGGCCATCCAGCCCCGGCTGTCGGTGGCGCTGCCAGCGAAACTGCCCTGCCCTGCCTCGCCCAACGTGCTCTGCCAGGCACCGCGCAGCGCAGGCAGAGCCTGCACGCGATCGAAACGGGCGGCCACCGCGCGTCGCGACATGTCGATGCTGTCGAAGGTCGCCGCCTCGGCACGCGCGTGGGCCTTGCCGGACAGGCTCTCCAGCGTGGCCGCCAGGCCCGTGCTGCGCTGCAGGCCGGCCGCTGCACCACCGAATGGCGAATCCTGCAACGCGTGGTTGCCGTCCAGTTCGACGAACGCGCCTTCCAGCCGCGCCGCAGTTGTCTGCACACCGGCATCGAGCCCACGCGCAGCGGCGGTGACACTGATCCGGGTCAGGTTCAACCATGCGTTGTTGCTGTCATAGCCATAGCTGGTCTGCAGCAGGGCCAGCCCCTGCAGGCCACTGGATGTGGCCGCGGTGCTGAAGGTGCCGGTCAGGCCGGCTGCAGCATGGATCAGATCCTGCCGGGTACCGTCCTGCGGCACGTAGCCATCGACGAATCCGTGGACGTGCACGCCACCGTCCAGACGGGCGCTGCCGGTGACCTGCAGCGCGTTGGCCCCCAGCGCGATCATCAGCTGTGCGCCGGCCTGCTGAACGTAGTTGCCTTCGATGGTCGCCGTGGTGTTGGCAGTGGTCAGGAACACGCTGCTGCCGTTGGTCACATTGCCGACCACGCGGGGCGTGCCGCCATTGAACTGCAGGCCGCTGGATGATGGATCGGCCTGCGGCAGGATGCTCACGCCGGAACGGATCACGCCGCCGTCGCGCAGCGACAGCACACCGCCTTCGATGCGGGTGGCACCGCTGTAGCTGCTGTTGCCGGTCAACGCCAGCACGCCGGCGCCCTGCTTGACCAAGCCGCCACTGCCGACGATGTCGTTGCTCCAGACCGAACCGGTGGATGCTGCGTCGACATTGGCAATCACGTCGCCCCAGTCGAAACGTCCCGGCCCGTTGATGGCCCTGCCGATGTCGAGCAGGCCGTAGCCGAACACCGGGTCCACGCCGGCGGCGCCGATGTCCTTGGCCGTGCCGAGCAGGGTCTGCCGTACCAGGTTGTTGTCGAAGTACGGATACCGCTCCCACACCAGCGCGGCCGCGCCCGACACCAGAGGTGCGGCGAAGGACGTGCCGTAGTTCCAGAAGTAGCTGGTGCCCGCGTCATCCGGATAGACCGCGCTGCCCGGCGCCGCCAGACAGTAGCGCGCCGCCTGGCCGCAGGCATTGGCGTAACCGGCCAGCGTGTCCGGCGCGTAGGGATCGACGGCCGTGGCCACCAGCCAGCCGCGCTCCAGATCCGCAGCCGGTCGCGAGCCTGCCACGCCCGCCTGGCCCGGCAACGCCGCCAGGCTGCTGGGCTCGCTGCGCGCGTCGTTGCCCGCGGCGAACACCACCAGCCCGCCGTGATTGATGACGAAAGGCCGGTACTCGCCGGCGACCTGGGCGGTGGTGGGCAGGTCGGTCCAGTACAGACCGCCCCAGGAATTGTTCATCACCTTGACGTTGTAGCTGATCAGGTCGCGGTGCACCTGGGCCACTCCGAGGGTGCCGCTGAAGGAATTGCCCTGGCCGCTGCCGTCGTCTGCCGGCGGCTTGTCGGAGATGATCCGCGCCGACACGATCTGCGCACCGGGCGCGATGCCGCCGGGCCAGCGCCCGACCGCTGCGCCCGCGGCCAGGCTGGCGACGGCAGTGCCATGGCCGACCACATCGTCCACGCCCAGATTGTTGCGGGCAGGGTCGATGTAGGTGAGGTTGGCCACTACCCGCCCGTTCAGCGCGGCGGCCGCGCGCAGCACGCCCGAATCGACGATGCCGATGCGCACGCCCCTGCCGGTGGCACCGGTGGCCTGCGCGGCACCCGCATGGGTGACCGACAGGTGCGCATCGAAGGCCGGCTCCAGCGGTTTGGGCGGGGGCGGCGTGGTCGGCGGCGGCGGTGCAGGCGGCGGCGTGGTGGGCGGCGGGTCAACGCGCACGTTGCCACCGCCACCTCCGCCCCCACACGCCGTCAGCGCCATCGCCAGCGCCGCTGCCAGGACCGACCGTGCCATCGTCGTGCGTTCCATCGATTCCATCCCATGAACGTTGGCCCGCCTTCATCCCGGCGGGCATGCGGCGCCATCCAGCGGCAGCCATCCCCGACCCTCTATACTTGGGCCGACCCCCACGCAGTCTGCCGGGAAACCGGAGCGCATCCAACGCCCCCGGTCTCCTTTCCGAACATTGCTTACGCATCAACGAGATTGCCATGTCCAACATCGTCATCGCCGCCGCCAAACGCACCGCCATCGGCTCCTTCCTCGGCCAGTTCAACGGTGTGCCGACCCCGACCCTCGGCGCGGCCGCCATCGCCGCAGCGCTGGAGCAGTCCGGTGTCCCGGCCAGCGACGTTTCCGAAGTCCTGATGGGCTGCGTGCTGCCGGCCAACCTTGGCCAGGCGCCCGCCCGCCAGGCCGCGATCGCCGCCGGCATCCCGCTGTCCGTCGGTGCCAGCACCCTCAACAAGGTGTGCGGCTCGGGCATGAAGACCATCATGCTCGGGCATGACCTGATCAAAGCCGGTTCGGCCAAGGTCGTGGTTGCCGGCGGCATGGAGTCGATGTCCAACGCGCCGCACCTGCTGCCCAACTCGCGCACCGGCAACCGCTTCGGCAACTTCCAGGCGGTGGACCACATGGCCCACGATGGCCTGGTCAACGCCTACGACGGCAAGGCCATGGGTGAATTCGCCGAGTGCGCCGTGGACAAGTACCAGTTCAGCCGCGAGGAGCAGGACGCCTACGCCATCGAATCGGTCAAGCGCGCGCAGGCGGCGCAGGCCAACGGTGCGTTCGCCGACGAGATCGTCGCGGTGAAGGTGGCCACCCGCAAGGGTGAGGTCGAGGTCGACACCGATGAACAGCCCGGCCGCTCGGACATCGCCAAGATTCCGACCCTGCGCCCGGCGTTCAAGAAGGACGGCAGCGTGACCGCTGCCAGCTCGTCCAGCATTTCCGACGGCGCCGCCGCCGTGGTGCTGCTGACCGAGGAAGACGCCAAGGCCCGCGGCATCACCCCGCTGGCACGCATCGTCGGCCACGCCACGCATTCGCAGGAGCCGGAGTGGTTCACCACCGCACCGATCGGCGCCATCCACGCATTGCTGCAGAAGACCGGCTGGTCGCTGGACCAGGTGGATCTGTTCGAAATCAACGAAGCCTTCGCCGTGGTGGCGATGGCCCCGATGCGCGAACTGGGCATTCCCCATGACAAGCTCAACGTGAATGGTGGGGCCTGCGCATTGGGCCATCCGATCGGCGCATCCGGGGCACGCCTGGTGGTGACCCTGGTCAACGCCCTGCGCACGCGCGGTGGCAAGCGCGGCATTGCCACCCTGTGCATCGGTGGTGGCGAGGCGACCGCAATTGCCATCGAATTGATTTAAAAAGGTTTAACTGCGATTTCGCAAAAATGAATGCGGGATCGCTTGACAGCCAAACGTGGCTTGTCATCATGTTGTCGGCGCGCAGTTGCGCGTTGCCTAATCTAACGACGAGGATTCACACAATGAGCATCAACAAGCTGCTGGTCGCGATGTCCCTGGCTCTGGCCCTGGCCGCCTGCTCGAAGCAGGAAGCTGCCCAGGACGCCGCTGCTTCGGCCAACGAAGCCGCCACCGAAGCCCAGGCTGCTGCCGATCAGGCCGCCGCTGCTGGCGCCCAGACCGCCGACGCTGCCCAGCAGGCCGCCGACACCGCCGCCACCGCTGCTGACGCTTCGGCTGACGCCGCTGCCCAGGCTGCTGGCGCCGCTACCGACGCTGCTGCTGAACAGGCCAAGGACGCTGCCAAGGCTGCCGAAGGCACCGCCGAGCAGGCCAAGGACGCTGCTGAAGAAGCCAAGAAGTAATAACTTCTTTCTTCACGCTGTTCTGGAAAAGCCGCTGGTTCGCCAGCGGCTTTTTCTTTGCATCGCGTTCCGCGACCCCGCCTTCACAAGGGCGTGAATAGGCTGGCGTCCCCATCCATTGCCGCAGTGCACTACCGGAGATCGCCATGAAGATCCGCTCGCTGACCCTGTCCCTGCTGGCCGCTTCGCTGCTGATCGGCCTGGCCGCCTGCAAGGGCCCGGAAGCCGAACAGGCCCGCCAGGATGCGCGGCAGGCTGCCGACAGCGCAGGCGCCGCCGCCCGTGACGCAGTCGACCAGGCCGCCGCAGCTACCCGCGAGGCCGCCGACAAGACGGCAGCTGCATCCGAGCAGGCGGCGGCCGATACCCAGCAGGCGCTGGACAAGGCGGCCGACGCTACCGCCAATGCCGCTGACCAGGCCAAGGTCGCCGCCACCGACGCCGCTGCACACGCCAGCGATGCGACCGCGGACGCCGCACAGAAGGTCGCCGACAAGGCGCGTGATGTCGCAAATGACGCGAAGGCGAACGCGGCCAAGGAAGAAGCCAAGCACTGAGCCGCGTCCGGTACTGCAGAGCGCCGCAGCCACGCTGCGGCGCTCTACAGAATTCCACGCTACGGCAGCGCGCGCGCCAGGATTTCCGGCAGGTCCAACCCGGCCGGCAGGGTGCCGAACACCCATCCATGTTCACCGCCGAGCCGGCTGCGGATGAACGCATCCGCCACCGGACTGCGTGCACGCAGCAGCAGTGCCGCCTGCAGCAGCAATGCGGTGCGCTCGCAGAACATCCGCGCCTGCGACTCTTCCGGTGCCGGGGTCGTTACCCAGCGCTGCAGCGCAGCGGCATAGCGCGCATCGCGATCAGCCACCGCCGACAGCTCGCCCTGCAGTGCGGCCAGCGTCTCCGGTTCGCGGGCCAGTGCCCGCAGCACATCCAGGCACTGGATGTTGCCACTGCCTTCCCAGATCGAGTTCAGCGGCGCCTGCCGGTACAGGCGCGGCAGCATTGATTCCTCCACATAGCCCGCGCCGCCCAGGCATTCCTGCGCCTCGTTGACGAAGGTCGCCGCCCGCTTGCACACCCAGTATTTGCCCAGCGCCGTGCCCAGCCTGGCCAGCGCCGCCTCGCCGGCATCGAAGGACGCACGGTCCACCGCACGCGCGATGCGCATCGACAGCACCGTCGCCGCTTCCGATTCCAGTGCGAGGTCGGCCAGCACGTTGGCCATCAACGGATGCTCCACCAGCAACCGGCCGAAGGTGCGGCGGTAGCGGGCATGGTGCAGCGCCTGCGCCAGCGCCATGCGCATTTCCGCTGCGGCACCCAGCATGCAGTCCAGGCGGGTCATCATCACCATGCCGATGATGGTGGCCACGCCACGCCCCTCTTCGCCCACCCGCCACGCCTGCGCGCCGCAGAACTCGACCTCGCTGGACGCGTTGGCCCAATCGCCCAGTTTGTCCTTCAGCCGCACCAGGCGGAATGCATTGCGGTCGCCATCGGCAAGCCGGCGCGGCATCAGCAGACAGGTCAGTCCGCCCGGTGCCTGCGCCAGCACGAGGAAGCCATCGCACATGGGTGCCGAGAAGAACCACTTGTGGCCGACCAGCCGATAGCGCTCGCCGTCGATGGGCTCTGCTCGCGTGGTGTTGGCGCGCACATCCGAGCCCCCCTGCTTCTCGGTCATGCCCATGCCCAGGGTGATGCCGGCCTTGTCGGCCACCGGTACGTCGCGCGGGTCGTACACCGGTGCGGCGGCCTTGCGCGCCCATTCGGCCAGGTTCGGCTGCGACCGCAGCACCGCTACCGCCGCATGGGTCATCGTCAACGGGCAACTGGTACCCGCCTCGGCCTGGTGGTGCAGATAGCTCAGCGCCGCGCGTGCAACATGCGCACCCGGCTGCGGCTCATGCCAGGACAGGCCGGCCACGCCATGCGCCTTCGCGGCGGTCATCAGCTGGTGGTAGGCCGGATGGAACTCCACCGTATCGATGCGATGCCCCTGCGCGTCATGGGTGCGCAGGCGCGGGCGGTCGCGGTTGGCATCGAATCCGAGCCGGTACAGCTCGTCACCGGCCAGCGCACCGTACTGCGCCAGGCGCGGGACGAAGGCTGCGGCGCCTTCGCGATGCACCGCCTCCATCAACGCTGCGTCATCGGTGAACAGCTGGCGCCCGGCGAACGGTGGCGGCTGATTGAGCACCACATGGGTCTCGAAGGGGGCAGTGCTGCTGAAACCCGGTCCACTCATGCGATCCATCCGGCGGCAAGAGGTATGCGATCCGATTGTGCCGCATGCTGCGCCAAGCCCGCGTTCAGGCCGGTTCTCACCCCGTGCACGAGCCGCGCGCCACAGTGCAGCCATGGCAGGCAACGACGATCTTGTGGTGCTGCGCCCGGAAGGGCTGTACTGCGCTGCTGGCGATTTCCACATCGATCCCTGGCGGCCGGTGCCGCGCGCGGTCATCACCCATGGCCATGGTGACCACGCGCGCCCGGGCATGGGCGAATACCACTGCAGCACGGGCAGCGCGCCGATCCTGCGCTGGCGGCTGGGCGACGTGCCGCTGCACGCGCATGCCGAGGGCGCACCCTTTGCGCTGGGCCGGGTGCAGGTGTCGCTGCATCCGGCCGGTCATGTGCTCGGCTCCTCGCAGGTGCGCATCGATGATGGCCGGCAGGTGTGGGTCGCCTCCGGTGACTACAAGCGCCAGCCCGACCCCACCTGTACGCCGTTCGAAGTGGTGCCCTGCGATACCTTCATCACCGAGGCGACCTTCGCCCTGCCCATCTACCGCTGGCCGGACACCGCAGCCGTGGCTGCCGAGATCGCGTCCTGGCGCGAGGAATGCGCGCAGCGCGGTGAAGCCGCCGTCCTGCTCTGCTATGCATTGGGCAAGGCCCAGCGCGTGCTGGCCGAGCTGCTGGCACGGGGCGAACCGCCGGCATGGCTGCACGGTGCCATCGCCAATGGCGTGGCCGTCTATCGCGCTGCGGGCATCCCGATGCTGGACGCGATCGCCGTCGCCGAACAGGGGCGCCAGGCCGATGCGGCCGGACGGCTGATCCTCGCCCCGCCCTCGGCCGCCGGCACGCCCTGGCTGCGCCGCTTCGGGCGCCACCAGCTGGGTTTCGCCTCCGGTTGGATGCAGCTGCGCGGAAACCGCCGGCGCCGCAACGTCGATCGTGGCTTCGTGATTTCCGACCACGCCGACTGGCCCGCGTTGCTGCGTACCATCGAGCAGACCGGCGCACGCCGCGTCATCGCGACGCATGGCAACACCGATGCGCTGATTCCGTTCCTGCGCGAACGCGGCGTCGCCGCGGAGGCTTTCCGCACCGATTTCGGGAGCGAGGAATGAAGGCCTTCGCCGCGCTGTACCAACGCCTTGATCGCAGCACCGCCACGCTGGACAAGCGCGCGGCGCTGGTCGATTACTTCCGTCACGCGCGACCGCACGATGCGGCCTGGGCCCTGTTCCTGCTCAGTGGTGGCAAGGTCGGGGGGGCGCGCCGGAAGATCGCTGCCAGCGGCGAGCTGCGCCGCTGGATCGGCGAGGAAGCCGGACTGCCTGCGTGGCTGGTCGAGGACAGCTATGCGCAGGTCGGCGATCTGGCGGAGACACTGACCCTGCTGCTGGACGACCCAACGGCAATGGCGCCGGACCGCCCTCTGGCCGACTGGATCGAACAGCATCTGCTGGCCGTGGCCAATCAGCCCGAGCCCGAGCGACGTGCAGCCGTGGTCGAGGGCTGGCGCCAGCTGCCCGCGAACGAACGCCTGGTGTTCAACAAGCTGCTGACCGGTGCACTGCGCGTCGGCGTGTCGCAGCGGCTGGTCCAGCAGGCACTGGCCGAACTGTCCGGACTGGACATCGCGCGCATCGCGCAGCGCATGCTGGGCACCTGGGTGCCCTCGCCCACCCTGCTCGCACAGTTGCTGTCGCCGGAAGAACTGCCGCTGGACCGTCAGCAGCCGTATCCGTTCTTCCTCGCTTCGCCGCTGGAAGGTGAGCCCGGTGATCGCCTGGGCAGCATCGACGACTGGCTGCTGGAATGGAAATGGGACGGCATCCGCCTGCAGCTGCTGCGTCGTCGCGGCGAGGTGGCGCTGTGGTCGCGTGGCGAAGAGCGCCTGGACGGCCGGTTCCCCGAGATCGAGCAGGCCGCCGCACTGCTGCCGGAGGGATCGGTGCTGGATGGCGAACTGCTGGCCTGGGATGAGCCGGCCGATCTTCCGAAAGCTTTCACCGCCCTGCAGACCCGCATCCAGCGCCGCAAGCCGGGCGCCACCACGCTGCGTACGACACCGGTGCGGATGCTGGCCTACGACCTGCTCGAACGCGACGGCAACGACCTGCGTGCATTGCCGCTTCAGCAGCGGCGCGTGCAGCTGGCGGAACTGCTCGGCACGCTCGGCGATGCGCGCATCCAGCTGTCGCCGGAGGTGCCCGGCGGGGACTGGGCACGGGCGGCCGCGCTGCGCGACGCGGCGCGCGAGCGCGGCGTGGAGGGCCTGATGCTGAAGCGCCGCAACTCAGCGTATCAGTCCGGCCGGCGCCGTGGTGACTGGTGGAAGTGGAAGGTCGATCCACTCACCATCGATGCCGTGCTGCTGTACGCACAGGCCGGCCATGGCCGGCGCAGCACGCTGTACACCGATTACACCTTCGGCGTATGGGACGGCGATGCGCTGGTTCCGGTGGCCAAGGCCTACTCGGGCCTGGACGATCAGGAAATCCTCGCCCTCGATCGCTGGATCCGCGCCAACACCCGCGAGCGCTTCGGGCCGGTACGCAGCGTCCGCGCCGAGCAGGTGTTCGAACTCGGCTTCGAGGCGGTCAACCGCAGTGCACGGCACAAATCAGGAATCGCCGTGCGTTTTCCGCGCATCCTGCGCTGGCGCCACGACAAGCCGGCCAGCGAGGCCGATCAGCTGGCGACGCTGCAGGCCCTGGCACGATGACGCGGAGCGAGGCCCTGCAGCGGCTGAACGGCTGGTTTGCCAGCCGCGGCTGGAAACCCCTGCCCTTCCAGCGCGCCATGTGGCGTCACTACCTGGCAGGCGAATCGGGCCTGCTGCATACCCCCACCGGCAGCGGCAAGACGCTGGCGATGTTCGGCGGACCGCTGCTGCAGGCGATGATCGCGCCCGCACCCGCACCCGCCCGCCCCAGCGCGGTGCGCCCATTGCAGGTGCTGTGGGTGACCCCGCTGCGTGCCCTGGCCAGCGACACCGCACGCGCACTGCAATCGGTCGTCGATGGCCTGGGCCTGGGGTGGCGCGTGGGCCTGCGCAGCGGCGACGCCAGCCAGCGCGAGCGGCGCCTGGCGCGCGAAGGGCGCATCGACGTGCTGGTGACCACGCCCGAATCACTGGCACTGCTGCTCACCTACCCCGATACCCTGCCACGCATGCATCAGCTGCGCTGCGTGGTGGTCGACGAATGGCATGAACTGCTGGGCAACAAGCGCGGCGTGCTGCTGCAGCTGAATCTTGCACTGCTGCGCGACACCACGCCTGCGTTGCAGCTGTGGGGATTGTCGGCCACGCTGGGCAATCTGCCGCAGGCGCGCGACGTGCTGCTGCCGGACCGGCCGGACGCACCCATCGTCGAAGGCGCGCGCCAGCGTCCGGTCACCGTCAGCAGCCTGCTGCCGGCACCGGGCGAGCGCTTTCCCTGGGCCGGACATCTTGGCCTGGCGCAGCTTCCGCGCGTGCTGGAAGCGCTGATGACCGCGCGCAGCAGTCTGCTGTTCACCAACACGCGGGCGCAGGCCGAACTGTGGCACCAGGCGCTGGCGGCGGTGTGGCCGGAGGATGCCGCCACGCTGGCGTTGCACCACGGTTCGCTGGACCCCGCACTGCGTCAGCAGGTGGAAGACGGCCTGCGCGCCGGTGCGATGCGCTGCGTGGTTGCCACCTCCAGCCTGGATCTGGGCGTCGATTTTCCCGAAGTGGACCAGGTACTGCAGCTTGGCAGTCCGAAGGGCGTGGCGCGGCTGCGCCAGCGCGCCGGCCGTGCCAGGCATCGCCCCGGCGCCAGCGGCAGAATCCTGTGCGTGCCCAGCCATGCGCTGGAACTGGCCGAGTACGCCGCCGTCCGCCGCGCGCTGCGCGACGGCGTGGTTGAAGCCAGGCGACCGCCAACTCTGTCGCTGGACGTGCTCGCCCAGCATGCGGTCAGCCGCGCGTTGGCGGGGGGATTCACCAGCCGCTCGCTGCTGGCGCAGGTGAGGCGCACGCACGCATTCGCGCAGCTGGGCGACGCGCAATGGCAGGCTGTCCTGGACTTCATCGTGCAGGGTGGACGGGCACTGGCGCAGTACCCGGACTTCCACAAGGTCGTGCTCGACGCGGACGGCTACCATCGCGTGCACGACCGCCGCCAGGCCCTGCGCCATCGCTTGTCAATCGGCACCATCAGCAGCGATGGCGCCGTGCGTGTGCAGTTCCTGCGCGGCGGTGGCCTCGGCTCGGTGGAAGAACAGTTCGCCAGCCGCCTGCGCAGAGGCGATCGATTCCAGTTCGCCGGGCGCATGCTGGAGCTGGTGCAGCTGCGCGACATGACCGCCTATGTGCGCCTGGCCCGCAAGGGCGGTGAAGGCACCGTCCCGCGCTGGCAGGGTGGCCAGCTGCCCCTGTCGATGCCGCTCGGGCGCGAACTGGAAGCGGTGCTGTCCGGCGCGGACGACAGCGCCGAGTCGCGCTGGCTGGCCCCTCTGATGGCACTGCAGTCGCGCCTGTCTGCCCGGCCATCGCCTGCGCACCTGCTGCTGGAAGATGTGCGGCGCCGCGAAGGCCAGTTCGTGTTCGTCTATCCCTTTGCCGGACGCCACATCCACGAGGCACTGGCGGCGTTGCTGGCGCTGCGCTGCACGCGCCGGCAGCGCAACAGCATCGGCTATGCCGTCAATGACCACGGGCTGGTGCTGGCACCGACGCAGCCGATCGAGCTGCAGGCGGAGCAATGGAAGGAACTGTTCACGGCCGATCAGCTGCTTGAGGACCTGCGTGCCGCCGTCAATCTGGGCGAGCTCGCGCGACGCCAGTTCCGCGGAATCGCACGCGTCGCTGGCCTGCTGGTACCCAGCCTGCCCGGCGGCGCGCCGCGCTCGCTGCGCCAGCTGCAGGCCTCGGCTGGACTGCTGTACGACGTGCTGCGCGAGCACGACCCCGATCATCTGCTGCTGGCATTGGCCGAGCATGAAGTGCTGCAGGACAGCCTGGATCTGCCGGGCCTGCAGCAGGTGCTCAAACGCATCGGTACGCAGTCACTGTCACTGCAGCATCCCGCCTCGCTGACACCGCTGGGCTTCCCGCTGTGGGCCGAGCGCCTGCGCGGACAGTTCAGCAACGAAGACTGGCGCACCCGCGTGCTGCGTGCCGCACAGCAGCTGGAGCGACGCCATGGCCGATGAGCTGGCCGTGACGCTGGGCGGTGAACCCATGCTGCTGCTCGGTGCGCGCGCACTGTGGTGGCCGGCCCGGCAGGCCTTGCTGATCGCCGACCTGCACCTGGGCAAGGCCGACCTGTTCCGCCGCGCCGGCATCGCGCTGCCGTCCGGCGGCACCCGCGACGACCTGCAGCGCCTGCAGAGGCTGGTGCAGGCCAGGGCCTGCCGCGAGCTGTGGATACTGGGCGATGTACTGCATGGGCCGGCGCATCGTGCGGCGTGGTACCGGCAATGGCTGGGATGGCGAGAGCAGCACTCCGCGCTGGCGGTGCATGTGATACGCGGCAATCATGATCGGCACCTGCCGCACGCGGCGCTGCAGGTGGAGCTGCATGACGAGGTGCAGCTGGGCGCGTTCCTGCTGTGCCATGAACCACGGCACGTGCCCGCAGCGCACGTCATTGCCGGCCATATCCATCCGCAGATCGCACTGCCGGCGCTGCGCCGCCGCTTTCCGGCGTTCTGGCTGCGCGAAGGATTGACGGTGCTGCCGGCATTCTCCGCCTTCACCGGCGGCTGGGTCATCGCACCGGCGCAGGGTGAACGGCGCATCGCCTGTGTCGAACAGGGTCTGGTGGCGATGCCTGGCCGGTAAGGCCAGCGGGCGCGACAGTCAGGCCGGCCGGACGCCCGCCAGCGCCGGCATCAGATGGAAATCGGGCGTGTCGTTGCTTTGCCGGCGCGGCAGTGCCTGGACGGCCGAGAGCATTTCCTGCGCACAGGCGCGGATGTGCGTGTGGTGTTCCGGCAGCGCATGACTGATCAGGCTGCCCACATGGAACTCGAACACATCCTCCAGAACGTCGGGCTGGTCCTCGTGCAGCATCTGCAGCAATCCCCGCAGCTTGCAGATTTCCGATTCCAGCTCTTCGACCGCGAACAACATGGCATCCTCCTCGTGAACTCGCAGCACATCCGGGCCGCAGCAGGCCGCGACGGCGGCGCCACCCGGGCCACGCGATGTTCGAATCACGGAGAGGAAAACGGGCGACGCAGCTGTGGCGTGCTTCACTCTTGTCGCACAGACGCGGTGAGGTAACCGTTAATTCACGTGATGATGCGATTCACGCAGCCGCCGTGGCAGCCTGCGTGGCAAGCGCAACGGGCGGCCGGGCCAGGGCTTCGAGGAAGGCTGGATCCAGAGCAAGCGAACCGAACCAGCCGTGCTGGGTTCCACTGAGCACCCGCAGCATGTGGCCGCGTCCCCCCGGCAGCCGCCCCATCGGGCCAAGCAGCGCGTCGCGCGCCTTGGCCCACGCATCGCGATCGGACTGGAACAGCGGCGTCAGCCAGCGGCTCCAGCGCTGGTACACCGCCACATGCGCACGTCGCTGCGCCTGGTAGGCCTGCAGTGCCGTCTCACCAGCGCCATGCACACGCAGCGCGTCTCGCAGCGCCAGCGCATCGAGCAGCGCCATGTTCACCCCCTGCCCCAGCTGCGGGCTCATCGCGTGCGCTGCATCGCCGACCAGGACCATGCGCCCCTGATGCCAGCGGGTCATCACCGCATCGCGGTAAACCGCCCGGGACAGCTGTCCGGCATCGTGCAGGTGATCGAAGCGTGCGCTGGCCTCGGGCCAGAGCGCATGCAGTTCCTGCAGCCACGGTTGCATGCCTTCATCTTCCCAACGCGCGAAGTCGGCGCGTGGCAGGCTCCAGAAAAAACTCAGGCGCGGCGTGTCATCACCCGGACACGTGCCCACCGGCAACAGGCCGATCATCTTGCGCGCGGCGACGTAGCGTTGGCGCAGCTGCTGCACGTGCGGCCACTCTCCTGCCGGCAGCAGGCACCACAATGCACCCCACGGATAGACGCGGTCGAGGCCAGCGCCGCCGGCAATGGTCGCGCGCAGGGACGACGCTGCGCCGTCGGCCGCCACCACCAGGTCAAACGGGCCATGCGTGCGGCCTTCGTTGTCGCGCAGTTGCCCCCGCGCGGTATCGACCGCGTCGATGGTGGTCCCCGCATGCAGTTGGCCGGCGCCATCGCGGGCCTGGTCCAGCAGCGAGAACAGGGCGCCGCGCTGCATGCCCAGACCGTGCAGGCGGACATCGAGGCCGCCATAGCCCATGTCCATCACCGCACGCCCGCACGGCGTGTCGCCATAAAGCCGATGCACCGGCGCGGCATGCGCGCGCACGGCCTCCAGCAGTCCCATCTGCCACAGCACCTGCAGGCCGCTGGGCTGCAACAGGAAACCGGCGCCGACCGGCCCAGGGGTCGGCACGCGCTCGAAGATCTCCACGTCGTGCCCGTCACGGGTCAGCAGGATGGCCATCGCCTGGCCAGCGGTGCCGTATCCAATCACGGCAATGCGAAGTCGTTCCGTCATCCGCACATTGTGCCCCAGCCGGATCCGGATCGTTCTCCAGGCCGCGCGCGGGCGGGCCGCCCTGCCGGCGAAGTAAAGGAGGAGGCGACGGTCGAAGGCCGGCGCCGGGGGACATTCGCCGGCAGGGCGGCCCGCCCGCGCGCGGCTTGGGTTCGGTCCCATGCGATGGGCGCAAAAAAAAACCCCGCCGGAGCGGGGTTCTCAACGCACTGTCGAGTGGATCACTCGGCCGGCGTGATGTTCGAAGCCTGGGCACCCTTCGGGCCCTGGGTCACGTCATAGGTGACACGCTGGCCTTCCTGCAGGCTGCGGAAGCCCTTGGAGTTGATGGCGGAGAAGTGCGCGAACACGTCGGCGCTGCCATCCTCCGGCGAGATGAAGCCAAATCCCTTGGCGTCGTTGAACCACTTGACGGTACCGTTCGGCATGGTGATGCGAGACCTTATGCAATGAATGGGTGGTGTACGCTGAACCCGCGTACCGGCTGAGTATGCAAAGCTTGCTCGGCGAAGACAATCACCCCCGTGCCAATTCGCCGATCAGTTCCGGAAGTCCATTGCTCGCCGCCTGCACATTGGCCAGCACTTCGGCCATCGTGATCTCCTCGCCATCACCACAGCCCGCGGCCCAGTTCGCCACGATCGCCAGGCACGCGTAATCCAGTCCCAACTCCCGCGCCAGCGCGGCTTCGGGCATTCCGGTCATGCCCACCAGATCGCAGCCATCGCGCCGCATGCGGGCGATTTCCGCGATGGTTTCCAGCCTCGGCCCCTGCGTCGCACCGTAGCAGCCACCGTCATGGACCGTGACACCCGTCACTTTGGCCGCGGCCAGAATCTTGCTCCGCAGCATCGGCGTGTACGGGTGGCCGAAGTCCACATGCAGCACTTCGGTACCCTCTTCTTCACAGATCGTGCTGATCCGGCCCCAGGTGTAGTCGATGATCTGGTCCGGGCAGGCCAGCACGCGCGGCCCGACCTGCTCGGTGATGCCCCCGACGGTGTTCAGCGCCAGCACACGCTGGGCGCCGATCTGCTGCAGCGCAGCCAGATTGGCGCGGTAGTTGATCTTGTGCGGCGGCAGCGAGTGGCCCTCGCCATGGCGCGCAAGGAACGCCACGCGGTTGCCCAGCAGCGTGCCCACGCGCACCGGGCCGGAGGGACGGCCGAAGCGGGTCTCGACCTCGTGGGTCTGCACATCGTCGAGCTTGGCCAGGTTGTAGACACCGGTACCGCCGATCACGGCCAGGGCGATCTGTTGCATCGAAAGCACTCCAGAGAAAGACGAACGCCGGCACCCGAGGATGCCGGCGGCGGCAAAGGACGGTCGCGGACGGCCGTGCCTGTTATTCCTTCATCGCGTAGATGGCCGGCACGCAGCGCAGGGTCTCGTTGACGTCCATGCCGAAACCGAACACGTAACGGTCGGGCAGTTCGATACCGGCGTAGTCAGCTGTCACATCCGGCAGCCCGCGATCGTGCTTCTTCACCGTCATCGCTGCGATGCGCACGTCGGTCGCGCCCTGTTCCAGGCACCAGGTGCGCACGCCCTGCAGGGTGTAGCCCTCATCGAGGATGTCATCGACCAGCAGCACACGGCGGCCGAACAGCGCGGTGGCCGGCTTGTGCTTCCACACCAGGTCGCCGCCGGTGGTTTCACCGCGATAGCGGGTGGCGTGCAGGTAATCGAACTGCACGTCCTGGCCGCGCGCACCCAGCTCCAGCGCCAGCTGGCCGGCGAACGGCAGCGCACCGTGCATGATCGACAGGAACAGTGGCACCTCGCCCTTGTAATCGCGCGCGATGGCGTCGGCGATACCGGCGATGGCCTTGTCGATGGTGGGGCGGTCAACCAGCAGGTCGGCCTGGGCCAGGGCCTGGGAAATGGTGAGGTTCGGCATCAGACGGTTCTTCCAAGGGTTTCAAGCAGACGGGATTGAGTGTCGCCATGGCGGGCATCGGCCAGCAGGCCATCCCAGCCAAGCGCGCCGCGGCCGAGCAGGCCAAGCAGCGCAGCGGTATTGAGGGAGCGTCCCTGCACCGCGTGCAGGGCTTCATCGACCAGCTCCGGATGGCAGACCAGCACGACGTCGCAGCCCGCATCCAGGTGCGCGTGCACGCGTGCCGCAACGCCACCGGCATGGTGCGAAGCGGCCATGCCGATGTCGTCGGAGAACACCACGCCGCGGAAGCCCAGCTCGCCACGCAGCACCTCCTGGATCCAGCGCGGCGAATAGCCGGCCGGTTCCGGCGCCACCTGCGGGTAGATCACGTGCGCCATCATCACGGCGTCGGCACCGGCGGCAACACCGGCCCGGAACGGCACCAGGTCCTGCGCGCGCAGTTCGTCCAGCGTCCGCGGATCGACCGCGGTATCGACATGGGTGTCTTCCAGCACGGTGCCATGGCCGGGAAAATGCTTGAGGGTGGCCGCCATGCCGGCCGCGTGCATGCCGCGTACGTAGGCCTCGGTGAACGCAGCCACGACCTGCGGGTCTTCACTGAAAGCGCGGTTGCCGATCGCAAGGTTGCCACGGCCCAGGTCGACCACCGGGGCAAAGCTCAGGTCCACGCCACTGGCGCGCACTTCGCTGGCCATCAGCCAGGCGTGCTGCTCGGCCAGCGCCAACGCGGCGCCGGGATCCTTCGCATAGCCGGCACCGATCTCCTGCAGCGGCGGCAGATCGCTGTAGCCCTTGCGGAAACGCTGCACGCGACCGCCTTCCTGGTCGACGCAGATCAGCTGCGGGCGCGGCGCGGCCTCGCGGATCGCGGCGCTGAGCTCGCTCACCTGCTGGCGGGAGGCGAAGTTGCGCGTGAACAGCACCACCCCGGCAACGGCATCGTGCTGCAGCCAGTCGCGTTCCTGGGGGGTCAGTTCAGTGCCGGCAACGCCGATCAGCAGCATGGTCGTTCTCCACAACGGGCGCCCGCATGGCGCAGTGCCGCATTGTCGCAGAACCGGCCGTTGGACGCAGGTGGGGGCGTCCATCGCGCGCCCCTCGAAGGATCAGACCCTGCAGCCGTCCGCACCACAGGCGTCGTCGCCACTGCGTCCGGTTGCCGTGCCCTGCTCCGCCGCGATCTGCCGCAGCGCCTGGGCGAAGGCTTCCGGAGGCTGGGCGCCGGAAATCGCCCAGCGGCCGTCGATGACGAAGGTCGGCACCGAGGAAACACCCAGCGCACGGGCCTGGTCCAGTCCCGCTTCAACCTCGGCCAGGCCCCGTGAGGAGGCCAGCATCTGGGCGATCTCTGCCGCATCCAGTCCGCCTGCCACACCGGCCCGGGTCAGCACCTCTGTGTCCGCCAGATTCTGGCCGTGCTCGAAATGGGCGCGGAACAGCGCCTCTCCGACCGCGTCCTGCACACCGTGCTGGCCGGCCAGCCACAGCAGCCGGTGCGCTGGCAGGGTGGTCACCCGCACCTGGCCCTGGCTGAAGTCCATGGGCAGGCCTTCGCCACGGGCGGTGGCCTGGGTCTGGCCGAGAATCTGCTCTGTGCGCTCGACACCGCCGAACTTGCGCGCATACGCCTCGCGCAGCGGCACCGGCGTGGTGCCCGCATCCGGGTCCAGCTGGAACGGCTGCCAGTGGATGTCGAGTGCTGGGGCATCGGCCCCCAGCAACTGCACCCCCTGCTGGAAACGGTGCTTGCCGATCCAGCACCAGGGACAGACCACGTCGGAGTAGATGTCGATTCTCATCCCACCGACATGGGGTCCGGGCGCCCCGAAAAAAGGGGGAATGCCCCTTTCACCAGCGTGAATAGGGATGACTGGCCAGTGCGACGTTGTAGTAGCGCGGGTCGTCGGTGACCTCCGCGCCGGCCCAGTCCGGCAGGGCGATGGCCTGCCCGGCGCTTTCCAGCTCGACTTCGGCCACCACCAGGCCGGCGTTGTCGCCCAGGAACTCATCCACTTCCCAGGTCAGGCCGGCATGCTCGACCAGGTGGCGACGCTTGTCGATCAGGCCCCCCACGCACAGCGCCAGCAGCGCGCGCGCATCCTCCACCGGAATCGGGTAATCAAACTCCTGGCGGGTATGGCCGATCGTGCGCGACTTCAGGTTCAGCGCGGCGTGCTCACCTTCGATGCGCACCCGCACGGACGCGTTCTGGCGGCCGCTGTCGAGCGCGCCCAGATCGTTGATGTAGCCCTGCGCCATCGGAATCACCCGGTGTGCGGCCGCACGCCAGCCGTCGCTGCTGACGAGGAATTTGCGTTCGATCTCGATGCCCATCGCGCCATTATGCGCGATGGGCATGACAGCGGGTCAGCGCTTTTCGAACACCGCGATGCTTTCCACGTGCGCGGTGTGCGGGAACATGTCCATGGCGCCGGCACTGACCAGGCTGAAGCCCTGCTCGTTCACCAGATAACCCGCGTCCCGGGCCAGCGATCCCGGATGGCAGCTGACGTACACGATGCGCTTGAACTGCTTCAACGGCAGCTGCTGCAGCACCTCGATCGCGCCCGAGCGCGGCGGGTCCAGCAACAGCTTGTCGAAGCCCTGGCGCATCCACGGCGTGGCGCGCTGGTCCTGGGTCAGGTCGGCGCTGTAGAACTGGGCGTTGCCCAGCCCGTTGCGCTCGGCGTTCTCACGTGCGCGGGCAACGAGGCCCGCGTCGCCTTCCACGCCCACCACCTCGCGCACTCGGCGCGCCAGCGGCAGGGTGAAGTTGCCCAGCCCGCAGAACAGGTCCAGCACGCGCTCGTCCTCACCCGGCTCCAGCAGATCCAGGGTGTGAGCGATCATCTTCTCGTTGAGCTTGGCATTGACCTGGATGAAATCCAGTGGCCGGAATGCCAGTTCGACATCCCACGGCGCCAGCCGGAACGACAGCGGCACGCCCTGCCCGTCCAGCGGATGGACGGTGTCCACGCCACCGGGTTGCAGGTAGATGGCGAATCCGTGCTGCTGGCCGAAGCTGGCCCATGCGGCGCGGTCGGCATCACTGAGCGGCTGCAGATGACGCACGGTCAGCGCGATGGCCTGGTCACCGCCGATGAACTCGATCTGCGGGATGTCGCGCTTGCCGTCGAGCGACTCGATGAAGGTCGACAGCGCCTGCACCTTGGTGCCCACTTCGGGGATCACGGTCAGGCACTGGCTGAGATCGGCGACGAAGCGCGGGTCCTGTTCACGGAAGCCGACCAGGGTCTTGTCCTTCTTCTCGACGCGGCGCACCGAGAAGCGCCCCTTGCGGCGGTAACCCCAGCTGTCGCCGACCAGCGGTGGCAGCACGCGGCCCGGCTTCACGTGACCGATGCGTTCCAGGTTGTCCATCAGCACGCGCTGCTTGGCAACGATCTGCTGGTCTTCATCCAGGTGCTGCAGCACGCAGCCGGCGCAGGTGCCGAAATGCGGGCACTTCGGCGTCACCCGCTGTGGCGAGGCCTGCAGCACTTCCACGGTGCGTGCTTCGTCGAAATGGCGGCTGCGGGCCGTCTGTTCAGCCATGACCACTTCGCCCGGCAGAGCGCCGCTGATGAAGGTGACCTTGCCACCTTCGCCTTCACGGCGGGCGACGCCGCGACCATCATGGCTGAGGTCGAGGATCTCGGTCTGGAACGGGGTACGGTCGATGCGGGAGCGGGATCGGGCCACGTGGCAACAGGCTGCGGGCGAAAATGGGCGCGTATTGTCGCAGATCCTGACCGGCGGGGCCTGCCGCCGCTTGCGCCAGCCGCCGCCGTGCTTGATGATGTCAACCAGCTGACATGGAGGCAGCCCCTGATGCAGATGACCCCGCGGGCCGGTCGGCCCCGCTTCCTGCTTGTCGAGGACGACATCATCAGCCGCGGGTTTTTCAAGGCGGCGTTGGAAACCCTGCCGGCGGACGTCGATACCGCGGACTCCCTTGCCAGTGCCCTGGCAAGCGCCGAGCCCGGGGCCCACGACCTGTGGCTGATCGACGTCAACCTGCCTGACGGCAATGGCGCGCAGCTGCTGCGCGAACTGCGCCGTTCGCATCCGGACACGCCTGCGCTGGCGCATACCGCCGACGGCGACACGTCCATCCATGCGCGCCTGCGTGAGGCCGGTTTCAGCGACACCCTGGTCAAGCCGCTCGGCCGCGACCAGTTGCTGAAGGCGGTCCGCCGCGCCCTGGTCAACTCGCCGGCCGGCATCGCCGTCGCTCCGGCCCCCGCTGCGATCGAGCTGAACGGGCAGGACTGGGACGAGACCGCCGCTCTGGCCGCTCTCAATGGCCAGCGCAACCACCTGATCGCCCTGCGCGAGCTGTTCCTTGCGGAACTGCCGGGCGTCCGCGATGCGGTGGAGCAGGCCGTGGACCAGCATGATGAACGCCAGCTGCGCAGCCAGCTGCACCGGCTGCAGGCAAGCTGCGGCTTCGTCGGTGCCGCACGGCTGGGCCGCGCGGTGCGCCAGCTGCACCACATGCCGGAGTCGGACCTGGCCCAAGCGGGCTTCCGCGCCGCGGTAGCGGCACTGCTGCACTGAGGGTTGCCCGGCACGGGTGCGCCCTGCCCCGTCAGATATCGAAATCAATCCGGGGTCAGATCCCTTTCCCTGCGGAAGACGGTTCTGACCCCGCCCGCCTACCGCCGGGGGGCCAACTGCTCCAGCAGCTCCCAGGACTTCAGCCCCCGTGGCCCCAGGTGGTGCGCCAGCACCCGCCGCATGGGCAGCCGCAGGCTCGCCAGATCGGCAGGCCCCGGCTCCTCGTCGGCCGCCAGCGCCAACAGCGCCGAACCGGTGGCCGCCGCACTGCGCTCTCCACCGCGCTCGCTGAGCAGCCGTTGCGGCCCTTCCTGCGGATCCAGCGCATAACGCGCTGCCGGATCGATCGGCTGACCATCGCTGGCGCTTTCCAGATCGAAACCGAGCCCCAGTGCGGCAAGCAGCTCGCGCTCGAAGCGGCGCAGCGTCCAGGCCAGTCCGGCGCCCACTGCCAGCCGCGCGCGTGCCTCGCCGTACGCCAGGTACACCTCCGGCAACGGATCCTGGCGTGGCGCCAGCCGCAGCGTCAGTTCACTCAGGTAGAAGCCGGCCAGCATGGCCTGGCCGACCAGCCGCGGCGCCGCGTCCAGCGCTTCGGCGGCACGCAGCTGCGCCAGTTCGCCGCGCTGCTGTGCGCTGAAGCGGATCCACTGCAGCGGCTGCAGGGCCGCGCGCAACACCTGGCCCTTGGCCGTGGACACGCCGCGCGCAAGCAGGCCGATCCGGCCATGCTCCGCGCTCAGCACCTCCACCAGCAGGCTGGTTTCGCGATAGGCCCGTGCATGCAGCACGAACCCCGTGTCGTCCTCGATGATCACCGAAGCGATCGCCGTGGCTTACTCGTAACCGAAGGCCTTCAGCGCGGCCTCGTCGTCGGACCAGCCTTCACGTACGCGCACCCAGGTTTCCAGGAACACCTTGGCACCGAACAGACGCTCCATCTGCAGGCGCGACTTGGCCCCGATCTCCTTCAGGCGCGCGCCCCCCTTGCCGATCACGATGGCCTTCTGGCCTTCCCGCTCGACCCAGATCACCGCGCCGATGCGCAGAAGATTGCCATCCTCGGTGAAGCGCTCGATCTCCACGGTGGTGGCATAGGGCAGCTCCTCGCCAAGCTGGCGCATCAGCTGCTCACGTACCAGTTCACCGGCAAGGAAACGTTGGCTGCGGTCGGTGATCTCGTCCTCGCCGAACATCGGCGGGGCTTCCGGCAGCAGCTCCAGCACGTCACGCACCAGGGCGTCCAGGCCGTTGCGCTTCTGCGCCGAGATCGGATGCACGGCGGCGAAATCACGGCCGGCGGTCACCTCCTGCAGAAACGGCAGCAGCGCGCCCTTGTCCTTCAGGCGATCGATCTTGTTGACCACCAGCACCACCGGGATGCCGGCATCGCGCAGCACGTTGAAGGCCAGGCTGTCTTCGTCATCCCAGCGCCCGGCCTCGATCACCAGCAGGCCTGCATCCACGCCTTCCAGCGAGCCGCGCGCGGCGCGGTTCATCACCCGGTTCATCGCCCGCTTCTGCACCTTGTGCAGGCCCGGGGTATCGACCAGCACCAGCTGGCCTTCCGGATAGGTGGCGATGCCGAGCAGGCGGTGGCGGGTGGTCTGCGGCCGGTTGGAGACGATGCTGACCTTGGCCCCGACCAGGGCATTGGTCAGGGTCGACTTGCCGACGTTCGGGCGGCCGATGACGGCCACGCTGCCGCAATGATGGGAAGTTTGTTCGCTCACTTGGAATCCAGTTGTTCTAGGACGGCTGCAGCCGCCTGTTGTTCGGCAAGCCGCCGCGAGGCGCCTTCGCCCTCGGTGCTGGCGGCCGGGTCGGCCACGTTGCAGCGTACCCGGAAATGTTTGGCGTGGTCGTCACCGGATTCTGACACCAGTTCGTACTGGGGCAACGCCTTCTGCCGGGCCTGCAGCCATTCCTGCAGGCGGGTCTTGGGATCCTTCTCGGGGCGGCCGGTGGCCGGCAGCGCCTCCATCGAGGCCGTGAACCAGGGCAGCACGGTCTCCCGGCACGCGTCAAAACCGGCGTCCAGGTAGATCGCGGCCACCACCGCCTCCAGTGCATCGGCCAGGATCGAGTCGCGGCGGTGCCCGCCCGACTTCATCTCGCCCGCGCCCAGGATCAGCCGTTCGCCCAGCTGCAGGGTACGGGCGATCACTGCCAGCGCCCCTTCACGCACCAGCTCGGCGCGGGCGCGGGTCAGTGCGCCCTCGTCGGCCTTGGGCCAGCGCTGGTACAGCGCCTCGGCGACCATCATGTTGACGATGCTGTCGCCGAGGAATTCCAGGCGCTCGTTATGCGGCACGCCGGCACTGCGATGGGTCAGCGCCTGCTTGAGCAGCGCCGGGTCGCGGAAGGCATGGCCGATCAGGTCGCCACGTTGGATGAATTTACTGGGCACCGCTTCGGGTCAGGTCCTGGGAAGAATCGAATTTGCCAACCACATCGAGGTTGCCGATCAACGGGCGACGCACTTCGTAGTTGACCTTGAGGGTCCAGCCATTGTCGCGGCGATCGAACTTGACGTTGCCCGGCTTCACGTTGTCCGAGTAGTTGATGTACAGCCGCTTGAAGAACAGATCCTGGATCCGTGCCGGCTCCATGCTGGCCACGCCCGGCTGGCTGGCCAGGCTCTTCATCGCCGAGCGTACCGCGTAATACTCCTGGTACATCGGGAACAGCTTCATGCCGATGTAGATGAAGAAGCCAACCACGACCAGGACCACCAGAAACGAGGTCAGGGTGATGCCGCGCTGCGTGTTCATCGTCTTCATTGCGTTCTCCCCAGATACGCGTTGGATGTGAAAATACTCAGTTGATGCCCGAGCCGATCCGCGACGGCTCGAAACCGTCCTTGCAGAACCAGCCCTGGCAGTTCAGCCAGATCAGGAATGCCTTGCCCCGCAGGTTCTCTTCCGGCAGCAGCCCCCAGAAGCGTCCATCATCGCTGTTGTCACGGTTGTCGCCCATCACCAGGTACTTGCCGGCCGGCACCGTCCACTGGCCCTGGCCACGCGGATAGTCGGTCTCCAGCACGGTATGGGTGCGGCCCGGGAGATGCTCGACCAGCAGGTTGGCGCCCTCGCCCTGGCCCTTGTGGCCGGCATAGATGCCCTTGTTGTCGTACTTCACCGGCTCGCCGTTCAGCACCAGGCTGTCGCCCTCGAACACCACGGTGTCACCCGGCACGCCGATCACGCGCTTGATGAAGTTCTCGCCCTTGGCCGGGTCGTTGTCGCCGTGGCCCGGGAAGTGGAACACCACCACATCGCCGCGCGCGGGATCACCCACCGGCACGAAGCGGGTATTGGTGATCGGCAGGCGCAGGCCATAGGCGAACTTGTTGACCAGGATGAAATCACCGATCAGCAGGTTCGGCATCATCGAGCTGGACGGGATCTTGTACGGCTCGGCGATGAAGCTGCGCACGACCAGCACGATCGCCAGCACCGGGAAGAATGCACGCGAGTAATCCACCAGCACCGGCTCGGTGTCGAGCAGGCCTGCACGCTGGGCGCGGCGCCTGGCGAAGTACAGCTTGTCCGCAAGCAGGATCAGGCCCGAGGCCAGGGTCAGCACGACCAGGAGGATCTCAAACAGTTTCATTCAGGGTCCTTTGCAACGTCACCGGACGACCGGCCCCGGAGGGCCGGTGCGCGCTTACTTGTTGTCCATCTGCAGCACGGCCAGGAACGCTTCCTGCGGGATTTCCACGCGGCCGACCTGCTTCATGCGCTTCTTGCCTTCCTTCTGCTTTTCCAGAAGCTTCTTCTTGCGCGAAACGTCGCCACCATAGCACTTGGCCAGCACGTTCTTGCGCATGGCCTTGACCGTGGTACGGGCGATGATCTGCGAGCCGACAGCCGCCTGGATCGCCACGTCGAACATCTGCCGCGGGATCAGGTCCTTCATCTTCTCGCACAGCTCGCGGCCGCGGCGGTCGGCATGGCTGCGGTGGACGATCAGCGACAGCGCATCGACCTTGTCGCCATTGATCAGCACGTCCACGCGCACGAACGGGCCGGCATCGAAGCGCACGAAGTGATAGTCCAGCGACGCGTAGCCGCGGCTGACCGACTTCAGCTTGTCGAAGAAGTCCAGCACCACTTCGGCCATCGGCAGCTCGTAGCTGATCTGCACCTGGCTGCCCAGGTAGTTGATGCCGATCTGGCTGCCGCGCTTTTCCTCGCACAGCTTGATGATGTTGCCGATGTACTCCTCGGGGGTGAGTACGTTGGCACGGATGATCGGCTCGCGGATCTCCTGGACCTGGTTCACCGCCGGCAGCTTGGCCGGGTTGTCCATGTTGATGATCGAGCCATCGGTCTTCAGGACCTCGTACACCACCGTCGGCGCGGTGCTGATCAGGTCCAGGTTGTATTCGCGCTCCAGCCGTTCCTGCACGATCTCCATGTGCAGCATGCCGAGGAAGCCGCAGCGGAAACCGAAGCCCATCGCCTCCGAGCTTTCCGGCTCGAAGCGCAGCGCGGCATCGTTCAGGCGCAGCTTGTCCAGCGCCTCGCGCAGGTCCGGATAGTCCTCGGCGTCGACCGGGAACAGGCCGGCGAACACGCGCGGCTGCATTTCCTGGAAGCCCGGCAGCGGCTTCGGTGCCGGATCACCGGCCAGGGTCAGGGTGTCGCCCACCGGCGCACCATGCACGTCCTTGATGCTGGCCGTGACCCAACCCACCTCACCCGCGCGCAGCGCCGGCAACACCTTGCGCTTGGGGGTGAACACGCCGACGTTGTCGACCTGGTGGTTGCGGCCGGTGGACATCACCTGCAGCTTGTCGCCGGCCTTGATCTCGCCCTGCATGACGCGCACCAGCGAGACCACGCCGAGGTAGTTGTCGAACCAGGAATCGATGATCAGCGCCTGCAGCTTGTCGGTATCGCGCGGCTGCGGCGGCGGAATGCGGTGGACGATGGCCTCCAGCACGTCCTGCACGTTCAGGCCGGTCTTGGCGCTGACCGGCACGGCGTCGGTGGCGTCGATGCCGATCACGGCCTCGATCTCGGCCTTGGCGCGCTCGATGTCGGCCGTAGGCAGGTCGATCTTGTTGATCACCGGCACCACTTCCAGACCCTGCTCCACCGCGGTGTAGCAGTTCGCCACCGACTGCGCTTCCACGCCCTGGGCAGCATCGACCACCAGCAGCGCACCTTCACAGGCGGCCAGCGAGCGGCTGACTTCATACGAGAAATCGACGTGGCCCGGGGTGTCGATGAAGTTCAGATGATAGGTCTGCCCGTCCTTGGCCAGGTACGGCAGCGATACCGACTGCGCCTTGATGGTGATGCCACGCTCGCGCTCGATCGGGTTGGAGTCGAGTACCTGCGCTTCCATCTCGCGGGCCTGCAGGCCACCACAAAGCTGGATGATGCGGTCGGCCAGCGTGGACTTGCCGTGGTCGACGTGGGCGATGATGGAGAAGTTGCGGATGTTCCGCATCGAATCAGATGACATAGGTGGCGGCGGCGCGCGGCGTCGTCAGGGTAACGGTGGATTATCGCACGCCCGGGGCCCGCCCGCGAAAGGCGCCTCGCCGGGCCAGGGCCGGAACGACCGAAGCCCCGCCTGAGCGGGGCTTCGGGGGGCAGCGGCTGCCGGAGCAGCCCCGGTCCTTACTCGCCGGCCTTGACCGCCACGAAGGCGCTGTTGCCGTTGCCGGTGCGGACCAGCAGCATCACCACATCGCCCTTCTTGTAGCTGGACAGCGCGCGGTTCAGCGACTCCACGCCGCTCACCTGGGTGCTGGCCACCTGCAGGATCACCATGCCCGGGGACAGGCCGGCATCCCGGGCGCCCTGCCCCTTGACGCCGGTGATGCGCACGCCCTCGCCCGATTCCAGGCCCAGCTGCTTGCGCTGCGGCGCGGTCAGATCGCTGACGTCCAGGCCCAGCAGGGCATTGGCACCACTCTGCGGAGCGGCATCGGCCCTGGCGGCGGCGGGGCTGCGGGCGCTGGCCTGGTCATCCTCGGCCAGCGCGGTCAGGGTGGCGCTCAGGTCGCGCGGCTTGCCGTCACGGATCACGCCCAGGGTGACCCGGCTGCCCGGGGCCATGGCGCCGATCAGCGGCGGCAGATCGGACCAGCTGTTGACCGGTGCGCCGTTCACGGTGCGGATCACATCCCCCACCTTCACACCGGCGCGGGCGGCCGCCGAATCCGGCACGATCTGGTTGACCAGCGCACCCCGGCTGTCCGGCAGGCCCATGGCCTGCGCCTTCAGGCCGTCGATCTCCTGCACCACCGCGCCCAGCTGGCCGCGGGTGACCCGGCCGGTCTTCTTGATCTGTTCGACCGCGCTCATCGCCAGGTCGATCGGAATCGCGAAGCTGATGCCCATGTAGCCACCGGACGCAGAGAAGATCTGCGAGTTGATGCCGACCACTTCGCCCCGGGTGTTCAGCAGCGGACCGCCGGAGTTGCCCTGGTTGATCGCCACGTCGGTCTGGATGAACGGCACGTAGCGCTGGTCCGGGCCGCCGGTGCTGCGGCCGAGGGCGCTGACCACGCCGGCGGTGACCGAGTGGTCGAGGCCGAACGGCGAGCCGATCGCGACAACCCACTGGCCCGGCTTCAGGCTGTTGGAATCGCCGACACGGACGGTCGGCAGGTTCCTGCCTTCGATCTTCAGCAGGGCGACGTCGTACTGCTGGTCGCTGCCCACCACCTTGGCGGTGAACTCACGGCGATCGCCCAGCTTGACCTTCACCTCGCTGGCGTCGGCTACCACGTGGTAGTTGGTCAGCACGTAGCCGTCGGGCGAAATGATGAAGCCCGACCCCATGCCGCGGCCCTTGATGCTGGGACCGCCGTCGGGGCCGCCCGGCCCCTGCCCCGGCATCGGGAAGTCCGGGCCGAAGAAGCGACGGAAGAACTCCGGCATGTCGTCGTCCCCCATCGGCCCACGCGCCTGGCGGTTGCTGCGGACGATGGTGGTGTCGACGTTGACCACGCCCGGGCCGACCTGCTCGACGAGGTTGGTGAAATCGGGCAGGCCGGTGACCAGCGGCTGCGCCGGAGCGCGCGGCGCGGCCGCGGCCGCGGCCGGCGCGGTCTGGGCAGCCGGGGACGGCGCCTGGGCACAGGCCACCAGCGGCAGGGTCAGGGCCAGCAGGCCGATGGCCTGCGTGCGGAATCGGGGAGTCATCGGACGGCAACCTCCGGATCGGATGGAAGGGAGAAGAAGGGCCCCGCGATCGGCGGGGCGTGGCGGCACCCGGCTCAGTCGCGCGGGCGGGGCGGCGGCGGCAGGTCGTCCTGCAGGCGCGGCTCGAAGGGGTAGAACGTGGCGCTGTCGGCATGCGCCGGGAAGCTGGCGTTGAGCGCGCCCCCCGCGGCCGGAGCCAGGCTGGAGCGCGGCCACGGCCGGGCCTGCAGGCCGGCCACCTCGCCGAACGGCAGGTTGCGGCTGGCACCGGCCGGCACGGTCGGCACCAAGGGCGCCTGGGCGGCGGCCACAGCCCGCTGCGCCCCGTCGTCACGCTGTGCCACCCGCGCAGCCTGCTGGCCGCGGGTGGCACTGGCGCTGGCGCGGCGTGCGTCCTGGCGACGGCTGGCGGCCAATGCGGCCGCCGGAACACTGGCCACCGCCACCACCGCCGGATCGACCGAGGCTTCGGTCACCGTCGCGGGCGATACCGGTGCCGGCGGCAGCTCGGCCTGGCTGGCCACCACCTGGGGTGCCAGCGGCTCTCCGGGAGGGGTCTCCTTCAGCTTCTCGCCGCCGATCAACAGGGCCACCGCAGCGACCGAGGCAGCCAATGCGGCACCGCCCCCCCAGGTACGCCAGCCACTGCGGCGCACCTGCCGGTCCTGAGGCCCGGACCGGGGCGTGGGTTCGGCGGCGATGGCAGAGGCAACCGCGGCGCTGAAGCCGGCGGGCGCAAGCACCGACGCCTGCCCGCGCATCACGTCGCCCAGCAGCTGCCAGCGCTCCTGGCAGCCGGCCAGTTCCGGGTCATGCTCCATGCGGCGCAGCAGGAAGCGGGCCTCGTCGGCCCCCAGCTCGCCATCGACCAGGGCCGACAGCTGTTCCCGATGGCGCTGGTCAAGCCGCAGCCCGGCCGGCGATTGATGATTCTGCGATTCGTTGAATGGATGACTGGTCATACGCGGCTCTTCTCGCGGGTGGCGCTGCCGATGTCCAGCAGCGGCCGGAGTTCGGTGTCGATCGCCTCGCGCGCCCGGAAGATCCGAGAGCGCACGGTGCCGATCGGGCACCCCATCTTCTGCGCGATTTCCTCGTAGCTCAGGCCTTCCACCTCGCGCAGGGTGATCGCCGACCGGAGTTCTTCCGGCAGCGCGTTGACGGCCTTCATCACTGTCTGTTCCAGCTCCTGGCGCATCAACTCGCGTTCGGGCGTGTCGGTGTCGCGCAGGCGCGTGCCGCTGTCGAACTGTTCGGCATCGCCGATGTCGATGTCATCTGTCGGCGGACGTCGATTGTGTGAAGCCAGGTAGTTTTTGGCGGTGTTCACGGCGATCCGATGCAACCAGGTTGAGAACTGGGCATCGCCGCGGAAGCTTCCGATCGCGCGGTAGGCGCGTATGAAAGTGTCCTGGGCGACGTCCTGACATTCACTCCAGTCGGCGATGTAGCGACCGACCAGGGCCACGACCCGATGCTGATACTTGCGCACCAGTACATCGAAAGCCGCGCTCTCGCCGCGCTGCACGCGCCGGACCAGTTCCAGATCCAGCTCCTGTGGTGTTTCAACCTCGGCCATGGGGGGCCGCACTCCTGTCAGCCCAACCGACGTCGGGCAATGAGACTGCCAATCCCGGGAAAAGTTCAGTCGCCGATCACCCGGCGCCGCACCAGCTTTTAACCACTGTTCCGTTAGCGTTCTGTTCCACGGCCATGGATCCGGAACCGCCACTCCCCTGCTATAGGGATTTGACGCGGGGGAAACAACCTCTGGATCATAGCCGCTTCTCCATACACAACCGGATGGAACGTCCATGCTCTCAGGCTTCGATGGTCTCCGCTTCAGCCACTGGCACCCCGAGATCCGCGACGACGGCGTGGTGGTCCTGTCCCTGGATCGTCAGGACAGCAGTGTCAACGCGATGTCGCAGGACGTGCTGCTGGAGCTGGGCGATCTGCTCGAACGCATCGCGCTGGATCCGCCGAAGGGCGTGGTGATCCAGTCCCTGAAGAAGGCCGGCTTCATCGCCGGCGCCGATCTGAAGGAATTCCAGGAGTTCGACCGGCGCGGCACCGTCAACGATGCCATCCGTCGCGGCCAATCCACCTACCAGAAGCTGGCGGAGCTGCCCTGCCCGACCGTTGCAGCCATCCATGGCCACTGCCTGGGTGGCGGCACCGAGCTGGCCCTGGCCTGCCGTTACCGCGTGGCCTCCAACGACAGCAGCACCCGCATCGGGCTGCCGGAAACCCAGTTGGGCATCTTCCCCGGCTGGGGTGGCAGCGCGCGCCTGCCGCAGCTGGTCGGCGCCCCGGCGGCGATGGACATGATGCTGACCGGCCGCACCCTCTCGGCCTCGGCCGCGCGTGGCATCGGCCTGGTCGACAAGGTGGTGGCACCGGCGGTGGTGCTCGACACCGCCGTCGCACTGGCGCTGGCCGGCACCACGCGGCCGTTCAAGCAGCGTGCGCTGGCATGGGCCAGCAACACCTGGCTGGCGCGCAAGGTACTGGCACCGCAGATGATCAAGCAGGTCGCGCGCAAGGCGAAGAAGGACCAGTACCCGGCGCCCTATGCACTGATCAGCACCTGGCAGCGCAGCGCCGGCAAGCCGGTGCAGGCCCGCCTGGATGCCGAACGCCGCGCGGTGGTCAAACTGGCCAGCACGCCGACCGCGCGCAATCTGATCCGCATCTTCTTCCTGACCGAGCGCCTGAAGGGTCTGGGCGGCGGCGATTCCGGCATCCGCCACGTGCACGTGGTCGGCGCCGGCGTGATGGGCGGTGACATCGCCGCGTGGGCGGCCTACAAGGGCTTTGAGGTCACCCTGCAGGATCGCGAGCAGCGCTTCATCGATCCGGCGATGGAACGCGCGCAGGCACTGTTCGCCAGGAAGGTGAAGGACGAGAGCAAGCGTCCGGCGGTGGCGGCGCGGCTGCGGGCGGATCTGGAGGGCAAAGGCGTGGCCGCCGCTGATCTGGTGATCGAGGCGATCATCGAGAACCCGGAGGCCAAGCGCGCGCTGTACCAGACGCTGGAGCCGGGCATGAAGGCCGATGCGCTGCTGACCACCAATACCTCGTCGATTCCGCTGGTGGAACTGCGCGACCACATCCAGCGCCCGGCGCAGTTCGCCGGCCTGCACTACTTCAATCCGGTGGCACAGATGCCGCTGGTGGAAATCATCCATCACGACGGCATGGCCCCGGAGACCGAGCGCCGTCTGGCAGCGTTCTGCAAGGCGCTGGGCAAGTTCCCGGTACCGGTGGCGGGCAGCCCGGGCTTCCTGGTCAACCGCGTGCTGTTCCCGTACATGCTGGAGGCGGCCACCGCCTATGCCGAAGGTATCCCGGGCCCGGTGATCGACAAGGCAGCGGTGAAGTTCGGCATGCCGATGGGCCCCATCGAGTTGATCGACACGGTCGGCCTGGATGTCGCCGCCGGCGTGGGCCGCGAGCTGGCGCCGTTCCTCGGCCTGCAGATTCCGGCGGCACTGCAGACGGTGGAAGCCGACAAGCGCGGCAAGAAGGATGGCCAGGGCATCTACACCTGGGAGAACGGCAAGCCGAAGAAGCCGGATGTCGCCAGCGACTACCAGGCCCCTGCGGACCTGGAAGATCGCCTGATCCTGCCGCTGCTCAACGAAGCCGTGGCCTGCCTGCACGAAGGCGTGGTGGCCGATGCGGACCTGCTGGATGCGGGCGTGATTTTCGGCACCGGATTCGCGCCGTTCCGCGGGGGTCCGATCCAGCACATCCGCGCGGTGGGTGCCGATGCGATCGTCGAGCGCCTGAAGGCGCTGCAGCAGCGTCACGGTGACCGCTTTGCCCCGCGCCCGGGCTGGGACAACCCTGCCCTGCGCGAACCAGTGGTGTGATGTGATCGGCCGGGCCTGCGGCCCGGCACCCGCAGAGGCAACGTCAAGTTCCACAGCAGAAGCCAGAGCCAAAGCGGCTCTGGCTTTTCTGTTTGTCGGGCGGGGCGGTGTCGGGTTGCGGGGACGCCGTAAACCCGTCCCTGGGGGCTTGGCCGCGGCATCCATGCCGCGGACACCCCGCAACCCGACACCGCCCCACCCCCGACAGTTTCCCGGTGACGGTGGTGAATCTCGATTCCGGTGTGGATCACTACGAACTGGTGGGTGTCGACCTTGGTCGCCACCAGGAGCGAAGCGACCGGCGTTTGATGTTGATTTTCTTTTTTCTTCTCCGTGGCTGGACGCACACGGAAACTGTCAGGGGCCGGGCGGGTGGGTTGCGCGGGACCGATGGCGCCATGGATGGCGCCATCGAGCCCCCATGGATGGGTTCACGGCGCGTCCTGCGCAACCCACCCGCCCGGCCCAAACACTGACTCGCATCCTGACCCGCATCCAGCAACCCAGCCACGAGGGGCTGCGCCGTTGGCTGGAACACCCTGTTACCCGCATGGGGCATGTGCCCGTCACGGCCGCATGCCATGCTGGCACTCTTGATCCCTGCCAGCGAGACGCCCGCATGACCACCATCATCGCCCCGCGCGTACACGACATCGGCGGCCTGGAAGTCCGCCGCGCCGTCCCCACCCTGCAGGCCCGCAGCATCGGTTCGTTCGTATTCGTCGACCAGATGGGCCCGGCCGTCCTTACCGCAGGTACCGGCATCGACGTGCGTCCCCATCCGCATATCGGCCTGGCCACCGTCACCTTCCTCTGGTCCGGCGCCATCGGCCACCGCGACACGCTCGGCTCGGACCAGGTGATCCGTCCCGGCGACGTCAACTGGATGACCGCCGGCCGCGGCATCGCGCACTCCGAACGCACGCCCCCGCCGGAGCGCGGTCACGACCATCCGATCCACGGGATGCAGACCTGGGTGGCATTGCCGAAGTCGCACGAGGAAGTGGAGCCGGCGTTCTATCACCACGCCGCCGCGACCCTCCCGGAGCAGCGCCGCAACGGTGCCTGGCTGCGCGTGATCGCAGGCCGCGCCTATGGCGAGGAGTCGCCGGTGAAGGTCTTCGCCGACACGCTCAATGTAGCCATCGACCTCGATCCCGACGCGGAGATCGACATCGATGACGGCCACCGCGAGCGGGCGCTGTACATCCTCGAAGGCCAGGCGCAGCTGGATGGCGTGGACATCCCGGCGCAGCACCTGGTGATTCCCGAGGCCGGCGCGCGCGGCCGGTTGCGCGCGAAGACCCCGCTCAAGGCCATGCTGTTCGGCGGCGAACCGCTGGATGGCCCGCGTCACCTGTGGTGGAACTTCGTTTCCAGCTCCAAGGAGCGCATCGAACAGGCGAAACAGGACTGGGAAGCCGGCCGGTTCGGCAGCATTCCCGGCGACGACAAGGAGTTCATCCCGCTGCCGCAGTACTGAGCATCGCGCGCTGCACACACCCTGAGGTGTATCCCTGCACCGGCCTTTGACGCTATCGTCACTCGCCGGTCACTGAAATGTGACCTGTTTCACATTTTAGTTCATCAAAGGAGTGCAGTTCATGAGCATGGGTAAACGCTTGGCCGCCGAGTTCCTCGGCACTTTCTGGCTGGTTCTGGGTGGCTGTGGCAGTGCGGTACTGGCTGCCAAGTTCGGCGGCGACGGCAATCCGCTGGGCATCGGCTTCCTGGGCGTGGCACTCGCGTTCGGCTTGACCGTGGTCACCGGCGCCTACGCGTTCGGTCACGTGTCCGGCGCGCACTTCAATCCGGCAGTCAGCGTGGGCCTGTGGGCCGGCGGCCGCTTCCCGGCCCGCGACCTGGTGCCGTACATCATCGCCCAGGTCGCGGGCGGCCTGCTGGCCGGCTTCATCCTGCTGCAGATCGCTTCCGGCGCCAGCGGCTTCGCCATCGACGGCAGCCAGGCCGGAGCCTTCGCCAGCAACGGCTACGGTGCGCTGTCGCCCGGCGGGTACAGCGTGGCGGCCGCCTTCCTGTGCGAAGTGGTGCTGACTGCGGTATTTCTGGTCGTGATCATGGGCGCCACCCATGGCAAGGCACCGGCAGGGTTCGCTCCGCTGGCGATCGGTCTGGCATTGACCCTGATCCATCTGATCAGCATCCCGGTCACCAACACGTCGGTGAACCCGGCTCGGTCCACCGCGGTGGCGTTCTTCGCCGGCAGCGGCGCGGTCGGCCAGCTCTGGCTGTTCTGGATCGCCCCCCTGCTGGGCGGCATGATCGGCGGCATCATCTACAAGTGGGTCGGTAACGACCGTTGAGTGCTGCCCGGACCATTGCGGCCGACAGTCGGCCGCAATGGTTACGGTTGTAACCGCAATTTGTGCGGGCACTCACGTTCCGTTAAGGTCTGTTTGACCGCCCGTGCACATGCCGGGCGGGGATGGCATCCGGGGATGGGATGCCACGGCCGCCAGCAGCATGGCGGCGTCACACGACACGCCACCTTGGGGGATGCATGAAGTTCGCGCCTGTTGTCCTGTCGAGCCTGTTGTTTGCTGCGGCCCAGGCCGCCGCGCAGGCACCCGCCGAATGTCCTTCGCTGCCGGCGAGCAGCGGCCTGAAATGGCAGCAGCAGGTGCAGTCGGACTTCCTGCTCTGCCGCGCCAGCACCGAGGATGGACGGGAAGTACTGAGCCTGATGCTGAGCGCACGCGATCCGGCGATTCCGCTCAGCCGCTCGCTGCGCCAGGAAAAAGGCAGTTTCGCCGGCGAGTCACTGTACTGGTACCAGCCCGATCTGGGTGGACAGCAGCCGCCGGGATACGCCGAACGACGCATCAGCGTGATCAAGCTGGACAAGGGCCGGTATGCGCAGATTGCCCTGTACCCGGGCAGCACGCAGGAACTGGGGTCGCTGCAGCAGCTGGCGCAGGGCATGAGCCTGACGCCCTCGGCCGTAGCCGCCGGACGTTGACGGTGATGGGGATGACTGCCTGGCAGCATCCCCGCCGGATCCGACGCGTTGGCAGCAACGCCGGGCATGGCCTGATGGATGTGCGTTGCGCGTGTTGTGCCGGAGATCCGCCGGGCATGGCCCGGCGCTACCGACCTCTTCCGCCGGGCATGGCCCGGCGCTACCGGCTTTCTTCGGAGGGGCGGCGTCGGCCCTCAGAACCTGCCTTCCTGGAAATCGACGAAGGCCTGCATCAGTTCCTGGCGCGTGTTCATCACGAACGGGCCATGCCGCATCACCGGCTCCCGCAGTGGTCGGCCGGCCACCAGAATCAGCCGCGCCCCTTCGCTTCCAGCCGAAACGTGCAGCTGTTCACCGCCACCGAGCACCGCCAGCTCCTGGCGGGCCACATCACGTGCGGCATCCTGCTCGCCGACCGTCATCGCGCCTTCGAAGACATAGGCAAACGCGTTGTGGCCTTCCGGAAGCGTGTAGGTCCAGGCACGATCGGCCTCGAGGCGGACGTCCAGATACAACGGATCGGTGGCCGGCTGCACGATCGGGCCGGTGGTGCCATCGACAGTACCGGCGATCACCTTCACCTCCACGCCCGGCTCCGGCTGCACCACCGGAATGCGTTCCGGCGCGAACTCCTGGTACTTCGGGTCCGTCATCTTCTCGCGCGCGGGCAGGTTCACCCACAGCTGGAAACCGCGCATCTGCCCGCTTTCCTGTTCCGGCATCTCCGAATGCACCAGGCCCCGGCCTGCGGTCATCCACTGCACGCTGCCCGGGGTCAACAGGCCCTCGTTGCCGTGGTTGTCGCGGTGGCGCATGCGTCCGTCCAGCATGTAGGTGACCGTCTCGAAACCGCGGTGCGGATGCTCCGGGAAACCGGCGATGTAGTCTTCGGCGCGGTCCGTACCGAATTCATCCAGCAGCAGGAACGGATCCAGATCCGGCAGCGTCGGGCCGCCGATGACACGGGTCAGGCGCACGCCGGCGCCGTCGGACGTGGGCATGCCACGGATGGTGCGCAGGACGCGGACCGGTTCGGGAAGGCTCATGGCGACTCCTGTTGGATGGATGCCACTGAAGATGGACGCCGCGGCGCCGTCCGCCAATGGATGACGCCGCAACCGATTGTTCCATCCCTGGTGTTCGCCGGGCGTCATGCCGGCGGTTCCACGACACGGATGTCTGCCCGCAGCCCATGCCGCACACGCGGTCACCACCTTCGTACGACCAAAGTACTACCGCCGATGGGCCCCGCACGCATTGACCCTGTAAAGGGCACGCGGGACTCTTTGACTGTCTTTCCGGGAGAGAGCACCTCATGAAAGGGTTTGCCAAACTGGGTTGGGCGGCACTCGCCCTGCTCGGCGCGTTCTGTCTGGGCACCGTGGCCTTGCGCCGCGGCGAACACATCAACGCGCTGTGGATCGTCGTCGCCGCTGTTTCGATCTACCTGATCGCCTATCGCTTCTACAGCCTGTTCATCGCCAACAAGGTGATGCAGGTGGATCCGACCCGGGCTACGCCGGCGGTGATCAACAACGATGGCCTGGACTACGTGCCGACCAACAAGCACGTGCTGTTCGGCCACCACTTCGCGGCCATCGCCGGCGCCGGTCCACTGGTGGGCCCGGTGCTCGCGGCGCAGATGGGCTACCTGCCCGGACTGCTGTGGCTGGTGGTGGGCGTGGTGCTGGCCGGTGCGGTACAGGACTTCATGGTCCTGTTCCTGTCCAGCCGGCGCAACGGCCGCTCACTGGGCGATCTGGTCCGCGAGGAAATGGGACAGGTGCCCGGCACCATCGCGCTGTTCGGCGCGTTCCTGATCATGATCATCATCCTGGCGGTGCTGGCGATGGTGGTGGTCAAGGCGCTGGCGGAAAGCCCGTGGGGCATGTTCACGGTGATAGCCACGATGCCCATCGCGATCCTGATGGGCATCTACATGCGCTACATCCGGCCGGGCAAGATCGGCGAGATCTCGGTGGTGGGCCTGGTGCTGCTGCTGGCCGCGATCTGGTACGGCGGCAAGGTTGCTGCAGATCCGGTGTGGGGCCCGGCCTTCACCTTCACCGGCACGCAGATCACCTGGATGCTGATCGGCTACGGCTTCGTCGCTTCGGTGCTGCCCGTGTGGCTGTTGCTGGCACCGCGCGACTACCTGTCGACCTTCCTCAAGATCGGCACCATCGTCGCTCTGGCCATCGGCATCCTGATCGTGATGCCCGAGCTGAAAATGCCCGCACTGACCCAGTTCGCCGCCAGTGGCGATGGCCCGGTGTGGAAGGGCGGCATGTTCCCGTTCCTGTTCATCACCATTGCCTGCGGCGCGGTATCCGGTTTCCACGCGCTGATTTCCTCGGGCACCACGCCGAAGCTGCTGGCCAATGAATCGCACATGCGCTACATCGGCTATGGCGGCATGCTGATGGAATCGTTCGTGGCGGTGATGGCGCTGGTGGCTGCGTCGATCATCGATCCGGGCATCTACTTCGCGATGAACAGCCCGGCGGCGGTGATCGGTGCCGATGCGGCGTCTGCCGCGCACTACATCACCAACACCTGGGGCTTCACCATCACGCCGGAACAGCTGACCGCCACGGCCGCCGCGATCGGCGAACCGACGATCCTGCACCGCGCCGGTGGTGCTCCGACGCTGGCGGTGGGCATCGCAATGATCCTGCATGAAGCCATTCCCAGCGGCAGCGACGCGATGATGGCGTTCTGGTACCACTTCGCCATCCTGTTCGAAGCGTTGTTCATCCTGACCGCCGTGGATGCGGGCACCCGCGCAGGCCGCTTCATGCTGCAGGATCTGCTGGGCAACTTCATTCCGGCGCTGAAGAAGACCGAGTCGTGGACGGCCAACATCATCGGCACGGCCGGCTGCGTGGCGCTGTGGGGCTACTTGCTCTACACCGGCGTGGTCGATCCGTTCGGCGGCATCCAGACCCTGTGGCCGCTGTTCGGCATCTCCAACCAGATGCTGGCCGGTATCGCGCTGATGCTGGGGACGGTGGTGCTGTTCAAGATGAAGCGTGACCGCTATGCCTGGGTGACCGCAGTACCGGCCACCTGGCTGCTGATCTGCACCACCTATGCCGGCTTCATCAAGATCTTCGACAGCAACCCGGCGCAGGGCTTCCTGGCGCAGGCGCACAAGTTCCAGGCCGCCATCGCCAGCGACACCATCACCGCACCGGCCAAGTCGGTGGCGCAGATGCAGCAGATCGTGGTCAATGCCTACGTCAACACCGGCCTGACCGCGCTGTTCCTGCTGGTGGTGGGTGCGGTGCTGACCTATTCGATCCGCACGATCCTGGCCGCACGCCGCAATCCGCAGCGCAGCGACCGCGAGACCCCGTACGTGGCGCTGAAGCCGCATGAAATGGTGGATCTGTAATGAGCACGCAACTGGTTCCCGTTGGCCAGTACCAGGCGCACCGCCGCGTGTGGCGACGCCTGGTGCAGACGGCACGCCTGTGCTGTGGCATCCCTGATTACGACAACTACGTCCGGCACATGCTGGAGAAGCATCCGGACCAGGAACCGATGGACTACAAGACGTTCTTCCGCGAACGTCAGGAAGCGCGGTACGGCGGACGCAACGGCGGACGCTGCTGCTGAAAGGCATGACGCGGGCGCCGGGCATGAAACCCGGCGCCCGTTGCAGGGAGACGCAGGGCGCGACCCGCGCTCAGCCGTTGGCCATCCACTTCAGGATCAGGCCGGTGACGTAGGCCAGCCCGGTGCCGGTGGCATAGCCCACCGTGCCGAGCAGCACGCCGACCGGTGCCAGTGTCGGATGGAAGGCCGCAGCCACCACCGGCGCCGATGCCGCCGCACCGATGTTGCCCTGCGAACCAATGGCGAAGAAGAACAGCGGTGCACGGACCAGCTTGGCCACGGCCCACAGCACCAGCACGTGGGTCGCCATCCAGATCGCGCCGAGCAGGAACAGCCACGGCCGATCCAGCAGCGACAGCAGGTTCATCTGCATGCCGATGCAGGCGATCAGGAAGTACAGGAACACCGTGCCCAGGCGCGAGGCACCCGCCGCTTCCAGACGACGTGCACGGGTGAAGCTCAGGCCCAGGCCCATCGCGGTGGACAGCAGGATCACCCAGACGAACTGGCTGTCCAGGCTGAACTGGCTGGCCCAGCTCACGTTGGCCTTGAACCAGCCCGACAGCGGCGCGGCGATCGCGTGCGCCAGGCCGACACCGCCCAGGGCAACGCCGACGATCACCATCAGGTCGGTCATGCTGGGAATACGTGCGTTCTGCGCTTCATAGGCGCTGATGCGCGCCTTCATCTCGTCGATGGCACGGGTGTCGGCACCGTTGCGCGTGTCGATCTGCTGCGCGCGGTTGGCCAGGAACAGCAGGATCGCCATCCACAGGCTGGCGCAGGCCACATCGACCACGGCGAACTGCCCGAAGGTCGTGGCATCGGTACCGAAGATCTCGCGCATGGCGACCATGTTGGCGCCACCGCCGATCCAGCTGCCGGCCAGCGCCGCCATGCCAGCCCAGGTGTCACCGGCCACGGTTTCCGGGTGGATCAGCTTCATCACCTGGAACGAGACGATGGCGCCGAGCATGATGCCGGCGGTACCGGCACAGAACACGAGCAGCAGCTTCGGGCCGAGCTTGATGACCCCTTTGAGGTCGATCGACAGGGTCAGCAGGACCAGCGCGGCAGGCAGCAGCACATCGCGTGCGACCGGGTTGTACAGCGACGTGTTGTGGCCATCGATGACACCGGCGGTGTTGTAGATGGCCGGGATGAAGTAACACAGCAGCAGGGCCGGCACCCAGGCGAAGATCTTCTTCAGCAGCGGGGTGGGACCACTGGCGGCCCAGAAGATCAGGGCCAGGGTGGCGGCAATCAGGCCCAGGCCAACGATGTCGTTGCTGATAAGGGCAGTAGCGGGTTCGGTCGGCATGGGATCCTCTGTCGATCGAAAGAGCGGAAAAAAAAGCGCCGCATAAGGCGGCGCGGGTCGAGATTAACACCCTCTTCACGGCGGGTCATGCTGCAGTGCCGGCCTCGCCTTTCCCGAAACGGAGCGTGTCCATGCAACTGGGTGCCTTCTCGGTCAGCCTTTCGGTCAAGGACCTGGCCGCCTCGCGCGCGTTCCATGAGGCGCTGGGCTTCTCGATCACCGGCGGCGATGCGACGCAGAACTGGCTGGTACTGCGCAACAACGGTGTCGTCATCGGCCTGTTCCAGGGCATGTTTGAAGGCAACCTGCTGACCTTCAACCCGGGCTGGGACCAGCACAAGCAGGAACTGCCGCGTTTCCAGGACGTCCGCGAACTGCAGGCAGCGTTGGATGCGCAGGGTATCGCGCTGCAGGTCCGGGCCGATCCCGACAGTGAAGGCCCCGCCTTCCTGCAACTGATGGATCCGGACGGCAACGTGATCCTGGTCGACCAGCATGTGCCGCGGCCGAAGGCCTGACCCCGCGACTGCGATCATCCGCCTGGGCGCGAAGCACCGAAATCCAGCGTGGCCTGCGTCCCGCGCGGCTCGCAGGGCTGCAGCTGCAGGGTCCAGCCAAGGTGCTCGCACAGGCGCGCGATCAGGTCCAGGCCGATCCCGCCACGATCGACACGCTCTCCCCGGGCCATGCGTGCGTGGATCGCAGCGATCTCCTCCGGGCTCATGCCATGCCCCGGGTCCTGCAAGGTCAGCACCGCCGAAGCGCTCAGGCGCAGTTCGATGTGCCCGCGGCCGCTGTTCTCGATCGCGTTGCGCAACAGGTTGCCGATCGCCGCCTGCACCACCGCCAGCGGGGCAACGATGTCCACCGGCGCGGCCTGGATACCGATGCTCAGGTCCTTGTCGCCCAGCAGATGGCGATGATGCTCGACGATGTCCGGCAGCAGCTGGTCCAGTGCGATGCGCTCGGCACGCGCCGCCAGCCGCGCCGGATCGCGCGCAAGCACCAGCAGCAGTTCGATCAGCTGCTCCACGCCCTGCGCGGTGCGCAGCACGCGCTGGATCTGCTGCCGGGCACGGTCTGGCAGGCCCGGCTGCTCCAGTGCCAGCTCGGCGGCGCCGGTCATCACCGCAATCGGGGTGCGCAGCTCATGGCTGGCAGTGCTGATGAACACCCGCTCGCGTTCAACGAACTGCTCGTTGCGTTCGAGGTAGTCATTCAACGCATCGGCGATGGTGTGCAGCTCGGAACTGCCACGCGGGTCGACATCGATGCGCTGGCCCTGCGCGCCCGGCCGCAACGCGCCGATGCGCTGCGCCAGCAGGCTGAGCGGACGCACCATGCGCTCCATGCCGAAGGACGCCATCAGCACGGTGACGAAGATCATGATCACCCCGGCCAGCATCACCCACCGCGTGGCGAACTGCTCAAGGTCGTGGAAGTCGGAGATGTCCAGCACCAGCGCAACGCGCCCCATCGAGTCCGTATCACGCACCATGACCGCCGTTTCGCGGTCCTTCACCATCACCCCGTCATGCAGGCCGGGATGCAGGGTGCGCAGGCTGTCAGGCAGGTTCACCGCGTCGAAACGGTACAGGCTGAGCGTGTCCGAGTCCTGCCATCGATAGTGTGGCTCGTGCTCGACATGCTCGACGATGCTGTCCAGTTCGGAGTTGAGCAGCGCGCGCCAGGCGGCGTGTTCGGCGTGCTCGTGCACATAGTTGCCCACGCTGAACACCGCCAGCGAAAGCAGTGCCAGGTAGCCCAGCAGCCACCACAGCACGCGGCGGTACAGCGGGCCGGGTCTACGCACCTTCATCGTCATTCCTGCCGGCCTCGGCGGCGGTGGGCAAGGCCAACCGGTAGCCGACCCGCGGCAGCGTGTGGATCAGCTTGTCCACGAACGGTCCATCCACGCTGCGGCGCAGTTCGTAGACATGCGAGCGCAGCAGGTCGCCGTCCGGTGGCTCGTCGCCCCACAGGGCGAATTCGAGCTGCTGGCGGGTGACCGCGCCGGGGCTGGCGCGCATCAGCACTTCCAGCAGCTTGCGGCAGGCCGGATACAGATGCAGGACCTGTCCGGCGCGCTGCGCCTCCAGGGTCGCCAGGTCCAGCACCAGATCACCCACCTGCAGCCGCTTGCGGGGGTTGCGTCCCTGTGCCCGCAGCAGCAGGGCCTCCAGCCGCACTTCCAGCTCCGGCAACGCGAACGGCTTGGTCAGGTAGTCATCGGCGCCGGCACGGAAGCCGGCAATCTTGTCCGGCAGTTCGTCGCGTGCGGTCAGCATGATCACCGGCACCTCCGAGCCATGCTCGGCACGCAGGCGGCGAAGCACTTCCGGCCCCTCCATCCGGGGCAGCATCCAGTCCAGGATCACCGCGTCATAGGGATGGCTGCCCGCCAGATGCAGGCCGGTGATGCCATCGGGGGCCACATCCAGCACATGGCCGCGCGACTCGAAGTAGTCGAACAGATTGGCCACCAGCTGCCGGTTGTCCTCGATCACCAACAGGCGCATGCATGAAAGTTCCACGGAAGTTCGTACCATGGTAGCGCCACGCATGTCGGAATGAGGTCGCCCCGGCGATACTCCGACGCTTTTCCCACCCCCGCCGCCTCAAAATGGCCGTTTTGCTCCCGGAGCCTGCCGTGCCCGTAGCCCTGCCCCGCCGTTGGCGCCTGCCCCTGCTCTGGCTGTTGATCATCGCGGCGCTGGCTGCCGGCATCGGCATGCGCCAGCCGCAGCCACCGGACGAACCCCGCTTCGTACTGGCCGCCAGGACCATGGTGGAAAGCGGGGAATGGCTGCTGCCGCACCGTGGCAGCGAGCTGTATGCGGAGAAGCCGCCGGTGTTCATGTGGCTGCAGGCGGCGGCCTACGAAGTGGTAGGCAGCTGGCAGTGGTCGTTCCTGCTGCCTTCGCTGCTGGGGGCCCTGCTCAGTCTGTGGTTGGTGTCGGATCTGGCACGCCGACTGTGGTCGCCGCGCCACTCCCTCTATGCCATCGGCGCCCTGTTCTGCACCCTGCAGTTCGGCCTGATGGCCAAGCGTGCGCAGATCGATATGGTGCTGGTCGGGATGACGACGCTGGCCCTGTGGGGCCTGCTGCGGCATCTGTGCGAGCGACGCAACGTGCCGGCGCTGTGGCTGGCCGGCTTTGCCGCCGGCCTGGGCACGGTGACCAAAGGCGTAGGTTTCCTGCCGCTGCTGATGGTGCTGCCCTGGTTCGGCTGGTGGCTGTACCAGCATCGCCGCGGCCGTCGCATCGAGGGCCCGCACCCGGCGACCCTGCTGTGGCTGATCCCTGCATTCCTGCTCGGCGTGGCCGTCTGGCTGGCCCCGCTGGGCTGGGCCCTGCTGCACGAACCCAGTGCCTCGCTGCAGTCCTATGCGCATGAACTGCTGTTCAAGCAGACCGGCACCCGCTATGCCAACGCCTGGCACCACCGGCAGCCGGTCTGGTACTACCTGCAGGTGATCCTGACACTGTGGCTGCCGGGTGCCCTGTTGCTGCCGGTGCTGGCCCGCCCGTGGTGGCGGCGCCTGCGCCGTGGCGACCGCCGGCAGTGGCTGCTGCTGGGGTGGGCGCTGCTGGTGCTGGTGTTCTTCAGCGCCAGCCCCGGCAAGCGCGAGGTCTACCTGCTGCCGATGCTGCCTGCCGTGGCCCTTGCCGCCGCGCCCCTGCTGCCCGGCCTGCTGCGCAGGCTGTGCGTGCGCCGGTATCTGTTCGGTTACAGCCTGGTGCTGATGCTGGCAACCGCCGTGCTGGGCGTGATGCTGCTCACCGAAAGTCACTGGGCGCAGGCGCAGCTGCAGCGGCGTGCGATGCCCGACACCCTGCTGCCGGTGCTGGGCGACGGCCTGCTGACGTTCGCGATCGCCGTGGCTACCCTGGCCGTGTGGTTGCGCGTGCGGCGCGCCGCCCCCCTGGTACTGCTCACCCACGGCCTGCTGTGGATGCTGTACGGCCTGGTGCTGATTCCGGCGCTCGACCCCTACGCCTCGTCGTCGGCGCTGATGCGCCGGGTCGGCGCGAGGATCGGCCCCGATGCCGAACTGGCACTGGTGGCCTGGCGCGAACAGAACCTGCTGCAGGCCGACCGCGCCGTGCGCGAGTTCGGCTTCAAGCGGCCCTGGCCTGAACAGTGGCACGACGCCGGCCCCTGGCTGGCCGAAGCACCCGACCGGCGCTGGCTGCTGGTACTCGACAAGGCCATGAGTCCCTGCGTGGATGCCGCCCAGGTGATCGACATCGGCGTCGCCAACCGCAACCGCTGGCAGCTGGTGCCCGGCACTGCCTGGGATGCCGGCTGCCACGCCGAGCGGGCCGGCGCCAACGAAGAAGAAGACTGAATCATCCCCCACGCGGGCCGGCGGTTAACCCGGCCCGAACGCAGGTCCGACCCTTCTCCGACATCAACCTGACGAGCATGGCGCCGGTTCATCGTCACGGTGTTTTCCTGCATGTCCGTCCGTCCTCCCGTCTCCGGGGTTGCTTCGGCCTACTCCACGCTGGCATCGCGGTTCGCCGTGACCCACCTGTGGCTTCCACTGCTCATCGTGCTGCCCCTGTTCGCCGTGTTCATGGAGGGGGGAGCCGATCAATGGCTGGCTGACCACCTGTTCCGGTTGGAGGGCGGCCGCTGGGCACTGCAGGACGCGTGGTTCACCCGCTCGCTGGTGCACCGGGGCGGCAAGTGGTTCAGCACCGCCGCGGCGCTGGTGGTGATACTGCTGAGCTTTCACCACTGGCGCCGCGGACGTGATCGCACCCTGCGATGGGCGCTGCTTTATGTCGTAATTGCCCTGGCGCTGGGAACCGGCGGCGTGTCTCTGCTGAAGTCGCTGGTGCCGATGGACTGCCCGTGGGATCTGCTGCGCTACGGCGGCCACCAGCCTTATATCGGGCTTTTCAGCCATCGTCCGGCCGACATGCCGATGACCGCGTGCTTTCCCGCCGGCCATGCCAGTGCCGGCTATGCCTGGCTGAGCCTGTACTTTTTCGCCCTGCTGTGGCGTCCTGCCTGGCGCTGGACCGGCCTGGCACTGGGCCTGGGCAGCGGGCTGCTGTTCGGCATCAGCCAGCAGCTGCGGGGTGCACATTTTCTGTCGCATGACCTTGCCACAGCCCTGCTGTGCTGGCTGCTGTCACTGGGGCTGTACGTTCTGGTCCGCCATCACCTGGACCGCACCAACCGCCTGGAGGCGAACGCATGAATGCTTCGGTCCAACGCTCGTTCCGTGTGCCATCGCTGGCCGTCCTGCGCAGCTGGCGGCCACAGCTGTCCACCGAGGCGTTGATCGCGCTGACCAGCCTGTTCTTCGCCCTGGCCGGCAACGGCCTGTTCTGGCGCAGCGCGATGGCCAGCCACCCGGAGAGCCTGCGCTACGCGGTGTCGCTGCTGCTGTTGCTGCTCGGCACGCATGGCCTGCTGCTGGGCCTGCTGGTCTGGCGCTGGAACGCCAAGGTGGTGATCAGCGCGCTGCTGCTGGTAACGGCCTTCGCCGCCCACTACATGAGCCGTTACCACATCTATCTGGACGCGGACATGCTGCGCAACGTGCTGGCGACCGATCCGAAGGAAAGCCGCGAACTGATGACGGTCTCGCTGCTGTGGCCGGTACTGCTGCTGGCGGCACTGCCGATGGTGCTGGTGTGGCGGGTGCAGCTGCAGCGGCGCAGCTGGGGGCGCAGCCTGCTGTGGCGCCTGGGCTTCCTGGCAGTGGCTGCGGTGACCGCTGTTGGCGGTGCACTGATCTCGTTCCAGGACGTCTCCGCACTGATGCGCAACCAGCGTGAAGTGCGTTACCTCGCCACCCCGGCCAACGTGCTGCTGGGTCTTCCACGTGCACTGCGCGGCGACAACCCGGTGCAGCGCGCGCCGAAACTGCCGATCGGCACCGACGCCAAGGCCACCCCACGCGCTCCGGCAAGCAAACCGCGGCTGCTGGTAATCGTGATGGGCGAGACCGTGCGTGCACAGAACTGGGGCCTCAACGGCGGCCGCAATACCACGCCGGAACTGGCCCAGGCACCGGTGATCAACTTCCCCGACATGCACTCCTGCGGCACCAGCACCGAAGTTTCGCTGCCCTGCCTGTTCTCGCCATGGGGACGCCACGACTACGACGAGAAGAAGATCCGCGCGCACCAGTCGCTGCTGCACGTACTGAACCGCGCCGGCATCGCACCGCTGTGGCGTGACAACCAGTCCGGCTGCAAGGGCGTGTGCGAGGGGCTGGACTTCCAGTCGCTGTCCGATGCGACCACCCCGGGCCTGTGCGCCGACGGCCGCTGCATGGACGAGATCCTGTTGCAGGACCTGGCCACCCAGGTGCGTGCCAAACCCGGCGACCGCGTGGTCGTGCTGCACCAGCTGGGCAACCATGGCCCGGCGTATTTCGAGCGCTATCCGGCCGCCTTTGCCCGCTTCAAGCCAACCTGCGACACCCGTGACATCGGCCGTTGCTCACGCGAAGAGATCACCAACAGCTATGACAATGCCGTGCTGTACACCGATCATTTCCTGAGCAAGACCATCGGCACGCTGCAGGGCATGCAGGACTACGACACGGCGATGATCTACCTGTCCGACCATGGCGAGTCGCTGGGTGAGAAGGGCCTGTACCTGCACGGCGTGCCCTATGCGATCGCCCCGGCCGAGCAGACCCGCGTACCGATGACGATGTGGTTCTCGCCGGGCTTCGCCAGCAGTCGCGGGCTGGACCTGCAATGCGTGCGCAAGCGTTCGGCAGCGTATACCGACCACGACAACCTGTTCCCGTCGGTGCTGGGCCTGATGCAGGTGAAGACGGCGCTGTACGAGCGCGATCGCGACGTGTTCGCCGGCTGCGAGAGCTGAGGGGCGGGGGCGGAAGGGCTTGCAGCCCTGCACCTGCAGAAGCCAAGGCAACGTCAACGTCAAAAGCCGAAGCGGCATTCCGTGGGATGGCGGGTTCACTCCGCTGTTGGTAGGTGAAATTCCGGGGTCAGATCCGTTTTCCTGCGGAAAACGGATCTGACCCCAAGAGCATTTCCGACAGATCGCAGAGAACTGTCGAAGGCGGGGTGGGTCCGGTTGCGGGGGCGTGAGCGCCATGGATGGCGCGACCGAGCCTACAGGGACGTATTTACGGCGTCCCCCGCAACCGGCCCCACCCCGCCGACTCATAGGAAACCCGCTTTTGCTCCGGCCGTTGCCGTCGCAGTTGCTTCTGCGGGTGCAGGGCTGCAAGCCCTGCCGAACCCCACCAACCTTCCCCACTTGCGGTGGGCACGCGCGCCCACTAGCCTTCGGCCGTCGTTCACCACCCAAGGACCGCCCGTGAAACACCGTCATCTCCTGCTGGCCGCTGCTGTCGCCGCCGCCACGCTGGCCCTGGCTGCCTGCAAGAAGGAAGCTTCCCCCGGCGCCGAGAGCGCCGGCAGCAGCGCACCGGCCGGCGAGACCGCCGACCAGTTCGTTGCCCGCATCAATGCCGAATACAAGGCTGCCTATCCGGAGATGACCTCGGCGCAGTGGCTGTCTTCCACCTACATCAACAGCGATTCGGAGCGCATCGCGGCCAAGGCCAACGAGCGTTCACTGACCCAGCTCAACAGCTGGATCGAGCAGGCCGCGAAGTTCGAGGGCCAGCCGATGAGCGCAGACAGCAAGCGTGCGATCCATCTGCTGAAGCTGATGTCCTCGATGCCGGCACCGCGCGACCCGGCCAAGCTGGCCGAGCTGACCCAGATCGCCACCCGCATGGAGGGCAGCTACGGTGCTGGCAAGTACTGCACCGATGCCAACGACCCGGCCTCCTGCCGCCAGCTGGGGGAACTGGAACAGGTGCTGGCACGCAGCCGCGACTACGACGCGCAGCTTGATGCCTGGCAGGGCTGGCACAGCACCACGCGGAACATGCGTGGCGACTACCAGAAGTTCGTCAGCCTGGTGAACGAAGGTGCCAAGGGCATGGGCTTCACCGATGCCGGGCAGATGTGGCGCAGCGGCTATGACATGCCGCCGGAGCAGATCGGGCCGGAAACCGACCGCCTGTGGGAGCAGGTCAAGCCGATGTACGAGCAGCTGCACTGCTACGCGCGCGGCAAGCTGGACAAGACCTACGGCAAGGACAAGGCCGAGGTGGGTAATGGCCTGATCGCCGCGCACCTGCTGGGCAACATGTGGCAGCAGGACTGGTCCAACCTGTGGGACCAGCTGGAGCCCTATCCCGGTGCCGGAAGCCTGGACATCACCGCCGCACTGGAAAAGCAGTACCAGACCAACCTGAGTGCTGCGCTGGCCAAGGCTGGCAGGGATGCCAGCGTCGCGGGCCAGTACAGGGCACAGCGCGAAGCCGAACTGCGTACCGCGAAACAGATGACCGAGCGCGCACAGGATTTCTACGTGTCGCTGGGCATGCCCTCGCTGCCGCAGTCGTACTGGGACAAGACCCAGTTCATCAAGCCTGACGACCGTGACGTGGTCTGCCACGCCAGCGCCTGGGACATGAACATGGAAGGCGATGTGCGCACCAAGATGTGCATCAAGCCGAACGAAGAGAACTTCACCACCATCTATCACGAGCTGGGCCACATCTACTACGACCTGGCCTACAACCCGTTGCCGCCCCTGTTCCAGGGCGGCGCCAACGATGGCTTCCACGAAGCAATCGGCGACACGATCGTGCTGGCGATGACGCCCAAGTACCTGAATTCGATCGGTCTCGTTGATGCACCGCAGGAAAGCCGCGAGGCCGTGATCAACGCGCAGATGCGCATGGCGCTGTCGGGCGTTTCATTCCTGCCCTTCGGCCTGATGATCGACCGCTGGCGCTGGGGCGTGTTTGACGGATCGATCACCGCCGACAACTACAACAAGGCATGGTGGGACCTGAAGGCCAAATACCAGGGCGTTGCCCCGGCCAGCACCCGCGGCGAGGAGTTCTTCGATCCGGGCGCGAAGTACCACGTGCCGGGCAATACGCCGTACACCCGCTACTTCCTCGCCCGCATCCTGCAGTTCCAGTTCTACAAGGGCCTGTGCGATGCATCGGGTTACAAGGGCCCGCTGCACGAGTGCACCTTCTACGGCAACAAGGAAGCCGGCCAGAAGTACTGGGCGATGCTCAGCAAGGGCGCCAGCCAGCCGTGGCAGGCCACGCTGAAGGAGCTGACCGGCACCGACAAGCTGGATGCCGGCCCGATGATCGAGTACTTCAGCCCGGTCAATGAGTGGCTCAAGCAGCAGAACGAAGGCCAGATGTGCGGCTGGCAGGCCAGCGCTGCGGCCCCGGTGGCGAAATGAGAAAAGGGGCGGATCCGCGAGGATCCGCCCCTTTCGTTCCGGTGGCGCCGGGCCATGCCCGGCGGCCTTGATCACACCGCTGCGTTCGCCGCGCATGGCCCGGCGCTACCCACACGGGTCAGCTGTTCTTCTTCGCCGCCATCGCGGCGGCCAGCTCGGCCTTGTATTCCTCGAAGGTCTGGCCCTTCTCCCTGGCCTCGGCCTGCGCGGCATCACGCAGCGCGTCGGAATACATCAGACGCACCGGCGTACCGTTGCGCTCGTGCAGTTCACCGGCCTGCATGATCAACGCCAGCACCTGCGCGGCGCTCTCGCTATGCCCGGCGATACGGCCATCCATGCCCAGCACCCACTCGCCATCGCGGCGCACGACACCTGCCAGCAGCGTGCGCTGCGCATCGCGCAGTTCGGCATGCGGCTCCACCGGCGAAGTCTGGGCAGCGGCCTTGTTGGCAGCCTTCTCTTCCTGGCGGCGGCGCTGGTCGCGACGGGTCTTGGAGGTGGTGGACATGGGGGGCGGCATCGCTACGGGGGGGCGCAAGGATAGCGCACCCCGGCCGTGGCGCCGCTTCACGGGTCGCCCGCCACCGCCCCTGCGGCCGGTCAGAGGTCCGTGACCACGGCCTGCACTGCGCGCTCACGGCGGTGTTCCCAGTACCAGAACACAAACCCGGCGGCGAAGAAGCCGGCCTGGCCCAGCGCCAGATGCAGCGGGCTGGCACTGAGCAGGGGCGAGACGACACCGGCCACCACGGTGCTGACCATCAGCTGCGCGAAGGCCTGCAGCGACGAGGCCAGGCCGCGCTGGTGCGGATACATGTCGAGCACGGCCAGCGCCAGGATCGGGAAGATCAGCGCCATGCCCATGCCGCCCAGGAAAATGGGCAGTACCGCCCACGGCAGCGCGAACTGCGGCGCCAGCACCACGTAGCCGACGTTGAGCAGTGCCGACAGCGCGCACAGGGAGAAGCCGATGGTCACCTGCCGGGTCGGCGTGGTGTGCCCGGCCATGCGCCCGGACAGGAACGCGCCGGCCGTCATGCCACCGATGGTGGGAATGAACAGCCAGGCGAAGTCGCCTTCGCCCAGATGCAGGTGCTGCATCACGAACACCGGCGCGGACGCGATGTACAGGAAAATGCCGCCGAAGCCGATGCTGCCGGCAAGTGCCAGGCGCAGGAAACGCGGGTTGAAGCCGATGCGCACATAGTCACGCAGCAGTGCGCGCGGCGACAGCGGTACCCGCGCCTCCGGCGGATGCGTTTCCGGCAGGAAGCGCGCGGTGGCCACCAGCAGCAGCAGCGAGAACACCACGAGGAACCAGAAGATCAGCGGCCAGCCGGCACCGCTGAGCAGAATCCAGCCACCGATGATCGGGGCGATGGCCGGCGCGATGCCGAACAGCATCGAGACCTGGCTCATCAACCGCTGGGCGTCATGGCCGTGGTACAGGTCACGGATCACCGCGCGGCCGACGATCATGCCCACGCCCGCCGACAGGCCCTGCAGCGCGCGGAACGCCAGCAGGGTCGGCAGATCGGTGGACAGCGCGCAGCCGACCGAGGCCCCGGCAAACACCACCAGGCCGCCGAGAATCACCCGCTTGCGGCCCCAGGCATCGGACAGCGGCCCGTGCGCCAGGCTCATCAGGCCATAGAACAGCAGGTAGACGCTGATGGTCTGCTGGACGGCCACCTCATCCACCGACAGGCGCTGGGCCAGCTGCGGGAAGGCCGGGAAAATGGTGTCGATGGAGAACGGGCCGAACATGGCCAGGCCCGCGAGCAGCAGAGCCATGCGACGGGTGGACGGAGCAACAGCGGCGGTCATGTGAACGGTGTCCGGCAAGGCCATGCGCGGCACGCACGGCGGGCGCCGGTCCCGCTGCAGCAGGGACGGCGCCAGATGAATTCGGGTATCCGCCCATCATAGGCGGGGAATGCGCCCGATGCCATGCAGCACCGCACAAAACGCACGCCCCGGGCCATCGGCCATTCAGGCGCCGGCCCTGCCCGGGCGGCCCCGGCAGCGGGCCATAACCGGCTATAATTGGCGGGCAACACGGTGGGAGAAGCGGAACACCGCTGCCGAAGGCGCAACGCCCGTAATCGCTCAGGCCCGATACCACCCGCAACACAACTCTGGAGAGACCGGTTCGATCCGGCGCCGAAGGGGCACGAAGCTGCGGCCAGCCGCGCTTCCAAACTCTCAGGCAAAAGGACAGAGGGGCGCCCCGCAGCCCGCCATCCGGCGGCTTGTGCCCGTGCGTGTGCCCTTTCCTGACGGATCCTTCGCCATGTCCCAGAACACCCCTTCCCTGCGTGAGCTCGAGCACCACAGTGCGTTCGTCGAGCGCCATATCGGCCCCAATGACGCCGAGATCGCGCAGATGCTCGACGTCGTCGGCCACGCGTCGCTGGATGCGATGACCGATGCCATCGTGCCGGCCAAGATCAAGTCGCCGGCAGCGCTGGCGCTGCCGGAGTCGATCACCGAAGTGGAGGCGCTGGCGAAGATCCGCGCGATCGCCGACAAGAACACCGTGCTGCGCAGCTTCATCGGCCAGGGGTATTACGGCACCCACACGCCGAACGTGATCCTGCGCAACATCCTGGAAAACCCGGCCTGGTACACCGCCTACACCCCGTACCAGGCAGAGATCTCGCAGGGCCGCATGGAAGCGCTGATCAACTTCCAGACCCTGTGCGCCGACCTGACCGGCATGGAGATCGCCAACGCCTCGCTGCTGGACGAAGCCACCGCAGCGGCCGAAGCGATGACCCTGGCCAAGCGTTCGGCCAAGTCGAAGTCGGACACCTTCTTCGTGCACGATGCCGTGCACCCGCAGACCCTGGAGCTGCTGCGCACCCGCGCCGAGCCCATGGGCATCGTGCTGCGCGTCGGCACCCCGGCCGAAGCGCTGGAAGCAGACAGCTTCGGCGTGCTGCTGCAGTATCCGGATACGTTCGGCCAGGTGGCCGACTACCGGGCACTGGTCGAGGCCGTGCATGCACGCGGCGGCCTGGTCGCCGTGGCCACCGATCTGCTGGCGCTGACCCTGCTCGCCGCACCGGGCGAATGGGGCGCGGACATCGTGGTCGGCAACAGCCAGCGTTTCGGCGTGCCGTTCGGCTTCGGTGGCCCGCACGCGGCGTTCATGGCCTGCCGCGATGCCTACAAGCGCTCGATGCCCGGCCGCCTGATCGGCGTCTCGATCGATGCGCAGGGCAACCCGGCCTACCGCCTGACCCTGCAGACCCGCGAGCAGCATATCCGCCGCGAGAAGGCCACCTCCAACATCTGTACCGCACAGGTCCTGCTGGCGGTGATGGCCTCGATGTACGCCGTCTACCACGGTCCGGAAGGCCTGACCCGCATCGCCCGCCGCACCCACCGCCTGGCCGCGATCCTGGCCGCCGCACTGCGCAAGGCCGGCGTGCAGGTTGCTGGCGACTTCTTCGACACCCTGCACGTCACCGGTGTGCACGCCGATGAGATCCACGCCAAGGCGCGCGCCGCCGGCTACAACCTGCGCGCGATCGACAGCGACTCGGTCGGCATCAGCCTGGACGAGACCGCCACCCGCGCCGATGTGGTTGCGCTGGCCGCCGTCTTCGGTGCCCAAGCCGATGTCGATGCACTGGATGCCAGCACCGCCGACGCGCTGCCGGCCGGGCTGCTGCGCCAGTCCGCGTTCCTGACCCATCCGGTGTTCAACACGCACCACAGCGAGCACGAACTGCTGCGCTACCTGCGCTCACTGGCCGACAAGGACCTGGCGATGGACCGCACGATGATCCCGCTGGGCTCGTGCACCATGAAGCTCAACGCCACCGCCGAGATGATCCCGGTGACCTGGCCGGAGTTCTCGCAGATCCATCCGCTGGTGCCGGCCGACCAGGCACTGGGCTACAAGGAACTGATCGAGTCGCTGGAAGCGATGCTGGTCGAATGCACCGGCTACGATGCGGTCAGCCTGCAGCCGAACTCGGGTGCACAAGGCGAGTACGCCGGCCTGCTGGCGATCCGCGCCTACCACCGCTCGCGTGGTGAGGAGCATCGCGACATCTGCCTGATTCCGGATTCGGCCCACGGTACCAACCCGGCCTCGGCACAGATGTGCGGCATGAAGGTGGTGGTCACCAAGACCGATGCCAACGGCAATGTCGATGTCGAGGACATCCGCCTCAACGCCGAGAAGTACAGCGACCGCCTGGCCGCGATCATGATGACCTACCCGTCCACGCACGGCGTGTTCGAGGAGGAGGTGGTCGAGATCTGCGAGATCATCCACAAGCACGGCGGCCAGGTGTACACCGACGGTGCCAACATGAACGCCCTGGTCGGCGTGGCCAAGCCGGGCAAGTGGGGTTCGGACGTTTCCCACCTGAACCTGCACAAGACCTTCTGCATCCCGCACGGCGGCGGCGGCCCGGGCGTCGGCCCGTGCGCGGTCAAGGCGCACCTGGCCCCGTTCCTGCCGGGCAAGCTGGGTGACAACGGCCCCGTCGGCATGGTCAGCGCCGCCAGCTTCGGCAGCGCCTCGATCCTGCCGATCAGCTGGATGTACATCGCGATGATGGGCCGCGAGGGCCTGCGCAAGGCGACCCAGGTCGCGCAGCTCAATGCCAACTACATCGCCAAGCGCCTGGCGCCGCACTTCAGGACGCTGTACACCGGCCGCAACGGCCTGGTGGCGCATGAGTGCATCCTCGATGTGCGCCCGCTGGAGAAGAGCAGCGGCATCGGCGCCGAGGACGTGGCCAAGCGCCTGATCGACTTCGGCTTCCACGCGCCGACGCTGAGCTTCCCGGTGGCCGGCACGCTGATGGTCGAGCCCACCGAAAGCGAGTCGCTGCATGAGCTGGACCGCTTCATCGACGCCATGATCCAGATCCGCGAGGAAATCCGTGCGATCGAGGATGGCCGCCTGGACCGCGAGGACAATCCGCTGAAGAACGCGCCGCACACCGCCACCGCGGTGACGGCCAGCGAGTGGACCCACGCCTACCCGCGCGAGCTGGCCGCCTTCCCGCTGCCCAGCCTGAAGCTGCAGAAGTACTGGCCGCCGGTGGCCCGCGTCGACAACGTCTACGGCGACAAGAACGTGATGTGCGCCTGCATCCCGGTCGACGCCTACAAGGACGATGAAGTCGAAGCGTGATTGACAGAACGGCCCGCGCAAGCGGGCCGTTTTCGTTTACGGTAGCGCCGGGCCATGCCCGGCGAGCGCAGCGGCTGAACCGATCACGGATCCGGCATCTGCCCCAGGCTCAACTGCCAGGACACACCGAACCGGTCCTGCACCCAGCCGTAGCGATTGCTGAAATCGTAGTCGCCCACCGGCATCAGCCAGTGCCCGCCCTCGCCCAGCACGCGCGCCGCGCGCTCGAACTGTTCGGCGCCACCGCACTCGACGAACAGCGAGATCGACGGACTGAAGGTGAAGTCGTGCACATCCAGGCTGTCGAAGCACAGATAGTTGGTGCCGCCGAGCATGAAGGTCGCCTGCCGCACCTGGCCGGGCACTCCCGCCCCTGCGCCGTCGGGATGGCGTTGCAGGGCAAGCAGCCGGAAATCGGCGAACGCCTCGGCGTACAGGGCCAGGGCCGCCTCGGCCTGGCCGGTGAACATCAGGAACGGACGACTGCGCAGCATGGGGTGCTCCAGTTCAGCGGGCCGATGACGGCCCCACGAACAGGATGGCACGCAGGATGTATGCCCGCTGTAGAGCCGAGCCCACGCTCGACTGTACGGATCAGGCCTCGCGCATGCGGCGCGCGATGGCACTGCCGGCCGCGATCGTGGCGGTCAGGGCCACCATCGATAGGAACTGCAGGCGCGTATGCGCCTCGCTCAGCAGCAGGCCGAAGATCAGTGCCAGGATCGCCAGGGCGCAGCAGGTCAGCCACGGGAAACCGGCCATGCGGAACGGCAGGCGCGAGCCGAGGCGGTCCGCACGGCGGCGCAGCACCAGTTGAGAAAGCAGCGACAGCGTCCACACCAGCAGGCAGGTCGAGCCGACGATGTTCAGCAGTACCGGCAGCACCTTGTCCGGGAACAGCAGTTCCATCACCGTCGCGGCAAACCCGAACAGCACGCTGGCCAAAACGGCGATCACCGGTACCTGCCGCGGGTCGGTCCAGCCCAGCACGGCCGGTGCCTCGCGGCGCTGCGCCAGCGAATACATCATCCGCGACGCGCCGTAGAGGTTGGCGTTGAGGGCCGACAGCAGGGCGATCACTGCGATCAGCGTGATGGCCGTGCCCGCCCCCGGAATGCGGGCCGCATCCAGCACCGCGGCGAACGGCGACTTCAGCGCTTCGCTGGTCCACGGCACCACGGCGATGATCACGCTCAGCGAGCCGATGTAGAACACCAGGATGCGCCAGGCCACGGTGCGGATGGCGCGGGCGATGCTGCGCTCGGGATCCTCGGTCTCGGCCGCGGCAACGGCCACGATCTCGGTGCCGCCGAAGGCGAACACCACCACCAGCAGGGCTGCGCCGATACCGGCCAGGCCCTGCGGTGCAAAACCGCCGTGTGCGGTGAAGTTGCTCAGTCCCGGAGAGGTCACCTGCGGCAGCCAGCCCATCAGCAACGCGAAACCGATGGCAATGAACGCCAGGATCGCCGCCACCTTGAGAATGGCGAACCAGAACTCGAACTCACCGAAATTCCTGACCCCCAGCAGGTTGATCGCGGTGAAGAACAGCATGAACGCCAGGGCGGCCATCGGCACCGGAATGGCAGGCCAGACGGTGGCCAGCAGGCCCGCCGCTCCCACGGCCTCGGCGGCGATCACGATCACCAGCTGTACCCACCAGAGCCAGCCGACAGTCGCCCCTGCCGTGGCGCCCATGGCGTCGGCGGCATAGACCGAGAACGCGCCGCTGGTCGGCTTGGCCGCCGCCATTTCGCCCAGTGCGTTCATCACGATGATCACCAGTGCGCCGGCCACCAGGTACGACACCAGCACCGCCGGGCCGGCCGCCTGTACGCCCACACCGGACCCCAGGAACAGGCCCGCGCCGATGGCGCTGCCCAACCCCATCATGATCAGCTGGCGTGGCTTGAGCGAATGGCCCAGGCGGGAGGGCGAGGCAGGCGTAACAGGGCTGGCGGGCATCGGCAGGAGTGGGCGGCGGCTACAGGGGCGTCACCTTACCCTGTCCCGCGCCTGTGGGGATAGGCACAGTGCAGCAGGCCGCTCAGGCCAGCGCCGGCTCGCCGATGCGGGCGCGGTAGGCGCGCGGCGAGAAACCGGTTTCGGCCTTGAACTTGCGGGTGAACGCGCTCTGGTCACTGAACCCGCAGGCCTGGCCGATGCAGGCGATGCTGTCGTCGCCATGCAGCAGATGCATGGCCATCTGGATCCGCAGCCGCGTCAGCACCTGCTGCGGGGTCATCTGGAACACCTTGCGGAAGCTTCGCTCCAGCTTGGACAGCGAGAACCCGGTGATGTCCAGCAATGTCTGCATGCGCACGTTCTCGGCGTAATGCGCGTTGAGATGGGCCAGGGCCAGCCGCAGCTGCTCGTACTGGGTTCCCAGGCTGTCTTTCTGGCCCAGGTCGCGCGAGATGCCGATCAGGCCCTCGATGCTGCCGTCGACCACCAGCGGCCGCTTGCAGGTCAGGCACCAGCCCGGCTCGCGGTTGGCGAACAGGTGCAGCTCCATCAGGTTCTCGATCACCTCGCCGGACAGCACGCGTGCGTCCTGGTCGACATAGTCCGCACTGAGGCCGGTCGGGTAGATCTCGGCCGCGGTACGCCCGATCACGTCCTTGCGCGCGCGCAGGCCCAGCCGCCGCAGCATGGTCTGGTTGACGTGGGTGTAACGGCCCTGGCGGTCCTTTATGAAGAACAGCACGTCCGGGATGGCGTCGAACAGGGCTTCGATGTCGGCAGGCTCGACTCGCATGCGCCAAGCATAGCCGAGGCGCCCTTGTCCGCGCGATCACCTGCGCGGGACCGGGGCTTAACGTCTGGCGCGCGAGGGTAGACGTTGACTTCCCCGCTACAGGACCTGAACCCATGGCCGCCAGCAAGCCCTCCGGCAAGCGCGCACCCGCCCCCTCCCCCGACCATCGCCGTGGCGACGGCGACGAACTGCACCTGCACGCCGGCGGCACGCACCCCCCGATGACCACGGCCCAGGGCATCCCCGTCGCCGACAACCAGAACTCGCTGCGCCAGGGCCCACGAGGCCCCACCCTGCTGGAGGACTTCATCCTCCGCGAGAAGATCACCCACTTCGACCATGAGCGCATCCCGGAGCGCATCGTGCATGCCCGCGGCAGCGCCGCCCACGGCTATTTCGAACTCACTCACTCGCTGGCCAAGTACACCCGTGCGCGCATCCTTGGCGAAGTCGGAAAGAAGACTCCGGTGTTCACCCGCTTTTCCACCGTGGCCGGCGGTGCCGGGTCGGTCGACACCCCCCGCGACGTGCGGGGTTTCGCGGTGAAGTTCTACACCCCTGAAGGCAACTGGGACCTGGTGGGCAACAACATCCCGGTGTTCTTCATCCAGGACGCAATGAAGTTTCCCGACCTGGTGCATGCGGTGAAGATGGAACCGGACCGCGCGTTCCCGCAGGCAGCGAGCGCGCACGACACGTTCTGGGACTTCATTTCGTTGATGCCCGAATCGATGCACATGATCATGTGGGCGATGAGCGACCGCGCCATTCCACGCTCGCTGCGCATGATCGAAGGCTTCGGCGTGCACAGCTTCCGCCTGTTGAACGAGGCCGGCGACTCCACCTTCGTCAAATTCCACTGGCGGCCGAAGCTGGGCATCCAGTCCACGGTGTGGGACGAGGCGTTGAAGCTGCAGGCCGCGGACAACGATTTCCATCGGCGCGACCTGTTCGAGGCGATCGAGCGTGGCGACTTCCCCGAATGGGAACTGGCCGTGCAGCTGTTCACGGAAGAGGAGGCCGACGCATTTCCGTTCGATCACCTGGACCCGACCAAGATCATTCCCGAATCGCTGGTGCCGCTGAAGGTGATCGGGCGCATGGTGCTGGATCGCTGGCCGGACAACTTCTTCGCCGAAACCGAGCAGGTGGCCTTCTGCCCGGCCAACGTGCCGCCCGGCATCGACTTCAGCAACGACCCGCTGCTGCAGGGCCGGTTGTTCTCCTACCTGGATACCCAGCTGATCCGCCTGGGCGGGCCCAACTTCCACCAGATCCCGGTGAATGCGCCAAAGTGCCCGTTTGCCAACCACCAGCGCGATGGGCATATGCAGATGCAGGTGCCCAAGGGCCGCGTGGCCTACGACCCCAGTTCGCTGGAGGACGACAGCCCGCGCGAGACACCGGCCGGATTCCGCAGCCATGCCAGCGCGGATGACGGCCGCAAGGGGCGCACGCGTGCCGAGAGCTTCGCCGACCATTACAGCCAGGCACGGATGTTCTTCCGCAGCCTGGAAGCACCCGAGCAGGCCCATCTGGCCTCGGCGCTGGTGTTCGAGCTGTCCAAGGTGGAAACGCTGAAGGTGCGGGTGCGTACCGTCAGCCACCTGCGCAACATCGACGAAACCCTCGCGCAGCGGGTGGCGGAAGGACTGGCGCTGCCCGCCCTGCCCGACCCGGCGCCCACTGCTACGCCGGCACAGGACATGCCCCCCGCACCGGAAGTCCGCGTGATTGGCCGCAACAAACCCACCCTGCAAGGGCGCTGCATCGGCATCCTGTTTGATGAAGGCTCCGATGCCGGTGTCATCAGCAGCCTGCGCAAGGCCGCAGAGAAGGCCGGCGCGGCGGTGAAGCTGGTGGCTCCCAAGGTGGGCGGCGCCACCCTGAGCAACGGCAAGCTGCAAGCGGCCGACGGGCAACTGGCGGGGACTCCATCGGCGGTGTTCGATGCGGTCGCGATCGTGCTCAGCGAGGAGGCCGGCAAGCGGCTGTCCAGCGACAGCGCGGGGCTGGAATTTGCCAGCACCGCGTGGGCACACCTGAAGGCCATCGGCAGCGATGAAGGAGGCCGGGTGCTTCTCAAGGCGGCGCGCGTGGGCAAGGATGCAGGCATCGTCGACGCGGGCGATGCCGGCGCTTTCCTCGCCGTCGCCGCCACCCGCCAGTGGGCCCGCGAACCGAAGCTGCGGCAACTGGCCTGACCGCCTCACCCCCATCGCCTGCAAGGAGACGTGTCATGCCCCGTGGAGACAAATCCGCCTATACCGACAAGCAGAAGCGCCAGGCCGAACACATCGAGGAAAGCGAGCGCGAGCGTGGTGCCAGTGAGAGCACCGCCGAGCGCATCGCGTGGGCCACCGTGAACAAGCAGGATGGCGGAGGCAAGCGCAGTGGCAGTGCCCGCAAGGGCGCCAAGAAGACTGCGAAGAAGGCGGCGAAGAAAACTGCGAAGAAGGCGGCGAAGAAGGCACCGGCAAAGAAGGCCGCAACGAAGAGCACTGCGGGAAAAGCACCGGCGAAGACTGCCGCAAAGAAGACTGCCGCGAAGAAAGCGCCCGCGAAGAAGTCCACCGCCAGCACGCGCAGTGCAGCCGCAAAGAAGGCAGCGGCAACCCGGGCGGCAAAGAAGGCGGCACGCTCGACCGCCGCGAAGAAGGCGGCGCGCACCCGCGCAGGCGGTTGAGATGCACCCGGCAGCGCAGCGGGCACACGATGCCTGCGGCCCTGCACGGTGACGTGGCGCACGCCGGGCAGCATCAGCACCCGGCGGCGCCACGGCTCAGTCAATCGCCGGCCCGGCCCTTGGGCGCGGGTGCCGCCACGGCCACCGCCTGCAGCTTGCGCACCGCAGCGATCGGAATCGCTTCGGCCCGTCGCTGCTGCGGCCACCAGACGAACAGGAATGCGCTGCTGGAGCCCAACAGGCGCGCGGTGCCGGGCAAGGGCGCCGCGTCGCCGTTCAACTGCAGGCGGATCACTTCCCCACGTCCCTCGTTGCGGATCTGCTGCCCCCGCACCTGCACGTAGTTGGCCGCGCCGATGGCCATGAACGCAGCCACGGCCAGGGTCATCGCCGTCAGCGGCCGCAGACCTACGCCCTCCCAGCTGGTCAGTACCGAGCGCATGAGCACCGCCCGCCATGCCCAGTTGCGTGCGCGCAGTTGCTCGAGCTTGGCCGCATTGCGCATACGTAGCGTTTCCGGCCAGCTCACCAGCAGCACCAGCAGCACGCCCGCAGCCAGCAGCAGTGCATAGGCCGGGTCACGGATGCCGGCCACCAGGAAATCGCTGGGCTGCAGGTAATCCAGAATCGACAGCTCGAATCCCCGGTAGAACCAGAAGCTGCACCACAGCCCCAGCAGCGACACCAGCAGATAGGCAGTGGAGAACAGCAGTGCCGGCTCACGGCGCATGCGGGACAGCGCCTGCATCACCGCCGAGTCATCATCGCCACGGGTCAGCGGCAGCATCGACCAGTCGGTCGCTGCTTCCGGCTCCGGTGGCGCCGCAGCCACCTCGATGCCCTGCACCCGCGGCACATCGCCATAGGTCCCTTCCGGTTCCCTGTTGTCCATGCCCGCTCCCCTTTTCAGCGAGCATCGCCGAAAAAGGTGGCGCGCGGTAGACCACCGGCCTGCGGCATACTCCACGGTGCCGCAGGGCGCAGAGCGGAGGAAAGGGCCATGAAACGATGGACTGGCATGTTGGGGCTGCTGGTGTGGCTCTGCGCCGCGTCACCGGCCGTTTCCGGCAATGCGCGGGCTCCCGCCGCGCCAGCGGACGATGTGGGTACCGCGCAGGCCGTCGCACAGGCTGAAGCGCGTGGCCGGCAGATGTTCGAGCACGACCTGGCGGCCGAGCGCGCAACTGACGCCCTGCTCGAACAGGGCATGCGCGGCGACACCCGGGTAAGGGGCTGGATAACCGAACAGCGCGGCAGCCACTACGAAGTCAGCATGATCGGCGACGGCGCAGTGGTCCTGTATAGGGCCGCCACCGACGCGCAGGGAAGGATGACCGGCGCAACCGAGACTCTGGATGTTCCAGCGGCGCCAACGACCTACCAGGCCGGCGCTGCCGCCGCACGGGCGCTGGCGCTGAACAGCGCCTTCGACGCCTGCGCGCAGACCTACAACAGCGTGGTTCTTCCGGCGCCCGGTACGGCCGCCGATGCGTGGACGGTCTACCTGCTGCCCGCCACCACCGATCCTGCCGTAGTTCCGCTGGGCGGCACGCATCGTCTCGACATCGCCCACGGTCGGATCGTCTTCCGCCGCGCCTTCACCCACAGCTGCATCCAGCTGAAGCGTGCGCCACCCGGTGCGGCGATGTTCATCACCCATCTGCAGGACCCGACACCGACCGAGATCCATGTGTTCTGGAGCCTGTGGGCCCGCTCGCCGATGTACGTCTCCACGGGTAAGGACGTGATCTGGAAGATCGAGGACGGCCGCATCCGCCGCATGCAGGACTGACCGGCCACCACGCGCGAACACGTGGCGGCCCGTACCTTCAGGCGGCTGCCGACGGTCAGGCCGCGCGTGCTGCCACCGTGCGGACTACACCGCTCTGCTCGATATGGAACACCGCGACCGACGCGGTCAGCGCATTGGCCTGCTCTTCCAGCGCGCGGCTGGCGGCAGTGGCTTCTTCCACCAGTGCGGCATTCTGCTGGGTCACCTGATCCATCTGCACCACCACCTGATTGACCTGTTCGATGCCGGCCGCCTGTTCCTTGCTCGCCGCAGCGATGTCACTCATCAGCTGGTTGGTGCGTGCGCTGGCCTGTGCCAAGCGGGCAATGGCTGCTTCCGACTCGACCGTGACCGCCAGACCGCTCTGCACCTTGCCTGCCGCCTCTTCGATGAGTTCCTTGATCTCCTTGGCGGCGATGCCCGCACGCTGCGCCAGCGTGCGCACTTCACTGGCGACCACGGCAAAGCCGCGGCCCTGCTCACCCGCGCGGGCAGCTTCCACCGCAGCGTTCAAGGCCAGGATGTTGGTCTGGAAGGCGATGCCATCGATGACCGTGGAGATTTCCGAGATGCGCGCCGAGGACTGATCGATCTCTCCCATCACAGATGCCATCTGTGCCATTGCCTGTTCGGTGGCCCGCACCGCCGCGCCGGCAGCGTGTGCCTCGCTGTCGGCCTGGCGGGCCAGCTCGGCATTCTGGCGGACGGTCGAGGTCAGTTCTTCCATCGATGCCGCCGCTTCTTCCAGGTTGGCGGCCTGCTGTTCGGTACGGCGCGACAGGTCGCTGTTGCCGGCGGCGAGCTCCTGCGCGGCATTGTTGATGCTGTCGGCAGCGTCCTGGATGCCGCGCACGATGCCGGTCAGCTGGGCCGTGGTGGTGTTGGCATCGTCGCGCATGCGGGCGAACACGCCGTCGTAGTGACCGTCCATGCGCGCAGTGAGGTCGCCCCCGGAGACCGCGCGCAGCACATCGGAGACGTCGGCGATGCTGGCCTGCGAACTGGCCATCATGCCGTTGAGCTGCTCGACCATCGCCCTGAACTGATACTGGAACGCACTGGCATCCCCACGCACGCTGAAATCTCCGGCGCGCGCCGCGCGGACCAGGTCGTCAATCTGGGTGTTGACTGCCAGCAGGCTCTGTTTCACTGCGGCCAGGGTGCGGGTCAGCGTACCCTTCTCGCCGGGATAGTCCGGAAGGTCGCGGCTGAGGTCGCCGATGGCATAGCGCTGCATGACCTCGGCCATCAGCAGTTCCACCTGCACGTGTGATTCCACCAGGCTGTTGGTGGCCTGCACCATGCGCCCGAAATCGCCCGGAAACGCGCTGGCGTCCATGCGGTAGCGGATCGCACCCGCCTCGTGCTGCTCGGCCATGTGCATCTGCGCCCCGATGGCGGCCTGCACGCTCTGCCGCACGCTGGCCATCGCCTCACCCAGCCGGGTCAACTCGTCACGGCCGCCGAGGCGGAATTCCTGGTCCAGCTGGCCCTTGGACAGGCGCTCGGCCAGGTTCACCGCGCGTGCCAGCGGACCGGTCAGGCTGCGACCGATCATCACCGAGGCGGCAATGCCGACCAGCAGGGCCACGCCTCCCAGCACCAGCAACTGCAGCAGACTGCGTTCACCCAGGCGGATCGCCTCGGCGGCGGCCTCGCGGCTTTCCTTCTCTTCGAAGTCGACTCCCTCGGACAACGCCTTGTTCCAGCCGTTGGCCGCTTCCTGCACCGGCCCCAGGGTCAGTGCCACGGCAGCGGGGTAGTCGCCCTGCTCCATCAGTTCGCTGGTCTGCTTGTTGAGCGGGCGCGCAAGGGCGCGCTTGGCCGCGATGGTTTCAGCGATGGCCTTGCCCTCTGCATCGCCCGGCAGGGCCTGATAGGCGGACCAATCCGCCTCGTAGCGCTTGACCAGGTCGGCAATGCGCTTCTCGTCGCTGCCGCGCTCTTCGCCCTGGCGGATCAGCATTTCGCGGCGCACTACCATCATCTGGTTGTTGGCATCGAGCATCTGCGACAGCAGGCGTACCTTGGCCACACTGACGTCGACCACCTGCTGCATCGCGCGCTTCTGCACGACACTGGCGGTGGCGCCGGTGGCCACCACGGCCGCGACCAGCAGCAGCAACAGGCCAAAGCCCAGCCCAAGACGCCAGGCAACCCTGACATTCCTCAAGTAATCCATGGGTACATCCAAAACGGGGGGATGTGGGCATATCGGCGCTCCCCCCCTTACCTTGACCCGTGGCGGCAGGAGGCTTCGGGCTCGGTTCACGTTGGTGAGGCAGGCCGACCCAAAACGAAAAAGCCCCGCTTTCGCGGGGCTTTTTCATCCAGCGACACCGGACCGGGCCCGGCGTGGCCTGGCGGACACTCAGGCGAACGGATCCTGCAGGACCATGGTGTGGTCGCGATCGGGGCCGGTCGAGACGATGCTGATCGGGCAGCCCGCCAGCTCCTCCAGCGAACGCAGGTAGGCGCGCGCGGCCGGCGGCAGGTCATCCCACTGGGTGATGCCGTGGGTGTTCTCGCTCCAGCCCGGGAACTCCAGGTACACCGGGGTGCACTCTTCCCAGCCCTGCGCGTCCAGCGGTGCGTACTCGGTACGCTTGCCGCGGTATTCGTAGGCGATGCAGACCTTCAGCTTCTCCATGCCGTCCAGCACGTCCAGCTTGGTGATGCACAAGCCGCTGATGCCGTTGATGGCCACGGCGCGCTTGAGCGCGACGATATCCATCCAGCCGCAGCGACGCGGACGGCCGGTCGAGGCGCCGTACTCGGCACCGCGGTCGCGGATGCCCTGGCCGATCTCATCGTCCAGTTCGGTCGGGAACGGACCGCCGCCGACGCGGGTGGCATAGGCCTTGGCGATGCCCAGCACGTAGTCGATCGCATCGGCACCCACGCCGGCGCCGGCCAGTGCGCCGCCGACGGTGGTGTTGGAGCTGGTGACGTACGGATAGGTGCCGTGGTCGATGTCCAGCAGCGCGCCCTGCGCGCCTTCGAACAGCACGCGCTTACCCTGCTTGCGCAGGTCGTGCAGGATGCCGGCGACGTCGGACTTCATCGGCTCGACGTACTCGCCGAAGGCAAGTGCCTCGTCGTAGGTCTTCTGGAAGTCGATCGCGTCGGTGTTGAGGTACTTGGTCAGCACGAAGTTGTGGTAATCCAGCGCGGTGCGCAGGAGTTCTTCCAGCTGCTTGGGGTAATGCAGGTCGGCAATGCGGATGCCGCGACGTGCCACCTTGTCTTCGTAGGCCGGGCCGATGCCACGCCCGGTGGTGCCGATCGCCTTGCCGCCGGCAGCGCGTTCGCGCGCCTGGTCCAGGGCGATGTGGTACGGCATGATCAGCGGCGCGGCCGGGGAGATCTTCAGGCGCGAACGCACTTCCACGCCGGAGGTTTCCAGCTCGGCGATTTCCTTCTGCAGCGCGGCCGGCGAGATCACCACGCCGTTGCCGATCAGGCACAGTGCGTCGTCGCGCAGGATGCCGGACGGGATCAGGTGCAGGACGGTCTTCTTGCCGTTGATGACCAGCGTGTGGCCGGCATTGTGGCCGCCCTGGAAGCGCACGACCGCGCCGATTTCCTCAGTGAGCAGATCGACGATCTTGCCCTTGCCTTCATCGCCCCACTGGGCACCCAACACTACGACAGACTGACCCATGACGGGCTCCTCGATTTGTTGCGGCCATCGGGGCCGCGGACGGGTAAACCGTGGCGGGGGTGGCCAGCGCGGTCATGGCGGCTCCAAACGGGGAGCGGCCGGCGATGGATGGCCCAGACACGGAAAAAGCCGAACGGGGGAGGCCCGTCCGGCTTTTGTGCATTATCCGGGTTTCCGGGGTCGGGTGCCACCTTTCCGACGGACGGCTTCACCCAGCGGTCAGGGGCCCGAAACGGGGTCAGATCCCTTTCCTGCGGAAAGGAATATGACCCGCTGCTAATGCCGTGCCCACCACAGCAGGCTCAGGCCGGCCAGCAGGATCAGGCCGCCAAAGCTGCGCAGGGCCGGTCCAGGCAGGTCCAGCAGGCGCTCGGCCATGCGCTTCCAGGCCAGCGGGGCCGCGAACAGGAACAGGCCTTCCAGCACCGCGACCAGGCACACGGCCGCGAACAGGTCTTTCATCGGGAACTCCAGAAATGGCACGGGGCCCGGCATCTGGCCGGGCCCCGTGGGTAGTGCGTGCGACCTCAGCGATCGCTCTTGAGGTACTGCAGGAACGGGTCGTTCTTGTCGAGCACGATCACGCCGTTGCCGTCGGTCATGGAGCCACGGTAGGCCTCCAGGCTGCGGTAGAAGGCGTAGAACGCCGGATCGGCAGAACCGGCCTTGCCATAGATGCGCGCGGCATCGGCATCACCTTCACCGCGCAGGCGCTGGGCATCACGCTCGGCTTCGGCGATCAACACGGTGCTGTCGCGGTCGGCCTGGGCGCGGATCGTCAGCGACTGTTCCTCGCCTTCGGCGCGCAGCTTGGCAGCCTCCTGCTTGCGCTGGGCGCGCATGCGCTCATACACGTCGTTGATGACCTGGCTGTCGGTCGGCAGATCGACCTGCTTGATGCGCAGATCGATCATCTGCATGCCCAGCCCCGCCACCGCCTCGTTGATGCCCTTCAGCTGCTCGGCGATCAGCTCGCTGCGGTCGCCGGACACCAGCTGCTGCAGGGTGCGCGAGTTGATCTGGTTGCGCAGCGAGTCAGTGATGATCGGTGCCAGGCGGGCATTGGCGATGCGCGGATCGCCGCCGGTGGCACGGAAGTAGTCACCCACGTTGGAGATGTAGCCGATCGCGAAGAAGTCGACGCTGACGTCCTTCTGCTCGGCGGTGAAGTAACGCGCAGGGGCGGTATCAAGCACCTGGAAGCGGCGGTCGAAGACCTTCACCGTTTCCACGATCGGCAGCTTGAAGTGCAGGCCCGGCTTGATGTCCGAGCGCACCACCTTGCCCAGGTTCAGGACCATGGCGGTCTGGTCCTCGCGGACCACGTACACCGAGCCCAGCAGGCCCAGCACCACCGCCACGATCACGGCGATCCAGATTGGACTCTTCATCGGCTGCCCTCCTCACGGCCGCTCGGTCGCCCGGTCGGGCGGCCCGTGGGCCGGCCCGGGTCACGGGAAGGTTCCGCTGCCGTGGTACCCGGCAACGAAGGCATCACCACGTCCGGATTCGGCACGCCGGAGGCCGACGTCGCAGGACGGGTATCGCCGGTCATCGGCACGTAGATCAGCTGGCGGCCATCGCCGCCGATCACCTTGCGGTTCTCGCTCAGCACCTGCTGCACCGTTTCCAGCCACAGGCGCTTGCGGGTCACGTCCGGCGCATCCTTGTACTGGGCCTGCAGCAGGCTGAAGCGCTGTGCATCACCCTCGGCCTTGGACACCACGGCCTGCTTGTAGCCTTCGGCGGTGGTACGGGCGCGCGAGGCCTGGCCTCGTGCTTCCGGCACGACCTTGGCAGCGTAGGCCTGGGCTTCGTTGATCAGGCGTTCCTTGACCTGCTGCGCACCGTTGACCTCGTCGAAGGCCGGCTTCACTTCCTCCGGCGGACGGGCGTCCTGCAGGGTCAGGCCGGTGACGGTCAGGCCGGTCTTGAACGCGCGCAGCAGCGCCTGCAGGCGCTCCTCGGCAGCCGCGGCCAGCGGTCCACGGTTGTTCAGCACGGCGTTGAGATCGGCACGGCCGACTTCCTCGCGCACGGCACTCTGGGCGGACTGTTCCAGCACCTGGTTGGCATCGACCGTGCCGAACAGGTACTGCTGCGGATCATCGATGCGGTACTGGACGTTCAACGACACGTTGACGATGTTCTCATCGCGGGTCAGCACCGGAACCTGGATCGAGAAGGTCTTGATCTCGGTCGCGTTGACCTTGGTGACCGACTCGATCGGCCACGGCAGCTTGAAGTTCGGTCCGGGCTGCAGGATGCGCGAGAACTGGCCGAAGCGCAGCACCACGCCACGCTGCTGCTCGCCGATCAGCTGGAAGCTGGAGAACAGCACCAGCAGCACCAGGGCTGCCACCACCCAGCGGACGATGCCGCCATCGAACAGATCCTTCAACGGCCCGGGCAGCCCGCCCCAGCCACCACCATTGCCACCGCCGCGCGACCCGAACGGCCCGCGTCGATTGTCCTCGGGGCCTTGTCCGCCCTTGTTGCCGCCGGGTGTATTCCAGGCCATGCACGCTCCATCAAGATATGGGCTGCGGCGCGGGCCCTTCCCGCGGCGCCAGCCGTGAACCATCACCGATCATACAAGATGGGGCGGATCGGCAGGATCGAAAGGGGGCGAACGGGGTAAGGTGGCGTTTTCCTCGAAGTCAGGCACGCCGATGGTCCCCACCACCCCGTTCACCGCCTTCCGCATCGAGAGCGACGACGCCGGCTACCGCAGCGGCCTGACCCGGCTGGGGGTCGACGACCTCAACCCCGGGCAGGTGCTGATCCGCGCCCGGTGGTCCTCGGTCAATTACAAGGACGCCCTGGCCGGCACCGGCAAGGGCCGGATCCTGCGCCGCTTCCCGCTGGTGGGCGGCATCGATGTGGCCGGCACGGTCGTGGCCTCCACCGACCCCGCCTGGCGCGAGGGCGACGCCGTGCTGGCCACCGGCTGCGGCCTGAGCGAAACCCGCGACGGCGGCTACAGCCAGTACGTGCGGCTGGAGTCGAGTGCGGTGATCGCGCAGCCGCCCGGGCTCAGCCCGCGCGAGGCGATGGTGCTGGGCACGGCCGGTTTCACCGCCGCGTTGGCGCTGCTGCGCCTGCAGGACAATCGGCAGACCCCGGATCTGGGCCCGCTGGCGGTGACCGGCGCCAGCGGTGGCGTGGGTGCCCTGGCGCTGTCGATCTTCAGCCGCGCCGGCTATACCGTGCACGCCGTCAGCGGCAAGCCGGAGCAGGCCCGCTTCCTGCGCGACATCGGCGCCAGCGAGGTTCTGCCACGCGAGGCGTTGGCCGATACCGGCCCGTTGCAGACCGGGCGCTTCGGCGGGGGCCTGGACAATGCCGGCGGCGACATGCTGGCCAGCCTGCTGGCGCAGACCGTGCCCTACGGCAGCGTGGTCAGCGCAGGCCTCGCCGCCAGCCCGAAGCTGGACATGACGGTGATGCCCTTCATCCTGCGTGGCGTATCGTTGCTGGGCGTTTCTTCGGCCAACGCGCCACGCGCCCTGCGCGAAACCGTCTGGGCGCGGTTGGGCGACGACTGGAAGCCGCAGCATCTGCAGCAGATCTGTACGGCGGAAGTCGGCCTGGAGGCGCTGCCGGAGGTGTTCGAGCGCATGCTGGCCGGCGGCTCGCTGGGACGCACGGTGGTACGGATCGACTGAACGTTGCAGGCAGGCGACGGACGGCAGGCGCCGCCCTCCCGCCGGTAATCCGCCCGCACTACACTGCGGGCATTACCTGGGGAACAACATGGCACGCATTCTGATCGTCGACGACTCACCGTCGCAGCTGTTGGGGATACAGCGCATCGTCGAGAAGCTCGGGCACCAGATCCTGACCGCCACAGATGGCGCCGCCGGGGTGGAAGCCGCCCGTGCCGAGCTGCCCGATCTGGTGCTGATGGACGTGGTCATGCCCAACCTCAACGGTTTCCAGGCGACCCGCACCCTCGCCCGCGACGAGGCGACCCGGCACATCCCGGTGATCCTGGTGACCACCAAGGACCAGGACACCGACCGCATGTGGGGCATGCGCCAGGGCGCCAAGGCCTACATCACCAAACCGTTCTCGGAAGATGAGCTGTCCGAGGTGCTGGAGCGGGTGTTCGCCGGGCAGGGCTGAAGCCGCAGCATGCGCGGGTAGCGCCGGGCCATGCCCGGCGAGCGCAGCGGGTCAGGAGCCGCCGGGCATGGCCCGGCGCTACCCTTGGGTTGATTCACCGAGGGCCCTGCACAGGGCGTCAGATTGATTCGCCGAAGGCCTTGGCCAGGTTGCGGTATGCCTTCTTCTGCGCTTCGTCGGTGGCGGCCGGGGCAATGATCTCCAGCTCGACGATCTGATCGCCGTCGGGATTGCCCGGCAGGCCGCGGCCGCGCAGGCGAAGCTTGCGACCGGCTTCGGAATCGGCCGGAATCTTCAGCTCCACCGCGCCGCCCAGCGTGGGCACGCTGATGCTGGTGCCCAGCGCTGCCTGCCAGGGCGTGACCTGCAGCGAATACAGGATGTTGCGGCCATCGACCTCGAACTGCGGGTGTGCGGCGTACTCCACCTCCAGCAGCAGGTTGCCACCGTGGTTGCCCTGCCCCGCCAGACGGATCACCTGGCCGGGACGGATGCCCTTGGGCACGCGCACATCCAGCTGCCTGCCGTTGACGGTGATGCGCAGGCTGTCGCCGTTGTAGGCGGCCTCCAGCGGCACCGACAGCTTGGCGCGGGTATCGCGGTTGGGTGCATGCCCCTGGCTGCTGAATCCCGGGCCCGGTCCCTGGCCACCGCGCTGGCGGGCGAACAGGCTCTCGAAGAAGTCGCTGAAGCCGCCATTGGGGCCACCACCGCCGAACACTTCCTCGAAATTGAAGCCACCGCCACCGTAGTTCGGCGGCACATTGAATTCCTCGCCCGGCCGGTAGCCCTGCGCGCGCAGCTGGTCATAGGCCGCGCGCTTTTCCGGATCGCGCAGCGCCTCATAGGCTTCATTGACCGCCTTGAACCTGTCTTCGGCCCCGGCCTCCTTGCTGACGTCCGGGTGGTACTTGCGTGCCAGCCGGCGGTATGCGGTCTTGATCTCCGCATCACCCGCACTCGGTTCCACCCCCAGGGTGGCGTAATAATCCTTGAATTCCATCCAGCTACCTCGATTCGCTTCGGCCGCGCCGGTGGCGCCGCCCCGGGTTCATTCTACGCGCCGGCGATGCTACGCCGCCCCTCGTGCGGCCCCGGTGAGGCCGACTGATCCTGCGCAATGCGCCTGCCATCGGCCTGCGCCACGCTGTGGCTGGAACCCTGGCGCGTGCCCCCTGAAGATGGGGCCTGCACGCGGGGTTTCCAATGTCTTGACGCCCCTGTCCCATCCCGCCCACTAGCCTGCCCCAGCAAGGAGTCCATCATGACCATCCATGTCGGCGACCGCATTCCGGAAGTGACCCTCAAGCGCATCCGCGAGGGCATCGAGACGCTCGATACGCACTCGCTGTTCGACGCCCGCAAAGTGGTGCTGTTCGCCGTGCCCGGCGCCTTCACCCCCACTTGCTCCGCCCGCCACCTGCCCGGCTTCGTCGAGAAGTTCGAGGCGTTCCGCCAGCGCGGCATCGAGGTCTACTGCATGGCGGTCAACGATCCGTTCGTGATGAAGGCCTGGGCCGCTGACCAGCACGTACCCGAGGGCCTGCTGATGCTGTCCGACGGCAATGCCGAACTGACCCGCGCGCTGGGCCTGGAACTGGATGCCAGTGCTTCGGGCATGGGCATCCGCTCGCGCCGGTTTGCCCTGTACGTGGACGACGGCGTCGTCCGCGCGGCCTGGATCGAGCAGCCCGGGCAGTTCGAAGTGTCCTCTGCCGAATACGTGCTGGAGCACCTGCCCACCTGATCTTCCACCGCAAGAGGAAACGGCCAGCCATGTCCAATACGCCAGCCAACGCCACCACGTCTGCCCACCCGCTTCCCGGCATCAGCGACCGCAAGGTCCTGCGCGAACGCGCGCGGCGCAATATTGAAGATGGCGCGATCACCGAAAGCTACAGTGCCGACCGCAAGGCCGTGATCAAGCTGCTCAACGACGCCCTCGCCACCGAGTATGTCTGCGTGCTGCGCTACTACCGGCATTACTTCACCGCCAAGGGGATGCTGGCCGATGCGGTCAAGGCCGAGTTCCTTGAGCATGCGCAGCAGGAACAGGCGCATGCTGGCAAGCTGGCCGAACGCATCGTCCAGCTCGGCGGCGAGCCGGACCTCAATCCGGACACGCTGAGCGCGCGTTCGCATGCCGAGTACAAGGAGGGCAGCGACCTGCGTGACATGGTCCGCGAGAATCTGGTCGCCGAACGCATCGCCATCGACAGCTACCGCGAGATGATCGACTTCATCGGTGATCGCGACACGACCACCAAGCGCATCCTCGAGGAGATCCTGGCGCAGGAAGAAGAGCACGCCGATGAGTTCGCCGACCTGCTGGACGGGTGGATCGGGGAATAGCGCTGCGCGTATCGGATACCGCGTGCCGGCCGTGGGCCGGCACCTACCGGAGGACGTTGAAACGCACCTGCGTCCACGCGCCATCGACAGCCAGCGCGGTCAGCGTATGGCTACCCGGTTCGGCGAACTCGCGCTGCATCAGCTGAGATCCCCGGGTCTGTGCGATCCAGCGGCCATCCAGCAGCCAGTCCACTGCCTGCTCGCTGCCCAGCGCGCGCAGCTGCAGGCGCACGCCGTGTTCGGCATTGGGCGCGCGCGCCAGCGTGGCCCCGTCATTCAGACCGTCCACGTGCAGCGCCACGCTGGCCTCACGGCCATCGTCGCGGCAGTCCGGTGACAGCGCCGGCAGCTGCGACAGCTCCCGGGTCGCCTTCGGCAGCCACGGCGACAGCAGCGCCGGCCAACGGGCGATTTCGCGCGCCACCTCCTCATGGGGCAGACGACAATCGGCCGAGACGCGCAGACCGGTGCGTGCATCTGCCAGGTAGCGCTGACGGCCCGGTTGCCAACGCCGGGCTTCGCGCTCGGGGAACGTGAGCGGTACGGCGCCGTCGAGCAGGTACGCCGGCATCCGCCGCTGGCACACGGCCGGCGGCAATCCTTCGGCGCGTTCACCGGTCGGCCAGCAGATGTCGCCCTGGCTGACGCTGGCCGGCATCGGTACCGCCGCCGAATCGCCACGCTGGCGCGGCAGACTGTCGACCACCTCGAACATCAGCGGCAGTGCGGTGACCGCGCCGTACTGGCCCGGCAGGGGCGTGCCGTCGGGCCGCCCCACCCATACGCCCACGGTGTAATGCCGCGTGCTGCCGATGGCCCAGGCATCGCGGTAGCCGTAACTGGTCCCGGTCTTCCAGGCAACGCGGGGGCGCCCTCCCACATCGAAGGTGCCCACGCCATACCCCGGACGCGGGTTCGACTCCAGCATCTCGCGTACGATCCAGCTCGCCCCCGGCGACGCCAGCCGCCGCTCGATCATCGGCGCGTCATCGGTGTAGCGCACGCGGCCGGCGATACCGTTGCGGTTCAGTGCGGCGAATGCCCCGACCAGATCTTCCAGCCTCGCGCCGGTGCCACCGAGTATCAGCGAGAGATTGGGGGGGCTGCCCGCGGGAAACCGCAGCTGGATGCCGGCGTGTGACAGGCGCGCGGCAAAGCGCGCGGCGCCGACCCGCTGCAGCAGGTCCACCGAGGGTACGTTGAGCGACAGACGCAACGCACTGGAGGCGCCGATCGGGCCATTGAACGCCATGTCGAAGTTGCCCGGGCGGTAGCTGCCGAAGCTCTGCGGCGCGTCCACCAGCAGGCTCTCCGAGTGGATCAGGCCGTCATCCAGCGCCATCGCGTACAGGAACGGCTTGAGGGTCGAACCCGGCGAGCGCCAGGCCTGCACCATGTCGACGTGGCCCAGGCGCTGGCGGTCGCCGAAGGACAGCGTTCCCACGTAGGCGCGCGCCTGCAGGGTCTGGTTGTCGACCACCAGCAATGCCGCCGACGTCCGCTCCGGCAGGCTCGAGAAATAGCTGGCCACGCGCTCTTCCAGTGTACGCTGCAGGCCGATGTCGATGCTGCTCCGGATGCGCGCCTGGCCGGGGTGTGCCGCATGCAGCCGCTGCGCCAGCAATGCCGCATGCAGCGGCGGTCGCAGCGACCGCGCCACCACGTTCTCGATGCGTGCATCCTCCACCTCATCCGGTGTCCACGCCCCCCGTTCGGCCATGCGTGCCAGCACCTTGTCACGTGCCTTCTGCGCCGCTTCCGGATGGCGGTCCGGGCGCAGGCGGCTGGGTGCCTGTGGCAGCACCGCCAGCAACGCGGCCTCGGCATGTGACAGCTGCGCGGCCGGCTTGCCCAGGTAGGCCCAGCTGGCAGCCTCCACGCCCTCGATGGTGCCGCCGTAGGGCGCACGCTCCAGATACAGGGCCAGGATCTCCCGCTTGGAAAGATGCGCTTCCAGCTGCAGGGCACGCAGCACCTGCTTGAGCTTGCCCCAGGGGGTACGCGAATGCGGGTCGAGGATGCGTGCCACCTGCATGGTCAGGGTCGAGCCACCAGAAACGATGCGTCCGCCGCGCAGCAGCTGGCCGCCGGCACGCAGGATCGCCAGCGGATTGATGCCCGGATGGCGCCAGAACCAGCGGTCCTCGTAGGTCAACAACGCCTGCAGGTACAACGGCGAGACGCTGTCGATCGAGGCCGGATAGCGCCACACGCCCTCGGCATCGGCGAACGCACGCAGTGGCGTGCCGTCGGCAGCCACCACCAGGGTGCTGGTGTCGCGCTGCTTCGGCAGTGGCGGCGGGAAAACGACGTCCAGTACCAGCAGCAGCGTCAGCAGACCCGCCGTTCCCCAGCGCAGCCACGGCCACAGCGGCCGCAGCCGGCGGCGCAGGTCCGCCCGCCGGGTCGTCATCGCGCTCTTCATTGCAGGATGCCAGCAGGACGGGCCGCGCCGTCGCGGCCCGTCCGCGCGGTCACGGCTGCACCACCGTGATCGTGGTCGGGTTGCTGCGGCCGACGCCACGCAGCTGCGGCCGGTACATGTCTTCCACCAGCGGCGGCGGCACCGAGTAGGTGCCCGGGGTCACCGCACGCACCAGGTAGAACACATTGGCCTTTCCGCCGCGCGAGAGCTTGAGCGCAGCCACGTAGCGGTCGTCGCGGAACTCCTCATGCTTGGTATCGGCCGCGTCACCGCGGTCGCTGATGGTGATGCCATCGACCACCACGTCTGCCCACTGCTTGGCATCGCCCAGGTTGAAGTTCTCGATCTCCAGGCCGGCCGGCAGCAGATCGGTCAGCAGCGCATCCGGCATGGTGGTGTCGGCACTGACGGTGACCCGCACGATCAACGCTTCGCCTTCCTTCAGCGGGCGCGGCGACCACGGCTTGCCGTCGGTACCGAAGTAGCTGCGCTCGACACCGATCACACTGTTGTCCGGCGCGGGCGCACTGCGCGGGATGCCCGCCACATCGATGCTGGCGAACATCGGGGGCTGGCCCTGCGGAGTGAAGCGCACTCCGCTGGCCAGTTCGCTGGCGCTGAAGGTGCGGCCGAACAGCTTGCGCTCGCTGATCGATTCACTGTTGCCACCGATCACCAGCTCGCCGGCCACCAGTGCCTTCTGGTTGGCCGCCAGCGCCTTGCCGAGGCGGGCAATGGCGACCTGCTCCTGCGTGCTCAGCCACATCCAGCCGGCGTTGCGGCGCGCATCCAGGCCGCGGCCGAGATCGACCGCACGCGCATCCCATGCCGGCTTCGCCAGCTTGTTCTCGTGGGTCAGCGCGATCATCAGCGCATCATCACGGATCGCGCTGCCGTAGTCGCCGAAGTACGACGGGCGCTCGCTGCTGGACTTGGCGAAGGCAGCTTCCAACGCGGCCTGGCCACGCTTGGCGTCGCCCTGCAGCGACAGCGCCACGCCCAGGTGGACCAGCGACAGGCCGCCGACCGCCTTGCTGCGCTCGTTGTCGTACAGCGTGCGCAGCGTACCCAGCGGCGCACGGTTGACCCGGGCCAGCACGTAGCCGGAATACGCCTGGTTGGCGAACTTCAGTTTCTCGCGCTCATCCTGCCCGTAGAACGGGTTGCCGCCGGACAGCAGATCCTCGCTGAGACGGTTCAGTGCCTTCTGCAGCACGTTGTCCGGTACGGCGAAGCCGGCATCCCGGGCATCAAGCAGGAACTCGGCGATGTACGGGGTCAGCCACGGGTTCACATAACCATCGTCGCCCCACATCGAGAAGTTGCCGTTGGCCACCTGCATCGACGCCAGGCGGCCGAACGCGCCCTCCATGCGTTCGCGGCGGGTCTTGGCATCCAGGCCGTCTGCGCCGAGCATCGACGACGTGGCCTGATCCAGGATCAGCGCAGCGTAGCCCTTGCTGGTGGTCTGCTCGGCGCAGCCATACGGGTAATTCAGCGCGCCCTGCAGAGCACTGGCAAACGGAATCGGGGGCAGCGGGCTGACCAGCAGGCGCGCATTGACCGACTCGGACATCAGGCCATCGGCCAGACCGCTGTCGAGGCTGACCGCCGCCAGCGGGTCGAGCGTGCGTACCTGCGAGCGCAGCACCTGCGGCCATGCCGCACGCACCGGCAGGTCGTAGCGGCGGTCGGCCTTGAAGCCATTGCCTTCCACACGCACCCGCACCTTGGCCACGCTGTGGCCTTCGCGTGCCAACAGCGGGAAGCTCAGCGTGGTCTTCGCATCGGCGTTGAGCTGCACGCTGCGGCTGCCCTCGCCCAGGGCCAGCGGTCCCTCGCTGTCCACGCGCACATTGAACTGGCCGGGCTTGCCGGTGAAGTTCTGCACGTCCAGCGTCACGGTGCTGCGGTCGCCCGGGGCGAGCACGCGCGGCATGCTGGCCTCGGCCAGGATCGGTGCGCGCACCACCGTTTCCACGTCGCGCTTGCCGTACTGGTCATCGCTGTACACCAGCGCCGACACGCGCAGCGTGCCGTTGAAGTCCGGCACCTTGAGGCGGATGCGGGCATTGCCCTTGGCATCAAGCTGTACCGGGCCGGAGAACAGATCCACGGTCTGCACGCGCGCGGTCGGCCGCTTGGCCTGAGGCAGGGACTGCAGCGCCATGTCACCGCCGAACTTCAGCTTGCCGGCGCCGCCGTCGAAGCTCTCGATCACCCGGCTGTAGATGTCATAGGCATCGATGCCGAGGCGGCGCTGGGCGAAGAAGTGCGCGCCGGCATCGGGCACGGGGAAACGGGTGATGTTGAGGATGCCCACATCCACCGCCGACACGGTGACGTGCGCGGCCTTGCCGGCCAGCTGCGGTGCGCTGACCGTCACCGGCAGATCCTGTTCCGGGCGCATCTGCTTCGGCGCCACCAGGCCGACGGCCACGGTGCGGCCCCTGCGGTCCATCGGTACGTGCACCACGCCGACAGCGCGCGCCGGGGTGATCTTGCTCGGCGCACTGCCACCCCGGAACACCAGCGCGGTGATGTAGACATCGTGGCGCTCCCAGTCAGCGGTGACCGGGATGTTGAAGGTGGCACCGGGTTTGGCGTCGATGTCCTGCACGTACAGCATGCGATCGGTCTCGACCATCAGGATGCCCTTGCCGGCATGCGGCGGCGTCACCGTCACCTGCAGGGTGTCGCCCGCCTTGTAGCCGGTCTTGTCCAGGCCCAGCTTGACCTTGTCCGGGCGCGCATCGAGACCGCGATTGTCATCGCCCCAGCTCCAGCCGGCACGGAACGGATAGCGGCTGGTCAGGCCGGTGCCCGGATCGAACACGTCCACCCGGTACTCGCCCCACTCGACCGGGACATCGAACGCCACCGCGCTGCTGCCGGCATCGACCGTGCGGGTTTCCTTGTTCTCGAACCGACGGGTGAAATCGTAGTCCCAACGGTTGTCGTTGAAGGTCCAGTGATAGTCACGCAGCTCGCGCACCAGGGTGATCTTCAGGCCCTTGGCCGGCTGCGGCCGGCCGGCCGCGTCCACGCGCACCAGTTCGAAGCGTGCGTTGCTGTTGGAGTCGGCACCATCGTCGGGGTTGAACAGCGGACGCACGCCGACCAGTGCATTGGCTGGCCACATCACCCGCTTCAGGGTGCGGGTCACGGTCCGCCCACCGGTCTCGTACAGGCTGCCGGACAGCACCACCGCGATCGGCGCCTTGGCCTTGGCCGCTTCTTCCGGCAGCGTCACGTCCTCGCGCAGCTGGCCGTTGGCCGGCAGCGTCGTGTCGATCACGTCCTTGGCCTCGCGCGGCAGCTGCAGGGTCGGGTCGCCGAAGAAGTAGCCCGGCAATCCCTCGACCGGCTGCTGTTCGGCTGCCACAGCCAGGCGCGCGGTGAAGCGGTTGCCGTCAGCCGGCGCGCCGTACAGATACGCGCCATCGGCCTGCAGACGAAGATCTTCGCCCGGCTTGAGCGTCTTCTGCGGGCTGTCCAGGTCCAGCTTCATCCGTTCGGGCAGGAACTCTTCGATGCGCAGGGTCATGCCCTGGATCGCTTCCTTGCTGGCCGGATCAGTACGGAACTCCACCTGCCAGCGTCCCGTCGGCGCCTCGGCCGGGATGACCTGCTCGAAGGCGATGTAGCCCTGCTCGCCCGGCTGCAGGCGGGTCTCGCGGAAGGTCTTGCCGTCGGGCTGCTTCAGGCGCAGGAACACCGGCTGCGACTTGACCGGCTTGCCATCATTGTCGCGCAGCAGCGCGGACAGGCGCACGGTCTCGCCCGGCCGATAGAGGTCGCGGCCGGACCATGCGTAGACATCGAACCAGGCATTGTCACGGCCGGCAACGGCGAACTCGCTCAGGTCCAGGGCCGGCTGGTTGAAGGGCAGGAAGCTGGTATCGCGACCACTGCTGGCCACCAGCACGTGGGTGGCGTCGAGCGTGTAGTTCAGCAGCGCATTGCCGTTGCCATCGGTACTGCCCTTGAGCACCACCTCGCCTTTGCCGTCGAGCACGCGCAGCTCGACGTTCTTCAGCGGTGCTCCGTCCTTCAGTCCGGCGGTGTGGACGAACAGCTTGTCCTTGTAGGCGCGCGTGTGCAGGCCGATGTCGCTGACCGAGAAGAACGCGGTGTCGAACTCGCCCTCGTAATCGCCCGTGCGCTTGAGCAGTGCGAAGTACAGGCCCGGCTCCTGCAGCTCCTTGATGTCCTGGGTTGGCAGGTAGGTCAGCACCCGCTCGTTCTGCTTGCCGCCGAGGATGAAGCGGTTGACGTAGACCGGCTCGGCCAACGCATTGATCGGGCTGCGCTCGTAGTCGCTGCTCAGTTCCCAGCTGCCACGACGGCCGCCGCGCTGGTACTGGCTGAAGAAGGTCGGCAGATCCTTCTCGCGCACGCGCAGGAATTCGACGTCGACCTCGGGAACATTCACGGAGACAACCGGCAGGCCGCGGCTGTCCTTGGCCGGCAGCACGCTGCCCTGCGAGGCGAAGCCGGCCACCGGCTTCAATTCGCCACTGAACACCTTCTGCTTCAGCTCCTTGCCCAGCCGGCTGCCATCGGCGGCCAGCAGGTCCGGCGATACCACCAGGCTGAACTCCTTGCCGGCTTCGACGAACGGATAGCGCAGGGTCAGTCCGTCATCGGACAGGGTCCAGCTGCTGTCGTCGGTGCCGACCTTCTCCTCGAAGCGCACCAGCGTGTCGAAATCCTGCGTGCCGACCAGCGGGCGCGAGAACTCCAGCGCCAGCGACAGGCCGTCATTCTTCTGGTCCGGGTAGGCGCGCAGCAGGGTGAAATCCTTCACCTGCTCGGCCTGGGTGGCAATGGCCTCGCCACTGGCCTTGGGCAGCTGCCCGCTGTCGTTGCGGCAACCGGCCAGACCCAGCAACAGGCCTCCTGCCAGTACCGCCGCCGCCCATCCCCACCGCTTGCGCCGTGCCGGACCGCTCATGTCGTCACTCCTTGATCGAGGCGGCCATTATAGGCGCGCCGCGTCAAGGTGTTGGCGCGGATCCGGCAGGAACACATCGGAACGGTAACGCCGGGCCATGCCCGGCGGTCCCGGTAGCGGCCAACCTTGGTTGGCGTTGGGCCCGTGCCAACCAAGGTTGGTACCTACCAAGGCGCGCCCTACCCCGGCCGGTACAGATCCACGTAGTCGGTCACCGGCATGGCCGCCAGCGCCACCGGGTCCAGCGAGGCCGCCAGGATGCGCTGCTGCTGGGTGGTAGGGAACCGATGGGCCAGATGCCGCCGGAACTTGTCCATCAACAGGGGCATGCCCTCGTCGCGTCGCCGGGCGTGGCCGAGCGGGTACTCGACCAGGACCTCCGGCAGTTCGCTGCCGTCGTTGAAGCGGACGGTCAGGCCGTTGGCGATGCTGCGCTTGTCCGGGTCCAGGTAATCCGCGCTGAGCTGCGGGTCTTCGTGGCAGGTCATTCGCGCGCGCAGCGCATCGATGCGGGGGTCAGCAGCAACATCGTCCTCGTAGTCCTCAGCCACCAGCCGCCCATGCAGCAGCGCGATGGCGACCATGTACTGCACGCAGTGGTCGCGGTCGGCCGGATTGTGCAGCGGGCCGCGCTTGTCGATGATGCGGATGCAGGCCTCCTGCGTGCGGATGGCGATATGCGCGATGTCATCGACGCTGCGCCGGCCTGTCCGCAGCTGCGCGTGCAGCGCGACCGCGGCCTCCACTGCGGTCTGGCCGTGGAACTCGGCGGGAAAACTGATCTTGAACAGCACGTTCTCCATCACGTAGCTGCCCAGCGGCCGCCCCAGCGTCACCGCCTGACCATGCATGGAGACCGCTTCGAAGCCCCAGGTGGGAGCGCTCAACACGCTGGGATACCCCATCTCGCCGCTGGCCGCCATCAGCGCCAGGCGCACGCCGCGACTGGTGGCATCGCCGGCGGCCCAGCTCTTGCGCGAACCGGTGTTGGGCGCATGCCGGTAGGTCCGCAGCGCCTGGCCATCGACCCAGGCCAGCGACAGCGCATTGAGCATGCGCTCGCGATCCAGCCCAAGCAGGCGGGCGACCACGGCGGTGGTGGCGACCTTCACCAGCACCACGTGGTCCAGCCCGACCCGGTTGAAGGAATTCTCCAGAGCCAGCACGCCCTGGATCTCGTGCGCCTTGATCATCGCCACCAGCACATCGTGCACGGTCGGCGGTGGACGACGCAGGGCCGCGGCATTGCGCCCCAGCCAATCGCAGACGGCCAAGATGCCGCCGAGATTATCCGACGGATGACCCCACTCGGCGGCCAGCCAGGTGTCGTTGAAGTCGAGCCAGCGCACCATCGCGCCGATATTGAACGCCGCCTGCACCGGATCCAGCACGTAGTGCGTTCCCGGCACGCGCGCGCCGTTGGTCACGCTGATGCCCGGCACCAGGGGCCCGAGCAGCTTGCTGCAGGCCGGGAAGGACAGCGCTTCCAGGCCGCAACCGAGGGTATCCAGCAGGCAGTAATGCGCGGTCTGGAATGCCAGTGGCGAGTCGATGCGCACGTTGCGCACGTAATCGACGATGTCCTCCAGCAGCGCATCCCACGCGGCACGTTCGTTGGACGGGGTGTGGCTCTCGGACATCGTCTGTTCTCCGCTAACGCCGGACCACGCCCGGCGGTTCATGGGCGGGCCCTGCCGCGCTCGCCGGGCATGGCCCGGCGCTACCGCCATGGTCCCGCGTTACAAGGTGTCGGCCGGTACCCGCACGCTGCCTTCCATCAATACACGGGCGCTGCGGCTCATGATGGCCTTGGTCACTGTCCACTGGCCGTCAACGAGACCGGCCTGGGCGCCCACGCGCAGCGTGCCGGACGGATGCCCGAAGGTCACCGCCTCGCGCTGGCCACCGCCGGCGGCACGGTTGACCAGCGTGCCCGGAATCGCAGCAGCGGTACCGATCGCCACAGCGGCAGTGCCCATCATCGCGTGGTGCAGCTTGCCCATCGACAGCGCACGCGCATGCAGATCGATGGCCGATGCCGGGATTGCCTTGCCGCTGGACGATACATAGTCCTGTGCCGGTGCCACGAACGCCACTTTCGGCGTGTGCTGGCGGGTCGCCGCCTCTTCCAGCGTCGAGATCAGGCCCATGCGCAGCGCACCGTGTGCACGGATGCTCTCGAACTTCTGCAGGGCAACCTTGTCGTCGTTGATCGCTGGCTGCAGCTCGGTACCGCTGTAGCCCAGATCGGCCGCATTGAGGAAGATGGTCGGGATGCCGGCGGTGATCATCGTCACCTCGAAACTGCCCACGCCCGGCACATCCAGGGTATCGACCAGGTTGCCGGTCGGGAACATCGCGCCCGCGTCGCCATCATCGGAGGGATCTATGAACTCAAGCTGGATCTCGGCGGCCGGGAAGGTCACGCCATCCAGCTCGAAATCACCGATCTCCTGCACCTCGCCATTGCGCATCGGCACGTGGGCGATGATGGTCTTGCCGATGTTGGCTTGCCAGATGCGCACGGTGCACAGGCCGTCGCGCGGCACCCGGGCCGGATCGATCAGGCCGTTGGCGATGGCGAACGGACCCACCGCAGTGCTGAGGTTGCCACAGTTGCCGCTCCAGTCGACGAACGCGGTGTCGATCGAAACCTGGCCGTACAGATAGTCCACATCGTGATCGGGCACGGACGCACTGGAGATGATCACACACTTGCTGGTGCTGGACGTGGCCCCGCCCATGCCATCGGTGTGCTTGCCATAGGGATCGGGCGACCCGATCACGCGCATCAGCAGCGCATCACGTGCCGGGCCCGGCACCTGTGCGGCTGCGGGCAGGTCCTGCAGGCGGAAGAACACCCCCTTGCTGGTGCCACCGCGCATGTAGGTGGCGGCAATGCGGAGTTGCGGAAGAAAGCTCATGGAACGGTTCCTTGCAATGAAAGACGGCCCGTTGCCGGGCCGTCGGTTGTCTCATGCCACCCGGGCACCTTCGAGGAAATCCTGGGCGAAGCGCTGCAGTACACCGCCCGCTTCGTAGATCGCCACTTCCTCGTCGCTGTCCAGGCGACAGGTGACCGGCACGATGATGTCCTGCCCATCGCGGCGGTGGATGACCAGGGTCAGGTCGGCGCGCGGCGTGCGCTCGCCCACCACGTCGAAGGTCTCGGTACCGTCGATGCCCAGGGTCAGCCGGGTGGTGCCCGGCTTGAACTCCAGCGGCAGCACGCCCATGCCGATCAGGTTGGTGCGGTGGATGCGCTCGAAGCCTTCCGCCGCGATCGCTTCCACGCCGGCCAGGCGCACGCCCTTCGCCGCCCAGTCACGCGAGCTGCCCTGGCCGTAGTCGGCACCGGCGATGATGATCAGCGGCTGCTTGCGCTCCATGTAGGTCTCGATCGCCTCCCACATGCGCATCACCTTGCCCTCCGGCTCCACCCGCGCCAGCGAGCCCTGCTTCACGCTGCCGTCGTCGTTGCGCACCATCTCGTTGAACAGTTTCGGGTTGGCGAAGGTGGCGCGCTGCGCGGTCAGATGGTCGCCGCGGTGGGTTGCGTAGGAATTGAAGTCCTCTTCCGGCAGGCCCATCTTCGCCAGGTATTCGCCGGCGGCACTGGAGGCCAGGATCGCGTTGGACGGCGACAGGTGGTCGGTGGTGATGTTGTCCGGCAGCACCGCCAGCGCGCGCATGCCCGCCAGCGTGCGTTCACCGGCCAGCGCCCCCTCCCAGTACGGCGGGCGGCGGATGTAGGTGCTCTGCGGGCGCCAGTCGTACAGCGGACTGACCGCCGCACCCTGCTCCACGCGCACGTTGAACATCGGGTTGTAGACGCTGCGGAACTGCTCGGGCTTCACCGCCGCCTTCACCACTGCATCAATCTCGGCATCGCTCGGCCAGATGTCCTTCAGGCGCACCTCGTTGCCGTCGGCGTCCACGCCAAGCACGTCCTTCTCGATGTCGAAGCGCATGGTGCCGGCAATGGCATAGGCGATCACCAGCGGCGGCGATGCCAGGAAGGCCTGCTTTGCGTAAGGATGGATGCGGCCATCGAAGTTGCGGTTACCCGACAGCACGGCCGTGGCATACAGGTCGCGGTCGATGATTTCCTGCTGGATCGCCGGATCCAGCGCACCGCTCATGCCGTTGCACGTGGTGCAGGCGAACGCGACGATGCCGAAGCCGAGCTTTTCCAGCTCCGGCAGCAGGCCGGCCTCTTCCAGATACAGCTGCACCGCCTTTGAACCCGGGGCCAGCGACGACTTGACCCACGGCTTGCGCAGCAGGCCGCGCTCGTTGGCCTTGCGCGCCAGCAGGCCGGCGGCGATCACGTTGCGCGGGTTGGAGGTGTTGGTGCAGCTGGTAATGGCGGCGATGATCACCGCGCCATCAGGCATCAGGCCCCGCAGCTGCTCGGCCTTGCCGGCATCGAGCTTGGCTGCGTCGGCGATGCCGCGCTCGGCCAGCTCGGCCACCGGCAGGCGGCGATGCGGATTGCTCGGGCCCGCCATGTTGCGGACCACGCTGGACAGGTCGAAGCGCAGCACGCGCTCGTACTGCGCCGTGGCCAGCGCATCGGCCCACAGACCGGTGCTGCGTGCGTAGTTCTCCACCAGCGCCACCTGCGATTCCTCGCGGCCGGTCAGGCGCAGGTAATCGATGGTCTGCCCGTCGATGTAGAACATCGCCGCGGTCGCGCCGTATTCCGGGCACATGTTGGAGATGGTGGCACGGTCACCGATGGTCAGCGCGGCCGCACCCTCGCCGAAGAATTCAAGCCAGGCGCCCACCACGCGTTCCTTGCGCAGGAACTCGGTCAGGGCCAGCACCACGTCGGTGGCGGTGATCCCTGGCTGTGGCCGACCGGTCAGTTCCACGCCGATGATGTCGGGCAGGCGCATCCACGACGCGCGGCCGAGCATCACGTTCTCGGCCTCCAGGCCGCCGACACCGATGGCGATCACGCCCAGCGCATCGACGTGCGGCGTATGGCTGTCGGTGCCCACGCAGGTATCCGGGAAGGCCACGCCGTCCTGCACGTAGATCACCGGCGACATCTTCTCCAGGTTGATCTGGTGCATGATGCCGTTGCCCGGCGGAATCACATCCACGTTCTGGAACGCCCGCTTGGTCCAGTCGATGAAATGGAAGCGATCCTCGTTGCGGCGATCCTCGATGGCGCGGTTCTTCTCGAATGCCTGCGGATCGAAACCACCGCACTCCACCGCCAGCGAGTGATCAACGATCAGCTGTACCGGCACCACCGGGTTGACCTTGGCCGGATCGCCGCCCTTGTCGGCGATCGCATCGCGCAGGCCGGCGAGATCCACCAGCGCGGTCTGACCGAGAATGTCATGGCACACCACGCGCGCCGGGAACCAGGGAAAATCCAGGTCGCGGCGACGTTCGATCAGCTGCGTCAGCGAGGCGGTGAGCATCGCCGGATCGCAACGCCGTACCAGGTTCTCGGCCAGCACGCGCGAGACATACGGCAGCGTGGCGTAGGCGCCGGGCTGGATCGCATCGACCGCAGCGCGCGCATCGAAGTAGTCCAGCGGGGTGCCGGGGAGGGTCTTGCGGTAATCGGTATTCATGGGCTGGCGGAATGCTTGGGGCGGGCCGGATGCCGGCGAGCGGCAATGAAGGCATCCGGCCGGCACCTGGCCGACCGGATGGATGGATCACGCGGCGGTCAGGCGCGCTTGTCGATGGCCACGAACTCGCGATCTTCCGGGCCGATGTAGTTCGCGCTCGGACGGATGATCTTGCCGTCGATGCGCTGCTCGACGATGTGCGCGCTCCAGCCGGCGGTGCGGGCGATGACGAACAGCGGGGTGAACATCGCGGTCGGCACGCCCATCATGTGGTAGCTGACGGCGCTGAACCAGTCCAGGTTCGGGAACATTTTCTTGATGTCCCACATCACCGTCTCCAGGCGCTCGGCGATGTCGTACATCTTCATGCTCGACTGCTCTTCGGACAGCTCACGGGCGACGTCCTTGATCACCTTGTTGCGCGGGTCGGACACGGTGTACACCGGGTGGCCGAAGCCGATCACCACTTCCTTGCGCTCGACGCGGGCCTTGATGTCCTCTTCGGCCTCATCCGGGCTGTCGTAGCGCTTCTGCACCTCGAAGGCCACTTCGTTGGCGCCGCCATGCTTGGGGCCGCGCAGCGCACCGATGCCACCGCAGATCGCACTGTACATGTCGCTGCCGGTACCGGCGATGACACGGCAGGTGAAGGTGGACGCATTGAACTCGTGCTCTGCGTACAGGATCAGCGAGGTGTGCATCGCCTTCACCCACGAATCCTGTGGCTTCTCGCCGTGCAGCAGGTGCAGGAAGTGGCCACCGATGGAATCGTCATCGGTTTCCACGTCGATGGCGCGGCCGTTGTGGCTCCAGTGGTACCAGTACAGCAGCATCGAGCCGAGGCAGGCCATCAGCTTGTCGGCGATGTCGCGTGCACCCGGATGGTTGTGGTCATCCTTTTCCGGCGCCACGCAGCCGAGCACCGACACGCCGGTGCGCATCACATCCATCGGGTGTGCCGACGGCGGCAGTTCTTCCAGCGCGGCTTTCACCGCGGCCGGGATGCCACGCAGCGACTTCAGCTTGGCCTTGTACGAAACCAGCTCGGCGCGGGTCGGCAGCTTGCCGTGCACCAGCAGGTACGCGATTTCCTCGAATTCGCTGGTGTTGGCCAGATCCAGGATGTCGTAGCCACGGTAGTGCAGGTCATTGCCGCTGCGACCGACGCTGCACAGCGCGGTGTTGCCGGCGGCAGTGCCGGACAGGGCGACGGATTTCTTCGGCTTGAAGGTCGGGGTTGCGGTCGTATCGTTCATGTTTCCCTCCGAAAACTTGATGGTGCAGGGTACTGCTTATTTCTTGGCGGCGAACAGTGCGTCGAGCTGCTGCTCGAACGCGTGGTAGCCGATGCGGTCGTACAGTTCTTCGCGGGTCTGCATGGCGTCGACCACGCTGCGCTGGTGACCGTCGCGGCGCACCGCCTGGTAGACGTTCTCCGCCGCCTTGTTCGCCGCGCGGAACGCCGACAGCGGGAACAGCTGGATGGCGACCCCGGCCGAGGCCAGCTCGTCGCGGCTGAACAGCGGCGTCGCACCGAATTCGGTGATGTTGGCCAGCACCGGCACCTTCACTGCATCGACGAAGCGGCGGTAGGTGTCCAGATCGTAGGCAGCCTCGGCGAAGATGCCATCAGCGCCCGCTTCGACACAGGCGATGGCGCGCTCGATGGCCTTGTCCACGCCATCCACCTGGATGGCATCGGTGCGTGCGATCAGGAAGAAATCCGGATCGGTCTTTGCATCAGCGGCGGCCTTCACGCGGTCGACCATCTCACCCTGCGAAACGATCTCCTTGCCGGGACGGTGACCACAGCGTTTGGCGCCGACCTGGTCCTCGATGTGGCAGGCGGCCGCGCCGGCCTTGATCAGCGACTTCACGGTGCGCGCGATGTTGAACGCGCTGGGTCCGAAGCCGGTATCGATGTCCACCATCAGCGGCAGGTCGCAGACGTCGGTGATGCGGCGCACGTCCACCAGCACGTCTTCCAGGGTGTTGATGCCCAGGTCCGGCAGGCCCAGCGAGCCTGCGGCAACACCACCGCCGGACAGGTAGATGGCGCGGAAGCCGGCGCGCTTGGCCAGCAGGGCGTGGTTGGCGTTGATCGCACCGATCACCTGCAGCGGCGATTCGGCGGCCAGAGCCTCGCGGAAGCGGGCACCGGCGGAAGAAGGGGCGGAAGCGGTCATGCGGCAATCCATGTTGAGGAACAGGTGGACAGGCGCAAGCACCATGCCAAGCTACAAGCGATTGATTTCAAAGGCATGATCGGCTGACAGCCATGAAACATATGAAACATTGAAACAGATGTATCATGAAACACTCCCGTGCCGGTGTCCGCCCCATGTACCTGCCCCGCTCGCCCCTGCGCCATGCCGATGCCGACCCCGGTCGCCCGGTGATCTGGACGGTCAGCGTTTCGCGGCTGACCGGCCTGCTGGGTGACGTCATTCCCGAGTTCGACCGCCGCGCGCGCATCGAGCAGATCAACCTCGGCTTCGAAGAGGCAGTGGAGGTGATCGGCCAACGCCTGCGCCGCGAGCACTGCGACGTGGTGATTGCCGGTGGCTCGAACGCGGCCTGGCTGCGCAGTCGGCTCGACCTGCCGCTGGTGCCGATCCAGGCCAACGGCTTCGACCTGATGGAGGCTCTGGCGCGCGCGCGCCGCATCGCCGCACGCATCGGCCTGGTCACCCATGCCAGCGACGTGCCGGTGTTCAGCGGCTTCCAGCAGAGCTTCGGCCTGGATATCGAGCACCGCCGCTTCGTCACCCGCGAAGATGCGCGCGACTGCATCGCCGATCTGCGTGCCAACGGCATCGAAGTGATCGTCGGCACCGGGATGGCCATCGACCATGCCGAGCAGGCCGGGCTGCCGGGCGTGCTGCTGTATTCGGCCGACTCGGTACGGCAGGCCTTCGAGCATGCGCTGGAACTGACCCAGACCCTGGCACGCTCGGTGGGTCCGCGCCCCACCACGCGGCGCAGTGCCGCCCCGCGCGGCGATGCATACGCGCTGCTCGGCGACAGCGAGGCGATGGCGCAGGTGCGCGCACAGATCGCGCTCTATGCACCGCACGACAGCACCGTGCTGGTCACCGGCGAGACCGGTACCGGCAAGGAACTGGTGGCACGGCAACTGCACGCCGCCAGCGGCCGGCGCGGTCGTTTCGTCGCGCTGAACTGCGGCGCGATCAGCGAATCGCTGCTGGAAGCCGAACTGTTCGGCTACAGCGATGGCGCCTTCACGGGCGCACGTCGTGGCGGCCGGGTCGGCCTGGTCGAAGCGGCCGATGGCGGCACACTGTTCCTTGACGAGATCGGCGAGCTGCCCTTGCCGCTGCAGACCCGCCTGCTGCGCGTGCTGGAAGAACGTGAAGTGCTGCGCGTCGGCGCCACCGAACCAACACCCGTGGACCTGCGGGTGGTGGCCGCGACGCTGCAGTCGCTGGAGCATCGCGCAGCTGCCGGCAGCTTCAGGCGCGACCTCTACTACCGGCTGGCGGCACTGCGCATCGCACTGCCCCCGCTGCGTGCCCGGCGCGCTGACATCCCGCTGCTGACCCGGCACTTCTTCCGCCAGCTGCGTGGTATCGACGCCCCCCTGGACCAGGACGCGATGGCAGTGCTGGGTGCCGCCGACTGGCCGGGCAATGTGAGAGAACTGCGCAATCTGGTCGACCGCCTGCGCATCCACTGGCAGCCGGCAGACGGGATGATCGACGCTGGGCGCCTGCTGCAGCTGGCGCCGGAACTGGCACGCGAAAGCACCCCGTCCCTGCGGCTGGAAAGCAATGGCAGGCGCCCGGCACGGGCCCAGCTGCAGGCGCTGCTGCAGGAGCACCGCAATGACCGCGAAGGCATGGCCCAGGTGCTCGGCGTGTCACGCACCACCTTGTGGCGCTGGCTGCGCGCGGAAGGAATGTAGGCAGGCGCCGCGCGGACCGCGCGGCGCGCCGCCAGCCAAGGTTGGCACTACCCCCGCGTGACCGCGTCCAGCGGCATGCGGAAATAGACCACCCGCTCGGTCTCTACAAAGCCACAGGCGCGGTGTGCCGCGTGCGCCTCTAAGTCCTCCAGGCGGCTGTCCGAGGCCAGCTCGCTGCAGCCCGCGTCCCGCGTCCACGCCTGCACTTCCGCCAGCAGGGCACGGCCGACAGCGCGGCCCTGCCACTGCGGCGTTACATACCAGCCTTCCAGGAACCCGACCGGCGAGGAACCGGTGCCGTTCACATAGTCGTGGCGCAGGCGTACCTCAGCGAAACCGACCGCCTCACCATCAGCCGCGCACGCCAGGAACACCGCACCTTCCGGATCGGCCAGCGACTGCGCCAGCTCCTCCAGTGGATCATCGGCGTCGGGCCACAGGCCCACGCGCAGCTGCGACCATGCAGCGGCATCGGCCGGTGTGGCCTGGCGGATCGTGGCAGCGCAGCCGCTCACGGATACAACAGGCGCTTGCTCCAGCGCCCCTCGGCGCCGGCTTCATAGCACCACCGCTCGTGCAGGCGGAACTGCGCGCCGTACCAGAACTCGATGCGGTCGGGCACCACGCGCAGGCCACTCCAGCCGTCCGGACGCGGCACGTCCTTGCCCTCGAAACGTGCCTCGACCTCGGCCACGCGCGCATCGAACTCTTCGCGCGTTGCAAGCGTCTTCGACTGCTGCGAGGCCCACGCGCCGATCTGGCTCATGCGCGGACGGCTGGCGAAATAGGCGTCTGCTTCCGCATCGGCCACCTGTTCGACACGGCCTTCGATGCGCACCTGGATGCCGGCCTCGCGCAGGCTGCGCCACAGGAACAGCAGGGCCGCCTGCGGATTGGCCCGCAGCTCCTGGCCCTTGTGGCTGTCCAGGTGGGTATAGAACACGAAGCCACGCTCATCGAAGGCCTTCAGCAGCACGGTGCGCGCCGATGGACGACCGTGCAGGTCGGCACTGGCCACGGTCATCGCGTTCGGCTCGACCTCGCGGCTCTGTTTGGCCTCGTCGAACACGGCCGCAAACGTGGACAGGGCTTCGGCGTACAGGTCGCTCATGATTGCGTTCTTCTCACACGGATTGATCTATTGTGGCGGCATGGTCGCTGCTGCGTATATGCCCCAGGTGAAAGGATTTCCCGAAACATTGGCCGAGCAGGCACTGGATGATGCGCTGGGCAGTGGCGCGGCGGTTCCAGTATTGGCGATCAGCGGGCTGCAGGGGAGCGGCAAATCGACGCTGGCCGAGCAGGTGGTGGCGCGCGCCCGGAACCGGGGCCTGAACGCCGCGACGCTGTCCATCGATGATGTCTACCTGACCCGCGCGCAACGGCAGCGGCTGGCACGCCAGGTCCATCCGCTGTTGATCACCCGGGGGCCGCCGGGCACCCACGACCTGCCGCTGGTCCACGCGCTGCTCGATGCCGCCGCCGCGCGCGAACCACTGGCGCTGCCGCGCTTCGACAAGCTGGCCGACGAGCGCCTGCCACAGGCGCAGTGGCCACGGCTGGAAAAGCCGCTGGACCTGCTGGTGTTCGAAGGCTGGTTCCTGGGCACACCGGCGCAGGACGAATCCGAACTGGCTCAGCCGTTGAACGCCCTTGAACGTGATGCCGACAGCGATGGCCGCTGGCGCCACTGGTGCAACCAGGCCCTGGGGCGCGACTACCCGGCATTGTGGCAACGCTGTGACCGCCTGTGGTTCCTGCAGCCGCCGGACTTCTCGGTAGTACCGCGCTGGCGCTGGCAGCAGGAGCAGAGCCTGCAGGCGGCCCAGCCCGGCCGGCATGGCATGAGCCGGCCGCAGCTGGAGCGCTTCGTGCAGTACTTCGAGCGGGTCAGCCGGCAGGCGCTGCATGCACTGCCGGCCCTCGCCGACCGGGTGGTGGTGCTGGATGCGCAGCGCCAGATACAGGCACTGCGCTGAGCCCCCTCATTCCACCAGGAAGGTCACCCGCAGATTGACCCGCCATTCGGTGATCTCACCGCTGCCATTGGTGACCACCTTGGTCTCGTTGATCCAGGCCCCCTGGATGCCCTTCACGGTTCCGGAGACCTTCTTCAGGCCGCTGCGCACGGCATCCTCCACGCTGGTGGGCGAAGAGGCGGTGATTTCGATGACCTTGGCAACCGACATGGCCTGTACTCCGTTGAACGCGGGAATCCCCGCAGGAAGTCCCACCCTGACGTGAAGGACGTAAAGGCCGGGGCACGGAGGTGTTAGCATCAGGGTGCATGAATCCTGCTCCGAACCTGATCCTGATCGGCCCGATGGGCGCCGGCAAAACCTGCATCGGCCGCCGCCTCGCCGAGCGCTTCACGCTGGACTTCGTCGATGTCGACCAGTCCATCGTCGACGCCGCCGGAGCCAGCATTCCCACGATCTTCGAGCACTCCGGCGAAACCGGCTTCCGCAGCCTCGAGCGCGACGCGCTGGCCCGCCTCCTGCAGGGCCACGGCCAACTGGTCTCGACCGGCGGCGGAGCGGTACTGGACCCGGACAACCGGGCATTGATCGCCCGCCGTGGCTTCGTGGTCTACCTGCGGGTCAGCGTGACCGCGCAACTGGAACGGCTGGCCCGCGACAAGGCCCGGCCGTTGCTGCAGCGCCCCGACCGCGAGCAGGTGCTGCATGACCTGGCCGCCCATCGCGATCCGCTGTACCGCGAACTGGCCGACCTCACCCTTGATACCGACCCGTACACCGCTGCCGACGCCACCGCCCAGCTGGTCGTCAAGCTCGCCGCGCAATGGCAGCGCCAGGACCTGATCGCATGACTTCCCCCACTCCGCTGCAGGTCGCCGTTGGCGGTGACCGCCCTTACACCATCTCCATCGGCGCCGGCGTCCAGAGCAATGGCCCTGCCCTCGCCCGCCACGTGCGGGGGCGCCACGTCCTGCTGCTCAGCGACAGCGACGTCGCCCCGCTGTACCTGGCGCGGCTGAAGCAGACCCTGCTGGCTGCGCGTCCGGACCTGGTCGTCGGCGAACACGTGCTGGCCGCCGGCGAAGCCTCCAAGACCCTGGCCGAATTCGGCCGCGCCATCGAAGCGCTGGCAGCCCTGGGCGCCACCCGCGATGCCTGTGTGTTCGCGCTCGGTGGGGGTGTCGTCGGCGACCTGGCCGGCTTCGCCGCAGCCTGCTGGATGCGGGGCATCGACTGCGTGCAGCTGCCGACCACGCTGCTGGCGATGGTCGATTCGTCGGTGGGCGGCAAGACTGCCGTAGACATTCCTGCCGGCAAGAATCTGGTCGGCGCCTTCCATCCGCCGCGCGCGGTGGTGGCCGATACCGCGGTGCTGGCCACCCTGCCGCCGCGCGAGCTGCGCGCGGGGCTGGCCGAGGTGGTGAAGTACGGCGCACTGGGCGATGCGGATTTCTTCGACTGGCTGCAGCACCACGCCGACGCGCTGTCCGCTGGCGAGGACGCGGTGCTGGCCGAAGCCATCGCCCGCAGCTGCAGGCACAAGGCCGCCATCGTCGAGCGCGATCCGTTCGAGAAGGGGGAGCGTGCCCTGCTGAACCTCGGCCACACCTTCGGCCATGCCATCGAAACCGAACAGGGCTATTCGGCGCCGGGCCGCGATGCGCTGAACCATGGCGAGGCGGTGGCAGTGGGCATGGTGCTGGCGGCCAGGCTGTCCACCGATCTCGGCCTGGCCGACGATACCGACCGCGCGCGCCTGCAGGCGCTGCTGGAAAGGCTCGGGCTGCCGGTCGCGATCCCGGCCGGCCTGGATCCGCAGGCCCTGCTCGGCCGCATGAGGCTGGACAAGAAGAACGTGGCCGGTCGACTGCGCCTGGTGCTCTGGCGCGGCATGGGTCGGGCCGAGGTGGTGCCGGACGTGGATGAAGCAGCGGTGTTGAAGGTGCTGGGCCAGGGTTGATCGCTTCCGTGTCCGCCGGGCATGGCCCGGCGCTACCGCGTTGCGGCCGGGGTCACCCTGGCCCCGCTACAATCGGGCCATGCATGTCTACCTGCAACATCCCGAGGCCGGTGCGCAGGCACCGCGGTTCCTGCGCCTGAGCCTGCAGCCGGATCTTTTCGGCGGCTGGGAGCTGCTGCGCGAAAGCGGCCGCGTCGGTGGCCGCTCGCAGCTGCGCCGCGAGCTGTTCCTGCAGGCCGACGAAGCCCGCCACGCCTTCGAGAAAGCGCGCGATGCCGAACTGCATCGTGGCTTCCAGATCCTTTCGCACGGCGACTGACGCCGCTGCCCACCTTCGATCCAAGGAACGTTCAACGTGACCAGCCCTCTCCGCAACGATCGCCTGCTACGCGCTCTGCGCCGCGAACCGGTGGATTGCACGCCCGTCTGGCTGATGCGCCAGGCCGGCCGCTACCTGCCGGAGTACCGCGCGACCCGGGCCAAGGCCGGCAGCTTCCTGGCGATGGCCAAGAACCCGGAGATCGCCTGCGAAGTCACCCTGCAGCCGCTGCGGCGTTTCCCGTTGGACGCCGCCATCCTGTTCTCGGACATCCTCACCATCCCCGACGCGATGGGGCTGGAGCTGTACTTCGTCGAAGGCGAAGGCCCCAAGTTCCGCCACCCGGTACGTGACGAAGCCGCCATCGCCAGGCTGGCGGTGCCGGACATGGAGCAGGACCTGGGCTACGTGATGGATGCGGTGCGCCTGATCCGCCGCGAGCTGGATGGCCAGGTGCCGCTGATCGGTTTCTCCGGCAGCCCATGGACACTGGCCTGCTACATGGTGGAAGGCGGCGGCAGCAAGGATTTCTCGCGCATCAAGGCCATGGCGCTGAACCACCCGCAGGCGCTGCACCGCCTGCTGGAGGTCACCACCGACGCGGTCATCGCCTACCTGGGCGCGCAACGCGCCGCGGGCGCACAGGCCCTGCAGGTTTTCGACACCTGGGGCGGCGTGCTGTCGCCGGCGATGTACCGCGAATTCTCGCTGCGCTACCTGCAGCGGATTGCCCAGGGCCTGGACCGTGGCGAAGCCAGCGAGCGTACGCCGCTGATCCTGTTCGGCAAGGGCACCGGCCTGCACCTGGAAGCACTGTCGCAGACCGGTGCGGATGCACTGGGCCTGGACTGGACGCTGGACCTGGACGAAGCGCTGCGCCGCACCGGTGGTCGCGTTGCCCTGCAGGGCAACCTCGACCCCACCACGCTGTACGCTTCGCCCGATGCGATCGCCACCGCTGCCGCGCGCGTGCTCGATACCTACGCCGCCGGCAATGGCGGGTCGCGCGAGGGCCACGTGTTCAACCTGGGCCATGGCATGTCACCGGACATGGACCCGGCCCACGTGCAGGTACTGGTCGACGCGGTGCACGCGCACAGCCAGCGCTGAGCAGTGCGCATGCGGTTGCGGCGCGGTGTTGATCGCGCCGTGACCCGCAGTGCGCGATCATGGCGCCCCCACGTTGCACCGGCCACAACCCATGTCCACATCGCCATCGACCTACAACGGCCAGCGCCCCCTGCTGTGGCTGGTGTCCCTGGCGATCTTCATGCAGATGCTGGACTCGACCATCGTCAACACGGCGCTGCCGGCGATGGCGGCCAGCCTGGGCGAGAGTCCGCTGCAGATGCAGTCGGTGGTGTTCAGCTATGCACTGGCGGTCGCCACGTTCATTCCCGCCTCCGGCTGGATCGCTGACCGCTACGGCACCCGGCGCACCTTCCTGGTGGCGATCATCCTGTTCACCCTCGGCTCGCTGGCCTGCGCGCTGGCCCAGCACCTGCATCAGCTGGTGGGTGCCCGCGTGCTGCAGGGCATCGGCGGTGCGATGCTGCTGCCGGTTGGCCGCCTGGCGGTGATGCGTTCGGTGCCGCGCGAGGACTTCCTGCGTGCGATGAGCTTCATCGCCATCCCCGCCCTGATCGGCCCCTTGATCGGCCCGACGCTGGGCGGCTGGCTGGTCGAGATCGCCTCCTGGCACTGGGTGTTCCTGATCAACCTTCCGATCGGCGTGATCGGCTTCATCGCTGCGATGAAGATCATGCCGGACCATTACGCCAGCCACCGCACCCGCTTCGACCTGCGCGGCTACATCATGCTGGCCTTTGCGATGGTGGTGCTGTCGCTGGCGCTGGACGGCATCTCCGGGCTGGGTACGCCGCACGCGCTGGTGATGCTGATGACCGTGGCGGGGCTGGCCGCACTGGTGGGCTATTGGCTGCACGCGGCCAACTCGACCGCGCCGTTGTTCTCGCTGGCGCTGTTCCGTGTGCCCAGCTATCGCATCGGCATCCTCGGCAACCTGTTCTCACGCATCGGCAGCAGCGCAATGCCGATGCTGATTCCGCTGCTGCTGCAGGTGGGCCTTGGCCTGGGACCGATGAACGCCGGACTGATGATGGTACCGGTGGCCGCGGCCGGCATGGTCTCCAAGCGGCTGGCGGTGAAGCTGGTCGAACGCTACGGCTATCGGCGCGTGCTGATGACCAACACCGTGCTGGTGGGCCTGGCCATGGCCAGCTTCATCCTGATGACGCCGGGCCAGCACCTGGGCTGGCGCCTGCTGCAGCTGGCCTTCTTCGGTGCGGTCAATTCGCTGCAGTTCACCGTGATGAACACCGTGACCCTGCGCGATCTGGATCGGGAGTTCGCCAGTTCGGGCAACAGTCTGCTGTCGATGGTGATGATGCTGGCTGCCGGCTTCGGCGCGGCGGCGGCGGGCAGCCTGCTGGCCGCCTTCGGCACGCACCTGGAGGGCCACGGCGCGACGGCGGCGTTGCACGCCACGTTCCTGTGCGTGGGCGCGATCACACTGACTTCGACGATGATCTTCTGGCAGTTGCCGGACACCAAGCCCGAACCCCGCCAGGTCGAACACGTCGCGGAGTAGCCTGCCGGACTGTGCCCGGCCTCAGCGCCCCAACACCTTGGCGATGGCCTCCACCAGCAGCTCGCCCGTGACCGGCTTGCGCAGGAAACCGCCGATCCCGGCCGCTTCCACCTGCTTCTGCAGGTCCGGGTCCGTGCGCGCGGTCACCGCCAGCAACGGCAGCGTGTACCCCTGGTTGCGCAGATGCTCGGCCAGCTCGAAGCCGCTGAGGCCCGGCAGGTCCAGGTCAAGCAGGGCCACATCGAAATCACTCCCGCTGATCTCGCGCAACGCCGCCAACGCATGCCCGGCATGCACCACCTCATGGCCGCGCGCACTCAGAAGACCCTGCACGACATCGGCCACCGTCGCGTCATCCTCCACCAGCAGCACGCGCAGGGGGGGCATGTTCGCTACTGCATCCTCGCTCCGCGCGGCGCTGTCCGCATCGGCGTCGGCGTCCACTTCCAGCGGCAGGGGCAGCATCACTCCAAAGCAGGTTCCGCGCCCCAACTGGCTTTCGACCTGGATCCGGCCCTGCATCGCCTGCGCCAGCTCGCGGCAGATCGCCAGCCCCAGGCCGCTGCCACCATACTGCGCCGCGGTACGTGCACCGTCAGCCTGCTCGAACCGGCGGAACAGGCGCAGCTGCTGTTCCTGGCTGATGCCCGGCCCGGTGTCACGCACTTCGAACTGGAGTGCACGCATCGCCTCATCGCACCGGGCATGCAGGGTGATGGTGCCACGGCTGGTGAACTTCACCGCGTTGGACAGCAGGTTGAGCAGGATCTGCCGCACCCGGATCGCATCGCCGGTGGCCTGCAGGCCGGGCGGCAAGCGATTGTCCAGGACGAAACGCAGTCCCTTCTGCGCGGCCAGCGGCCCCATCAGCGCGGCCAGGTCCTGCAGCAGGCAATGGAGCGCGAACGGCCGGGACTGCAGTTCCAGGCGCCCCGATTCGATCCGCGCCAGGTCCAGCGCATCGTTGACCAGATGCAGCAGATGCTCGCCCGCCTGGCGGATGGACTGGGTGTAGCCGCGCTGCTGAGGATCCAGCGGCGAGGACAACAGCAGCTCGCTCATGCCCATCACACCGGTCATCGGCGTGCGGATCTCATGGCCCAGATTGGCCAGGAAGCGCGTCTTGGCCGCCGAGGCCTGCTCGGCAAGTTCCTGCTTGTGCAACGCCAGCTGGTAGGCGTGGCGACGCTGCAGGCGGCGACGGTACAGCCATGCAAACCAACTGGTCAGCAGCAACGCGATCGACGTCAGCACCAGCAGGCCCGACAGGCTGCGCCACCACGGCGGCTGCACGCGGAACTCCAGGGTCTGCACCCGCGACCAGACGTGGTCGGCCGAGCGCGCCTGCACTTCCAGCCGATAGCTGCCCGGCGGCAGCCGCGAGAACAGGCGTTCACCGGCGGGCCCGACCTCGACCCAGTCCGGGTCATAGCCGGCCAGGCGGTAGCGATACGAATTGGAGGCCGAATCGGCGAAGGACAGCAGGCGCGCCACGATGCGCAGATCGCGGTCGCCGTCGGCGATCAGCAACGGTGCGTCGTGGGTCAGGTCCAGCACCTGCTCGTTGCGGCGCACCTCCACCCGCTCGATCACCAGCGGTGCGCGGCGCACCGAAGGCCGCACCTGTTCCGGATCGAACACCACCACGCCGGCCGGGGTTCCTGCCACCAGCCGTCCCGAAGACGTCGCGATCAAGGTATGCGCGCGGAACTCCTGGCTGGGCAGGCCATCGTGCACGCCATACAGGCGCACGCTCTGGCCGTCCGCGCCGACCCGCACCAGGCCGCGTGCGCTGGTGGCCCAGGCCACACCCTGCGCATCGACCACCAGACCGGTGGCGGAAACCGCCGGATATCCCTGTTCGGCACCAATGACCCCCTGCCGCTCCAGACGCCCCTGGCTCCATCGATAGCGCGACAACCGGCCGTCCTCGGACAGCCACACCTGGCCGTCGCTGCCGGTATACGCCGCGTACAGTGCCGTTGCCGGCGCGCCGGGCACCGGCTGGAAGCGCTGCTGCTCAGGCTGCCACTGCAGCAGCCCGCGGCTGCTGGCCAGCCACAGCTGGTTCTGCGGACCGCATACCAGATCCTGGTTCAGCTGGCCGGTCTGCAGTCCGTTCTGGCCATTGTCCAGTTCGAGCAGCAGCCGACCTTCCAGATCGCGCTGCTGCAGGCCGGCGGGCATCATCAACCACAGGCTGTTGCTGTCGCAGATCATCAGTGCGTCGACATCGCCCTCCATCGCGGCATCGGCAGGCGCGTCGCGTCCCCAGCGGCGCAGCTCGTCGCGTGCCGGGTCATAGCGCAGCAGCGCTCCGGACGAACCGATCCAGACCCGGCCATGGCGGTCCTCGCGAACCGAGGTCAGCCAGTGGATGCCATTGACGCCGCGCCGGAACTGCTCGATCCGGCCGGTACGGGGATTGAAGCGATCCAGCGCGCCGTGGCTGCCGACCGTCCAGACACCTCCGTTGCTGGACGCACTGGTGCCGAGTACGTAGGCGTTGCGCAGTGACGATGCATCGTCCTCCAGACGCGAGAACACCGAGAACTGCCACCACCGTGGCAACAAATGCCAGAGACCGGCATTGGTGCTGGCCAGCCAGATGCCGCCCTCGCGATCCTCGTAGGCGCCGGTCCAGTTCGGCCGCACCTGGCCGCGCGCGATCGCGCTGTACAGCGGCACCGTCTGGTACTGGCCATCGACCGCACGGCCGAGTCCGCTGCGGGTGTCCAGCCAGTAGCCCCCCTGCTCATCGCGCAGCATCATGCCCAGCACCTCGTCGCCGGCCGGCACCGACCAGGGTTGCCGCTCGAAGCGACCATCCGGCCGGCGCACGAATGCGCCGGCCAGCGTGCTGATCCACAGGCTGCCGTCAGGTTCGGCGGTCAAACCGTTGATCAGCTGGCCGGGCACCTGCTCGTCGCCGACCCGCTCGAAATCGCTGCCGGTCCAACGCGCCACGCCATGCTTGGTGCCCACCCACAGGCTGCCGTCGGGCAGCGTGGCCAGATAGGGCACCGCAGCGGCCGGCAGGCTGCGCGGATTGTTCGCCTCGGGCAGGAAGCGCTGCACGCGATCATTGCCATCCACCCGGTACAGCCCGCCTTCGTGGGTACCGAACCAGATCGAGCCATCGGGGGTGGCGGCCAGGCTCCAGATCGTATTGGTGCTCATCAGCGGCTGGCTGCTGCGGTCGAAGAACCGCAGCTGCCGGCGGTCGGCCGACATCCTTACCAGGCCGGCATTCTCGGTGCCGATCCACAAGCGGTTGCGGGTATCGACCAGTACGGTCCAGATGCGGTTGTCGCGCAGGCCATCCTCGGAGCGCCAGACCCGGTAGTTGCGGCCGTCGTATCGTGCCAGCCCGTCATTGGTGGCGATCCACAGGTAGCCGTAGCGGTCCTCCGCCATGCGGTTGACGGTGTTGGACGGCAGGCCATCGAACACCGTCACCTGCCGGGGCGTGGGCGGTACCGGCTGTGCGGCAGCGGGCGCCAGGCAGCACAGCAGAAGCATCAGCAGCATCGCCGCCCGCAGATACGCCACTGATCGCCTCCTCACGCGTTCCCAGATGGTGCCCGTCCTGCGGGCGTCGGCATGGTAAACCGAAAGTCGCGCCGTTCACGCCCGGCGCCGGCGCAATCAGCCCTCACCCTGGCGCTTGCTGCGAGCCTGCACGATGGCCGCCACCAGCATGTCGCCCGTGACCGGCTTGCGCAGGAAGCCGTCGAAACCGGCGGCCAGCACCTGCGCCTCCGCATAGGCATCGGACCGCGCGGTCACCGCCACCAGTGGCAGCTCATAGCCCATGGCGCGCAGCTGACGGGCGATCGCCGTTCCGTCCAGGGCCGGCAGATCCAGGTCGAGCAGACCGACATCGAACCCCTCGGTCGCGATCTCCGACAAGGCCCCCAGGCCGTGCAGCACGTGCACTACGTCGTGGCCACGACCGCGCAGCAGGCCGGCGATGACGTCCGCTACCGTGGCGTCATCTTCGACCAGCAGGATGCGCAGCGGCGGCAGCGGCGGTGGCGACGCCCTGTCGGAACCACTGTGGGCAGCCTGGCGGGTCCACGGCAGCGGCAGCTGCACGCGGAACCGTGCGCCCCTGCCCGGCTGGCTGTCGACATCGATGCGCCCACCCATCGCCACGGCCAGTTCCTGGCAGATCGCCAGGCCCAGACCGCTGCCGCCATAGCGCGATGCTGTCCGCGGGCCATCGGCCTGCTCGAAGCGATGGAACAGACGCTGCTGCTGTTCGGCATTGATGCCGGGGCCGGTATCGAACACCTCGAAGCACACCCCGCCGCCATCCTCCTGCAGCCGCACGCCCAGGCCGACCTGGCCGCGCTCGGTGAACTTGATGGCATTGCCGAGCAGGTTCAGCAGGATCTGGCGGATGCGCATTTCATCGCCACTGACGCTGATCGGGCCGGGCAAGGCATCCTCGCGTACAAAATCGAGCTGGCGCTGCTGCGCCATCGGCCGCATCAGCATCTGCACCTGGTCCAACAGCGCGGCAAGATCGAACGGACGCAGGTCCAGCTCCAGCCGCCCGGCTTCGATCCGGGCCAGGTCCAGGGCATCGTTGACCAGACGCAGCAGATGGCTGCCCGCCTGCTGGATCGATCCGGCATAGCTGCGCTGTACCGGATCCAGTGATGTGGCCAGCAGCAGTTCGCTCATGCCCAGTACGCCGGTCATCGGCGTGCGCACCTCATGACCCAGCGTGGCCAGGAAGTGGCTCTTGGCCTGCGAGGCCTGCTCGGCGAGCTGCTGCTTGTGCACGGTCAGCTGCCACTGCTGGCGCCTTCTCAGACGGCTGCGGATCGCCCATGCCAGCACCAGCAGCAGCAACGAGCCCAGCAGCAGGTAGCCGAAGATCGCCATGCCGCTGCGCCACCAGGGCGGCAATACCTTCACCTGCAGTTGCTGCGACGGCGTCCACGGACCACTGTCGGTGGCCGCCTGTACTTCGATCACGTAGGCACCGGGCGCGAGGCGCGACAGCGTGCGCTGGCCGTCGCCGCCCTGCTCCACCCAGTTCTGGTCATAGCCCTGCACCCGGAACCGATAGCGGTTGCCCTGCGGGTTGCCGTACGAGAGCAGCCGCGCGTCGATCTGCAGATCACGGTCATCCGGACCCAGCAGCAGCACCCCGGTGGTCGGCAGGGGTTGCCAGCCGCGCGCATCGTCGCGACGTACGCGCACCTGCGCGATCACCAGCGCGGAGGATGGCAGTGGGGTGTCGGCGGCATTGACGTCGAAACCGACCGCGCCGGTCTGGGTCACCGCGAGCACGCGGCCATCGGCGTTCACCGCAGGCGGTCGGCCGGTGAATTCGGCATCGGGCAGTCCGTCGCGCTCGGTGAACTGCCTCAGCCGCTTCGTTCTCGGATCCCAGCGCAGCAGACCGCGCGGCGTGGTGGCCCACAGGCGGCCATCGTCGGCCAAGGCCAGCCCACCCATGCTCAGGGGTGGCACACCGGCGGCAGCATCGACGCGCTGCACCAGGCGCAGGCTCATGCCGTCCCACTGGTAGCGCTCGAAGGCGCCCTGGCGGGCGAGCCACAGCTGCTGCGGATCGATCCACACCAGGTCGTAGATCGATCCCCGCGAGACGCCAGGAACCGCCTCGAAGCGCTCACCCTGCTGGCGCCAGAGGCCCATGTCCCCCATCACCCAGGCCTGCCCGCGCGGATCGAATCGAATCTGCTCGATCGGCGCATCGCCCAGGCCGCGGAATCCCTCGACGGGGAAGCTGCGCAGCACCCGGCCATCGTCCAGACGCTGCTGCACGCCGACGTTCATCACCGACACCCAGGCGGTGCCATCCGGCGCCTGCCGCATCAGGTCGATGCGCTGGCGCAGGTCGGAGCCGCCGTCGATGCGCCACTCCCGGGTTGCGCGGGTGGCCGGGTCATAGACGGTGATGCGCCCGGCGCGGCCCAGCCAGAGGCGGCCGTCCGGCCGCGGCAATACCGACCAGACCGCGCCACTGCCCAGCTCGCGATCACTGGCAAGCAGACTCAGCACGCCCTGCGCATCGATCCGGTACACGCCGTGTGCCGAACTCACGTAGTAATTCCGGCCATCGGTGGCCGCGCTGAGCAGGTACTGGCTGTCCAGCGGTTTGCCGTCGAGCTGGTTCCAGGTGGAGAAGCGGCGCCAGTCCGGCGGCAGATAGGCCAACCCCTGGCTCAGCAGGGCCACCCAGACCCCGCCTTCGTGGTCCTGCAGCAGATCGAGCACGCCGCTGTGGGCGGTCAGGAAGCCGCTGCCGCGATCGCCCTCCAGGCGCCACAGTGTCTGCGCATCACCGCGCAGCAGCCCATCCGAGGTACCTGCCCAGTAGCCTCCCTGCCGATCCGCCAGCACCAGTGCCGAGCGAAAGCGATCACTGCCGGACCAGCGTGGACGGCTGACGCGGTCCTGGGCATCGATGCGGAACAGGCCTTCGTTCTGGCTGCCGACCCAGATCGATCCATCGGGGTCGCGGCTGAGACGCAGCACGCTGACCCTGCCCAGCTCGCGCGGCGCGATGGCCTCGAAGCCGTTGCCGTTCCAGCGGGCGACACCGGCCTCGGTACCGACCCACAGGCGGCCCTGCGCGTCGACCAGGCTGCTGAAGATGGTGTTGCTGGGCAAGCCGCCGGGGCGCTGCGGATCATGCTGGAAGAAGCGCAGGCTGCCATCCTCGCCGAAGCGGCACACGCCATGGCCGCTGGTGCCGATCCACAGCGCATCGTCCGCATAGGCCAGTGTCCAGAACTGGCTCTGGCATTCATTGTTCACCGTATCGAAGCTGGAGAAACGCTCGCGATCCGCGTCCAGCCGGGCGATGCCCTTGCCGTTGATGCCGACCCACACCCGGTCCAGCGGATCCACCAGCAGGGTCTCGATCTCGTTGCCCGGCAGCGAACCCGGCCGCTCCGGTTCATGCTGCCAGACCCGCAGCGTCGTGCCGTCATAGCGGGCCAGCCCACCATCGGTGGCCGCCCAGATGTACCCCTGGCGGTCCTCGGCCAGGGCCACGACCATGCGCGACGGCAAGCCCTCGGCGGCGCCGAAGCGGCGCAGTCGTGGTGTCTCCCCAGCCATGTCCAGAGTCGCGGCCACCGTGGCGCTTGCCAGCAGCAGCAGACCCGTTACTGCGATGCCTCGGCACCACAGACGCCAGCCACTCGTCATCCTGAACCCCCGATCCAGCCGCGATTGTCACACAGCCCAGGCTTCACGACTGCAACAGCCCGTTTCCAGTGGCATCGCCACCACGAACTGTTGCAGCCATGCACGCAGCGTTGTCAGGGGGCTGTGCGTATGATCGCAGCGTCCCCTCCCGGAGCCCGCCATCGATGCGACCCCGCCTGCTCCTGCTGCCGTTGCTGCTCGCCGCTGCGCCCGCCTGGGCACAGCTCGATACCTACCGGCTGGATCCGGTGCACACGCGGGTGCTGTTCACGATCGATCATGCCGGCTACTCGCAGGCCATGGGGACGGTATCGGGCAGTGAGGGCCACCTTCAGTTCGATCCCGACAACTGGCGCGAGGCAACCCTGCAGGTCGATGTGCCGGTCGCCCGGCTGGATCTGGGAGATGCCAAATGGAACCAGGCCACGCTGGCCCGCAGCCTGCTTGATGGCGAGCGGTTTCCCAGCGCCCGGTTCGTATCGTCGCGGGTCGAACCGATCGATGCGAACCACGCCCGTGTGTTCGGCACGCTGACCCTGCGCGGGGTCAGCCAGGAGGTCGCGCTGGATGTGACCCTCAATGCCATCAAACGCTATCCGTTGCCGCCGTTCCGCCGCACCGCGGGTTTTTCCGCCAGCACCACGTTGAGCCGCCGCGCGTTCGGCATCACCGCCTGGCCCGGGGTGATCGGCGACGCGGTACAGGTACGGATCGAGGCCGAGGCCTTCCTCGACCGCAGCGACAGGCCGGGAACTCCTGCCCCGGTTCCCCACTCCGACAGCAAGACGGCCCCCAAGGACCCCGCATGACCGCCAAGAACTCCCCTGCCGCCTGGGGCAGTGTCAGCCAGACCCTGCACTGGTTGATCGCACTACTGATCCTCGCCCTTGGCGTGGTCGGCCTGACCATGGGCGAACTGCCCAGGACGCCCAAATACTTCTGGGTCTACACCGCGCACAAGTCGATCGGCATCACCGTGCTGGCCCTGGTGCTGCTGCGCCTGGTCTGGCGCCTCTACGCCGGTGCGCCCAAGCCGGTGCCGGGTGTGCCCAGCTGGCAGGAGCGCATCGCCAGCGCCACCCACGTGCTGCTGTACGTGCTGATGTTCGCCATTCCGCTTTCGGGCTGGCTGTACGACTCTGCCAGCGGACTGCGGCCCTTCCGCTGGTTCGGCCTGGTCGATGTGCCCAAGCTCAGCGGACCGGATCCGCAGGTCGTCGCCGTGTCGCATGCGATCCATGAGTACGGCTTCTGGCTGCTGATCGCTGTGGTGCTGGCCCATGCCGGCGCTGCCCTTTACCACCACCTGTTCCAGCGCGACGCGACGTTGAGCCGCATGCTGCCGCGTGGCTGGCTTGCCTCTCCCCAGAAGGACTGACCGATGAATCTGAAACTGACCACCCCGGCGGCCGTGGCCGCTGCCCTGGCCGGCATGCTGGCCACTGCCCCGGCGTTGGCCGCGGACTATGCACAGGCTCCCGGCGCGGGCTCGATCCTGGTATTTGCCAGCAAGTACGACGGCGAAGTGTTCACCGGCAGCTTCCCGGGCTTCGCCACCAAGCTCAGCTTCGATCCCGCCAATCCGGCGGCCGGCTCACTCGACGTCGTGATTCCGCTGGCCGGCGCCAGGAGCGGCAACAGCGATCGTGACTCGACGCTGCAGAGCGCGGACTTCTTCAATGTCGGCAAGTTCGCCACCGCGCGTTACACCGCGAAGGGCTTCCGCGCCATCGGCAATGACCAGTTCGCCGCCGATGGCACGCTCGAGCTGCGTGGTGTCAGCAAGCCGGTGACGCTCACCTTCACCTGGAAGCCGGGCACGCAGCCGGTGCTGACCGGCAAGGCCACCGTCAAGCGCCTGGACTTCAGCGTCGGCGCCGGCGATTGGGCCGACACCAAGACCATCCCCGACGAAACCGCGATCAGCACGATCGTGAAGTTCGACGCGAAGTAAGCCACGGGCCATGCCCGGCTCCACCTTGGAACGGTGATACAGGGTGGCGCCGGGCCATGCCCGGCGGCTTCACCCCGCAGCCAGCCAGGCCCGCACCCGCGCCGCATCGAAGGGCCAGTCCAGTTCGCGGCCGCCCGCCTCGTCGCGCAGCACCGGTACCCGCGCGCCGTAGTGCGCCTCCAGCGCTGGATGGTCATCCAGGAACACCGATTCGAACTCGGGCGCGCGTGCCTTGGCCAGTTCGGCCAGGGCCATATCGCACAGGTGGCAGTCGTCACGCTGGAACAGGGTCAACACCGGCTTGCCTCGCTTGGCGGAAATGCTGCGCCGCAGCCATCGGAGGGCCCGGCAAGCCGCTAGAATAGCCGCTTGTCCGGTACCCGCAGTTTGGCATCCATGGCTGTCAGCACGTTCGACGTCTTCAAGATCGGCATTGGCCCGAGCTCTTCCCACACCGTCGGACCGATGAAGGCCGCCGAGCGGTTCATCCATCGCTGGCTGCTCGACCCCGGCCGCCTGCACGAGGTCGCACGCATCCGCGCCGACGTCTACGGTTCGCTGGCGCTGACCGGTCGCGGCCATGGCACCGACAAGGCGATCCTGCTTGGCCTGGAAGGCCAGCGCCCCAACCTGATCGATCCGGACATCATTCCGTCCACGCTGGAGCGCATCCGCAGCAGCAAGCGCATCCAGCTGATGGGCCAGCATGAGATCGCCTTCGACGAGAAGCGCGACCTCGGCATGAACAAGCGGCAGAAGCTGCCGTACCACACCAACGGCATGCGCTTCACCGCGTACAACGCCGACGATGAAGTGATCGCCACGCGCGACTATTACTCCGTTGGCGGTGGCTTCGTGGTCAACCAGGATGACGCGGCCGATGACCGCATCGTGCCCGACGAAACCCCGCTGCCCTATCCGTTCAAGAGCGGCGACGAGCTGCTCGCGCAGACCGCGCGCAGCGGCCTGAGCATCGCGCAGCTGATGTTCGAGAACGAGAAGTGCTGGCGCAGCGAGGACGAGATCCGCGCCCAGCTGCGCGAGATCTGGAGCGCGATGCAGTCATGCGTGACGCGCGGCATCCGGGAGGAAGGCGTGCTGCCGGGTGGCCTGAAGGTCGGCCGTCGCGCGCCGGCGCTGTACCGCGAGCTGTCGTCGAAGCCGGAAGCGGCGATGCGCGATCCGCTGACCACGCTGGACTGGGTCAATCTGTACGCGCTGGCCGTGAACGAGGAAAACGCCGCCGGTGGCCGCGTGGTGACCGCGCCGACCAACGGTGCGGCCGGCGTGCTGCCCGCGGTGCTGCATTACTTCGACCGGTTCTGCCCGGGTGCGAACGAGCAGCGTGTGTTCGACTTCCTGCTGACCTCGGCCGCGATCGGCATCCTCTACAAGGAGAATGCCTCGATTTCCGGTGCCGAAGTAGGCTGTCAGGGCGAAGTGGGCGTGGCCTGCTCGATGGCGGCCGGCGGCCTGGTTGCGGCGCTGGGCGGCAATCCAAGCCAGATCGAGAATGCCGCGGAAATCGGCATGGAACACAACCTCGGCCTGACCTGCGACCCGATCGGTGGGCTGGTGCAGATTCCCTGCATCGAGCGCAACGCGATGGGCGCGGTGAAGGCGATCAACGCCTCGCGCATGGCAATGCGCGGCGATGGCAAGCACAAGGTGTCGCTGGACAAGGTCATCAAGACCATGCGCGACACCGGCCGCGACATGCAGGACAAGTACAAGGAAACCAGCCGCGGCGGCCTCGCGGTGAATGTCATCGAGTGCTGATGACGGGCATCTGCCGGACGACACCGTCACCGCATTCCGGTTAGGCTCGGGCATCCCCTGTCACGGAATGTCCCATGCGCGTGATCGCCGCCGCATTGCTGGCCTGCCTGCCCCTCACCGCCGCTGCCGCTCCCGCCTATGGGCCGCGGCTGGAGGGCTTCGATTACGGCCATCCGGTACAGACCTTCACCCTGGAATCGCAGCAGCAACCGCTGCAGATGGCCTATCTGGATATCGCGCCGACGACCGCGCCGATCGGCGTGGTGGTGCTCCTGCATGGCAAGAATTTCTGCGCGGCGACCTGGAAGGAAACCATCCCTCCCCTGCTCGCCGCCGGTTACCGAGTGATCGCACCTGACCAGGTCGGCTTCTGCAAATCCAGCAAGCCCGAGCGCTACCAGTATTCATTCGGCCAGCTCGCCGCCAACACCCATGCACTGCTGCAGCAGCTGCAGCTCGGCGGCCTGCCCGTGCACCTGGTCGGCCATTCGATGGGGGGCATGCTGGCGGTGCGCTATGCACTGACCTATCCGCAGGACCTGCGCAGCCTGTCGCTGGTCAATCCGATCGGCCTGGAGGACTGGAAGGCGCTGGGCGTGCCGTGGCGAAGCGTCGATGCCTGGTATGCCGGCGAGCTGAAAACCAGTTACGAGAGCATCCGCCGCTACCAGCTGGACGTGTACTACGACGGCACCTGGAAGCCTGCCTATGAAACCTGGGCACGCATGCAAGCGGGCATGTACGAGGGCGACGGCAGGCAGGCGGTGGCCTGGAGCCAGGCACTTGCCTCGGACATGGTGTTCAACCAGCCGGTGGTATACGAGCTGAAGAATCTGAAGGTGCCGACCGCGCTGTTCATCGGCCAGAAGGACCGCACCGCGATCGGTCGTGACCTGGCACCGGCAGAAGTGAAGGCACGGTTGGGCAACTATCCGGCGCTGGGCAAATCGGCCGCTGCGGCGATTGCCGGCGCGACGCTGGTCGAATTCGCCGAACTGGGCCATTCGCCGCAGGTACAGGACCCCAGGCAGTTCAATGCCGCGCTGCTGAAGGTGTTGAAAGGGCGCTGAAACTGCGGATCCGCCGGGCATGGCCCGGCGGGCGCAGCGGGACGCTGCTCATCCCACGATGCGCAGCACGTCATCCAGCAATGCGGCAGCAGTGACTTCCGCGCCCGCTCCCGGCCCCTGGATCAGCAACGGCTGGGTGCGATAGCGGTCGCTGTGGATGGCGACGCGGTTGTCGGTGCCCGCCCCTTGCGCCAGTGGATGATCGGCCGGCAGTTCACGCAGCCCCACCTGTGCGCCGTCAGCGTCGACCCGGCCGACGAAGCGCAGAACACGGCCGCTGTCCGTCGCCTGCTGCCAGCGCGCCTGCAGCGGTGCGTCCAGCTGCTCCAGTTCGGCCAATGCGTCGTCCAGCGGCAGCGCAGCCAACGCCGAGGGCACCAGTGAATCCACGTGCACCTGTGCGGCATCCAGCGCCAGTCCGCTGCTGCGCGCCAGAATCAGCAGCTTGCGCCGCACATCCTCGCCGGACAGATCCAGGCGCGGATCCGGTTCGGTGTAACCCGCGGCCAGCGCCTCGCGCACTGCAGCCGAGAACGGCGAACGGCCGTCATAGCGATGGAACAACCAGGCCAGGGAACCGGACAACACCCCCTCGATCGCGTGGATGTGATCCCCCCCGGCCACCAGCGCGCGCAGGCTGCTCAACAGCGGCAGCCCCGCCCCCACGGTGGCACTGTCGCCGTACCGGGCGCCGCTGTCGGCGCAGCTCTCGGCGATGGCCTTCGCGCGTGACAGCTGCCCGCCCCGGCCCAGCTTGTTGGCCGTCACTACGTGCACCCCGCGCGCCAGCCACTGCGCATGGCGGGCGGCCACGTCTTCGCTGGCGGTGGCATCAACCACCACATCGCCACGCTCCAGCCCTTCGGCACCGGCCCACGGTGGCACGCTCTGGCCGCCGCGCGGTGCGCGCCGCGCCAGTTCGAGCGGCAGGGCCAGATCGCGGTCGATGGCCAGCGCAGTACGCGAGTTGGCCAGCCACTGCACGCTGGGCAGTTCCAGGCCGCGCGCCTGCAGGGCCTGGTAGCGCTGCACGAACGCAGAGCCCACCGTCCCGGTGCCCAGCAGTGCCAGGCGACCGCCGCCCAGCGCCGGAATCTCGGCAGCCAGCGCGCTCATGCGTCCACCACCTGTTTGCGACGTGCGGCAGCGTCGATCACCGCTTCGGCGCGGGCCAGCGCCGCACCCAGATCGGCCAGCAGGTCGCGCTCGGCCTCGATGCCGACCGACAGGCGCAGCAGCCCTTCGCTGATGCCAGCGGCAGCACGCGCCTCAACGCTCATCGCTGCGTGGGTCATGGTCGCCGGATGCGCGACCAGGCTTTCCACGCCGCCCAGCGATTCGGCCAGGGTGAAGCAGCGCAGTCCATCGACAAACGCGCGCACGGCAGCGTGCGGATCCTCGCCGGCGCAGTCGGCCAGCTCGAACGACAGCATCGCGCCGAAGCCGCTCTGCTGGCGTGCGGCGATGGCATGACCGGGATGGTCGGCCAGGCCGGGGTAATACACCCGGGCCACGGCGGGGTGCGCGTCCAGCAGCGCGACGATCGAGGCCGTGTTCTCCTGGTGCACACGCAGGCGTGCATCCAGCGTGCGCAGGCCGCGCAGGGTCAGGAAGGCATCGAAGGGAGAGCCGGTCAGCCCGAGTGCGTTGCCCCACCACACCAGCTGTTCGTGCAGCGCGGGATCACGTGCGATCACCGCACCGCCGACGACATCGCTGTGGCCGTTGATGTACTTGGTGGTCGAATGCAGCACCAGATCGGCACCGAAGGAGAGCGGCTGCTGCAGCGCCGGCGACAGGAACGTATTGTCGACCGCCACCAGCGCCCCGGCCTTGTGCGCCGCCTCGATGACGAAGCGCAGGTCGGTGATGCGCAGCAGTGGGTTGGACGGGGTTTCCACCAGCACCAGCCGTGGCTGGGTGGCCAGGGCCTGCGCCAGCGTGCGCGGGTCGGTGAGGTCGGCGGTGACCAGTTCGAAATGCCCCTTCTTCGCCAGCGCGTTGAACAGGCGCCAGCTGCCGCCGTAGGCATCGTGCGGTACCACCAGCGTGTCGCCCGGCTGCAGCAGGGCATTCAGCACCAGGTTGATGGCGCCCATGCCGGTAGCGGTGACCACGCCACCGGCTCCGCCTTCCAGTTCGGCCAGTGCTTCGCCCAGCAGGTCGCGCGTCGGGTTGCCACTGCGCGTGTAGTCGTACTGGCGCTTGTTGCCGAAGCCTTCGAAGCTGAAGTTCGACGACAGCACGATCGGTGGAGTGACCGCGCCATGGGCGGTGTCACGATCGATGCCGGCGCGGACGGCGGCAGTGGTGCGACAACAGGACGGCTCGGCGGCGTGCAGGCTCATGCGGTCTCTCCAGAAGTGCGGAAGGCGGTAGCGAGGATCGCGTCGATGCGATCGGTTTCTTTGAGGAAGGCGTCGTGGCCGTATGGGGAGCGCAGCACGCGCAGGCTGCCGCGCGGACCCAGCCCCTCGACCAGACCGACCAGGTCGGCCAACGGCACCAGCCGATCGCCTTCCACGGCCACCACCACGGTTGGCGGCAGGATGGCGGTGGGATCCACGCGGTGCAGGTCGATCGATTCGGACAGGCGCAGGTAGGCGGTCACCGGGGTGCGCGCGACGTACTGCGCGCCCGCCGCGTCGAGGTAGTCCTCGGCGGCCACACGGACGCGGCCGTTGACCACCTCGGGCGGAGCGTCGAAGCGCTCGCCGAACTCTTCCGGCGTGCGGTAGCTGAGCATCGCGAACTGCCTGGCCAGTGCCAGGCCATGGTCTTCACCGCATTGCAGCTGTCCCAGGGCGACCGCCCGGCGCTGCAACGCACGCCACGCCGCGGCATAGGGGTGCGGACGGTGCGCACCACTGGCCAGCACCAGCTGGCGCACGCGGGCGCGATGGCGGACAGCGAACTGCTGCCCGACCAGGGCGCCATAGGAGTAGCCGACAAACGCCTTCAGTGTGCGGATGCCCAGGTGATCCAGCAGCAGGGCCAGCGCGTCGGCCTGGTCGGCCGTGTCGATCGGCACGTCCAGCGCGCCATCCGCACCGATGAAGTCGAACGCCAGAACGCGCAGCTGCTGCGGATCGAGCGTGCGGCCACTGCCGACCAGTTCCTCGGCCCAGCCCTTCTCGGCGAACTGCGCGTTGGACGCCACATGGCGATGGGCGGAGATGCCGCCAGCCAGTACCACCACCGGTGCATCGACCGGTCCCGCCCATTCGTAGCGAACGCGTACCGGGCACGCGCCGGCGTGGCGCATCGACAGCACCGCGGCGAACTCGCCGCGCTCGGCGTGCACGCGGTCTTCGACCGGCACGCTGACGGGGACAAAGGGTTCGGGGCGAAGCGTGGTGCTGGGGGCGAAGCTCATGGCGGGATCCGTTAGGGGAATCGGCCATCGAGCCTTCGCGGGGCTCGCGTTCGAGATGCACCTGCGGTGCATGGTTCGAACCATCTTCCGGTGGACGCCACGGTCCCCGCAGGATTTGGCACCTACGCCGGCGCTTGCGCGCCTGCGGGCTGCCCCGGCTTCAAAGGGCCTGTCCCTCTGCCGGTCTCGATGGTGGAGCCACGATGCCATCGCTTTCCGTGCATGTCAATCCCTTCATGCGGATAAAGCGATGAATGCCCGGAGCGATCGCTGCGGCCCACCTTTTGCGGATCAGGTACAGTCGCGGCGGTCCCCCTGTCCGGAACGCCCGATGCCGCGCCTGCCCTTGTCCTGCCTGCTGCTGCCGTTGCTGATCAGCACCACCGCCGGAGCGGCCGACTGGCGGCAGGGCTGGGGCCTGGTGCCCTCACCGGCCCCCGCCCCCGGCACGCAGGGCATCGGCCAGGCGGCCCCCATGGCGCAACTGCGGCTGCAGCAGGTGGGCGAATACTGGCAGGCCCGGATCGACAACACCCTGGCCGGCCCATTACAGGTTGAACTGCGCGCTGGACCCGGGCGCCCCATCGAGGGCCTGCCGGTACGGTCGCTGGTGCAGGGCGACAGCAGCCTCGTGGTCGGTCACCTGCCCTCGCCCGTGGGCGGCAGCACGCTCGACGTACGCCTGCAGTCGGTACCGGGCCGTCCCGACGCCCGCGCCGAAGACGTGGCCTACCGCCTGCCGTTCGACGCCGCACGCCTGCGCGTGGACCAGGCGCCGCAGGGCCGGTTCAGCCACGATGACGAGGAGAACCGCGACGCCGTGGACTTCGCCCTGCCCGAGGCGACGCTGGTGCTGGCCGCGCGCGAGGGAACCGTGATGCAGATCCAGGACGGCTTCCGTGGCAACGGCCAGGACCGCGAGCGCGACGGCGGCAGGGCGAATTTCATCCGTGTCCTGCACAGCGACGGCAGCATGGCGCTGTACGGCCATCTGCAGGCAGGCGGCATGCGCGTGCGTCGTGGCCAGGCCGTGCAGGCCGGACAGCCGATCGGCCTGTCCGGCAACAGCGGCTACAGCAGCGCCCCGCACCTGCATTTCGTGGTGCAGGTCAACCGCGGCATGGCGCTGCGCTCGGTACCCGTGCGCATCTTCGCCTCCCAGGGACAGCTGCAGTTCGCCCGCCAGGGTGATGCCGAGGGCGCGGCCGGGCGCTGACCGGCCACGGCCGGTATAATCAGGCGCTTATCTCTTTGAAAAGCGCCCCGGGCGGGCGCCACTGCCATGTCCGAAGTCGCCACCGAAGCGTCGCGTCGCCGCACCTTCGCCATCATCTCCCATCCTGACGCCGGCAAGACCACGCTGACCGAAAAGCTGCTGCTGTTCGGAGGCGCGATCCAGATGGCCGGTTCGGTCAAGGGCCGCAAGGCGGCCCGCCATGCCACCTCCGACTGGATGGCGCTGGAGAAGGAACGCGGCATCTCCGTCACCTCCTCGGTGATGCAGTTCCCGTACGAAGGCAAGATCGTCAACCTGCTCGACACCCCCGGCCACGCCGACTTCGGCGAGGACACCTACCGCGTGCTGACCGCGGTGGACTCGGCACTGATGGTGATCGACGTGGCCAAGGGCGTGGAAGAGCGCACCATCAAGCTGATGGAAGTGTGCCGCCTGCGCGACACCCCGATCATGACCTTCATCAACAAGCTGGACCGCGAGGGCAAGGATCCGATCGAACTGCTGGATGAAGTGGAAACCGTGCTGGGCATCCAGTGCGCGCCCGTCACCTGGCCGATCGGCATGGGCCAGCGCCTGAAGGGCGTGGTCCACCTGCTGACCGGCGAGGTGCACCTGTACGAACCGGGTCGCAACTTCACCCGCCAGGATTCGACCATCTTCCCGTCGATCGACGCTCCCGGCCTGGCCGAGAAGATCGGCGCACAGATGCTGGCCGACCTGCGCGATGAACTGGAGCTGGTGCAGGGCGCCAGCCATCCGTTCGACCTGCAGGCCTATCGCGAGGGCAAGCAGACGCCGGTGTTCTTTGGTTCGGGCGTGAACAACTTCGGCGTGCAGCCCCTGCTGGACTTCTTCGTCGAGCACGCGCCATCGCCGCAGGCACGCGCCACCACCGGCCGCGAGATCGCCCCGGAAGAGAGCAAGCTGACCGGCTTCGTGTTCAAGATCCAGGCCAACATGGACCCGCAGCACCGCGACCGCGTCGCCTTCATGCGGGTGTGCTCGGGCCGCTTCAGCGCGGGCATGAAGACCTTCCACGTGCGCACCGGCAAGGAGATGAAGCTGGCCAACGCCCTGACCTTCATGGCCAGCGACCGTGAAATCGCCGCCGAGGCCTGGCCGGGCGATGTGATCGGCATCCACAACCACGGCACCATTTCCATCGGCGATACCTTCACCGAAGGCGAGGCCGTCACCTTCACCGGCATCCCCAACTTCGCCCCGGAGCTGTTCCGCCGTGCGCGCCTGCGCGATCCGCTCAAGCTCAAGCAGCTGCAGAAGGGCCTGGCCCAGCTCTCCGAAGAGGGCGCGACCCAGTTCTTCCGGCCGCTGACCAGCAACGATCTGATCCTGGGTGCGGTGGGCGTGCTGCAGTTCGACGTGGCCGCTTACCGCCTGAAGGACGAGTACGGCGTGGAAGCCACCTTCGAGCCGGTCAGCGTCACCACGGCGCGCTGGATCCACTGCAGCAACGAGAAGAAGCTGGAAGAGTTCCGCGAGAAGAACGCACTGAACCTGGCGCTGGACGCCGCCGGCCATCTGGTCTATCTCGCGCCGACCCGGGTCAACCTGCAGCTGGCACAGGAGCGCGCGCCCGACGTGCGCTTTGCCGCCACCCGCGAGGCCGCGCACACCCTAACCGCTGGCTGAATCCGGCCAGTCAGGACATCGGACTTCCGTGTGGAGGCGGGCGTGCATGCGCCCGCCATCGCGGCGATGATAGGGGGGCGCGGGTCCCCCTCCCCGCGAATGATGCCTACGCCATGTCCTCGACTTCCGTTGCTTCGATCCGCGAAGAAATCGCCAGTGCGCTGACCCACGGTCTCGGCGCCGTACTGGCGCTCGGTGCGGGTGCCGTGCTGATCACCCTGGCCGCCATCTACGGCGATGGTTGGCAACTGGCAGGTGCGATCGTGTTCGGCATCGCGCTGCTGCTGCTGTACACCGCCTCCACCCTCTACCACGCCATCCAGCATCCGGTTGCCAAGGGCAGGCTGAAGGTCTTCGACCACTGCGCGATCTATGTACTGATCGCCGGTACCTATACGCCGTTCACGCTGATCGGCCTGCGCGGCCCCTGGGGCTGGGGCCTGTTCGCCGCGATCTGGACGCTGGCCCTGGCCGGCGTGGTGTTCAAGCTGTTCTATACCGGCCGCTTCAAGCGCCTGTCCACCGCCATCTACGTGGCCATGGGCTGGCTGGTGATCGTCGCGGTCAAGCCCATGCTGGCCTCCATCGATGGCTGGACGCTGGGCTGGCTGCTGGCCGGAGGTATCTCCTACACGCTGGGAACCTACTTCTATCACCGCGAATCGATCCCCTATTCGCATGCGATCTGGCACCTGTTCGTGATCGGCGGCAGTGTCTGCCACTTCGTCGCGGTGACCATGCAGGTGCTGTAGAGAGCCGTGCCACACGCGTTCATGTGCACACCGCGCACATGAACGCTTCGCGCTGCGTCCACCCGCGCAGGGCAACCATGGCAGCGTGAATGCGACTGCCTCCCCTGCTCCGCCGCGTCCGTCGCGCTGGCGCTTCCGCCGCCCTGGCCCGCGAGGCCAGCGCTGGCTGGCGGTGCTGGTGTTCCTGCTGGCGGCCATCCTGGTATTGATCGCGCTCTGGGACTGGAACTGGTTCAAGGGGCCGGTCGAGCGGGCGGTACAGGCGCGGACCGGCCGCGTGCTGCAGATCGGCCACCTGGATGTCGACCTCGGCCGTACCAGCACGATCCGCGCCGACACCGTCACGTTCGCCAATGCGTCATGGGCGAAGCAGCCGAACATGGCCAGTGCCGACCGGGTCGAAATCGACCTGCGGGTGTGGCCCCTGCTGCGGGGCAGCGTGCAGCTCCCCGAGATCCGCCTGACCCGTCCCGACGTGCTGCTGGAAACCGCCCCACGCAAGGGCGAGCCGGGCAACTGGGATTTCCTGGGTGACAGCCGCGGCGGCGCCACGCCCCAGCTCAAGCGGCTGCGTATCGATGACGGCCGCCTGCAGTTCATCGACGCGGCGGGTCGCACCGACATCCATGTCAATGTGCGTAGTGGCCGGCCCAGGCAGGCGGATGCCGCGCCGCCCCTGCTGGTGCAGGGCAAGGGTCGTTGGCAGGGCAATCCTTTCACCCTTCGCGGCGGCACCGAATCTCCGCTGGAACTGACCGACAGCGATCATCCCTTCCGCATCCATCTTGATGGGCGTGCAGGTGCCACCCATGCCGTCGCCCGTGGCACCCTGACCAATCCCTTCCAGCTGCAGGTGCTCGACCTCGCTTTCGCGCTCAGTGGCCAGGATCTGGCCGACCTGTATCCCCTGCTGGGCATCGCCATTCCGCCTTCGCCGCCTTATGCCCTGGAGGGGCGCCTCAAGCGCGACCATAACGTGTGGCGCTACGAGCAGTTCACCGGCAAGGTCGGCGACAGCGATCTCGGCGGCAATGTGAAGTTCGAAACAGGTGGTGCGCGCCCGCGCCTGACGGCCACGCTGGAATCCCGTCGACTGGACTTCGACGATCTGGCCGGCTTTGTCGGCGCCCCGCCCAGAACCGGGAGCGGCGAGACCGCCAACGCCGAGCAGAAGGCTGAGGCCGCACGCGTGGCCGCGCGCACCAGGGTGCTGCCGGACACGCCGTACAATCTCGGCAAGCTGCGCGCGATGGATGCCGATGTGCGCTGGAAGGCACATCGCATCAACGCACCATCGCTGCCGCTTGACGATATGGATGCGCATCTGCTGCTGGACGATGGCGTGCTGCGGCTGGACCCGCTGAACTTCGGTGTGGCCGGTGGTGACATCCGCAGCACGATCCGCATGGATGCGCGGCAGCCGCAGATCGCCACCGCGCTCAAGGCCAGCGTGCGCGGCGTGCAGCTGGGACAACTGTTCCCGGATGCGAAGCTGGCCGAACAGGCCAAGGGCGGCATCGGTGGCGAAATCGACCTCAGCGGCCGCGGCAACTCGATCGCCGCCATGCTGGGCAGCAGCAATGGCGATGTGGGCCTGGCAATGGGACGTGGCCACGTCGGCAATCTGGTGATGGAACTGGCCGGGCTGGACATCACCGAGGCAGTCAAGTTCCTGGTGACCGGCGACAAGCAGATTCCGCTGCGCTGCGCCTTTGCCGACTTCGGCGTACGCGAGGGATTGATGACCAGCCGCACGTTCGCCGTCGATACCACCGACACGCTGATTCTCGGCGAAGGCACCGTCAGCCTGCGCGATGAGTCGCTGGACCTGCTGCTGAAGCCACGGCCGAAGGACCGCAGCATCCTCGTGCTGCGCTCGCCGCTGCACATCGCGGGAACGTTCAAGGATCCTTCGTTCCGCCCGGACTTCAAGGCGCTCGGCGTCCGCGGTGCGGTCGCCCTGGCGCTGGGAAGCATCGCGCCACCGGCCGCACTGCTGGCCACGATCGAACTGGGCCCCGGCAAGGACGCCGACTGCGGCGGGCAGTACGCGAAGTAGTAGCGTTTGTTGGATCGCGAAGTGAGGGGCACGCGCGGAACCACAAGGTGTTGCCAACCAAGGCTGGCCGCTACCCACCGCGTTCCCAGCAATGTATCCAGAAGCGGAGGGCATGGCCGTGCAGGACCGTTGGCGCCATGGATGGCGCCATCGAGCCCCCATGGAAGGGTTTACGGCGTGTCCTGCACGGCCATGCCCTCCGCCTTCCGGCGCATCAGCAAGGCGCCGCTTTGGCTTTGGCTTTGGCTTTGGCTTTGGCTTTGGCTTTGGCTTCGGCTTCGGCTTTGGCTTTGGCTTCGGCTTCGGCTTTGGCTTCGGCTTTGGCTTCGGCTTTGGCTTCGGCTTTGGCTTCGGCTTTGGCTTTGGCTTCGGCTTTGGCTTCGGCTTCGGCTCCGAACAGCGGGCCGGCGGGCCCGCCAGCGAAAACTCATCCCGCCACGATGTACTGCTGCAGCTGGTCCAGCTCGCGGCGCTGTGCATCGATCACCGACTTCACCAGATCGCCGATGGAAATCACGCCCAGCACTTGTCCCCCCTCCACCACCGGCAGATGTCGGATACGGTAATCGGTGACCAGCTGCAGGCAATGTTCGACCTGTTCGCCGGGCGCCACCGTCACCACCTTCGCAGTCATGATCTCGGCTACCGCCGTATCGCGTGAGGAACGATCGCGCAGCACGATCTTGCGGGCGTAATCACGTTCGGACAGGATGCCGACCAGTCGCGGCCCTTCCATCACCAGCACCGCACCGATGCCCTTCTCGGCCATCAGCCGGATCGCATCGATCACCGCCGCGCCGGGCGCGACCGCATGCACTTCAGGGGACTTGCCGTCCAACAGTTGCCGTACCGACGTCATCTGCCTGCCCTCCCAGGGTGGGTTGCACGACGGAGTCTGCCACGGACGATGCTAGCCAGGCGTCAACCAGGTACAGGGGACGCTGCTTGGACTCCTCATACAGGCGCCCCAGGTACTCGCCGATCAGGCCCAGCGCGATCAGCTGCACACCGCCCAGGAACAGGATCACCGCCATCATCGTCGGCCAGCCCGCCACGCGGTCGCCGTACATCGCGGCCTTCACGATCACCCAGACACCGAACACGAAGGCCACCGCCGCAGTGGCCAGGCCCAGATAGGTGGCCGCGCGCAGCGGCACGGTGGAGAAACCGGTGATGCCTTCCAGCGCGAAGTTCCACAGCCGCCACAGGCTGAACTTGCTGCTGCCGGCCACCCGCGGGTGGCGCTGGTACGGCACCGCCACCCGGCGGAAGCCAACCCAGCTGAAAAGCCCTTTCATGAAACGGTGACGCTCGCGCATTTCACGCAACGCGCTCAGCGCGCGTGGCGACAGCAGGCGGAAGTCGCCGGTATCGGCGGGAATCGGCGTGCGCGACAGGCGGCCGATCACCCGGTAGAACATCGCCGCGGTCGCACGCTTGACCCAGCTCTCGCCCGCGCGCGCCCGGCGCGTGCCATAGACGTTGTCATAACCCTCGCGCCACCGCGCCACGAACTGCGGCAGCAGCTCCGGTGGATCCTGGCCATCGGCATCGAGAATCATCGCCGCACCCTCGCGGACGAGATCCAGCCCGGCGGTCAGCGCGGCCTCCTTGCCGAAATTGCGCGACAGCTTCAGCGCCGACACGCGTGGCTCGGACTGCGCCAGCGCGGCGATCACCTCCCAGGTTCCGTCCTGGCTGCCGTCGTCCACGTAAAGGATGTGGCCATCGATGTCCGGCATCGCATCCAGTACCGCGCACAGGCGCGGGTGCAGTACCGGCAGCGCCAGAGCTTCGTTGCAGGCGGCAATGACGACGGTGAGGCGTTCACGGATCATGCCCGGATTGTACGTCGCCAGTGCGGAGCGGCGCAGACGCCCGCCTCAGTCCTCGGCCAGGTACGCAGCGCCGCCCAGCTGCCGGGCCTGGCGCTGGATCCACGCGGCGCGACGCTGTACGTAGGGACCGGGCGAGGCCGCGCTGTAGCGCCGCGGTGCCGGCAACACGGCCGCCAACCGTGCGCTCTCGGCCGGGCTGAGGCGCGCGGCGTCCTTGCCCCAGAAGGTCTTCGCCGCCGCCTGCGCACCGTACACGCCGTCACCGAACTCGGCGATGTTCGCGTACATCTCCAGGATCCGCTGCTTGGGCCACAACGTTTCGATCAGCACCGTGTACCAGACCTCCAGGCCCTTGCGGATCCAGCTGCGGCCCTGCCAGAGGAACAGGTTCTTGGCCACCTGCTGGCTGATGGTGCTGGCCCCGCGCAGCCGGCCGCCCCGCGCGTTGTGGTCACGCGCCTTCTCGATGGCCTGCAGATCGAACCCACTGTGTTCGGGGAAACGCTGGTCCTCGGCCGCCACCAGCGAAATCGGCAGGCTCGGCGCCATCTGGTCCAGATCCCGCCACTGGTAGTGCAGCCGGTAGGCCCAGTCGCCCGCACCCAGCGCCTCCCCGTAGCGCCACAGCATCACGCTGGAAATGGGCGGATCCACGAAGCGCAGCACCAGCACCTGCAGGCAGCTGAAGGCCACGAACAGCACCGGCAGCCACAGCAGCCGCTTCCAGTGCCAACGCCGGCGGCGCGGAACGTCCCCGGCCACCTTCACCTTGTCCTGCTCTCCCCCTGCCCCCATTAGTGGTGCATCCTTCTTCTGCCTGGCTGTCGGCGCATTATCCGGCAACCACCCCTGTTTCCGCGCGATGTGAGCCGATGACCGCCCAACCTGATTCCCTGATCCGCTTCCTGCTTCCCGACGCGGGTGTCCGCGGCGTACACGTGCGCCTGCAGGCCACCTGGCAGGAAATCCTGTCCCATGCCCATTACCCGGACGCCGCAGCCGAGCTGCTCGGCGAAGCCTGCGTGGCCTCGGCGCTGTTCACCGGCCACACCAAGGTCGACGGCCGCCTGTCCATCCAGCTGCGCAGCAGCACCACGCTGCGCACGCTGTTCGCCGAATGCACCGCCGCCGGCACCCTGCGCGGCATCGCCCAGCTCAGCGAGGGCGCCGACGCGCCGCGCGACCTGTCCAGCCTGGGCGATGACGCCCTCCTCGCCATCACCATCGAGAACCCCGGGCTGGACCCGCGCGAACCGCAGCGCTACCAGAGCCTGGTCGGGCTCAGCGCCGCGGAACTGGACGAGGCCTTCGAGGACTACTTCCGGCAGTCCGAGCAGTTGCCGACGCGACTGCTGCTGGCCGCCGACCGCACGGGGGCCAGCGGCCTTCTGCTGCAGAAACTGCCCGGCGACGAGGGCGACGAAGATGGCTGGTCGCGCACCAGCGCCCTGTTCGAGACCCTGGGCAGGGCCGAACTGCTCGCTACTCCCGCCGAGCAGCTGCTGCACCGCTTGTTCCATGAGGAGAACCCGGAGCTGATGGGCAGCAAGCCACTGTCCTTTGCCTGCTCCTGCTCGCGCGAGCGGGTCGCCTCGATGTTGCAGTCGCTGGGAGAGGAAGAGGCGCGGGCGGCGGCCGAAGCCACCGGCGAGGTCGAAGTCCGCTGCGAATTCTGCGGACGGGAGTATCACTTCCCGTTGACGGAGTTCGGCATACTGTTCCACGGTGCCGAGGGGGCTGTTCCGGCACCTGAACGCCTTCAGTAAGCGGCGGGTCTTGCACCTGGGGAGGATCAAGGCTTGTTAAGAAATCATAAACACCCTAGGATCGAGTCCCCGCCCCTGCGGGAACTTCCGTTGTCTGTCCCTGTCTGAACTGGTCCGATGCGTACCTATCTGCGTCTACCGCTGGCCCTGCTGATCGCCCTTGGCGCGGTCGCGGGCGCGCATGCGCAGAGCAAGGACACCCGCACGGTGCTGCCGGTGTGGAACAAGGGCAGCGGCAAGGTCGAAGCCCTGCTCTACCTGGAACCCACCGGTGAGCAGGCCGCTGGCGCCCGCTGGCATTTCGGCCGCAATTCGCTGGATGCGGCCTTTGGCTTGTCGTCGGGCGACTCGCTGGGCCTGCTCTGCAGCAACAGCAGCAGTACCAGCATCAGCGGTCTGGCCAGCCACTGCATGCTGGCCAGCCTGGGCGACGACGATGACCTCAGCAGCCGCCGCTTCACCGGCACGGCTGCCCTGAACCGGGGCAGCAGCCGCCTGGGCATCACCGCCGGTACCGGTCGCGAAACACTGCCCGCCTGGCTGGCCGGCCCGAACAAGACGCCGTCCCTGCGTGCCGAGCAGAACGACCTGACCGTGTTCGCGCAGAAGAACATCGGCCGCGAAGGATTCGTGTCCATCGCCGGCACCTACGCCAAGGCACGCCTGGTTCCGCTGGCCGATGCCTCGCCGGCCCTGGTCGATCGCTGGGACAGCAAGAGCCTCAGCCTCGGCGCCGGTTACGGCAACTTCACCGGCAGCATCATCGGCCGCGTGGTCGACGTACCCGGCCGCCCCGGCAAGTGGGAAGGTCTGGGCATCGGCCTGACCTGGCGGACGCCGTGGTCCGGCCAGCTCACCGTCGGCGCCGAGAACGTGATCAGCCGCGGCAAGAACCCCTTCTCTCCACGCAACGAGAGCAACGACGACGGCACCGTGCCGTATGTGCGTTACGAGCAGGATCTCTGACCGCTCGCACCTCCCTCATGCAGTGACATCGCGGGCGCCGGAAGGCGCCCGTTGCGTTTGCGTGTGCCGCACTCCCTCTGCGCCCCTCCGGCGCTGTCGCAATGTGTGCGTTTCTCGCCGCCGCGACATGTTTCGATACATATCAATGGAAACTTTTTTCATCATTTTTTTTTAACAAACGAGGCACCATGCCACAAACCCTACTGCAAGCCGTTGAAAAGTATTGACATTCCATGAATTTACACAAATCACAGCTTTGATTAACACAGCTTTAATTCTTTGCAGGCGCCCGCTACTATCGGCTCAGCCTCGCGATTTGGAAGCGCACTTTCGCTTCCCCGCCGGGCATAACCCCAGCCAAGATTTCTTGGAGAGAGAGAGCCAATGAATTTCCAGTCCAACAAGCTGCGTGACGCTGTTGTCGTCGCGCTGATCGCGGGTGCGGCCACGTCCGTAACCGCCCAGGCGCAGGAAGCGACCAACCTGGATCGCATTTCGGTGACCGGTTCGCGCATCAAGAGCACCGACATCGAAACCTCGCAGCCGGTCCTGAGCCTGACCCGCGCCGATATCGAAAAGCAGGGTGTGACCTCGGTTGCCGATATCCTGCAGCGCGTCGCCGCCAACGGTGCCGCACTGAACCGCACCTTCAACAACGGTGGTGACGGTTCGGCCGGCGTCAGCCTGCGCAACCTCGGCGCCGAGCGCACCCTGGTGCTGGTCAACGGCCGTCGCTGGACCACCGGTCTGGACGGCAGCGTCGACCTGAACACCATCCCGACCGCGATGATCGAGCGCATCGACGTCCTGAAGGACGGCGCTTCGACCATCTACGGTTCGGATGCCATCGCCGGCGTGGTGAACATCATCACCAAGCAGAACTTCGACGGCGCCGAGGCAAACTTCTACAAGGGCCAGTACAGCCAGGGCGACGGCGATCGTGAAGCCTATGACTTCACCATCGGCACCACCACCGACCGTGCGTCGCTGGTGCTGGGTGCGTCCTACGTGAACGAGAAGGAGGTCATGGCCGGCAATCGCAAGATCTCCGCTGGCGGCCCGCCGTTCTTCAGCGGCCAGAGCGGCACCGGCATCCCGGGCTCCTACGTCCGCAATGATCAGCGCTACGTCATCATCAATGGTGTGGAAACCCCGTTCGTCAGCAACGTGCACGGCTACAACACCGCGCCGGACAACTACCTGCTGACCCCGAACGAGCGCACCTCGCTGTTCGCCGTGGGTTCGTACAACATCACGGACAACATCTCCTTCCGCACCGAGGCGATGTACAACGAGCGCAAGTCCGAGCAGCTGCTGGCGGCCATGCCGGTGACGGGCATGACGCTCAGCGCGGACAGCATGTACAACCCGTACGGCCAGGACCTGACCGGCGTGAACCGTCGTTTCAATGAAACCGGCGGCCGTTCGTTCAACCAGAACGTCAAGAACTGGCACTTCTACGGTGGCTTTGAAGGCTTCTTCGAGTTCGCCGACCGCAACTTCGACTGGGATGTCGGCTACCGCTACGACAAGACCGACCAGAACGACCTGACCTACGGCCTGTTCAACATCCAGCGTCTGGATGAGGCGTATGGTCCGTCGGCGCTCCGCGATGGCCAGGCTGTCTGTCTGACCGCAGGCGGAGCCGTCATTCCGGGCTGCGCACCGATCAATCCGCTGGGTGGCGAAGGTTCGATCTCGCAGGCGGCACTCGACTACACCTCGTTCACCGCGCACGATTCGGCCAGCCTGGTGTCGAAGAGCTACTACGCCAACATCTCCGGTGAGATCGTGCAGCTGCCGGCCGGTGCGCTGGGCTTCGCTGCCGGTTATGAGAACCGCAGGGAAAGCGGCCAGTTCGACCCCGACGCCTTCATCGCAGCGGGCCTGAGCACCGGCAACGGCGCTGCGCCGACCAAGGGTGCTTACGACCTGGACGAGTTCTACCTGGAACTGTCGATCCCGGTCCTGGCCGATCTGCCGGGCGCCCAGCTGCTGGACTTCAGCGTGGCGACCCGTTACTCGGACTACAGCAACTTCGGTAACACCACCAACAACAAGTTCGGTTTCCGCTGGAAGCCGATCGAAGACCTGATGGTGCGTGGTAACTATTCCGAAGGCTTCCGCGCTCCGAGCATCAACAACCTGTACCGCGGCGACACCGATTCGTTCGAGACCTACGCCGACCCGTGTGCCCGGGCCAACAACCCGACCGGCGCAGTGCTGGCGCAGTGTATCGCCCAGGGCGTTCCGGCGAACTTCGTCCAGCCGAACACCGATGGCGAGTCTGGCCCGCTGCAGACCGTCGAGCCGTTCACCTGGAAGTCGAACCCGGATCTGAAGCCGGAAACCTCGACCAGCAAGACGCTGGGCCTGGTGTGGAGCCCGAGCTTCGTCTCCGGCCTGAACGTGACCCTGGACTGGTGGCAGATCAAGATCGAAGACGCCATCACCCGTCCGGCGATCGGCGACATCATGGATCGTTGCTACGGTGGTACCGCGCAGCAGCAGGCAGCCTACTGCGGTCTGATCACGCGTGACCCGAACTACGGCACCATCAACGAGCGCTACACCATCACCAACGTCGACATGCCGCTGATGAACCTGGCGTCGTACAAGGTGGAGGGCTGGGATCTGGGCGTGCTGTACAAGCTGCCGGAAACCTCGTTCGGCCAGTTCACCGTCAGCCTGGACGGCACCTACCTGAGCAAGTGGGAGACCAAGTCGACCGAAGATGCTCCGGTTGATGGCCGTCAGGGCCGCTATCTGGACCAGGATCCGTACTGGCGCGTCCGTTCCAACCTGTACGTCGACTGGTCCTACGGTGACTTCGGTGTCAACTACGGCCTGCGCTACAAGTCGGGCATGACCGAAGACTGCCTGCTGGGCGCATCCACCCGTGCCTACTGCTCGGATCCGGAAGGTCGCAAGAACCACATTGGTGCCACCACGTACCACGACATCCAGGTGCGCTACAACACCCCGTGGAAGGGCACCATCATGCTGGGCCTGAACAACGCGTGGGACAAGGATCCGCCGGTCTCGTACACGGTGTCCTACAACATGTTCGACCCGCAGTACGACCTGCCGGGCCGCTACATGTACATGCAGTACAAGCAGAAGTTCTGATCGGTTGATCGATCGATGACTGCAGCAACGGCCCCGCAAGGGGCCGTTGTTCTTTCTGCACTGCCGGCGCGTACCACCCTGCACCGGCAACAAAAAAGCCGCGATCAGGTCGCGGCTTTCTCGTGGGCAACGGAAACCGTCAGCCGTTCGGAATGAGCGTCTCGATCAGGTGTTCGACATAGGCCTCGAAATCCTCCCGCGCCTGCTTCGGCTGCTGCAGCTGCAGCGACAGCTGCAGGAAGCCCACATAGGCCGCATAGGCCAGGCGCGCACGATGGCGTGCGTCGGTGGAGCTCAGGCCTGCCTGACGGAACGAGGCGATCAGGTAATCGAGGCGACGCTGCGAAACGCGGTCGATCACCGGCCGCACCATCGGATGGTCCAGCGCCTTCAGCAGCTCGCTGTAGATGATGTGCGGCTGCACTTCGTGCGCCACCATCTGGAACAACTGACGCAGGCGCGCGCGCGGATCCGGCACGTCTTCCAGGCTGCCGAACACCTGCTCCTGCTCGAACAGCTCCCACCGCTCCAACGCCGCCTGCAGCAGGGCGTCGCGCGAGGGGAAATGCCAGTAGAAGCTGCCCTTGGTGACGCCGAGGCGCCGCGCCAGCGGTTCCACCGCGACGGCACCCACGCCTTGTTCAGCAATCAGATCGAGGGCCGCCTGGGCCCAGTCTTCGGCGCTCAGGCGGCTGTTGCGGCCGGCGCGCGGTTCGCCGGCAGAAGCGTCAGGTTGATTCATGGAGTGATTTAACCATACGGCGGGGTTCGTTGCAGTACGCGGATGCAGCCGAAGGGCTCCGCTGTGCAGACCGGCCACCTGACGCGCCGCACCATACCATGCAGTATTGACATCCCCCGCAACCGATCCATACTAGCAAGTATGGTTACTTCCCCCACACCCGTTGCGTTCCACGACCTGCGTCTGGAAGCCGCGCACGGCACACGGCTGGCCGCCACGGCCAGCGATCACGGCCGCCGCGGCCGGGTGCTGTTCGCCCACGGTTTCGGGCAGACCCGGCATGCCTGGAACGCCACGGCCCGCGCGCTGTCTGCTGCCGGCCTGCAGACGCTGGCCTACGACGCCCGCGGTCACGGCGATTCGGACTGGAATGCCGCCGACCTGCCCTATCACGGCGAGCAGTTCGCCGACGACCTGATCGTGCTGGCCGGCGAACAGCCGCGCCCGCCGGTGCTGGTCGCCGCCTCGATGGGCGGCCTGTTCGGCCTGCTGGCCGAATCGCGCTGGCCGGGCCTGTTCTCGGCGATGGTGCTGGTGGACATCACCCCGCGCTGGGATACCGCGGGCGTGGAGCGCATCCTCGCCTTCATGACCGCCCATCCCGATGGCTTCGCCTCGCTGGCCCAGGCCGCCGACGTGATTTCCGCCTACATGCCGCACCGGCCTCGCAAATCCGAGCAGTCGCTGCGCGCGCTGCTGCGCGAGGATGGTCACGGCCGCTGGCGCTGGCACTGGGATCCGCGCCTGGTCGCCGAGCTGGCCCGCGACAGCGAGCAGCACCAGGATGCGCTGGCCGATGCCGCGCGCCAGGTGAAGTGCCCGATGCTGCTGGTCAGTGGGGGGCGCAGTGACCTGGTCACGCCGCAGACCGTGGCCGAATTCCTGGCGCTGGCCCCGCACGCGCGCCACGTGCAGTTGCCGCAGGCCACGCACATGGTCGCCGGCGACGACAACGACGCCTTTACCGCTACTGTGTTGGACTATCTGGACGTGTTGCCTGCGGTGGACGCCGCAGCTTCGTCCGTCACAAACGAGCACGTCACCGGAGCACGCTCATGAGCATCGTTCTTCCCTTCCTTGCCCTGCTGCTGGCAGGTGCATTCGCCGCCTACCACCGCATGCGGCTGGTCACCTGGACGCTGATCAGCGCCGCGCTGCTGGTCGCCTGCTGGTTCATCCCCTACGTCAACCAGACCGCCACGATCGTCGCCGCCGCCGTGCTGGCCGTGATCGCTGTACCGCTGCTGCTGCCGTTCATCCGCAAGCCGCTGCTGACCGGTCCGATGATGAAGGTGTTCCGCAAGGTACTGCCGCCGCTGTCGCAGACCGAGCGCATCGCACTGGAAACCGGCTCGGTCGGTTTTGAAGGCGAGCTGTTCACCGGCGATCCGGACTGGAACATCCTGCTCAACTATCCCAAGCCGCAGTTGACCGCCGAGGAGCAGGCCTTCCTCGACGGCCCGGTGGAAGAGCTGTGCCGGATGGTCAACGACTGGGAGATCACCCACGTCCACGCCGACCTGCCGCCCGAGCTGTGGGCCTTCATCAAGAAGAACAAGTTCTTCGGCATGATCATCCCGAAGGAATACGGCGGCCTGGGCTTCTCTGCGCTGGCCCACCACAAGGTGATCCAGAAGCTGGCCTCGGTATCCTCGGTGGTCAGCTCGACCGTCGGCGTGCCGAACTCGCTGGGTCCGGGCGAACTGCTGGTGCATTACGGCACCCAGGAGCAGAAGGACCAGTACCTGCCGCGTCTGGCCGACGGTCGTGAAGTGCCCTGCTTCGGCCTGACCGGCCCGTTTGCCGGCTCCGATGCCACCTCGATTCCCGACTACGGCATCGTCTGCCGGGGCGAATGGAATGGCGAGCAGGTGCTGGGCGTCAGGCTGACGTTCGACAAGCGTTACATCACCCTGGCTCCGGTCGCATCGCTGATCGGTCTGGCCTTCCGCATGTACGACCCGGATGGCCTGATCGGAGAGACCCGCGACATCGGCATCACCCTGGGCCTGCTGCCGCGCGATACCGCCGGCGTCGAGATCGGCCGCCGCCACTTCCCGCTGAACTCGACCTTCCAGAACGGCCCGATTCGCGGCAAGGACGTGTTCATCCCGCTGACCCAGCTCATCGGCGGCGCTGCCATGGCCGGCAAGGGCTGGAACATGCTCAACGAATGCCTGGCCGTGGGCCGTTCGATCACGCTGCCGTCCACCGCCAGCGGTGGCGCCAAGGCCGGCGCTGCGGTGACCGGCGCCTACGCGCGCATCCGCAAGCAGTTCGGCCTGTCGGTCGGCCGCTTTGAAGGCGTGGAGGAAGCACTGGCCCGTATCGGCGGCAAGGCCTACAAGATCAGCGCGCTGTCGCAGGCCACGGCTGCCGCCGTCGACCGCGGCGACGTGCCATCGGTACCGTCGGCGATCGCCAAGTACCACTGCACCAGCATGAGCCGCGAGGTGATCTCGGACGTGATGGATGTCATCGGCGGCAAGGGCATCATCCTCGGCCCGCGCAACTTCGCCGGCCGCAGCTGGCAGGCTGCGCCGATCGCGATCACCGTGGAAGGCGCCAACATCATGACCCGCAGCCTGCTGATCTTCGGCCAGGGTGCGATTCTCTGCCACCCGTGGGTGCTGAAGGAGATGAAGGCTGCACAGGATCCGGATACCCGTGCCGGCCTGCAGGAATTCGACCGCAGCCTGTTCGGCCACATCCGCTACGGCATTTCCAACGCCGTGCGCTCGTTCTGGTTCGGCCTGACCGGCGCCCGCTTCGGTGCCGCCCCGGGCGATGCCTACACCCGCCGTTATTTCCGCAAGCTGGACCGCTATTCGGCCAATCTGGCGCTGATGGCCGACATCTCGATGATGACGCTCGGCGGCAAGCTGAAGTTCAAGGAATCGCTGTCCGGCCGCCTGGGCGATGTGCTGAGCCACATCTACATGACCAGCGCCATGCTCAAGCGCTACCACGATGAGGGCGCACCGCAGGCCGACCAGCCGCTGCTGGCCTGGGCCTTCCATGACAGCGTGCACAAGATCGAAGAATCGCTGTCGGCCGCCCTGCGCAACTTCCCGATCCGTCCGATCGGCTGGCTGATGTGGGCACTGATCTTCCCGCTGGGCCGCCGCGCCGAAGCACCGGGTGATCGCCTGAGCCGTCGCGTCGCCGCTCTGCTGATGGCGCCGAACGAAGCGCGCGACCGCCTGGCACAGGGTGTGTTCCTGACCCCGTGCGAGAACAACCCGGGCGGCCGCATCAACAGCTATCTGGCCAAGGCCATCATGGCCGAGCCGGTGGAGCGCAAGTTCCTGAAGGCGCTGAAGAGCAAGGGCATCGAGGCGCTGGACTTCCAGAGCCAGCTGGACGAAGCCGTGGCCGAAGGTGTGATCACCCAGGACGAGCGCACGCTGCTGGAAGAGCTGCGCACGCTGACCCTGGACACCATCACCGTGGACGACTTCGACACTCACGAACTGCGCGCGGCCAGCTACTACGACCGCCAGCACAAGGACCCGCACTCGCAGGCCGCCTGATCGCCCGCGACACGCGTTGCCTCGACGGCGGGCCTCGGCCCGCCGTCGCTTTATCCGCCCAACGGAATCCCACCATGTCCACGCCCCTGCTCTCGCTCTACAACCGCCTGCAGCGCTGGCCTGCCGGCACCTGGCTGTTCTCGCGCGCGGTGTGCTTCAAGGCGCCCTACTTCGCCAGCATCGCGCCGCGCATCACCCGCCTGGAAAACGGCCGCTGCGAAGGTACGCTGGCGGACCGACGCAGGGTGCACAACCACATCGGCACGGTGCACGCGATCGCGATGTGCAATCTGGCCGAACTGACGGCCGGGCTGATGGTTGATGCATCACTGCCGAAGGGCATGCGCTGGATCCCCAAGGGCATGCAGGTGCAGTACCTGGCCAAGGCACGCGGCACGCTGCAGGCGGTGGCACTGCCGGCGCAGCCGATCGTGGTCGCGGCCCAGGGCTATGCGCTGCCGGTGACGGTGAGCGTGCGCGACCGTGCAGGGACCGAAGTGTTCAGCGCGGTCATCGACATGTGGATGTCGCCGGCCAAGTGAGGTTTCGGCCAACGGCGCAGCCCCTCGTGGGTTGGTCGCGGCATGCGGTTATCGGTTGGGCCGGATGGGTCGAGCCAGGCGGGGACGCCGTGAACCCATCCCTGGGGGCTTAGCCGCGCCATCCATGGCGCGGATACCCCGCCCGGCCCGACCCATCCGGCCTCTGACAGATCTGTGCGGCGTCCAACCCACGCAGAAGAAAAAAGAAGAGCAGAAGCAAAAGCGGCCCATCGGTCGCTTTTGCTGTTGCTGTTGCTGTTTGCTCTTTTTTTTCTTCTCCGTGGGCTGGACGCCCGCGGAAACTGTCAGGGGCCGGGCGGGTTGGGTTCGCGGGGGTGTCCGCGGCATGGATGCCGCGGCCAAGCCTACAGGGACGTACTTGCGGCGTCCCCCGCGAACCCAACCTGCCTGGCCAAACCCATGACACGCTCTACGCGGCCAACCCACGAGGGGCTGCGCCGTTGGCCGGAACTCACACCAGCGCGCGCAGCATCAGCGCCAGGATCGCCGGCAGCGCCTGGATCATGAAGATCCGGCGGCTCACGCTGTAGGCGCCATAGCACCCCGCCACGACCACGCAGGCCAGCGAGAACGTCACCAGCACCGGCTGTGCCATCACCAGCCCCGCCACGATGCCGGCCGCCAGGAAGCCGTTGTACAGCCCCTGGTTGGCCGCCAGCACCTGTGTGGTCTGCGCCTTCTCTGGCGTGTTGCGGAACGTCTTCAGCCCCAGTGGCCGCGTCCACAGGAACATCTCCAGCACCAGGAAGTACACATGCAGTGCGGCAACCAGCAGCGTCAGCAGCAACGCGATCCATGACATCGTGGGTTCTCCTCAAATGGGGGGCGACCTCAACGGTCGCGGGGCAGCTTCTTCTCTTCGCGCAGCACGCCGAACGCGGCCAGCGTCATGAACGCGGCCACCGCGACGCCTCCGATGAACACCACGTGCGAACCGAACAATGCCAGTCCCTTGTGCACCCAGGTGAAGCTCAGGTCGGCCCCACGATAGACCACCGTGTCGATGGCCGCACCGGCCTTGTAGCGCCATTGACGGTCGACACGGGTATAGATCGTCTCGCGTGCCGGCTTGGCCAGGGCGAACTCGCTGGCCCGGGTCATCACCTGCACCACCGCCACCATCAGCGGCATCGGCGACGCCGCCAGCACCGAGAAGCCGATCAGGATCGCGAAGCCGGGAATCAACAGCGCCGGAGCGATGCCGTGGCGCGACAGCAGCCAGCGGGTCAGGCCCAGCTGCATCAGCAGGGCCAGCGCGTTCACCGCCAGATCGATGCGCGAGAAAAATGCGGTGCTCGCCGCAGGGTCGGTGAACGACGCGCGCACGATGCTGGCCTGCTGGTTGTACAGCAGCGTTCCCACGCCGACGCCAAACACCACCATGATGGCCAGCCAGCGCAGCAGGGGCTCGCGCGCGATCAGCTTCAGGCCATCAAGCACGCTGCCGCCCATCGGCTGCTCGCCGGAGACCAGTTGCTGCTCGCGTTCACGCAGCACCGCCCAGTGCCGCAGGCGCCAGATGCACAGCAGGCACACGATCAGGAAGCCGGCCGAGACCAGCATCAGGTTGGCGATACCCACCCGCTGCACCAGCGCACTGGTGATGATCGGGCCGAGGAACGCGCCGAGCGTGCCGGCCGCGCCGATGTAGCCGTAGTACGCACGGGCCTGCACGTTGGAGAACACATCCGCCATGAAGCTCCAGAACACGGCGACGGCGAACAGGTTGAACACCATGACCCAGAAGAAGAAGGCCATGCCCCGCCCCGGCACGCCACTGTCGAACAGTGCGTAGAAGCCCAGCAGGGTCGCGATGAAGAAGCCATACACGGCCGGCAGGAATACCCGCCGCGGAAAGCGGCTGACCAGCCAGCCATAGACCGGCTGCAGCACCAGCATGATCACGAACACGCAGGAAAACAGGAACTGCAGGACGAAATCCTTCAGTGCGATGCCGTGGCTGGCGAACCAGGCGATCAGCACCGGCGGGAACACCGTCTCCAGGTCGGCCGAAGCCGCCATCGCCTCGCGTACCGGTCGCAGCACGTAGTAGCCGCTCAGCAGGCAGAAGAAGTAGAGGAACGACCACCACAGTGCCGGGGACTCGCGCAGCGCTGCCAGCAGCCCGCGCAACGGCCTCCCGTCCTGCACCGAACTCATGCGGCGCCCCACGCCAGCAGGCAGCGGTTGGACAGCGGCATGGCAGGCTCCGGGGGGCGGCAAAGCGCGTACGTTAGCCAATGCACTGCAACATCGCCAGCGCGGCACGCAGGTGGCGCCGCAGGGGACTCGCACGGGCGACCGCCGACACGTTCGGATACACAATCCGGCAGCGTCAAAATTCCAACTTTTTCAACGAGATGCGCATTCATCTTCGCTTTGTTTGTGCACAGGCGAAAAGCGGCGCTAGAATCGCCATCAGCAGTCGCGCACGGGTCCAACCGATGAAAAAGAACAGCCTGCGTCGTCCGATCCGTTCGGCGGCCACCGGTTTGCTGGGCATGCTGATGCCCGTTGCCTTGTCCACCACCGCGCAGACCCCGCCGGCCTTGCCGCCGATGCCGGCCAACATCGAGTCCGCGGCCGCACCGGCCGTCGCGCATACCCAGCCGGCCGCTTACCGTACCGGCCTGACGCCGCAGGTGCAGGCGCCCGCCCCCGGCTTCAACGTTGCCAACATCGAATCGATGGCGCAGCAGCTCACCTATGGCGAGCGCGTGCCGGGCATGGCGGTGGCGATCGTGCAGGGTGGACGCGTGCTGAGTGCGCGCGGTTACGGCGTCACCGACGTCAACAATCCGCTGCCGGTCGATGCCCATACCGTGTTCCGGCTGGCCTCGCTGTCCAAGGCCTTCGCGGGCACCATGGCCGGCCTGCTGGTCAATGACGGCACGCTGCGCTGGGACAGCAAGGTCACCGACTATGTGCCCGGCTTCCGCCTCAACTCGCCGGAAGCCACCGAGCGTCTGACCGTCGCCGACGTGCTCAGCCACCGCGTCGGCCTGCCCTACAACGCCTACGACCGTGACATCGAAGGCAACGCCGAGTACTACGCACTGACCCAGAAGCTGGCCAACACCAGCCTCAAGTGCCTGCCAGGCGACTGCTACGCCTACCAGAACGTGGCCTTCAGCCTGATCGGCGACGTCGTCTACGCCGCCTCCGGCAGCTTCTACGAGCAGGCGGTCGAGCGCCGCATCTTCAAGCCGCTGGGCATGAACGATGCCAGCCTCGGCCTGGCCGGCATCCAGGCCAGTTCGCGGTGGGCACGTCCGCATGTGCGCAGCCGTAATGGCTGGGTGTCGCTGACGCCGAAGCCGACCTACTACCGGGTCGCGCCGGCGGCCGGCGTCAACGCCAGTGCCAGCGACATGGCACAGTGGCTGCTGGCCCACACCGGTCATCGCCCCGACGTGCTGCCGGCACCGCTGCTGGCCACCCTGCATTCGAGCCTGATCAACACGCCGGGCGAAATGCGGTCGGGCTGGCGCCGCGAGCGTCTGCATTCGGCCGGCTACGCGCTCGGCTGGCGCACCTTCGATTACGCCGGTCATGACGTGGTGTTCCACGCCGGCGCCGTGCAGGGCTACCGTGGCCTTGTCGCTCTGGTCCCGGAGCGTGATCTCGGCATCGCGATCATGTGGAACGGCGAAAGCGGCCTGCCCAGCGGCCTGCTGCCGACCGTGCTCGACTCCGCGCTTGGCCTTCCCTCGCAACGCTGGCTGGACGTGGATACCGACTTCGGCAGCGACAACCTGATGGCCGAGGGCGCAAGCCCGGCGCAGCAGGACAAGCGCAAGGGCAAGGGTGCATCCAGCAACCGCGCGGTCGCCTCGCCGCGCTGAACCGGCACTCCCTGGCATCACCGGAAGGGCGGCCCATCGGTCGCCCTTTTTTTTGCGGGCTGCAGGCAGGGGATAAAAAAACCCCCTCCTCGCTGGGCAGCCGAGGAAGGGGTTTCAGGGTACGGCTATCGGGAAGTACTTAGATCAGCGGCGCCGGGGTTGCCGGCAGAGCGACCGGAGCGGCCTTCTTCTTGCGGGCGGCCGGCTTGCGCTTGGCGACCTTCTTCGCTGCCTTCTTCGGGGCAGCCTTCTTGGTCGCCTTCTTGGCCGCCTTCTTCGCAACCTTCTTTACGGCCTTCTTGGTCGCCTTCTTGGCGACCTTCTTGGCCGGCTTGCGGGCAGTGGTCTTCTTGGCGGCCTTCTTTGCAGTCTTCTTCGCTGCCTTCTTGGCGACCTTCTTCACTGCCTTCTTCGCGGTCTTCTTCGCCGGCTTCTTGGCTACCTTCTTTGCCGCCTTCTTCACTGCCTTCTTCGCAGTGGTCTTCTTGGCGACCTTCTTCGCAGCCTTCTTCACCGCCTTCTTGGCGGTCGCCTTCTTTGCGACCTTCTTCACTGCCTTCTTGGCAGCGGCCTTCTTAGCGACCTTCTTCACCGCCTTCTTGGCGGCGGGCTTTTTCTTCGCAGCTTTCTTGGTTGCCATGGGATGGCTCCTCGTCAGTGATAGGGAGTTGAAACGCCCAGGTGGATCAAACCCGCGGATGCTGCGTGCGGGGACCGCCGGCGCGTCAGGCGCGCCGTTACGGATGCGGCAATGCCTGCCTCGATCGGCGGAGCAGGCATCGGAACGGGAGTTGCCTTGCATTTCTCCGGGGGAAGCGGGGCCATGTCCACCGTCTTGGGGATCGCGGTGGCTTTCGAGGGGCTGCTTCGCATCGGACGATTGATTCTGCGCACTCGGTTGGGCAGGCAAGGTCTGCTGAGGCGAAACCTAATCACGCTTTTTTTTACTGTCAACAACCCCCGCGAAAAATTTTCACATTGGCGCCGTCCCGGACACCGTCTCCAGCGTCCTCGTTTCGCTTCCGCAGACACCGCTGGCGTGCGCAACACGACCGCCACGCGCGCCACTGCGTGCGCGCGCGCTCAAGAAAAAACACTTGAAATAAGCACTCTGCGTAGATGCGTGCCATTCCTGCGCCACCTCGCGCACGCACCCGGGCTACGTATCGCAGCGGCCTGCCGCGCCACCACAACGGGGCCGCAACGAGGCAGGAAAAGTTTTCACATTCGAACGCGCCGGCGCGGGGTGGAAACGCGGATTTGCGCAAAACTGCGCGCGTCCGAAGACACCCTTCCGAAGCGTCTGATGCCGCGTCGTGGGTGTGCAGCGAACCGGGCGTCATGAGTCCGGCGCGGTCGCCGGAACGAAAACGGCCACCCGAAGGTGGCCGTTTTCAAACCAGGAAACAACGACTCAGTGGTCGTCGTTCTCCAGGACTTCGGCGTAAGCGTCCGGGTCCAGCAGCTCGTTGATCTCTTCGGCGTTGGACAGTTCGACCACGAACATCCAGCCCTCGCCGTAGGCATCTTCGTTGATGGTTTCCGGCTTGTCGGACAGCGCCGAGTTGACCTCGACGACCTTGCCGCTGATCGGGCTGTAGACGTCCGAGGCCGCCTTCACCGACTCGACGACAGCGATCTGCTCGCCGGCCTTGGCGTCGGCGCCGACCTCCGGCAGTTCGACGTAGACCAGGTCACCCAGCAGGCCCTGGGCGTGGTCGGAAATACCGACGGTAACGCGGCCATTGCCTTCGACACGGGCCCACTCGTGGGACTTGAGGAACTTGAGGTCGCCGGGGATCTCGCTCATGGGACTGCTCCAGGATTTGCAGGGGGTGGAAAAAACGGGGCTAGTGTAACCAACCGGCCGCCACTGCTGTCAGTGACGTCCGGCACGTTCGGATCAGGCGTCGGCGAGCACGCCGGGCTGGGCCTGGCCTTCGCGCACGAAGGGGAACTTGACCACGCGCACCGGCACCTGCCGGCCACGGATATCGACCGTGACCTGGCCGAGGTCACCTGCCGGCACGCGGGCAAAGGCGATGCCCTTGGCCAGCGTCGGCGAGAAGGTGCCGGACAGGATTTCGCCCTGGCCGCCGGCCGTGGTGACCACCTGGCCGTGGCGCAGGACACCCTTCTCGTCCATCACCAGGCCGATCATCTGCCGCGCATTGCCGGCGGCCTTCTGCGCTTCCAACACGTCGCGACCGATGAAGTCACGGCCTTCGTCCAGCGACACCGTCCAGGCCAGTGCGGCTTCGTACGGGCTGATGGCTTCGTCCATGTCCTGGCCGTACAGATTCATGCCGGCCTCCAGGCGCAGGGTGTCGCGGGCACCGAGGCCCGCCGGCTTCACGCCTGCAGACAGCAGGCGGTTCCAGAACCCGACCACGGCCTCCTGCGGCAGCAGGATCTCGAAACCGTCCTCACCGGTGTAACCGGTACGGGCAACGAACAGTTCGACGCCCTCATCGGACCGCACCTGCAGCGCGGCGAAGCGGCCGAGCTTGCCCAGCGCCTCGCGGTCGGCGGCGCCGACCAGGCCGATGACGAGCTCGCGCGCCTGCGGCCCCTGCACGGCGAGGATGGCCAGGTCAGGGCGCTGTTCAACGGACACGTTGAACGGAGCGGCCTGCGCACGCAGCCAGGCCAGATCCTTCTCGCGGGTGGAGGCGTTGACCACCATGCGGAAGAAGTCCTCGCCCAGGTAATAGACGATGAGGTCATCGATGACGCCGCCTTCGGCATTGAGCATGCACGAGTACAGCGCCTTGCCCGGCACCTTCAGCTTGTCGATGGAATTGGCCAGCAGGCGGCGCAGGAACGGCTTGACCTGCTCGCCGCGCAGGTCCACCACGGTCATGTGGCTGACATCGAACACGCCGGCCTCGCGACGCACCAGATGGTGCTCGTCCAGCTGCGAGCCGTAGTGGATGGGCATGTCCCAACCCCCGAAATCGACCATCTTGGCGCCGAGGGCGCGGTGGGTATCGTTGAGCAGCGTCTTCTGGGTCATGACCGTTCCGGCAGCAGAGGAAACAAGAACCCCCATTATCCCAGATCGATCGCCCACGGGCGTGCCGCACCGCAGCGGTTCGCGCACGTACCGCCCGCAGGCTCAGCTGGCCGCTTCAACCACCAGCGTGCTGCCCTGCACCGCGACCACCCGCACCCGTGCCCCGGCCGGCAGTTCCGGACCGCTGACCTGCCAGTACGCATCGTCGATGCTGACCCGACCCTGCCCGTCCGTGATGCCCTGCTGCAATGGCACCACCCGACCGATCAGCTGCTCGGCGCGGCGGTTCAGCAACGGCTTGTCGCTGGCGCGTGCCCGCGACCTGCCCCAGCGCCGGTAGCACTGGATCGAAAGCACGCTCAGCACGACGAAGGCGACCACCTGCCACAGCAGCGGGATGCCGGCAAAGATCGCCACCAGCACGAACACCGCTGCAGCGCCGATGCCGATCCACAGCATGAACGCGCCGGGCAGCAGAGCCTCCGCAGCGAACAGGAGCAGGGCCAGCGCCCCCCAGGCGACGACGTCCCAGCGCATGTCAGCCTCCGATCGGCGGCGGTCGCTTGCCGGCCGCCTTGTTGTCCTGGCTGGCCAGTGCCTGCTTGGCCAGCTCGGCCACGCCGGCGATGGAGCCGATCACCCCACTGGCCTCCATCGGCATCAGCACCAGCTTCTGGTTCGGCGAGCTGGCCAGTTCCTTGAACGCTTCCACGTACTTCTGGGCGACGAAGTAGTTGATCGCCTGCACATCGCCCTCGGCGATCGCCGCCGACACCACCTTGGTCGCCATCGCTTCGGCTTCCGCCAGGCGCTCGCGTGCCTCCGCATCGCGGAACGCTGCCTCGCGCCGCCCTTCCGCCTCCAGCACCGTGGCCTGCTTCTCGCCATCGGCGCGCAGGATCTCCGACTGCCGCGAGCCTTCCGCCTCCAGGATCTGCGCACGCTTCTCGCGCTCGGCCTTCATCTGCCGCGCCATCGCGTCGAGCAGATCGCGGGGCGGCTGGATGTCGCGGATCTCGATGCGGTTCACCTTCACGCCCCACGGGTTGGTGGCATGGTCGACCACGCTGAGCAGCTGGGCATTGATCACCTCGCGCTGGCTCAGCGATTCGTCCAGGTCCATCGAGCCGATCACGGTACGGATGTTGGTCTGGACCAGAGCGATCATGGCCACTTCCAGGTTGGCCACCTCATAGGCGGCCTTGGCGGCGTCCAGCACCTGGAAGAACACCACCCCGTCGACGCGCACGGCGGCGTTGTCCTTGGTGATCACTTCCTGGCTGGGTACATCCAGCACCTGCTCCATCATGTTCACCTTGCGCCCCACGCCGTACACGATGGGGATCAGGAAGTGCAGGCCGGGGGTCATGGTGTGGGTGTAGCGGCCGAACCGCTCGACAGTCCATTCATATCCCTGCGGCACCATGCGCACGGCCTTGAACAGGATGACCACGGCCACGAAGGCCAGTACCACGGTAAAGAACATGGTCGGGAACATCAGGCTTTCCTTATCGGTAGACGTCCAACCCCGAGCATAGCGTGTGAATGCGGCGTGCACACGTTCTCACCACCGCACCCGCCCGCGCAGGATGTCGATGAACATCACCCAGTCCCCCAGGAACGAGTACAGCGGATGGCGGAACGTGGCCGGGCGGTTCTTCTCGAAGAAGAAGTGCCCCACCCAAGCGAACCCGTACCCACAGACCAATGCCGTCAACAGCAGCAGCGGCTGGCCGCGCAGGATCGCCGCAGCGACCAGCAGCAGTACGCCGCAGCTGCCGATGAAGTGCAGGCGCCGCGACACCGGATGGCGGTGCTCGCTGAGATAGAACGGATAGAAGTCACGGAAGCTGGAGAAACGGGACATGTGCGCACTCCCAACGCCACGATCCGCCCCATCATGCCCCTTTCCGGCGGGCCTGGCACTGCCGGCGGTCAGCCCGGCTGGCGCGGCCCGAACATGATCACCGCCATGCCCGCCAGGCACAGTGCAGCACCCAGCAGATCCCAGCGGCTGGGCCGGACGCCATCGACCAGCCACAGCCAGAACAGCGCGGTGCCGATGTACACGCCACCGTAAGCGGCATAGACGCGGCCACTGGCGGTCGGATGCAGGGTCAGCAGCCAGGCGAACAGGGCCAGACTGGCCGCCGCCGGCAGCAGCAGCCAGACGCTGCCTCCTTTGCGCAGCCACAGCCACGGCAGGTAGCAGCCGACGATCTCGGCCAGCGCGGTCAGCAGGAACAGGCCGAGTGTCTTCATTCCTTCTCGGCGGCCTTGGCGTGCTGCCAGAGCGCTTCCTGCGCGTCCAGGTCCAGCGAGGCGAGGGATGTGCCCTGTGCCTCGGCCTGTGCCTCCATGGCCCGGAAGCGACGCTCGAACTTGTGGTTGGCACCGCGCAGCGCGGCGCCCAGGTCGATGTCGGCGTGGCGGGCCAGGTTGGCGCAGACGAACAACAGGTCGCCCAGTTCCTCCTGCAGCCGCGCCTTGTTGCCGGCGATGTCGCCGCGCTCGAACTCCTCGCGCAGTTCCTGCAGTTCCTCGGCGGCCTTGTCCAGGACCGGCAGCGGGCCCGGCCAGTCGAAGCCCACCTTGGCCGCGCGCGACTGCAGCTTCACCGCGCGTTGCCACTCCGGCAGGCCCCGCGAGATTCCAGCCAGGGCGGAATGGTCCTGTTCGCCCTTGGCTGCCCGCTCCGCGCGCTTGATCGCATCCCAGTTGCGCATGACCCCATCGGCATCATCGACGCTGACATCGGCGAAGACATGCGGATGGCGGCGCTGCATCTTGTCGCTGATCGCGCGGGCAACCTCTGCGAAAGCGAACGCCCCCTGCTCTTCGGCCATGCGAGCATGGAATACCACCTGCAGCAGCAGGTCGCCGAGCTCGTCGCAGAGATCATCGAGGTCACCGCGATCGATCGCGTCGGCGACTTCGTAGGCTTCCTCGATGGTGTATGGGGCAATGGTCGCAAAGTCCTGCTCCAGGTCCCACGGGCAGCCGCCCTGCGGATCACGCAGGCGGGCCATGATCGCCAGCAGGCGTTCCAGTTCGGTGCTGGCGGCACTGCCGGCGGTGGGGGTGTCATGCGCGCTCATGCGGCCTCCAGGTCAGTCGGACAACCAGTCGCGCCACGGCAGGCTGGTATCGCCAAGGGCGATGAAATCGCCGTTCAACAGCGTCTCGCGGCGGTTGTAGCGGAAGGGCTTGCCGGTCGCCGCCGAGAGGACCGCGCCGCCCGCCGCGTGCAGCACGCACTGGCCGGCGGCGGTATCCCATTCGGAGGTCGGGCCGAGCCGCGGGTACACATCCAGGCCCGCCTCGGCAATGCGGCAGAACTTCAGCGACGAGCCCTGGGCGATGGTCTCGATGCGGCCCATGCGCGCCAGCAGCGCTTCGGTTTCCGGCGAGCGGTGGGAGCGGCTTGCCGCCACCCGCAGCGGAGCGGTCGCCGGGCTGCGCGTGCGCAGCACGGTGTCGTGCAGTCCCTGCCGGCGGTACGCCAGTTCGCCGCGCATGGCGTGCCACAGAATGCCGGTGACCGGCGCCAGCACGACGCCAAACGCCGGGGCACCCTGGTAGATCAGGGCGATGTTGACGCTGAATTCGCCGTTGCGCTTGACGAACTCGCGGGTACCGTCAAGCGGATCGACCAGCCAGTAGGCGCCCCAATGGCGGCGCAGTTCCCAGGGCACCTGGGCCGACTCTTCAGACAGGATGGGCAGATCCGGGGTCAGTTGCCGCAGACCCTGCTCAATGACCTGGTTGGCGGCCAGGTCAGCGGCGGTCACCGGACTGTTGTCGTCCTTGATCCGCACGTCGAATCCTTCGGCGTAGACCTGCATGATGGCCTGGCCGGCTTCCTGCGCGATGGCGATCGCGGTCTCGCGCAGATCCGTGGTCAGCTTGATCATCGGGCTCCCTGCAGCCACTGGCGGGCGATGAACAACGCCGCCAGCGAGCGGCCCTCGGAAAAGTCCTCGCGCAGCATCAACCGGTCCAGCTCGGACAGCTTCCAGGGCACCACCTCCAGCTCCTCGGGCTCGTCACCGATCAGCTTTTCCGGATACAGGTCGCGCGCCACCACCAGCCACGACTGGTGGCTCATGTACGTCGGCGCCAGCGTCATGGCGCGCAGCACATCGACCCGATGCGCGCCATAGCCGGCCTCTTCCTTCAGTTCGCGATCGGCGGCCTGCTCGGGGGTCTCGCCGGCATCGATCCGGCCCTTGACCAGGCCAAGCTCGTACCGATGTACCCCGGCCGCGTATTCACGCACCAGCAGCACCGTCTCGTCGTCGAGCATGGGCACCACCACCACCGCACCGTGGCCACGACTGACCAGGCGCTCGAAGCGGCGGCGTTCACCATTGGAGAATTCCAGATCCAGATGCTGGCGCTGGAAGGGACCGTTCTCTTCATCGGTGATCCGATGGATGATCGGCAGGCGACGGCTGGCACGGTCATCGTTCATGCGGAATCTCCGCGGCGGCCGACGCGGGCGCCGGGGCCGATAGAATGTGCAGGCAGCAACATGTTCATGAGCCCGAAATGCTAGCAGACCCAACCCCCTCCCCGCTGGCCCTGCACTGGCGGCAACGCGACCTGCAGGTGCTGTGGCATCCGTGCACACAGATGCGCGAGCATCCCGACACCCTGCCGCTGGTGCCGATCGCGCGCGGCGAGGGTGCGTGGCTGATCGACCATGACGGCAACCGCTATCTGGATGCCGTCAGCAGCTGGTGGACGAATCTGTTCGGCCACGCCGAGCCCCGCATCGGCGCCGCCATCGCGGCCCAGGCCGGCCAGCTGGAACAGGTGATGCTGGCCGGCTTCAGCCATGAGCCGGCGATCACCCTGGCCGAACGCCTGCTGGCACTGGCCCCGCGGCAGGCCGGGCGCGATCCGCTGGCCAAGGTGTTCTACGCCGACAACGGCTCGGCCGGGGTGGAAGTGGCACTGAAAATGGCCTTCCATTACTTCCATAACCGCGGCGAGACCCGGCGTACGCGTTTCATCGCGCTGGAAAACGGCTACCACGGTGAAACGCTCGGTGCGCTGGCGCTGGGCGACATCCCACTGTACCGGCGGGTGTACGCGCCGTTGCTGGCCGAAGGGCTGTTCGCACCCTCGCCCGACGCCTACCTGGCCGAGCCAGGGCAGAGCGCCGCCGAGCGTGCGCGCCAGGCCGCCGATGGCCTGGCGACGCTGTTCGACCAGCACCCCGGTGAAGTATGCGCGGTGATCCTGGAACCCCGCCTGCAGTGCGCCGGTGGCATGCGCATGCATGATCCGGTGTACCTGCAGCGCGTGCGTGAGCTGTGCGACGCGCACGGTGCGTTCATGATCGCCGACGAGATCGCCACCGGCTTCGGTCGCACCGGTACGATGTTCGCCTGCGAACAGGCCGGGGTGATGCCGGACCTGATGTGCCTGTCCAAGGGCCTGACCGGCGGGTTCCTGCCGCTGGCCGCGGTCCTGGCCACGCAGGCCCTGTACGACGCCTTTCTCGACGACTCCCGCGAGCGTGCGTTCCTGCACTCGCACAGCTATACCGGCAATCCGCTGGCGTGCGCTGCGGCGCTGGCGACGCTGGACATCTTCGGCAGCGACGATGTGATCGCGCGCAACCGCGGCACCGCATCGGTGATGGGCACCCTCGCGGCACCGTTTGCCGACCACCCGCATGTGGCCGATGTGCGCCAGGCCGGCATGGTGGTGGCATTCGAACTGTCGCGCGGCGGCGACAGGCGCACGCCCTTCGACCCCGGACTGCGGCTCGGCCTGCACGCGTACAAGGCAGCACTGAAGCGCGGCGTGGTCCTTCGCCCGCTGGGCGATGTGCTGTACTGGATGCCACCGTACTGCGTGGACGACGAACAACTGGATCTGCTGGCGCATACCACGCTGGCCGCCATCGACGAGGCGATTGCATGCGCGTGACCCGCTGTCCCATCGACCTGCCGCTGCACAGCGGCCAGACCGTGACCCTGCCCGAGGAGACCGCCAACCACCTGGTGCGGGTGATGCGCCTGCGCGAAGGCGATGGCTGCGTCCTGTTCAACGGCGATGGCCATGACTACGCTGCGACGCTGACCGTGGTCGGCAAGCGCGAAGTGCAGGCACGCATCGACAGCGTGCAGGCCATCGACATCGAATCGCCGCTGGCCATCACCCTGATGCAGGGCATCGCGCGCGGCGAAAAGATGGACCTGATCCTGCAGAAGGCCACCGAACTCGGCGTCAGCAGCATCCTGCCGGTGAACGCGGAACGCACCGAGGTGAAGCTGGACGCGGCCCGCGCGGAAAAGCGCGTGGCGCACTGGAACAACGTCGTGCAGTCGGCCTGTGGCCAGTCCGGGCGCGCGCGCATTCCACGGGTGGGTGCCCCGCTGTCGCTGGCGCAGGCGACCGCTGCACTGCCCGCCGATACGCTGCGGTTGACCCTGGACCCGATGGGTTCGCACCGGCTGTCGACATTGGCAGCGGCGCCCGCGGGCGGCATCGTGATCGCGATCGGTCCGGAGGGCGGCTGGTCGCCACGCGACCGCGAGCAGCTGGCCGCCGCCGGCTTCCAGGGCCTGCAGCTGGGCCCGCGCATCCTGCGCACGGAAACCGCCGGGCTGGCCGCGATCGCCGCGTTGCAGGCGCGGCTGGGTGATCTCGGTTAGGTCCACCGACAACCTGCACGCCAACGGCAGCGCCGGGCCATGCCCGGCGGCCTGTGTCCGGGGGGCGGCCTCAGGCCGCCAGTGAAGCCAGCGCGCTTTCCAGTGCGTCCAGATTCGGCAGCAGCGCGCTCTGCTCACCCAGCAGTACGCGCATGTGCACGATCTGCGGCAGGGTCTCCTCCGACGCATCGGCCAGCAGGCCATCGCGCGGCACCGAGATCAACTGCGGGAAGTTCTGGGTCAGCAACGCGTAATACGGCCGCTGCTGATCGCCGCTGAGCGCCTTCAGTACCACCACCTTGTTGTGGACACCGGCTGCCTCGTCCCCCAGCCCCGAAAGCCGTGCGAATGACACCAGCGGCACCTGCCAGCCATGCCAGGCGATCTCGCCGACCAGCCAGCGGGGGGCGTCGGCCACCGGCTGCACCGGCACCCGCGACATCATTTCGGCCACCGTGGCATTGGGCAGCAGCACGCGTTCGTTGCCGGCCTGGATCAGGACACCACGGATTTCATCGTTGCTGGCGTAACTCATGGAGCTTCTCCGTTGTGGTCACCCTCGCCCCAGCGCGCGGCGATGATCTGCGCCAGTTCCTGCGGTTCGCCAGCGGCCATGCCGGCGGCGACCACGGCGGTGGCGGCGGCCGGGTCGTAGCATCCCTCCCCCACCTGCCCGGCCACCCACGCGCCCGCGGCAGCCAGGTCCAGCGCCGGCCCGACATGGCCCAGATCGGCACCGCTGAGCAGTACCAGTGCGGTGTACTGGGCCGGCAACGCGGCAATCGAGATGCCCTGCGCGTCGGTCAGGAAATGCAGACCGTCGCTGGCCGCGCGGACGCCGATGTCATCGGCCAGCACATGCACCTGCCCGGGCGTGGCGCGCTGGCCGGCTTCGGCCAGCTGCACCGGCAGCGGCGAGACACGCGCCATCTGCTTGACGAGATTGCCGTAGCGGCCCCCATCCAGGCGCATGTGCACCAGCACCGGCACCGCCAATGCCGAAGGCAGCGCGCCCAGCAGGCGACGCAACGCATCAGGGCCACCGATCCCGGCCAGCACCAGCAGCGCGCCCGCGCGTGCGCCGGGCGGGGCGGCCGCATCCAGGTCGACCAGGCTCAGGTGGTCGGTATCGAACGACGATGAGCGCGCCTCGACCTCCGCTGCGGCGTACGCCGGGGTGGCGGCATCGGCCGACTCGTCCACCAGCGACCACGCGGTGTGATCGAACGCCACCGACGGTGCCGCGGGGGGTTCTGTCCGTGCGACCGGCGCTTCCGGCGGTTCGGGCACGATCGGCTGCAGCGCGGCCAGAGCGTGTTCGAACGCGACCGGTTCATGCAGCTGCGCCGGCGGTGCGTACAGGCCATCGGCTGGCACGTCGTCGGCCCAGCGGTGTGCCTGTTGCAGGTGCGTCTGCAGCGCTGCCTCCTGCGGCGCAGGTGGCGGCGCAGGACGGCCTGGCTCCAGCTGCAGGGCCGGTTCGTCCTCGGCGCCCGGCGGCAGCACCTGCTGGTGTCCATGCAGCTTGGCGGCCAGGTGACGCCCCCAGCGCTGCGCCTCCCAGCCGTTCCGGCGCGCGGCCAGCTCGGCCTCGTCGAACACCAGGGTCAGGCCGGGTGCGGACAGCACCGGTTCCAGGCGTTCCAGGGCGTCCTCGACCGCCGCTTCCAGTGCGATCACCACGAACTGCGGCCGCGCGTCATGCAGCGCCTGCGGTTCAAGGCCATTCGGATCGTCTTCCAGCACGATCTGCACGTCGGCGTGCGCCAGCGCTTCGCGCAGGCGCTCACGCGCCGCGCCAGGCCGGGCCAGCAGGGCGACGGCCGGGTTGGCGGCTTCACTCTCGGACACGGGCGATCCCCAGCAGGTCGTACACGTTACGCATCAGGTCCAGCTCCTGATAAGGCTTGCCCAGGTAGCGCTGGACGCCGATCTCGAAAGCGCGCTGCCGGTGCTTGTCGCCGCTGCGCGAGGTGATCATCACGATCGGAACGTCCCTGTAACGCGGGTCGGCGCGCATCGCGGTGGCCAGCTCGTAGCCGTCCATGCGCGGCATCTCGATATCCAGCAGCATCAGGTCGGGAACACGCTCCTCCAGCCGCTCCAGCGCCTCCACGCCATCGCGGGCGACGCTGACCTCGAAGTTGTGGCGCTCCAGGATGCGGCCGGTGACCTTGCGCATGGTCAGCGAGTCGTCGACCACCATCACCAGCGGCACCTGCCGTTCCTGACGCGGCGCATTGACCAGCACCGGCGGCGTCGGGTTGGCCAGGTAACGACGCACCAGCGGCGCCACGTCCAGGATCACCACCACACGGCCATCGCCGGTGATGGTGGCACCGTAGATGCCCGGCACCGATGCGATCTGCAGGCCGACCGGCTTGACCACGATTTCGCGGTTGCCCAGCACCTGGTCGATCGCCACGGCAGCTCGCAGGTCGCCGGCGCGGACCAGCAGCAGCGGCACCTGCGCCTGGCCCTCGGCACGTGCCGGTGCCTGGCCGACCAGGCTGCCCAGGTCGTACAGCGGATAGTCTTCGCCGCTGTAGCGATAGCTGCTGTCGGCGGCCTCGAAGCGCTCGCGCGAGAGGCGGCCGATACCGCTGACCGAAGCCACCGGCACGGCAAAGGTGGTTTCGCCGATCTGCACGAACACGGCCTGGGTGACGGCCAGCGTCTGCGGCAGGCGCAGGGTGAAACGCACGCCCTGGCCACGCACCGACTGGATATCGACCGAGCCACCCAGCTGGCGCACTTCATTGCGCACCACGTCCATGCCCACGCCGCGGCCTGCCAGCTGGCTGACCTGGTCGGCGGTGGAGAAGCCCGATGCGAAGATCAGATTGTCCAGTTCGTGATCGGCAGGCTGCGCGTCGGCGGCCAGCAGGCCACGGTCGATCGCGCGGCGACGGATCGCCTCCCGATCCAGACCGGCGCCGTCATCGGCCACGTCCAGCACGATTTCCGAGCCTTCGCGATGCAGGCGGATGGCAATCTCGCCCTCTTCCGGCTTGCCGGCGGCACGGCGCTGCTCCGGCGCCTCCAGGCCATGGGCCACCGAGTTGCGCAGCATGTGCTCCAGTGGCGCGACCATGCGGTCGAGGACGTTGCGGTCCAGTTCGCCATGGGTGCCTTCCAGGGTCAGGTGGACCTGCTTGCCGGTGTCGATGCCGGCCTGGCGCACCACGCGGCGCAGACGCGGCACCAGGCCGTCGAACGGCACCATCCGCGCACGCATCAGGCCATCCTGCAGCTCCGAACTGACGCGCGACTGTTGCTGCAGCAAGGCATCGTACTGCCGCGAGAGATCGTCCAGCACGCCCTGCAGGCCGCCCAGGTCGGCGGCGGACTCGTTCAGCGCACGGCTGAGCTGCTGCAGGGTGGAGAAGCGGTCCAGTTCCAGCGGATCGAACTTCTGGTCGGCCTGGTCCTGCTCACGCTGGTAGCGGGCAACGATCTGCGCTTCGGTCTCCAGGTCGAGGCGACGCAGCTGGTCGCGCAGACGCGCGTTGGTGCGTTCAAGCTCGCCCATCGCGCCGCGGAAGGCGCCGAGCTGCTGCTCCAGGCGCGACCGGTAGATCGCCACCTCACCTGCGTGATTGACCAGGCGGTCGAGCAGATCCGCGCGCACGCGCACCTGCTCCTGCTGGGGACGTGCCAGCGGATCGTCCTCGACCGTGCTTTCGACCGGCAACGGCGCGGACAGCGGTGCATCGACCAGGGCAACGTTCGCGGGTACGACGGTGGTTTCAGTCTCCACCGGGCCAGCCGTGCCGACGGCGGCAGCCGCTGCCGGATCGGTGGCGGTACGTGCCTCGAAAGCATCGACCAGGTCCTGCGCCGGTTCCACCACACGATGCTCGCCGGTACGGGTCAGCAGCTGGTGCAGGCGATCGAAACCGCGCTCGAGCAGCTGCACGTCGCGGCGCTCGATCTCGGTGCGCCCCGCCGCGACCACCTCCAGCAGCGATTCGATGCTGTGGCCGAGGTCGCCGATGGCGTTGATGCCGGCCATGCGTGCGCCGCCCTTCAGCGTATGCAGGTCACGCTGCAGGCCGGCAAGCACTTCGCGGTCCTGCGGCGCATCGCGCAGCTCGCTGATCAGGCCATCGCAGTGATCAAGCAGGTCCTTGCCTTCTTCGACGAAGATGTCGACCAGCTCGCGGTCATACACGGTGAAGTCAAGCAGATCGGCAGGCTCCTCGCCCACGCTGCCTTCCGGTTCCGGTTCCGGTTCCGGTTCCGGCATCGGCTCGATCGGCTCGTGTGCCGGCACGTCATCTTCGGCAACCGGACCCTCGACCGGCGTGGAACCGCCCGGTCCGGCAGCGCCGCTGCCCTGGCCCGGCGCGTCTTCCATCTCGAAGAACGGCGACGGCGGCGCGGCTGCCGGCTGCGGATCGACCGCAGGCTCTGCAAGGGACTCCCCGGCATTCACCGTCGCCGGGGACGGCGGGTCGGCGCTCTCTCCTTCACCGACCGCCGTCTCCCCGCCGACGTCCGCATCCTCGGCAAAGGCATCCGCCTCGCCCGGCGCGAGTTCGCTGGCCTGCAGGCCGAGCACGGACCACTGCCCGTCGTCGGCCGGAGTCTGCTCTTCGTCGATCACATGCAGGCCGGCTTCGAGCGCAGCTTCCAATGTGACCGGTTCCGCAAAACCCGGCGCAGCCATGTCATCCTGCAGGCTCGACAGCGTGCTGTCGAGTGGCAGTGCAGCAGCGTCATCACTCGCATCGAACCCTTCCACGTCATCCCACGACGTATTCAGGTCGATCGTTTCGGTGAACGCAGCGGCGTCCGCCGCCTCATCCGCATCACGGTCGTCGACCGGCAGCGCGCTGGCGTCCAGGTACGGCGACAGGTCGTCCGCGCCTGTCAGCGCGGCGTCTTCGGCCAGCGCGGGGGGCGCATCGGCGACCGCCGATGACACTTCCGCTGCGGATTCATCGGCAGCGAGCGCGACCGGCGGCAGCGTGGCTGCGGCCTCCTGTCCGGTACCGCCCAGCGACGGCCAGCCGGCGTCGAAGTAGCGCGAAAGGTCATCACTGGCCGTGAGCTCGGCCACGTCCAGTCCGTCCTTCGCCGGATCGGCTGCGGGCACGTCATGGGTGTCAGCAGGTGCACTGTCGATCCCGGCGTTGGTGTCGGCGTCGATGTCGCTCTGCGCCTCGGCAGGAACCGGCGCGTCCACCTCGTGCGCAGGCTCTCCATCGGTCGCGAGCGCCTCTTCGTCATCCAGCCCCACCAGCGGCCAGCGCGCTTCCGGCAGCTCGCCGGCCAGGGTCTGCAGGCGCTGCACCAGCGCAGGCTGAGGTGCAATGCGCGGCTGCTCCGCCTGCAGTGCTTCCATGGTCGCGGTAATGGCCTGCGCGGTCGCGTCGAGCGCAGCAACGCCCTCGTCGCCCGGCACCACATCGGCAGCCAGGGCCCGCTTGATATAGGATTCGGCGCCGCCCGTGACCGCCGTGATCTCCGGCACCTCGGTCATCGCGAAGGCGCCATTCATGGTGTGCACGGCGCGCAGCAGCGCATCGCTCACCGGCTGTGGTGCCTGCTGCGCCGAGCGCAGCCACGCCTGCAGGGTTGCCTGGTGGACCTCCACCTCGGCTTCGAGGATCTCGCGCAGCACGCTGTCGATATTGGCCGGAGTCCCCTCGACCGCGGTCGCGTTCCCGGCGTCGTCTGTCGTCGCCGCTTCCGCTTCGAGAATGCGGCTGATCTCGTCCTCGCCCTCTTCCGCCGCCGGCGCCACCGGTGCGGGCGCCGCAGCCGGCAGCGGCACGTAGAACGTCTCTTCGCCGGCACCCACGCGATCGGCGACGGCCTGCATCGCCTGCAGATCGACACTGATGCGCTGGCCATGACGCAGTGCGTCGCTCAGCTGCGGCAAGGCGGCATGCGCGTGATCAACCATCGCCAGCACCGCCGGCGTGGCCGGACGGCTGCCGTCAAGCACACGGTTGAGCATGCCTTCGATCTTCCACGCGAACTCGCCCAGCGTCCGCGCACCGACCAGACGGCCGCTGCCCTTGAGGGTGTGGAAGATGCGGCGGATCGGCCGCAGCCGGTCCAGATTGTCCGGCTGCGCGTGCCATGCCGGCAGCAGCGTTCCGAGGTTGGCACGCTCGTCGTCGAACTCTTCCAGGAACACCTCGCGGATGTCCTCGTCGATGTTCTCCGCATCATCGTCGAAGCCGGCATCGAAGCCCGCTTCGGACGCAGCCGTGATCGCGACCGGCGCGTCGGCGGCCGATGGCATCGCCCGCGGGTTGAAGTCCTGCGCGGCGGCGCTCAGTTCAGCGAAGAACCGGGCATCGGCCTCGCTGAAATCGATCGGTGCGATGGTATCGATCTCGATCAGGGCCACTGCCGGTACTGCGTCTGCGGCAGGCGATGCGTCCGCGGCGAGGGTGATCGGATCCGCTGGCTCCGCATCATCGATGTCCAGCACCGGATGCAGGTCTGCGTCGTCTTCCAGCACCAGCGTTTCCATCGCATGCAGGGACAGCACGTCGTCGGCGTTGTCCAGTGCACCGGCGTCGAAACGGAATACGACCTCATCAGCCGCCACGTCCGCGGCGCCATGCTCGGCGGCCACCGGATCGAATACCGGCGCCGACGTGATATCCGGGGTACCGGATCCGGACGCGAACGTCACTGTGTCGTCGCCGGAGACCGACGGTGCATCCGCCATGTCGTCCACCTGGGACAGCGTCCACTGCGGCGCCTCGGCTGGTGCCGGATCGATCGTTTCGTCGCTGGCCAAGGCCGGCGCATGGGCATCATCCGCGTGCGTGGCACCGACCTCTACAGCCGCCAGGTCCCATTGCGGCACGGCCGGGGCCGGTGCGCTGGATGCAGCGAACACCAGCGAGCCACCCGCATCGGGCGTCGTCCCCGGTACCGCGACCGGTGCTGACAACCCACCGAACATCAGCCCGTTGTCGGTCACTGGCGGTGCCGGCGGCGGATCGAAGACGAAGTCCGGCAAGGCGGCAGCCACACTGCCGACGGCGGGCGCGGCCGTGCTCACATCGATGTCGACATGGCCGGGCTGCAACGGCATCACCTGCAGGTCTACCGCCTCGCGCTCGACCGCCTGCACGCCCTGCGGCGCCTCGTCGATCGCGGCGCGCTCCGGCAGCGGCCAGTAGCGCAGCGCTTCCAGGCTGCTGCGGGTGATCTCCAGAATGTCCTCACGGCCCGGACGACGATCACGCAGGGCTTCGAGGTAGTACTCCAGGCTGGCCATGGCGTCGGCGAGCGTATCCAGCTGGCGCCCGCTGGGCACACGCCGGCGACCGATCAGCTCGGCGTCGATGTACTGCTGGACGCCGCGCAGGTAGTCGGCGGCAGTCCCCAGGTCGAGCATCCGCAGTGCACCGGCGACGTCGCCGAGCAGGCGCGGCACGTCCTGCAGTTCCGCGTGGTTCCAGCTGGTTTCGATGAACGCGACAAAGTGCTCGCGGGCCGCAGCGAAATTGGCGATGGCCTCGTGTGCCAGCACCTCGACGGTACGACGGTTTTCCACGGCGGCAGGGTCATCCTCGCCGCTGCCATCCGCACCCAGATGGGCAACCTGGTCATCCAGCGACGCATCGACGTAGAGCAGCGCGCCGGCGATGTCCAGCAACAGGTTCTCGTCGATCTGCTGGCGGCCCTCGACCACGCCGCGCAGCGCGTCGCGCTGCTGCACGACCACGCCGCGGGCCACGCCCAAGCCCATCATGCCCAGCGTATCGGCCACGGCCCCCAGTTCGTCGGCCTGCGTCTGCAGCTGTTCCGCTGCACCGCCGGTGCGCAGATGCAGGTCCAGCGCATCCTTGATGCGCAGCAGCTCTTCCTTCACCGCGCTGCCGACCGTATCGAGCAGTTCGCGGTTGCGCCCGCTCAGGCTGCCGCGAGCATGGTCGAGCTCGGCTTCGGTGGCGGTGACGCTGTCGGGAGCGAACGCGAACAGGACACTCTCGTTGATGCCGGCCGCACCGCGCGCGGCGCGGATGTCATTGAGCAGCGGCAGCAGCACGATCGGAATGTCGCGGTGGCCGTTCTGCAGGCGCTCCAGATAGTCGGGCAGCAGCACGCTGCCGCGCATCAGCGTGGCGCAGGCCTCGTCGCGATCAGACGCCTGGCCGCTGCCGATCGCATTGGCGAGCTGCTCCAGCTCCTCGGCCACCATTGCCGGGGCGTACAGTTCGACCATGCGCAGGGTGCCCTGCACCTGGTGCAGGTGGCCGGCGCAGATACGCATGCGGCTGGCATCGGACGGATCCTCGGCGTAGTACTCGACCTCGTTGCGCACCTGGCGCAGGGTCTCGTCCAGCTCGGGCTTGACCCAACCCAGCGCTGCGTGGCTCATCGCATCGCGCAGAGTGCTCATTGACAGGCTCCGGTCGCCGCCGCGCGAAGGCCGCGCTGGATCTGGCGTGGGGAATGGAAATGCTTCATCGACGGGTTCCTTGCTCTTCGCCCTGCCCGCGTCACGCCGGCAGCTTGAAGTCGGCGACCGAACGACGCAGGTCGGCAGCCAGCTGCGCGAGGTGGCCGATCGACTCCGCGGTCTGTCCGGCACCCTGTGAGGTCTGGCCGGTGATCTGGCGGATCACGCCCATCGTGCGGGTGATGTCCGACGCGGCTGCGGACTGCTGCTGGGCCGCGATGGAGATGTTCTTGATGAGGGTGTTCAGTGCATTGGACACGCGCTCGATCTCGGTCAGTGCCGTACCGGCGTCTTCGGCCAGACGTGCACCGGACACCACTTCGGCGGTGGTCTGTTCCATCGAGGTGACGGCCTCGTTGGTGTCGGCCTGGATGGCCTGCACCAGGTTCTCGATACGGCGCGTGGCGCCCGATGTGCGCTCTGCCAGGCGCTGCACTTCGTCGGCCACGACCGCGAAGCCGCGGCCCGCTTCGCCCGCCGACGCGGCCTGCACCGCTGCATTCAATGCCAGGATGTTGGTCTGTTCGGAAATGTCGTTGATCAGTTCCACGATCGAGCCGATCTCCTGCGACGACTCACCCAGGCGCTTGATGCGCTTGGAAGTTTCCTGGATCTGGTCGCGGATCTGGTCCATGCCCTGGATGGTCTCGCGGACCACGCCGGCACCCTCGGCGGCAATCACCACCGAGCGCTGTGCCACGTCGGCCGATTCGGCCGAGTTGCGCGAAACCTGCTCGATGCTCGCTGCGATTTCGCCGATGCGGTCCGAGGCCGAGGTGATCTGGTTGGCCTGGTGGCCGGCTGCTTCTGCCAGCTGCATGGCCGTCGCCTGGGTTTCCTGGGTGGACAGCGCGACCTTGGCCGAGGTGTCGTTGATGGTCGTCACCAGGTGGCGCAGCTCGTCGACGGCGTAGTTGATCGCGTCGGCGATGGCGCCGGTCATGTCCTCGGTCACCGACGCCTTGACGGTCAGGTCGCCCTCGCCCAGCGAGGAGATTTCGTCCAGCAGGCGCATGATCGCCTGCTGGTTGCGGCTGTTGAACTCCACCTGGGTCTGGTAGCGCAGCTCCTGCTCACGCGAGCGGCTGCGCACGTTGGTGGAGACGAAACCGATGATCGCGATCAGCGACAGCGCACCGGACGCTACACCGATCCAGAAGTTCGGGAACAGGCGGGTATCGGACACCGAGCCGAACGAAGAGAAGGCTTCGAACAGCTTGCGGCTGTCATCCAGCATGTGCGCCGAGCCCTGGCCCAGCGCGGTGGCCGCCGACTGCGCGGCGAACAGCTGGCGCGAGCTGGCCAGGATCGCATCGGCATCGGCCTTCATCGCCTGCCACTGGGTGTGCGACTGCTCCAGCGCGGCCACGGCGGCCGGGCCACGCACTGCGGTGATGCCCAGTTCCTCGTTGCCGTTGCGCAGGCCGTCGAGCACCTGCGAGAACACGGTGATGTCACGCGCCAGTGCGTCGCCCGCGGCGGCCGCCGAAGAGCCGCCCGCACGCATTTCGGTGACCCGTCGGGCCATCGAGCCGGCCACCACGACCTGCTGCAGCGCGCTGTATACCTGCGCGGCCGGTGCACCCGAAGCCGACATCGCGCGCACCACCTCGTTCAGCTGCGCCTGCAGCCCCGGCACCGCGCCAGTGAAGTTGTTGGCATTGCCGGCCAGGGCCAGCACCGCCGGCTCGCTGGCGACCAGCTGCCCGGCCTGCTTGCCCAGCGGCGCCCAGGTTTCACCCAGCGTCGAGATCGCCCGCGACACGCCCGGTTCCTTGCCGTAGCGCCCCTGCAGCGTCGAGACATTCTGTTCGATCGCGTTGCGGGTGGCCTTGAAGGCAGTGAACGCCTGGGCATTGCCGCCCACCGCGTCACGCCCCTGGTTGGCCAGCTGCTGCGACAGCACCTGCAGGTCCGCGGCCTTGGAACCGGCATCGGCCAGGCGGCTGCCCTGCCAGGTCGCCACGCCGGTATTGACGCCGAACAGGATCATCGATGCCAGCAGCAGGGCCAGCCAGAGGTTGCTGCCGCCCAGCCGAAGCTTGCCGGTCTTGGTGGCGTCCGAAGCAGTACTCATCGTTCAACCTCGATCTTCAGTGCAGGGGGCGATGCCCGGCCTCAGGCCGCGGCTTGCCGGAATTCAGGAGTGCGCGACAGCAGCGAGAGCGAGAACACGCCCCAGTCCTGGCCGTCAGCATGGAAACCGCGCTCGACGAAGTGCCCGTAACGACCCTCGGCCAGGCTGCCGGCCTCGATCTGCTGGTCGGCTTCGAAGCTGCGCTGGCCGAACAGTTCGTCGATGGTCAGTGCGACGTCACCGCCGGCCTGGCGCATGATCAGCACGCGCTGCCCTTCCTGCTGCACGGTGCGTGTGCCTTCCAGGAAGTACTTCAGGTCGACCACCGGGAACAGGTTGCCGCGCAGGTTGCCCACGCCCAGCAGCCAGGGCTGCGCGCAGGGCACGGGCGTGACCGGCGGCATCGGCACGATCTCCACCACTTCGCGGAAATCGGACACCAGCCGGCGCTGGCCGACGCGATAGCCGACGCCTCGCCAGAGGTCCTGGACGAATTGCCGGCCCGGCAGCTGCACCGCATGGGCCAGGCTGCGCCGTTCGTAGGCTTCGAGAATGTCGAAAGGCGAGCGCATCAGGCCACCAGTTCGTTGATCCGCGCGATCAGTTCATCCTCGCGCGGCGGCTTGACGATGTAGTCGGCCGCACCCTGGCGCAGCCCCCACGCCTTGTCGGTCTCCATCGCCTTGGTACTGACGATGATGACCGGGATGTGCCGGGTCGCGGCGTCGCGGGCCATCGCCCGGGTGGCCTGGAAACCGCTCATGCCCGGCAGGACCACGTCCATCAGCACCAGCTGCGGCACCTGGTCGCGGACAAGCTGCAGGCCATCCTCGGCGTTGTCCGCTTCCAGCACCTCGTGGCCGGCACGGCGCAGCCACTGGGTGAACACCGCGCGGTCGGTCGGTGAATCCTCGATCAGGACGATACGAGCCATTGTGCCTTTCCCCCCTGGTCAGGCGTTGACGTATGTGCGGATGGCACCCAGCAGTTCTTCGCGCGTAAAAGGCTTGGTCAGGTACTGCTCCGACCCGACGATGCGCCCCCGCGCCTTGTCGAACAGGCCGTCCTTGGACGACAGCATGATCACCGGGGTCGCCTTGAACAGCTGGTTTCCCTTGATCAGCGCGCAGGTCTGATAGCCATCCAGACGCGGCATCATGATGTCGACGAAGATGATCTGCGGCTGCTGGTCGGCAATCTTCGCCAGCGCTTCAAAGCCGTCGGTGGCGGTGACCACCTCGCAGCCTTCGCGCTTGAGCAGCGTTTCCGCAGTCCTGCGGATGGTCTTCGAATCATCGATGACCATCACCCGGAGTCCTGCGAGTTCCCCGCCCGCAGTCGTGTTTTCAGTCATTGCCTATCCCCAAGCGCACGGCCCGGTCTCAGGCGGGGGCCGCTACGAAAGCGTATCTATATCGCACTTTCCGCGCCCGCTTCAAGGCCGGCCCATCACGCGGGCCGTGCTACCGGGCTGAACGTGACGGGGTTCGCATACGGTGCGCGGCCCGGCGGACGGACGCAGCGTTGCATCGCGGCAGGGAGGCGCACGGCGGGCGTTGCCGCTACCATCAACGCCTTGCCTGACAGGTGCGCCCATGCCGTTGAACGTCATCGTGGTGATGGACCCCATCGCCCACATCAAGATCGCCAAGGACACCACCTTCGCCATGCTGCTGGAAGCCCAGCGCCGCGGCCATGCCCTGCACTACGTGCGGCCGGGCGGACTGGCCCTGGAAGGTGGCGTGGCGGTGGCCCAGACCGCCCCGCTGCGGGTCCGCGACGACCCCGCCGGCTGGTACGAGCTGGGCGGGTTCAGCCGGACCGAGTTCGGTCCCGGCCAGATCGTGCTGATGCGCAAGGATCCGCCGGTCGATGCCGAATACGTTTACGACACCCAGGTGCTGGACGTGGCCGCTGCGGCCGGCGCCTGCGTGGTCAACAATCCGCAGGGCCTGCGCGACTACAACGAAAAACTGGCCGCGCTGCTGTTCCCGCAGTGCTGTCCGCCGACCCTGGTCAGCCGCGACGCCAAGGCATTGAAGGCCTTCGCGCTGGAACATGGCCAGGCCGTGCTGAAGCCCCTGGATGGCATGGGAGGGCGCTCGATCTTCCGCAGCGGCCAGGGCGACCCGAACCTGAACGTGATTCTGGAAACGTTGACCGACGGCGGACGCAGGCTGGCGCTGGCACAGAAGTTCATCCCGGACATCAGTGCCGGCGACAAGCGCATCCTGCTGATTGACGGCGAGCCGGTCGACTACTGCCTGGCGCGCATTCCGCAGGGCGACGAGTTCCGCGGCAACCTGGCCGCTGGCGGGCGCGGCGAAGGCCGTCCGCTGAGCGAGCGCGATCGCTGGATCGCCGCGCAGGTGGGACCGGAAATGAAGCGCCGCGGCATGCGCTTCGTTGGCCTGGATGTGATCGGCGACTACCTGACCGAAGTCAACGTCACCAGCCCCACCTGCGTGCGCGAACTGGACGCGCAGTACGGCCTGAACATCGCCGGCACGCTGTTCGACGCGCTCGAGGCCGGCCTGCACTGATGCCCGCCGCACCCGCCGTCCTGCCACCGCCGCCGCGCGAAGCGCAGCGGCTGGGTGCCACCCTCACCCTGTCGGTGCTGGTCCACGTCCTGCTGATCCTGGGGGTGGGTTTCGCCGTGAAGGGCGAGGCCCCACTGGTGCCCACGCTGGAAGTGATCTTCAGCCAGACCCGCACCGCGCTGACGCCGAAGCAGGCGGACTTCCTGGCCGCCGCCAGCCAGGAAGGCGGCGGTGACCACGACCGCGCGCAGCGTCCGCGCGACAACCAGGCCGGGATCGTGCCGCAGGCCCAGGCCGGGGTCAGCCCGGTGCCACAGCAGCAGCAATCCGCAGCGCCCGTGCCACCGCCGCAGGCCCGCGTGGTCAGCAGCCGCAATGGCCAGGACACGGTGGCACGTGCGCAGGCCCAGCCAACGCCACTGGAACCGGTGCCGGACGCACCGATGACCGCACGCGAGCAGCGCGATGCGGAGATGGCGCGGCTGGCAGCCGAGGTCCACCTGCGCTCGGCGCAGTACGCCAAGCGACCGAACCGCAAATTCGTCTCGGCCAGCACGCGCGAATATGCCTATGCCAATTACCTGCGCGCCTGGGTCGACCGCGCCGAGCAGGTGGGCAACCTGAACTATCCGGACGAGGCACGGCAACGCCGTCTCGGCGGCCAGGTGGTCATCAGCGTTGGCGTGCGTCGCGATGGCAGTGTGGAAAGCAGCCGCATCCTGCGTTCAAGCGGAACACCGCTGCTGGATGAGGCCGCGCTGCGGGTGGTGACGCTGGCACAGCCGTTCCCGCCGCTGCCGCGTACCGAGGACGGAATCGACATCCTGCAGGTCACCCGCACGTGGGTGTTCCTGCCCGGCGGCGAACTGCGCGACGACCGGTAGGGGGTGTTGCCCGGGCCTGCGGCCCGGGACCCGCTGAAGGCAACAGCAACGTCAACAGCAAAAGCGGCGGTCAGTGTAGTGACGCCTGGCGGGGCGGTGCCGGGCGGCGGGGACGCCGCAGGTACGTCTGTGCAGGCTCAGCCGTTGGCCTTCGCCTTGGCCTCGCGCGCGGCCTGCTGCTCGACCAGGGTCAAGGCCACGTTGTCGCGCAGGTAGGCCGGTTCCACCCTCTCCGGCGCGATGCCCTCGCCACGTGCCAAGGCCGGCACCGCCAACGCCAGCACGTCCGATGCCCGCGGCAGCGCCGCGGCGTCAAACCCCCGCAGGCCCGCCCCCAGCTGCGTGACCAGCGCGCCCTCGGCCGCACCGAATCCCGTGCCGACACCGAACACCGACAGATCGTCCGGCAACGCTACTGCGGCCGGTGCGCACACCCGCTCTGCATCGCACGGCATCGGCAGGCCGTCCACGCGCTTGAAACGCGCGACGTAGAGTTCGCCCATCCGTGCATCGATCGCCGACAGGATCTGCCTTTCTTCTGCCGGCGCACGCAGCGCCAGCACCTGCAGGGTCGATACCGGCAGCAGCGGACGGTCCAACGCCAGTGCGATGCCCTGGGCAAGGGCGATCGCCAGGCGCACCCCGGTGAAGGCACCCGGACCACGACTGAGTGCGATGCCATCGAGCTGGCGGCGGCTGATACCGGCCTCGGCCAGCAGCGCGTCGGCCCACGGCAGGCTCAGCTCGGCATGCCGGCGCGGGGCGATCTCGAAGCGTTCCAGGACCTGCCCGTCTACGTGCAGGGCAACGGAACAGGCTTCGGTGGCGGTTTCAAAGGCGAGCAGTTTCATCGGGTCGGATCAGAACAGGGGGAACGTGCCACCCGGGGCGGGGTGCGTGGCCGCCACAGGGGCGTCCGGCGCCCCAGCATCGGTGGCGGGGTGCCATTGTGGCGCAAAGAAGGACTGCACATCGGCCAGACTGCGGGTACGGCGGAAAGGTGGCAGCGAGTCGAGGAAGACCCGGCCATAGCCACGGTTGAGCAACCGCGGGTCGCACAGCACCAGCACGCCGCGATCACTCTCACTGCGGATCAGCCGGCCGACGCCCTGCTTCAGCGCGATCACGGCCTGCGGCAGCTGCTCGTCGCGGAACGGATTGCCCCCCTGGCTGCGGATCGCCTTCAGCCGCGCCTCGTAGACCGGATCGTCCGGCGCGGCAAAGGGCAGCTTGTCGATCACCACGACGCTCAATGCTTCGCCGACCACGTCCACCCCTTCGCGGAAACTGGCCGAGCCCAGCAGCACGCCGTTGCCGGAATCGCGGAACTGCTGCAGCAAGGTGGCGCGTGGCGCCTCGCCCTGCACGAACAGCGGCCACGGCCCATCGCGCAGCGCCTCAGCCGCTTCGCGCAGGGCCCGGTGCGAGGCGAACAGCAGGAATGCACGGCCCTGCGAGGCCTGCAGCACCGGCCGCAGGACCTGGATGAGCGAGGTGCCGAACCCCCGCGCGGCGGGATCGGGCAGGCCTTCGGGCAGGTAGCACAGTGCCTGCTCGGGCCAGTTGAATGGACTGGACTGGACCAGTGTCTGCGGATCATCCAGGCCGAGCCGGCGGGCGATGTGATCGAAGCCACCACCGACGGTCAGCGTCGCCGACGTGAAGATCCATGCGGCACGACTGCGCTCGCGATGCTCACGCAGCGGACCGGACACATCCATCGGCGTGCGCTGGCAGCGGAATCCGCGCGGGGTAAGTTCGTACCAGAGCACATCGGCGCTCGCCGCCTGCGCAGGGTCGGCATCGAAATCAAGCGCCGGTTCGTCATCGCCCAGCCATCGCCCCAGACGCGATACCGCCTCGCGCGCACGTGCGTGGCAGGCATCGAGGCCTGCGGCGGCTTCGCGCAGCGGCTGCAGCGCCTGCTCCAGATTCACCAGACCGGTCATCACCGCATCAAAGCCATCGCGCACCTGCGGCATCGCCAGTGCGCGCCACTGCGTGCCACGGGATGGCAGGCCATCCATTGCCGAGCGCAGCGCACGCAGTGCCTCCTGCAGATGATCGACCGGCGCCTGCAGCGCTGACTGTGCGCCACCGACACAGCGCGCCTCGGCCAGACAGTCCCGGCCCAGCTCCTGCCAGGGTCGCATGCCGAAGCCCTCACCGAAGAACTGCGCTGCCAGTTCAGGCAACTGGTGCGCCTCATCGATGACGAAGGCCTGTGCGCCCGGCAGCAGCTCTCCGAAGCCCTCCTGCTTCAGCGCAAGATCGGCCAGCAGAAGATGATGGTTGACCACCACCACGTCCGCAGCCTGAGCGCGTTGCCGCGCGCGCACCACGAAGCAGTCATCCCAGAACGGACACTCGGTGCCCAGGCAGTTGTCGACGGTGGAGGTAACCATCGGCAGCAAGGGTGAGTCATCGGCCAGGCCTTCCAGTTCCGCGATGTCGCCATGTTCGGAACGACCGGACCAGGCCAGGATGCGCTGGAACTGCGCCGCCTGCTCCGGGCTGGAGAAGCGTGGCTCGCCACGCGCCTGCTGCAGGCGGTAACGGCACAGGTAATTGCTACGCCCCTTCAGCAGCGCGCTGCGCAGGCCGACCCCCAGTGCCTGGCGCACGCGTGGCAGGTCGCGATGGTAGAGCTGGTCCTGCAGCGCGCGGGTACCGGTGGAAATGATCGTGCGCAGGCCGGACAGCAGCACCGGCACCAGGTAGGCGAACGTCTTGCCGGTACCGGTGCCGGCCTCGGCCAGCAGCAGGTCGCGCTGCTGCAGCGCATCGGCGATGGCCTCGGTCAGGCGCAGCTGTGCCGGACGCGGGACGAAGGCATCCAGGTGCGAGGCAAGCGCGCCGCCTGCGCTGAGTGCTTCGCGGCTGGCGTAAACAAGGTCGGACATCAGACGGAAAGGATACCGGGCCGGGCGCTGCCCGGCACCCGTTTGTAGCGTCGAGCTTGCTCGACTGAACTGGAAGGGGTCAGAGCCGTTTCCTTTCGGAAAACGGCTCTGACCCCATCGCGAGCGCGCGACCGGCTTCTGATCTTTCTGTTCTCGCCCGCGGCCCGCGCGGCGTGTGACGCGCCCGATGGAGGGGAATACCTCAGTACCGCTTGATGCCCGGTACCGTGCACCCTTCCAGCTGTGCATGCGCCGACACCGCGTTCTCCTTCTCCCCGCGCGCCAGCCGTGACTGCTCGATCGTCGCCCAGTGGCGCCGGCACAGCGGCCCGGTCTTCGACCCCAGATCGATGGCCTTGCGCGCGAACGTCTCCGCCTCCGACCACTTGCCCTGCAGCAGGGCGATTTCGGCCCGCTCCTGCAGCACTGCGGGGTCTGCGGCGACGATCTGCAGCGCCTGATCCAGGCTGGCGGCGGCGGCCGGCAGATCGTTGGCCTGGCGCTGCGTCAGCGCGGTCTGGCGCAGATCCTCAACCTGTGGATCGCGCAGCGGCTGCACCGACAGTTCCTTGTCATCCGGTCCCGCCGCCGCTTCGACCGCAGCCAGGCGCTGCACCGGCGTGGTGGTAGCGGCGACCGGCTTGACCACCGGCGGCGCGCTGCTGACACAGGCGGCCAGCACCACAGTGAGGCCGGCCAGGGTGAGCGGATGCAGGAAAGTTCGAAGCGTCATCGGATTCATCGACTCGGAGGAGGAGTGGTCGCCGCCGGCGCGGCTGCGGGTTCTTCCGCCGGTTCCGGCTTGCGATCCAGGCCGAACCAGCTGCGCCAGCCACCGCCTTCGCTGCCGGCGCCGTCCTGGGCTTCGGGCGAAACCGCCGGCGCGCAGGGCGCATATGCCGGCGCATAGCCGACCACGAACGGGAAGCGCCGCGCGCCCGGACAGCCCTCATCGGTACTGTTGGTGCCGCTGGCGGCGATCGGCTGCCAGTCCAGCCCCTTGTTGCTGACCCGCAGCGGCGCGCTCGGCAGGCGCTGGAAGATGCCCGACCACACGCGCATCGCACCGGTGGCGCCATACAGCCCGGCCTGCTCGTTCTGGTCGTTGCCCATCCAGATCACCGCCAGGTGGTCGCCGGTGTAGCCGGCATACCAGCTGTCGCGGCCATCATTGGTGGTACCGGTCTTGCCGGCCGGCTGCAGGCGGCCCAGGCCGTCTGCGTTGAGGCGCTGCGCGGTGCCGCTGGCAACCACCTGCTGCAGGCCGATGCTGATCAGGTTGGCCGCGATCGAATCGCCTTCCTGTGCCGGCGCAGGCGACTTGTCATAGCGCTTGAGCAGCTTGCCCTGCGGATCAAGCACGCCACGCACCGCGTGCAACGGCTGGATCTCGCCGCCCGAGGCCAGGAACTGGTACAGCTGCGCCATCGCATACGGGCTCTGGTCGGTCGAGCCGAGAATCACGGCCGGATTCGGTTCGGCCTTGATGCCGGCCAGCACGTGGATCAGCTGGGTCACACGCTCTGGACCGACCTGCATGCCGACCCGCACCGTGGCCTGGTTGTAGGAATTGGCCAGCGCATCGATCAGCCGCACGGTGCCATGGCTGCGGTTGTCCGCATTGCCCGGGCTCCAGTTGCGGCCACGGCTCAACTGGACGGTCACCGGCGAATCGTCAACCCAGCTCGCCAGCGAGTAGCGGTCCGGCTGGGCCAGCGCCAGCAGGTACACGAACGGCTTGAGCAGCGAGCCGACCGGGCGCTGCGCCTCGATGGCGCGGTTGAAGCCGACCTCGGAGACCTCGCGGCTGCCGATCACTGCCAGCACGTCGCCGTTATGCACGTCGGTCAGCACCATGCCGGCCTGCAGCTCGGGACGGCGCTTGCTCTCCAGCGACTTGATGGTACGGGTCACAGCGCCTTCGGCGTAGGCCTGCGCGGACGGCGACATGCCGGTCATGACGCTCAGGCCCGCGCCCTGCAGTGCGGACTCGGGATAATCGTGGCCGAGCTGGCGACGGACCAGATCGACATAGGCCGGGAAGCGGTTGGCGGCGACCAGGCCCGGTGTCTTCGGCACCCCCAGCGGAGCCTTCAGCGCCCGCTGGTATTCGGCATCGTCGATCAGCGCCGCTTCGCGCAGCTTGCCCAGCACGAAGTTGCGACGATCCAGCGCCCGTTCCGGGTTGCGCCGCGGGTCGTAGTAGGACGGGCCCTTGACCAGGCCGATCAACAGCGCGATGTGCTCGGTTTCCAGCGACGACAGGTCGCGGCCGAACCAGAATTCGGCGCCGGAGGACATGCCATGGATCGCCTGGCTGCCGCGCTGGCCCAGGTACACCTGGTTCAGATACGCCTCGAAAATGGTGCGCTTGTCGTAACGCGCTTCCATGATCAACGCATACAGCACTTCATTGAACTTGCGGGTGAGGGTCTGCTCCTTGCCGATGCCGAGCAGGCCGCTGCGGGCCAGCTGCTGGGTCAGCGTGGACGCACCCTGCCGGCTCTGCCCGCCGGAACGGACGGTCACCCAGACCGCACGGGCGATGCCCGACAGGTCGATGCCGTGATGGCGGTTGAAGTCCTTGTCCTCCACCGCCTGCAGGCCGGTCACCAGCAGGTCCGGCGCCTCGTCCATGCGGATCAGGCGACGCTCTTCCTGCTTCTGGCCGTACAGCGTGGCGATGCGTGCCGGATCCAGGCGGGCGGCCTTGAGCGCCTTGCGGCTGTCGGCATCGCGCAGCGACGCGACGGTGCCGCCAGCGAGCGACAGCTCGACGCGACGTGCGGCCACCCGGCCATCGACGTCGGCGTAGCCACGGCTGGCAATGACGAAGCGGCCACCCTTCACCGCGTAGGTGGCCGGCTCCCTGCCTTCGCCGTCATCGCGGTAGGCGGACGCGGCCAGTTCGGTCTTCAGGGTCGCCGCATCCATCGCCTTGCCGGGCGTCAGCACCAGCGGGCGGGCGTAGACACGGGTCGGGATCTGCCAGCGCAGCTCTCCGAAACGCTGGGTCACCTGCTGGTTGAGGTACAGGGTGTACGGGATCAGGAAACCCAGTCCCAGTGCGACCGCTGCCATGCTCCAGGTGATCAGCCTGCGTCGCCAGGGCGAGCTGCCGCCCTCCTGGTCGTCGTCGTCGAAATCGTCGTGGTCGTCGGAATCGTAGCGTCGGGGCACGGGAAAAGCATGGCAGGGGCGTCAGCGGAGTCTACCCCAGCCCTTTCCCCAAGACAGGTTCGATCGGTCGTCCGTTCAGCGATGGCCCGGCGGCAGCGGACCGGCCCGGCCGCGGATGCCGTCCCACAGCCCCTTCAACATGAACCGCAACCGAATCCAGCGCGGCGCCAGGAACAGCCCGTTGCCCACCAGCTTCAGCAGCAGGCGTGGCACGTCCTGCGCGATCCAGACCCGCGGCGTATAGGCGCGCCCGTAGAGCAGCACGCGGTTGCGCATGATGAAATACAGGCGGAACGGCTTGTGCACGATCACGCCGTCCGGCTTCGCCCGCGACGGCAGCAGTTCCTCGCCGATGCTGTGGCTCATCTGCGCATCGCAGATTCCGTACAGCGCGTGGCCACTGCGTTTGGCGCGGAAGCACCAGTCCATGTCCAGGTTGTCGATGAACAGGCTTTCGTCCATCGCACCGATGTCACGCAGCGCCGACATCGGCACCAGCGATCCGGACGTGATGAGGAAGTCGCAGGAGATGCGCTGGCCCGGGCCGCCACGCAGCTTGTGGTTGAAGGGGAAGCCGAAGCGGACGAACGGGGCCAGCATGCCGCTGCGTGCGTCGCGGAACTGCGGTCCCACCGCAGCGATCCGCTCATTGCCCGCCAGCTCGACCAGCGCGGTGCCCAGCACGTCGACCATGCCTGGCTCCAGCACACTGTCCTGGTCCATCAGCAGCACGTAGTCGAACCCCAATGACTGCGCCTGCTCATACGACCGGTTCAGCGCACTGCCGAGCCCGACGTTGTGCGGCGAGGCCAGCAGGCTGATGCCGGGCGCCGCGCCCAGCAGCGCTTTCACATCCACACCTCGGCTGCCGTTGTCGAACACCACCAGATGCCCGACCTGCTGCAGCACGCTGTCGACCACCCGCCGCAGCAACTCCGGATCGGGGCCATAAGTAACGATCACGGCGCAGACGCGGTGCGCGTCGAAGGCAGCACGCGCTGCCGGCATCTGCGAAGTCATTGGATTCCCTGCACGAGGTCGCTGGCCGCCGAACGCAGGCCGTTGGAAAAACGATGATAGCGGCCACTGCCCAGCTCACGGGCGATGTGCAGCATGCGGGACGGCAGCCGGGTTGGCGCGCAGGCCCGCGCCTCGGCATGGCGCAGACGCTGGTCCAGTGTCGCCAACTGTGCGGCATCCAGTGCCGGCCGGCCCAGCCGCGCCTGCTCCTGCAACGAGCGCAGGCGGGCCAACGCCGCCGCGAGGTAGGTGCGGCGCGCGGAACCACTGCCCACGGCCCGCTCCAGCAGCCCGCGCTGGCGCGCGCCCACCTGGTTGTCGCCATGCTGCCGGTAGTCGGTGGTGATCGCTTCGATGCTGTCCAGGCCACCGCTTGCCGCCGCCACCAGCGCCAGCCATTCGTCGTGGATCCAGCCCTTGGCCACCGGCAGCGCCTGCGTGATCAGGCCACGCCGCAGCGCGGTCACGGCGCCGGTCACCAGATTGCGGCCCATCAGCAGCTCGAAGCCTTCACCGCGGTGTTCACGGTCCAGGTCGCGGCGGCTGATCGACAGCGCCTGGAACAGGGTTGCCGGCAGCGGCCGGCCCTGCGCATCGACCAGCCGTGCATCGCTGTGCAGCAGTTGTGCCGTGGGCCGCGCGGCGAACGCCTGCAGGAAGGTGGCGACCTTGTCCGCATGCCACACATCGTCCTGGTCGCACAGGAAGACGATGTCGCCGCTGCAGGCCGACAACGCGGTTTCGAAATTGCGCACGTAACCGACGTTCTGCTCCTGCTGCCGCAGCACCACCTCGATGCCGGCCGCACGCAGCGCTTCAGCCTCGTGCAGGAGCACGGCCCAGGTACCATCGGCAGAAGCATCGTCGACCACCACCACCTGTGTCGGCAGTACGCTCTGCGCGGCGATGCTGCGCAGTTGGGCGGCGACATGGCGCTCACCCTGCCAGGTACACAAGGCAACGGAGACGGTGGGTGCGACGCTGGACATGTTCTGGGGAGCGGCCGGAGCGGCTGGACTATACCCGACTGGCACCCCCGGCACGAATGGTCGTCGCATCAGCGCGGCTGCGGCTCGCCACCTGCGCGCCGCAGCCGTTCCTCGAATGGCGGCAGTTCGGCCAGGTCCGGTTGCAGCCGCCGCGCCTGCTCGGCGGCATGCGCGGCAAATGCCAGATCGCCGCTGCCCAGCCGTTCGCTGCCGATCGCCAGCCAGCGCTGGGCCAGGCGCAGCCGTGCGGTCGGCAACCCGGCGTCGGTCGGCGCCAGCGTCTGCCACGCCTGCAGACAGGCGCCGGCGGCCTGCACCCGGTTCTGGCGCAGGTTGTCGTCGAAGCACTGGCGGCTGGCCGGCAGCAGCCGCGTGGCAGCCGCTTTCACGCGGGTGTCGCGTGGGGCCAGCGACTGCGCTTCGCGCAGCGCATCGAAGGCACTGTGCCCGGGCGGACTGATCCATTGCCCTGCACGCTCGGCGCGTTCGACCTGGCGCAGGTGATCACGCAGCAGACGCTCACGCTGGCTGCTGCTGATCGACGGCTGCTGCAGGGCCTGCTGCGCCTGCCGTGCACGCTGCAGGCGCTGCTCGAGCTGCTGCCTGGCCGCTGCCGAGGCACCCAGCGACGCTGCCAATGCGGCATCGCGCTGTGCCGCCTCGAACTGGAAGTCATCGGCCCGCTTCTGGCTGCGTGCGAGGACCGCCTGCAGTGTCTGCTCCCGGCCGCGCTGGGCACTGGGATCGTCGGCCGCCACCGCCAGGACCGCCTGGAAGCCCGCCGCCGCCGCTTCCAGCTGCTGTCGTTTCAACGCACGCTGCGCCTGCCGCAATCGCTGATCCATCGCCTGCGCCAATGCTTCCTGGCTGGCCGGCAGGTCGGCGTGCCCGGCATCGAACTGACGTGCCCGCTGCACCACCGCGGCCGCGTCGGCCAGATCACCTCGCGCGGCCAGGGCACGCGCCTGCTGCAGCAGGTCACTCAGTGCATCCTCGCGACCTTCCAGCGCCGATAGGTTGTCCGGCTGCAGGGCCAGAATGCGCTGGAACATCGGCAGGGCGCTGCTGTCGCCGTCATCCAGGCGCCCGGCGGCGAGTGCGTTGCGCGCCTGCGCAAGCATCGCGCCAATCCCTGCCCCGGCCGTGCGACGTGCCCGCAGCTGGCGCGCCAGCGCATCGGTCTGGCTCTGCGGCACCTGCAGCTCGCGTGCCAGCGCCAAGGCCTGCGCACTGGCGTCCAGATCCCCGGCCTGCAGCCGGTCCTGCGCCTGCTGCAACGCAGCGGCACCGGTCCGTGCCAGGCCCTCGCGCGCCTGCGGGCGATCGCCGTCGAGCGCAAGCGCGGCCTGGTAGCGCTCGCGCGCACCACTGCCATCGGTGGCGGTCAGCCGTCCCGCCGCCAGCGCACGATCACCTTCGGCCAGCAGCTGTTCGATCTGCGGTTCGTCCCAGAACCAGTCCGCCAGCGGCTTGCGCAGCAGCACCAGCAGCACGAACACCGCCATCGCCGCCACCAGCGCCCAGCGCCAGACCCGGCGCGCATGCCGCGCCTGCAGCCACCACCAACGGCCTTCACGGCGGACGCGGTCCAGCGCAGGATGTTCGGCGCCGTGAGGGCGATGCGGAGGCTCGCGTTCCATGCGTGCAGGGTAGCCGGGGTGGCGTGAAGCTCAGCCGAGGCGACGTGCCTCGCTGACACCGGGCAAGGCATCGAGCTTGCCCAGCAGCGTCGACAGCTGGCCGTAATCGCTCACCTTCAGCCGCAGGCGCAGGTGGGCACGGCCGCTGTTGCGCACGTTGTCGCTGTGGATGTCGAGCACGTAGGCGTCTTCCTGGGCGATCAGGTTGGTGATGTCCTTCAGCAGCCAGCGGCGATCGACCGCATCGACCACCACGTCCACTTCGTAACCGCCGCCCGCCTGCCCCCATTCCACCGGCAGGATGCGTTGCGGGCTGGCCGCGGCAAGGCGGGCCAGCGCTGCACAGTCTGCGCGATGCACCGTGACACCCCGGCTACGGGTCAGGTAGCCGACGATGGGTTCGCCCGCCACCGGCTGGCAGCAGCGTGCCAGCTGCACCAGCAGGTTGCCCACGCCCTGCACGGTGAACTTGGACTTGCCCAGGTTCTCGCGCCGTGCGGTCGGGCGTGGCAGGGTCGGCGGCGCTGGCTGGCTGGCCGCACGTTCGGCCTCCAGCAGCGCGCGGCTGATCTGGTTGGGGCCGGTATCGCCCAGCGCCACCTGGATGTACAGGTCGTCGACGCTGTCGGCATGGAACTTCTTCGCCGCGGCCGCCAGATCCGAATGCTGCAGCCCGAGCCGCTTGAGCTCGCGCTCCAGCAGTTCGCGGCCTGCCTGCACGTTGCGCGCGCGGTCAAGCTTGTGGAACCAGCTGCGTACCTTCTCGCGCGAGCGGTTGCTGGCCAGGAAGCCGTTGGCCGGTATCAGCCAGTCGCGGCGCGGATCGGCCTCCTTGCCGGTAAGGATCTCTACGCGGTCGCCGCTGCGCAGGCGGTAGGTCAACGGCACGATGCGGCCGTTCACCTTGGCGCCGCGGCAGCGGTGTCCCACCATGGTGTGCACCTGGTAGGCGAAGTCCAGTGGCGTGGCCCCCTGCGGCAGATCCAGCACTTCGTCCTTCGGGCTCAGCGCATAGACGCGGTCCTCGGTGAGCTCCGCATCCAGTGCCCCGGCCAGTTCATTGCCCTGCCCGTCCTGCGCCTGCTCCAGCAGCTGGCGCATCCAGGTGATCTTGCGGTCGAAGGCCTTTTCGGCGCCCTTGCCACCTTCCTTGTACTTCCAGTGCGCAGCCACGCCCAGTTCGGCCTGCGCATGCATCTCGTGGGTGCGGATCTGCACTTCGATGGTGCGCCCTTCCGGGCCGACGACGGCGGTGTGCAGCGAACGGTAGTCGTTGGCCTTGGGTCGGGCGATGTAATCATCGAACTCGCTCGGCACCGGCGCCCACAGCGCGTGCACCACGCCCAGCACGGCGTAGCAGGCCGCGACGTCGTCGACCATCACCCGCACCGCACGGATGTCATACAGCTGGTCGAACGCCAGCCGCTTCTTCTGCATCTTCCGCCAGATGCTGTAGATGTGCTTCGGCCGCCCGCTGACCTCGGCCTTGATGCCCTGGGCCGACAGTTCGCGCGAGAGCACCTTCTTGACGTTCTCGACGTAACGTTCGCGGGCGATACGCGTCTCATCCACCTCGCGGGCGATGCGTCGGTAGGTGTCCGGCTCCAGATGGCGGAACGCCAGGTCTTCCAGCTCCCACTTCAGCTGCCAGATGCCCAGGCGGTTGGCCAGCGGGGCATGGATGTCGCGGGTCAGCTGGGCCAGCGCGCGGCGCTGCTCCTCCTCCAGCCTGTCGGCCGCGCGCATGCGCGCCAGCTGCCGCGCCAGCAGGATCGGCACCACCCGCAGGTCGCGGATGATCGCCAGCAGCAGCCGGCGCAGGCCCTCGCTGTTGCGTCCGGCCTCGCGACCGGCGTGCAGCGCCCATACCGGGTCGGCCGCGTCCTGGCCGTCGAGCAGGCCGATCACCGCCGCCCGGTGGCTGCCAAGCGGCAACTGCTCCAGGTGGGCGCGCAGGCCGGGCAGGTCGAACAGCAGGGCCGCGACCACCGCGCCTTCGTCCGCCGAGAGCATTGACAGGGCATCGAGGGTGTCGCCCAGCACCGACCAGCTGGCGCGCATCTGCGTGTCAGTCCCGGCAGCTTCCCAGTACTCGCGCAGGGCCTGGCGCAGCGGAGCGGGCAGCACCGCTGCCGAGGGACGGTTCAACAAGGCATCCAGGCCGGGGACGGAAGCGCGGTTCACAGCATCGAGCAGGCAAGACAGAGGCCCCTACACTAGCGCCGGCACCGTTCAGGGACAATCGCCACCGCTGCATCGCCGGGCATGAGCACATGCCGCTACACTCGCGGGCAAACCCCGGAGAGACCTGTCATGCCTTCCATTGTCCTGCGCGCCCGTCCACGGCTGCTGGCCTGTGCCGCCGTGCTGTTGTCCCTGTCCGCGCCCGCCCTGGCGCAGCGCGTGGTGGAGGGCGATCTGCAGCAGCAGATGTCACCGGCCGAGTTCAAGGCCGCCGGCCTGGACAAGCTCAGCGCCGCCGAACTGGCCTCGCTCAACCGCTGGCTGCAGGGCAAGGTCGAAGCCGCTGCCACCGAGGCGGTTGCCGCCGTGCGCGAGGAAGCGCGCGAGGAGGGGCGACAGGAAGTGATCCGCAAGAACCGTGGCTTCTTCGACTTCGGCAGCAATGAGCCGATCACCGGTGTGCTGCAGGGCGAGTTCCGCGGCTTCGGCAAGGGCCGCGTCTATTCGCTGGACAACGGCCAGCAATGGGAACAGACCGACACGACGTCAATTTCCGGTGTCCGCAGGCAATCACCCAAGGTCAGCATCACCCCGGGCGTGATGGGTGTGTGGTACCTGAAGGTCGAGGGCGTCAATACCCAGCCCAAGGTCCGTCGCACCAAGTAACGCGCGACCTGTCCGAATGCAGCCAGGCACTGCCCGGCTGCACGCTTCATGCCTGGCGCAGTGCCGCCACCCGCTGCGCCAGCTTCTTGGCCGAGATGCCGGTGCGCGCCCCCAGTTCCTGGGCGAACAGCGAAACCCGCAGCTCCTCCAGATCCCAGCGCAGCGCCTGCCACTGTGGCCGCTCGCGCAGGCCCTGCTGTTCACCGGCAGCCAGCGCCTCCAGGAACGGATGCAGTTCCAGCATGCGCGCCTGGTCACGTGGCGGGTCACGCTTGGCACGTTCGGTGCGAAGGATCATCGCCTTCAGGTAACGGGGATACTGGGCCAGCGCATCAGCCGGTGTGTCGCGCAGGAAGCCGGGGTGGATCAATCCCGCCAGCTGCGCTTCCATGTCGTCCAGGTTGCCCCGTGCCCAGCCCATCAACGGCGCTTCCAGCATCGGCTTCAGTTCCGCCACCAGCGCCAGGATGGTCTCGGCCAGCTTCAGCCGCGACATCGCCTCGCCGAACAGGGCCTTGGCTGCATGCTCGCGGCGCTGTTCGAAGGCCGCCGCATCGCGGATGTCTTCCAGTCCTTCGGCCAGCACGGCGTTCATCGCCGCATCCACCAGATCGCCTCGCAAGCGCTCCTGCGATTCGATCGCCGCATACAACAGGCCCGTCTTGGCACCGACCGGCAGCTGCTTGCAGGCCTGCTTGACCTTGTCGGCCAGCGCGATTTCCAGCAGGCGGCGCACGCCCAGTGGATGGGCCTCCTCGGCCTGCTGGCGGTCGGCGAAGATGCGCAGGGCCACACTGTCACCCTCGTCCAGCAGCGCTGGATAGGCGGGCACGCCCGCCTCACCGGGTACCTGCAGTGGAATCGGCGCAGCCGGGAAGGTGCGCAGCCCATCGGCCGCCATTTCGCGACCGGCACGCGCGGCAAAGGCATCGCCGGCACGGCCGCCGAATCGCGCCCGCAACGCGTCGAGGTCACGTGAGGTGGCCAGCACCTTGCCCTGCTCATCGCGCAGGCGCAGATTCATGTGCAGATGCGGCTCGATGGAATCCGGCTCGAAATCAGTCGCCGCGACCGGGGCGCCGGTCGCGCGCGACAGGAAGCGTGCCAGTTCGCCGGTAATCGCATCGGCACTGGCATTGGGGAACGCCTCATGGAACGCACGGCCGAAATCAGGGGCCGGCACATAATTGCGCCGCATCGCCTTGGGCAGGCTGCGGATCAGCGCTGCCGCCTTGTCGGCGACGAAGCCTGGCGCCAGCCAGCCCAACTGCACTGGATCGAGCGCGTTGAGCAGGTGCAGCGGCACCTCCAGGGTGACACCATCATCTTCGGCACCCGGCTCGAAACGGTAGTGCAGCGGCAGCCTTGCCTGGCCCAGCGGCAGATACTTCGGATAACGCTCCTGTTCGCTGCCTTCGCCCGGCAGCAGGTCCGCCAGCGTCCAGTGCAGCCCCTTGCGCTGTGCGGGCGGCAGTTCCTTCCACCACGCGTCCAGGCCGGATGCCGAATGGATGTGGGGGGGAACCCGGTCCAGATACCAGCGCGCCTGCCAGTTTTCATCGGCAACGATGCCAGCCCGGCGCAGCTTCGCTTCTTCCTCGCGCGCCACCTCCAGCACTTTCTGGTTGTCTGCCACGAAGCTGGCGCGGGTGTTGATCTCGCCGGTCACCAGCGCCTGCCGCACGAAGATGTCGTGCGCCTCGCCGGGTGCGATGCGTCCGTAATGCACCGGCTTCTTCGGCGCCAGCACCAGACCGAACAGGCTGATCTGTTCCGATGCCAGCACCTGGCCCTGCGCACGCGACCAATGCGGGTCGAAGTGCTTGCGCAGGAGCAGGTGCGGCAGCTCGGCGATCACCCAGTCCGGCTCGATCGCCGCCAGGGTCATGCCCCACACTTTCTGCGTGTCGAGCAGGTTGGCCACCAGCAACCAGGGAGGTGGCCGCTTGGACAGCACGGAACCGGGGAACGGCAGGAAGCGGCGCTGGCGCGGCGCGAGGAAATCCCCCTTCTCGGTGCGATGGCCGATCTGCGTAGGCAGGCCCGCCACCAGCGCACGATGCAGCGTCTGATAGGCCGAAGCCCGCACGCGTTCACTGAAGCCGCCGCCGGCAGGCGCCTGCTCTTTCTGCGCCCGCGCCGCCACCGGCGCCGGCACGGCGTCTGCCTTGCCCTCGCGGGCCAGGCGGGCAGCGCGGTGCAGCTGGCCCCGCGTGGCTTTCACCGCTGCCGCGTCATCACGTGCGGCCGCCGGCGCACTGCTGCCCGCCAGCAACGGTGCCATCGATGCTTCCACGGGCTCTTCCTTCCAGCCCAGCTCCTCGCACAGCAAGCGTAGTTGGCGATGCAGCTCGCGCCACTCGCGCATGCGCAGGAATCCAAGGAAATGCCGCCCGCACCAGTCGCGCAGCTTGGACTGGGTCAGGTCTTCATGGGCCTGCCGGTAGGCATCCCACAGGCGCAGCACGCCGACGAACTCGGAGCGGCCGTCGGCGAACTGGGCATGCGCGGTGTCGGCGGCCCCCCGTGCCTCGGCCGGTCGCTCGCGCGGGTCCTGGATGCCCAGGAACGAGGCGATCACGAGCATCGGCCGCAGGCAGCCGGCCGCCTGTGCCGCCACCAGCATGCGTGCCAGCTTCACATCCACCGGCAGGCGCGCCATCTGCTTGCCGATCGCGGTCATGCGCCGCTCGCTGTCGATCGCGCCCAGCTCGGTCAGCTGCTGCCAGCCATCGGCCACCGCACGTTCGTCCGGTGCTTCCAGGAAAGGAAAATCCTCGATGCGGCCCAGACCCAACTGCAGCATGCGCAGGATCACCCCGGCCAGGCTGGAGCGGCGGATTTCCGGATCGGTGAACTCCGGCCGGGCCTGGAAATCGGCCTCCGCATACAGGCGGTAGCAGATGCCCTCGGCGATACGGCCGCAGCGGCCCTTGCGCTGGTTGGCGCTGGCCTGCGAGATCGGCTCGATGTGCAAGCGGTCAAGCTTGTTGCGCGGGCTGTAACGCTTGACGCGGGCGAAGCCCGGATCGACCACATAACGGATACGCGGCACCGTCAGCGAGGTCTCGGCCACGTTGGTGGCCAACACGATGCGCCGGCTCGGCCCGGGGTTGAACACCCGGTCCTGGTCCTGGTTGGACAGCCGTGCATACAACGGCAGCACCTCGGTATTGCGGTACCGGCGTCGCTCCAGCGACTGGTGGGCGTCGCGGATCTCACGTTCACCCGGCAGGAAGATCAGCACATCGCCCCGCGCGTCCAGGCGCGTGATCTCGTCGATCGCCGACACGATCGCATCGTTGACGGTGCGTTCGCCCTCCTGCTCGCCCTCGCCTTCCAGCGCGCGGTAGCGCACCTCGACCGGATAGGTACGGCCCTCCACGCTGATCACCGGCGCGTCGTCGAAATGCTGGGCGAAACGGTCGGTGTCGATGGTGGCCGAGGTGACGATCAGTTTCAGGTCCGGCCGCTTGCGCAGCAGCTGCTTCAGATAGCCGAGCAGGAAGTCGATGTTGAGGCTGCGTTCATGCGCTTCATCGACGATGATCGTGTCGTAGTTCGACAGCCAGCGGTCGCTGGCGATCTCCGCCAGCAGGATGCCGTCGGTCATGAACTTGATGCGGCTGTCCTCGCTGACCTTGTCGTTGAAGCGCACCTGGTAGCCGACCAGCTGGCCCAGCTCACTGTGCAGCTCCTGTGCCACGCGGCTGGCCACCGCGCGTGCGGCGATCCGGCGCGGCTGGGTGCAACCGATCATGCCGGCCTGGCCACGGCCGGCGGCCAGGCACAGCTTGGGCAGCTGGGTGGTCTTGCCCGAGCCCGTTTCGCCCGCGATCACCACCACCTGGTGATCCCGGATCAGCGCGATGATGGCATCGGCTTCACGCGCAATCGGCAGCTGGGGGTCCAAAGTAATGGCTGGTTGCTGCTGCGCCCGTTTCTGCCGGCGCTGCACCGACGCCTGCAAGGCCTGCTCGAAGGTAGCAGCCAGTGCCGCATCCTGTGGCTTGGCCTGGCAACGCGAGAGCATCCCCAGCAAACGGCCCCGGTCGCGGCTCATTGCGCCGTCGATGGCGGCGCGCTGTTGGCGCAGGCGGGACTGCGGCATTTTGTCGATAGCGTTCATCAATCGGTTCGTTTAAAACTTTGAAAGCAAACAGTCGTCAAGACTGATTTATTGTGAAGATCAACGATTCCACAAGGAGGAACCCCATGGCGAAGACCAAGAGCCCGACCAAGGCCAAGACCGGCAAGCAGAAGCTTGCCGCTGCGGCGCCGTCGGCCCCCAATATCGATATCGGGATCACCCAGGGCGACCGCAAGAAGATCGCCGACGGTCTGTCGCGCTTCCAGGCTGACGCGTTCACGCTCTACCTGAAGACGCACAACTTCCACTGGAACGTGACCGGGTCGATGTTCAACTCGCTGCACACCATGTTTGAAACACAGTACACCGAGCAATGGGCGGCCCTGGACGATGTGGCCGAGCGCATCCGCGCGCTGGGCTTCAATGCCCCGGGCTCCTACCGGGAGTTCGCTGCGCTGACCTCGATCGCCGAGGAGCCGGGCCTGACCGACAGTGCGGACTGGCGGGAAATGGTACGCCAGTTGGTGGTCGCCAACGAAGCGGTCTGCCGTACGGCGCGTGAAGTGCTGGAGGTGGCGGCCAAGGGCGATGATGCCCCGACCGAGGATCTGATGACCCAGCGCCTGCAGACCCACGAGAAGTATGCGTGGATGCTGCGCTCCCTGCTCCAGTAAGGGTTGGGGGGTGTTCGGCAGGGCTGCGCCCTGCACCCGCAGAAGCAACTGCAACGGCAACGGCCGGAGCAAAAGCGGGTTTCCTGTGGGTTGGCGGGGTGGGTCCGGTTGCGGGGGACGCCGCAAGTACGTCCCTGTAGGCTCGGTCGCGCCATCCATGGCGCTCACGCCCCCGCAACCGGACCCACCCCGCCTTCGACAGATCTCCGCGAGCTGTCAGGACATGCCTTGGGGTCGGATCCGTTTTCCGCAGGAAAACGGATCCGACCCCATTCTGTTTGTCGATCTCTGACAGATTTCATCCACGCAGGGCGTGGATGGCCCCACCGTCACCGGGAAACTGTCAAAGGTGGGGCGGTGTCGGAGTGCGGGGTGTCAGCCGCATGGATGCGGCTGCCAAGCCTACACGGACGTACTTGCGGCGTCCCCGCACTCCGACACCGCCCCACCAGACCGCGGATCAGCCCAGAGCCGGCTGTTGCCTTTGACGTTGCACTGGCTTGCAGCAGGTGCAGGGCGCAGCCCTGCCGAACCCCTACCCCTCCCTCCGGGGTAAACTAGCGCGATGGCTTCCCGTCCCGCGCACGACCTGCTCAACCGCGTCTTTGGTTACGACGATTTCCGTGGTCCGCAGCAGGACATCGTGGAGCACGTGGCTGCCGGTCACGACGCCCTCGTGTTGATGCCCACCGGCGGTGGCAAGTCGCTGTGCTACCAGGTGCCCGCCCTGCTGCGCGACGGATGCGGCATTGTCATCTCACCGCTGATCGCACTGATGCAGGACCAGGTCGAAGCCCTGCGCCAGCTGGGTGTGCGCGCCGAATACCTGAACTCGACGCTGGACGCGGACACTGCCGGCCGCGTCGAACGCGAACTGCTGGCCGGTGAGCTGGACATGCTTTATGTCGCACCCGAGCGCCTGCTGACGGGTCGCTTCCTGTCCCTGCTCTCGCGCAGCCGGATCGCCCTGTTCGCGATCGACGAAGCCCATTGCGTGTCGCAATGGGGCCATGACTTCCGCCCCGAGTACCGCCAGCTGACGGTGCTGCACGAGCGCTGGCCGCAGATTCCCCGGATTGCCCTGACAGCCACCGCCGATCCGCCGACCCAGCGCGAGATCGCCGAGCGCCTGGACCTGCAGGATGCCCGCCATTTCGTCAGCTCCTTCGACCGCCCCAACATCCGCTACACCGTGGTGCAGAAGGACAACGCACGCAAGCAGCTGACCGATTTCCTGCGCGGCCATCGCGGCGAGGCGGGCATCGTCTACTGCATGTCGCGGCGCAAGGTCGAGGAAACGGCCGAGTACCTGCGCGGACAGGGCTTCAACGCCCTGCCCTACCACGCCGGCCTGCCCGCCGACGTCCGCGCGGACAACCAGCGCCGCTTCCTGCGCGAGGACGGCATCGTCATGTGCGCCACCATCGCCTTCGGCATGGGCATCGACAAGCCGGACGTGCGCTTCGTTGCGCATACCGATCTGCCCAAGTCGATGGAAGGCTACTACCAGGAAACCGGCCGCGCCGGCCGCGATGGCGAAGCGGCCGAAGCATGGCTGTGCTACGGCCTGGGCGACGTCGTGCTGCTCAAGCAGATGATCGAGCAGTCCGAAGCCGGCGAGGAACGCAAGCAGCTGGAGCGGTCCAAGCTCGACCACCTGCTCGGCTACTGCGAATCCATGCAATGCCGCCGCCAGGTGCTGCTGGCCGGCTTCGGGGAGACCTATCCCCGCCCCTGCGGCAACTGCGACAACTGCCTGACCCCGCCAGCGGCATGGGACGCGACGGTTCCCGCGCAGAAGGCGCTGAGCTGCGTCTACCGCAGCGGCCAGCGCTACGGCGTCGGCCACCTGATCGACATCCTGCGCGGCAGCGAGAACGAGAAGGTGCGCCAGCAAGGTCATGACCAGCTCAGCACCTACGCCATCGGCCGCGACCTGGATGCACGGACCTGGCGCAGCGTATTCCGCCAGCTGGTGGCCGCCAGCCTGCTCGAAGTGGACAGCGAAGGCCACGGCGGCCTGCGCCTGACCGATGCCAGCCGCGACGTACTGAAGGGCCGCCGCACGGTGAACATGCGCCGCGAGGCTGCGACCAGCGCCGGCCGCGAACGCAGCGCGCAGCGCACCGGCCTGTCGGTCCCCCCGCAGGATCTGGCCCTGTTCAATGCCCTGCGCGGCCTGCGTGCCGAACTGGCCCGCGAGCAGAACGTGCCGGCCTTCGTGATCTTCCACGACAGTACCCTGCGCAACATCGCCGAACAGCGCCCCACCAGCCTGGACGAGCTGGCCCGGGTCGGCGGCATCGGTGGCACCAAGCTGAGCCGCTATGGTCCGCGCCTGGTGGAAATCGTGCGCGAAGAGGGGTAGCGCCGGGCCTCCTGTAGAGCCGAGCCCACGCTCGGCTGTTGCCGCAGAAGCAGCCGAGCGCGGGCTCGGCTCTACATTGGTGCCGCTCCAATCTTGAACCGGCCATTCAGCCGGAAGTGCATCCGGGCCCGCTTGCGGCTAGATTAGCGCCATGTCCCTGGCCTCGACCCTGCTCCGCGTCGTGCTCATGCTCAGCCTGTTGCTCAACGGGCTGAACGCGGCCATGGCCAGCGGTCATGAGGAGATGGGCCGCATGGCCCACGTGATGATGGCGACGATGGCGGGCGACGCCGACTGCCATCACCACGCCGCCATGTCCGCCGACGAGGCGCCGCAGGCCCAACCGGCGGCCCACGATGCGCATTGCCAGATCAAGGACTGCCTGCGCAGCTGTGCCCAGCATCCCCTGCTGGCGGTGCAGGCGCTGCCCTTCATGGCCGGTCCCGGCCTGTCGCTGACACCGCAGCCGATGCCGGCCAACGGCCGCCCGGCGCCGCCGTTGCCGCCACTTTCCCGCCCCCCCATCGCCTGATCCACACGCGTCGTGCGCCACGCGCACTCAAGCCGGCCCGCTGCCGGCGTCCTACCGTGTCTGGAGTCACCACCATGAATACCCGCATTCCCCCCGGCCCGGGCGCCCTGCCCATGCCGTCGCGCCGCCTGTTCGTTCAGGGTCTCGCCGCTGGCGGCGTGGTTGCCGGCATCGCCGCGGTCGGCGTGCCGCAGCGCGCGCTCGCTGCGGCCAGTGCCGCCCCGCGCCTGGCCGGCGCACCGGCCGTGCTGACCGATACCCGCCTGGAACTGGCCATCGGCGAATCGCTGGCCAACTTCACCGGTCGCACCCGGCCGGCGATCACCGTCAACGGCTCACTGCCGGCACCGATCCTGCGCTGGCGCGAGGGCCAGACCGTGGATCTGTTCGTACGCAATACGCTGGACCGCCACCCGACCTCGATCCACTGGCACGGCATCCTGCTGCCGGCCAACATGGACGGCGTCCCGGGCCTGAGCTTCAACGGCATCGGTCCCGGCGAGACCTACCACTACCACTTCCAGCTCAAGCAGTCGGGCACGTACTGGTATCACAGCCATTCGATGTTCCAGGAGCAGGCCGGCCTGTATGGCGCACTGATCATCGACCCGGCCGAGCCGGCCCCGTACCGGCACGACCGCGAGCACGTGATCATGCTGTCGGACTGGACCGACATGGACCCGGGTGCACTGTTCCGGCGCATGAAGAAGCTCGCCGAGCACGACAACTACTACAAGCGCACCCTGCCCGACTTCGTGCGCGATGTGCGCCGCGATGGCTGGTCCGCGGCGCTGTCCGACCGCGGCATGTGGGGACGGATGCGGATGACACCCACCGACATCTCCGACATCAACGCGCATACGTACACCTACCTGATGAACGGCACCGCGCCGGCCGGCAACTGGACCGGGCTGTTCCGCACTGGCGAGAAGGTGCTGCTGCGCTTCATCAACGGCGCCTCGATGACCTACTTCGACGTGCGCATTCCCGGCCTGAAGATGACCGTGGTCGCTGCCGATGGCCAGTACATCCATCCGGTCAGCATCGATGAGTTCCGCATCGCCCCCGCCGAGACCTACGACGTGCTGGTCGAACCCAGCGGGCAGGATGCGTTCACCATCTTCTGCCAGGACATGGGCCGCACCGGCTACGCGGCCGGCACCCTGGCCGTGCGCCACGGCCTGCAGGCGCCGGTTCCCGCCCGCGACCCGCGCCCGCTGCTGACGATGAGCGATATGGGCCACGACATGGGCGGCGGTCACGGCGGTCATGACATGGCCGCGATGAAAGGCATGGAAGGCGGCTGCGGCGCCAGCATGGGGCACGGCGCGCATGGCGGCGCGACGACCACCGGCAAGGCACCGCAGCACCCGGCCAGCGAACGCAACAATCCGCTGGTGGACATGCAGAGCTCGGCCACCGATCCCAAGCTGGACGATCCCGGCATCGGCCTGCGCGACAACGGCCGCCAGGTGCTGACCTACGGCGCGATGCGCAGCCTGTTCGAGGACCCCGATGGCCGCGAGCCCAGCCGTGAGATCGAGCTGCACCTGACCGGCCACATGGAGAAGTTCTCCTGGTCGTTCGACGGCATTCCATTCGCCAGCGCCGAGCCACTGCGGCTGAACTACGGCGAGCGCATGCGCATCGTGCTGGTCAACGACACGATGATGCAGCATCCGATCCACCTGCATGGCGTCTGGAGCGATGTGGAGGACGCGCAGGGCAACTTCCAGCTGCGCAAGCACACGGTGGACATGCCGCCGGGCACCCGCCGCAGCTACCGCGTGCGCGCCGATGCGCTCGGCCGCTGGGCCTATCACTGCCACCTGCTCTACCACATGGAAGCGGGGATGATGCGCGAAGTGAGGATCGAAGAATGAAGCGCTCCCTTTTCTCCCCCAGCCTGCTGGCAATGGCCCTGACCGTCGCACTGCCTGCTTTCGCACAGTCGCACGCGGGCCATGACATGCCCACGCCCGCACCGGCACCGGCGCCGAAGACCAAGCAGCCCACTGCCGAAGACGCGGTTGATCACTCGAAGATGGATCACTCGAAGATGGATCATTCGACGATGGATCATTCGACGATGGATCATTCGACGATGGATCATTCGAAGATGGATCACTCGCAGATGGATCACGCGGCGATGGGTCACGGCACGTCCGCGCCGACCGAGCCGCGCGAGCCCATTCCAGTGCCCACCGACGCCGATCGTGCCGCCGCGTTCCCGCCCATCGCCCATGGCGCGATGGAGCATGCGCCGGAAATCAACAGCCTGCTGCTGATCGACCGCCTGGAGCATTGGGACGGCAAAAACAGCAACGGCCAGGCCTGGGAGGCCACCGGCTGGATCGGCGGCAACATCAACCGCCTGTGGCTGCGTACCGATGGCGAGCGCAGTGAGGGCCGCACCGAATCCTCGGCGGTGGAAGCACTGTACGGGCGCAGCGTGTCGCCCTGGTGGGATGTACTGGTGGGTGTCCGCCAGGACTTCCGCCCCGCCGATTCCCGAACCTGGGCGGCCATCGGCATCCAGGGCCTGGCGCCGTACAAGTTCGAGAGTTCAGCGACGCTCTATGCCGGCTCCGGCGGACAGCTGCTGGCCAAGGCCGAAGTGGAGTACGACGTGCTGCTGACCAACCGGCTGATCCTGCAGCCGCTGGTGGAGGCCACCGTGGCCAGCAAGGACGAACCGGAGTACGGCATCGGGCGCGGCCTGAACAAGGTCGAGGCCGGACTGCGCCTGCGCTACGAGTTCAGCCGCCGCTTCGCGCCTTACATCGGTATCACCCATGAGCGCAGTTTCGGCGATACCGCCGACTATGCCGGCGACCACGCGCGCGACACGCGCTGGGTAGCGGGCGTGCGCATGTGGTTCTAGTCGGCACAATGCGTGCAGCAGCCGGCCCCGGTTCAGACCGGGGCCGGCTACACTGCGGCACGTTCTTTCGCAGCTTGCATCATGGCCTTGCAGATCCGCCGCGCCACCTTCGCCGACGCTGAAGCGCTCTCAGCGATCGCCATCGCCACCTACACCGAAACCTGGGGCGACTCCTATCCGCCGCAGGATCTGCATGCGTTCCTGCATGCGCACTACAGCACGCAGCCGCAGCGCATCGAGCTGTCCGATCCACGCAGCGCGGTCTGGCTGCTGCTCGATGGCGATACGGTGGTTGGCTATCTGGCCGCAGGAGCCAACACCCTGCCGCATGTCGACGCCCGCGACGGCGACATCGAACTCAAGCGCCTGTATGTGCTGGCGGCGTACCAGAACGGCGGCCACGGGGCGCGCCTGATGGAGGCGTTCCTGCATTGGCTGGATACGCCGCAGCGCCGCACACTGTGGGTCGGCGTCTGGGAGGAGAACCTCGGCGCACAGCGCTTCTACGCGCGCTACGGTTGCAGCAAGGCCGGCGAATACGACTTCATCGTCGGCGACAGCCGCGATCGCGAGTTCATCCTGCGCCGGGCCTGACGCCCCCGGGATCGCCGCTGCCCCGTGGGCCTGTCAGAAATCGAACAGGTCGGACAGGAAGCTTTCCTTCTTCTTTTTCTTGTAGCCGTAACCGTGCTGGCCACGGCTTTCGTCGTGACGCTGGCCAAGGTGGCGGGTATCGCGGTGCATCACCGGCAGTGGCACTGCCGCCGGTTGTGCCTGTGCTGGCGGCGGTGGCGGCACCGCCGCACCGGCATTGGCGCGCTCGATGATCTTGTCCAGTTCGCCACGATCCAGCCACACGCCGCGGCAATTCGGGCAGTAGTCGATCTCGATGCCATGGCGCTCGGCCATCTGCAGGGTCTGGGTCTTGCACACGGGGCACAGCATCGGCATTGCTCCTGTCAGGTCTGATCTGGACTCTACCTGCCCTGCGATGACTGTCCGGCAACGCATGACCGATGGCAGGGGGACTTCCGGCGCGTGCCCTGCATCGCGCCGCCTCGCACACTGCGGTCTGGTCCCGCATGGAATGCGCTGATGAGTGTCCTGTCCCGCCTGCCGACTGCCGCCCGGATCCTGCTGGTCCTGCTGGGAACGGGCCTGGGGCTGAACGTACGTGACATCGCGGCGGCGCTGGGGCGGCCCATCCCCGGCCTGCCGATCCCCTATGGCGGCAGCCTGCTCGACAACGCCCTGGCGGTGCTGGTGGCCGTGCTGCTGGCCCTGCTGCTGCGTCCGCGCCACATGGGGTTGGCCGAAAGCCTCGGCCTGCGCGGCAACGGGATGCGCGGACCGCTATGGGTGCTGCTGGCCAGCCTGCCCTGCTGGGTGGGTCTGGCCGTGCTCGGCCGACCCAACACGGCGCTGACCGCCCTCGATGCGACGATGCTGGCCGTTCTGTTCCCGCTGGCCGAAGAGATTCTGTTCCGCGGCCTGGGCTTCATTCTGCTGGTGAAGATCGTGCGCGGCCCGTGGCCCTTGCTCGCACTGCCGCAGGCCCTGTTGTTCGGCATGGTGCACTGGCTTGGATTCGGCGGTTTCGATGGCGGTGGGGTGGCGCTGTTCGTCGGCGCAGTGATCGCCTTGGGGGGCTTCGTCTTCGCCTGGCTGGACCGCCTGGATGGCAACACCCTGTGGTGCGGCCTGGCGCTGCACGTGTCGATGAACCTGGCCTGGAACGTGTTCAGCCTGGATGACGCCGTGGCGCTCGGTTGGCAGGCCACCAGCCTGCGCATCGGCACGGCTCTGCTGGCGGTCGCGGTCCTGGCCTGGGACATGCGCCGGCGCCGCCGCCTGTAACATCCACGTGGCTTGCCGTGCACGCCGGGATCACTACCGGATTGCGCATACTTGCGCGCCTTTTCACCGTCGCTGTCCGGAGTTGTCGCGTCATGTTGCTGTCCAAGCGCCACGTTGAACCGCGCGTCCTGCTGATCGAGGACGCGGAGGAGACCCGCGAACTGAGCCGCATGGCGCTGGAAAGCCAGGCCTGCCACGTGGTGGGGGTGAGCTCTGCAGAAGCAGCGCTTGGACTGCTGGCCGCTGGTGAGCGGTTCGACCTGCTGTTCACCGACGTCAATCTGGGCCCGATCAGCGGCATCGAAGCCGCCAACCGGGTCCGCGGCCTGCATCCCCAGCTGCCGATCCTGGTGACATCGGGCATGGACCAGCACGCCGTCCTGCCGCAGCTGCGCGACGGCATCCATTTCCTGCCCAAGCCGTACAACATGAGCGAGCTGCTCGATGCGATCCGCCTGTGCTTCCGCCACGCGGATGTGGGCGTATTGACCGGGCCGGATGCACAGGCGGCGTGAAGCGTCCATCCACGTCCTGCGTGGATGACATCCGCCATCAACCGCTGCTGTACGGCCCGGTGCCCGGAAACACCCTCAGCAGCGCGCGCGTGATCACGTCCGGGTAGACCGTGAAGTGGTCCTCGTCATCGATCACCATGTTCTCCACCTTCAACGAACGCCCGCTGCTGCGCAGCTGCTCGGCGAACTCGGCGTTGTCGCGCAGCATGTCGTTGCGGGTGAAGTAACGCGGCTCGGGCTTGACCGTTTCAAAGCTGCCTACCGACAGCACCACCGTGGTCGGCTCCGTCGGCGCCTTGGCCTCCGCCTGCATGCGCGGCACGCGATGATCATCGAACCACAGCGACGGACTGGACAGGATGTAGCTACGGAACATGTCCGGGCGCGTGGTCAGCACATAGGCACCGAACAGGCCACCATAGGAATGGCCTGCATAGGCGCGCCGCGCCGGATCGGTGCGGTAGCGCGCATCGATCATCGGCAGCACCTGCTCGGCAAGAAAGTCGCGATAGTGCGCGGCACCGCCGTAGCTGACGTCATCACTGTAGTCCCGCGGATCGGTACGTGCCGGGTCGCTGGGCGTGTAGTCGCGCGAGCGGCTCTGCCTGGAGGTCAGCCCCTCCTGCGGCGGCAGCCCCACCAGGATGAAGTCTTCGATGTTGACGCCCCGCTGCCCCACCATGTGTCGCACGCTGCGTACCAGCGGGAAGCTGTACAGCGCGTCGGTCACGTACAGTACCGGATAGCGCTTTTCCGGATGTGCGGCGTAGTCGGCCGGCAACGCCACCCACACCGGGTAATCGCGGCCGACCGGATCGTGCACGCGCAGCGCCTCGGTATCCGGCAGCACCACACCCGGCGCGACGGTAGACGCGCTTTGCTTTGCCTCACTCTGCGCCGCCGGTGGCGCCACCGACATCGCACAGCCACTTACGGCCAGACAGGCCGCCACACTCCATCCACGCACACGCTGCATCCACACGCTCCCGTTACGGGCGGCGCACCGGATGGCGCCGCTGCCGCATCCTTGCATGCGGTGCACGCCGGTGCCAGTGCGGTCAGGGCGAAGCTGGCGGCGCGGGGAACAGCGTGCGCAGTGCCTGCAATGCGGCCGGGTGATAGATCGTGGCGTGGGTTTCTTCCGGCAGCGGCAGGTACTTCACCAGCGGCGACGGCGACGGCTGTTGCAGCAGCGTGGCCAACTGCGCCGCGGAACTGGCCAGTTCCGGTTGCCCACTGCTGGCCAGGAATACGCGTGGCTTTGCCTGCGTCACCGCCGGCAGCTGCGTGGCTGCGCCGGCCAGCAAGGTGCCACGGTTCCACCACAGGCTGGGATCGAGCGCGATGTAGCTGTTGAACAGCGACGGTTCCTGCAGCAACGTCTCGACCACGAACAGGCCGGCCAGCGACTCGCCGATCAACGCACGCTCGTCGGTGGTCGGATAGCGCTGGCGCACCTGCGGCATCAGTTCATCGCGCAGGAAGGTGCGGTAGGCCGCCGAACCGCCGATGCGCGGCGCGATCTTCTGGTCCTGCGGGTCCTTGCTGGGGCCGGTCATGTCGCGGCGGCGCTCGGTGGTCTCGATGCCAACCAGCAGGAACGGACGCATGCCGCCGTTGCCGCTCAACACCTGCACCAGCCCCGCCACATGCAGGAAATCCTCGCCGATGCCGCCGTCGGGCATGTAGAGCACCGGCAGCGGCGTGTTCGGGTCCAGCCCCAAGGGCTGGGGGCGGTAGACATTGATGCGGCGGGTCTCGCCCAGCGCCTTCGATTCGAGGGTGAAGGTTTCGCCGATCACCAACGGGGTGGCTTGCGTTGTCTGTGTGGATGGGGCCGGCTCGGCGGCCATCAGTGGCGCGGCGGACACGGCGGACAACAACAGCGACAGCATGATGAAGCGCATGGGGAACCCGTCCTGGGAAAGAGGCCGAGCATAGCGCGAGGTCGCTGTAGATCCACGCCAAGCGTGGATGGATCACTGTAGAGCCGAGCCCACGCTCGGCTTGGCCCTGACGCGAACCGCAGCCGAGCATGGCTCGGCTCTACAACACATCGCTCTGGCGCGGACGACAACATCTCGATCGTCGCAAATGCACCGATTTTCGAGGGTACGACTCGCAGGCCTTGCCATCGCTGCAGGCGAAAGTCACGCCCATTTTCCACGCGACACATCACGGCACGGTCGCCGCCACCCGCTGTTCTCGACAACTTCCAACGCGATAAACCGGGCGTAAGCATCAACACGTCGCGTGCTGTCGCTTGCCGCATCAGATGCGCCTGCGCCACCATCGGCGCGCGCCTTGGTTCCACATTTCTCTTCGGAGAATCCTCATTGAAATCCAAGCGTGTGCGTAATCACCATGCAGCACCACCGACAACGGGTGGCACCGGGCCTGCAAGCCCATGATGACTGTAAGCATGTTGTTTGCGCTCACCCGCCGACACTGTCTCTGGACCGTGCCGGCGGGTGATCCGTCGGCCTTCATGGCGGGCGGTGCGTGGGGGTTTTCGGACCCGCCGGTTAACTGCTTACTGTCATCCCGGCTTGCAGCCACGCATCGCCTGCCACCCGTCCTGCGCGGTGGCATTCCCACCCCAGCGCCGAGGAAGCCGAGATGACCGAACGTCCGCCCTATGCTTCACACGCCACCGGCATCGATGATGACGACGACAACCCATCGCCCGAACTGAGCACCTTCCTGGGCTGCCTGAAACGCATCCGCGCGGGTGAAGGTGCCGATGGTCTGCCCTGGCCTGAGGCCGACGTTTCCCCGGGGTGGGGTTGCCCTGTCGCGGGTGGAACGGGCGGCCATCGGCATGCTGACCGTGGCGGAAATGCTGCACGCCGCCGACCGCTGCCGGGAAATGGCCACGCCGGACCGGCATCTGGACGCCGGGGTGGTGGAAGGGCTGTTCTTCGCCTGCCGCAGCCTGGCGGAACTGGTGTGCCGGGATGTGCGGGCCGAGTAGCCCGCTGCCGCAAAGCGGTCCATACTCGGGCCGGACCGGTCCATCGTCATGTTCAAACCTACAAGGAGGTACGCATGTTGAATGCAATGATCGTCGTCGCACTGGCCGCAGGCCCAACCGCATCCGCACCGTATGGCGACTGCCTGCTCGCTAACCTCCAGCCCGGGCTGTCCGACCGTGCTGTGCAACTGGTGCAGCAGGCCTGCGCCGCGAAGCATCCCGACAGCTTCGCTGCATCGGTGGAACTGGAGCGCAGATACAGCGTCCAACGGCAGGCGCAGTTCGATGCAGATCGTGCCACGGCGGAGCGGGCCGCGAACGCCGCCGCCCGCGCTGCGAATGTGGCTGCCACCGTGGCGGCGGAACGCGCAGCAGCAGAGGCCAAGGCTGCGACGGCGAAGTAGCCTCCACAGGAGGTGGGGAACGCACCCATTGATCGCTGTCCAAGGAAAGGAATTCCCATGCAGATGACGTCGCTTGCTTTCGGCATCGCGCTGTTGACGAGTGTGTCTGTCGGCCCGGCACTGGCCGTTGCCGAGGCCACACCCGTGAAGGCGCGCACCACCGTGGAATCGCGGACGACCTGGCCAGCAGGCTCCGTCGAGGCCGCGTCCGTTCTGGCGTGGGTCAAGGCACGGTCTCCCGGCCATGCGCCCATCACCTCTGGGGGAGATATCTCGATTGTCCGCAGGCAGATTGAGCCGCAGCCGCTGACTCGAACATCCAGCGGCTCAACTGTGGAGCTGCCCGCCTCAGGGCGGCAGGGCGAGGCGATCACGATCACGAATCGCCAGGCAGATGGCTCCATCGAAACCTGGGCCCATACAGGGATCGACAGCGGGTGGATGCTGGTTGAGTATCACTTCAAGCGCGGCTTCAGCCCCGAGAGCATCAAGTAATCGAGCTACGCTCCTGGGCTGCTGCTGGACCAAACGCGCCTCGCGCAAGCCGGCACCGCTTTTCAACTTGGCTCTGGCGCAACCGGCCTCTGGCAGCGGCGGCAATCTGGACGGAACGGCCCACGCGTCTGGCCGGCCACTGGCCGTGATCTGGGAGCAATGAAACTGGGTACTGGTCTGGCCGCAGCTGGCGTTGGGCCGGCGTAATGGTTGTTGCCACCATCACCTGCGTTCTGTGGACACGCGCGAGGCGAGTTCGGGAAACCACAATGTAGGAATTTCCCTATAGCACGGAAATCGGAGAGCTGAAAGACTCTGAACCGCTCGTAGATGTCGAGCTAGCCAAGACCTAGAGGAGTGATTATGAAGACCCATAACATCCTGTTCGGTTTCATTGCTGTCACGATCGGTGCGATGTCTACAATTGGTGTGGTGCCTGAAGCGAAGGCCGCCGGCTTTCAAACAACCTGCAGCCCTCTCGGGGGTGGCTGGTACCAATGTACGGAAAAGTACTGCAACAACGATGGCTGCGTGGTTGTGAATACTTGGAGCCAGTTCTTCCAAGGCGATCAAGTGATCTTCGAGTAACGTTCCCCACATGAACATCGGCGCAAAGGCTCAGGTCTTTGCGCCTTACCCCAATTGGCAATTGCGATCGCTCGATTTGAAAGCAGAGATAGTCGATCAGGCGGCCGCAGCCAAGCACCGCGCGGAGCGGTGGATATTTTGCGGAGCGCGGGGGAAGGGCTGAAACCCTTGGTGCACATGGTGGGCCGTGTAGGATTCGAACCTACGACCAAAAGATTAAAAGAAAGCCGGCGCTTCCTTTGAAAACAACCGGTTGCGCCGCTCTATTTTTCCGCCCATCGAGCGTGGAACCATTGCAGGTCCTAAGCTCACTCGACAATTTTTCCGGCGTCTCAAGCGATATGCACGGGATCCACGACCAAGACTCCACCGTTTGGCGCCGGTTGCCGAGCCGTTGGCGAACTGGTGTGCCGCGACGTACAACCATCGCGAGCGTGCGGTCGGGAACGGCACTGAGAAAGGCGCCCGGCAGGCGCCTCCTCCCAATCCAGCAGCACATCAGGAGCGCTGCACGTTGGAATCCAGCCACGCCTGCACGCCCTGTAGCTCGGCCCCGACCTTCGCATTGAAGGTTCGCTCCACATCCCATGCAACGCCCCTCCCTTGGGCAAAGGCCGCGCGATACTTCTTTATCATGTTGCCCGGGTCGTTAGCCAGTTCCTGCATGAGCTGGGGCACACCCCAGATCGTCAGCTCGAAAGGTTCGCCGAACGCCTTCTGCAGAATATCCGGAAGGTCACCGTAGCGGATGGTGTCACCTGCCAGATAGACGATCTCGTTGCGGATCGCAGGTGTGCGGAACACGATGCGCGCTGTCATTGCGCCGATATCATCCGGCGTGGTCAAGGTGACAGCGTTGCTCGCCGAGCCCAAGGCGTTCACTTTATGCCCAGTCAAGTCGACCACGCCGAAGTCGGCCTCGAAGAGGTAGCTGGTGAACATCCCAGTGGAGATAATCACCCAGTCCATCGCAGTCTGCGAACGCAGATACTCGCGCACGTCCAGCTGGGCGTCGAACAGATCCTGGGGGCCACCGCGCCCAATGGCATCGAAATCGACACCGAACTGCCAAGGGAAGTAGCGGGGAATACCAGACTTCACCGCCGCACGCGCAACCTTCATTGGCGTATCGCGGCCTGCGGCATAGCCGGTGCATCCAATCACTGTGTCGAACTGCGCGAAGGTGGCCGCCAACGCTTCTACTGATTCAGTTACCAGATCGCCAGCAACGATATTCACCCCCAAGGCGCGGATTTCATCGACCACCCGCTGCTTCTCCGGCAGTTCTGAGTCGATCGACGTCGCCCGTAGCATCACACTGATCCGTGTGCCTGGATGACTTACGGCCAAACGTGCAAGGTTCCGGATGACAGGCATTCCAAGCTCGCCTGCGCCGAGCACCAGGATCGACCGAGAGGGGGTAGTGCTGATATGAGATGACATGGAAACCGCCTTGTGTGTGTACGATGGCGGCGATTCTGCTCACCTAATGGCCCATACGTAAGAAGGCACATCGATGATACCGACCGCCCCGTTCATGAGTCCGGAAGAACTCCTAAGGCACTCTCAAGCCATATGCGACGGGATGAGCGAGGACGAAGATGGACTGCGCCGGGAGGTTTTAGCGCACGCTGGTAGCCGCTGGTCCCTGGGCATCATCCATGCGCTTGGCGTGTATGGAACGCTGCGTCATGCCGAGGTCGCGCGACGGATGAAGGGGATCACCCAGCGCATGCTTACGCGCACCCTCCGGCAATTGGAACGTGACGGGTTGATCAGCCGGCAGGATTTCCACGAAGTACCGCCACATGTGGAGTACAGCATCACAGCGCTGGGCAAGGACCTTCTTGTACTGATGATTCCCATGTGGACATGGGTAGTGGCTCATGCGGAGGAATTCCGCCAATGTCGGCAGAATTTTGATTCTTCAGACGGGAAATGAAGATATAGGCCAGCAGCGGCGCAAGGTAGCTTCACCCACTGGGGGGATGCTCCAGCGCGTCATCACCGAGGTATTCGCGTCGGTCACATCCGACGCCAAGCGTTTGGCCTTGTGAGGGCTACAACATCGGGGCGTCACCGAAGGCGGCCGCAAGACCGCATGTGGTCACCTCACCGAAGAGATGCGACAGCGACACGACCACGAACTGCCGGTGGTTCAACCGCCTCATAAGCCGCACGTGCTCGAGCGTGGAACCACTTAATTTTTCCGGAAATATGAAAAAGGCGCCGCAAGGGCGCCTAAGTCGTTGATGCAATTGGTGGGCCGTGTAGGATTCGAACCTACGACCAAAAGATTAAAAGTCTTCTGCTCTACCGACTGAGCTAACGGCCCGGTGCACTGCCCCAGCCGAGTGGCGGGGGTGGGCATTCTACCCCACTTTCCCACGCGACGCGAAACCCCAGACCCGCAGCCCGGGCAATCAAGCGCCCGGGCAGCCGGCTTGAACCGGGTTAAACCTTCCGCCCGCACCGCGCATCCCATCCCTGATCCCCACTGGAGAGCCTGGATGCGCCGCTGCCTGCCCCTGATCGCCGCACTGCTGTTGCCCGGCGCCGCGCTGGCAGCGCCGTCCCCGGTGCGTAGCGACGACATCGCCCGCTTCTGGGCCACCTACGATGCCGTCCGCACCGAACCCGATGCCGAGCGCCGGGTGGCGCTCGTGCAGCAGCACTACGTCGACCCGGGCAGTCCCGGCCTGCATGCGCTGATGCAGGTCCGCAATTACACCGCGCGCGAGTATGCCGAGGCCATGCGCGCGTGGCCGCGGTTCTGGAACTCGGTAAGGCCACTGACAACCAACGCCCGCAGTGCCAGCGCGACGCTGGAACAGGATCTCATGGCCTTCCGCACGCTCTACCCCTCCCTGCGCCCGGCCACGATCACCTATGCGGTGGGCGTGCTGCGTACCGGCGGCACCACGCTGGGCGACCAGGTGCTGATCGGTGCGGAGATGGCACTGGGCGACGAGCGCGTGGATGTCAGCGAACTGCCGGAGCCGATGCGCAGCCGCCTGCGCATCTTCTATGACAGCCGCCCCGGCGCGAACAACGCGCAGAACAACCTGCATGAGTATGTGCACACCCAGCAACGCGAGACCACCGGCAATCTGGCGCAGTACGCGGTACGCGAGGGTGTGGCCGAGTACATCGCCGAGCGCATCAGCGGCAGGCGCCCTGCCCTGCCGCTCTATGACTACGGCCCGCTGCACGAGGCGGAGATACGTACCCGGTTCATCGCCGAGATGGACGGCGATGACCTGGACAACTGGCTGTACAACAGTGCCCGCAATCCGTTCGGCGTGAGCGACGTGGGCTACTACGCCGGCTATCGCATCGCGCAGGAGTACGTGCGCCGGCAGGCCGATGAGAAGGCGGGGATCGCGCGGATGATCGAGCTGGACTACGCCGATCCCAAGGGGGTGCGGGCCTTCATCGAAGCTTCGGGTTGGTTGCAGCAGCGGTAGCGCCGGGCCATGCCCGGCGCACAGTGCCAACCAAGGTTGGCACCCACCAGCGTCAGACCTGCCCGGCGCTCAGTGCCAACCAAGGTTGGCACCCACCATTGAGGCATCAGCCCCCATCACCTCAGGCGTACAGCGTCGGGTCGGCCACGCCGGCGTCGGCGAAGCCCTGTGCACGCAGGCGGCAGGCATCGCAGTGGCCGCACGCGGCACCGTTGGCATCGGCGTTGTAGCAGGACACGGTCAGGCCGAAGTCCACGCCCAGGCGCACGCCCTCGCTGACGATCTGACCCTTGCTCAGGAACTGCAGCGGCGCGTGCACCTTGATGCCTGCGCCTTCCACGCCGGACTTCGTCGCCAGGTTGGCCAGGGTCTGGAAGGCGGCAATGAATTCGGGGCGGCAGTCCGGGTAGCCGGAGTAATCCACGGCATTGACGCCACAGAAGATGTCGTTGGCGCCCAGCACTTCGGCCCAGCCCAGGGCCAGCGACAGCATGATGGTGTTGCGTGCCGGCACGTAGGTGACCGGAATGCCGGCACCGCCGGCCTCGGGCACGTCGATGTCATCGGTCAGTGCCGACCCGCCGATGCTGCGCAGGTCCACATCCACGGTCTTGTGCGCGACCACGCCCTGGGCCTTGGCCACGCGTGCGGCGGCGTCCAGTTCGGAGGTGTGGCGCTGGCCATAGCGTACGCTCAGGGCATGCACGGCAAAGCCCTGTTCCTGGGCCATGGCGATGACGGCGGCTGAATCCATGCCGCCGGAGAGAAGCACGACTGCCTTCTTCATGGAAAATCTTCCGGTTGGGGGAGGAAAGCCAGCACGCTGTCCCGCGCCGGAGTTGCATCAGGAAACAAGGGTGGCCTCAGCGGCCCGGCTCATCGTTCCACAGAATCTTGTGCAGCTGCATCTGGAAGCGTACCGGAAGCCGGTCTTCAACAATCCAGTCGGCCAGCTGGCGCGCGGTGATCTCCCCCTTGCTGGGCGAGAAGAACACCGTGCAACGCTTCACCAGCTCGTGCTCGGCCAGCAGGGCCTTGGCCCAGTCGTAGTCCTCGCGGCTGCAGATGACGAACTTGATCTGGTCGCGTGCGGTCAGCAGCGGCAGGTTCTCCCAGCGGTTGCGCGCCACCTCGGCCGAACCCGGGGTCTTGATGTCGACTACGCGTGATACGCGCGGGTCCACCGCGCTGACGTCCAGCGCACCGGACGTTTCCAGCGAGACGTCCAGGCCGGCGTCACACAGCTTCTGCAGCAGCACCAGGCAGCGCTTCTGCGCCAGCGGCTCGCCGCCGGTCACGCAGACGTGACGCACGCCCTGGGCCAGCACTTCGGCCACGATGTCGTCGATATCCCACCAGGTGCCGCCGTGGAAGGCGTAGGCGGTGTCGCAGTACTGGCAGCGCAGCGGGCAGCCGGTCAGGCGAACGAACACGGTCGGCCAGCCGGCGGTATCGGCTTCGCCCTGCAGCGAGGTGAAGATCTCGGTGATCTTCAGGCGCGGCAGGGGCGACTGCACGATGTCGCTGGGGGTGGCGACGGCGTTGGACGGGATAACGGCGGTCATGGCGGGAGCTTCTTTGTGGGACACGTGGCGGATGGGCTACCGTGGCCGGTAACGAAAGCAGCCGAGCATGGCTCGGCTCTACAACAGCAACCGGACGGGCATGGCCCAGCCGGTGACGCGAGCCGCCGGGCATGGCCCGGCGCTACCGGATCCGGGCGGGTTGGCCGATCCGGAAACGAAAGCAGCCGAGCATGAGCTCGGCGCTACGGGACACGTATTGTACGCCCGGTCAGCGGATCTGCTGGCCCAGGCGGATCGACTGCAGGCGGTCCTGCGCGGTGCGCGCGGCGTCCGAGCCGGGGTACTGCGCCACGACGGTCTCCAGCGTCTGCTGGGCCTGATCGACCTTGCCCTCGCCATACTGCGAGAGGCCGACCTTGAGCAGGCCGCCCGCGGCCTTGTCATGGGTCGGATAGCGTGAGAGCAGCTCGCGGAACTGGGTCTCGGCCATCGGGAAATTGCGGGTGGCGTAGTAGCTCTCGCCCAGCCAGTACAGTGCATTCGGCGCGTACACGCCGTTCGGATACAACTGCAGGAAGCTCAGGAACAGCTGCGCCGAATCATCGTACTTGCCGGCCTTGAGCGAATCGAAGGCGACGTTGTAGGCGGTGCGCTCATCACCCGTGGCGGCCAGACTGCCGGGATCGCCATGGATGGACGGCGGCCGCTCGGAAGTGGCCGCCGCTGCCGGTTTGGCCGGGGCCGGTGCGGCCTGCGGCGCGTTCGCCGGAACGGGGGGCAGGACCGGGGCATTGCCCCCTTCCAACCGGTTCAGGCGGCTGTCCAGGTCCAGGTACTGATCCTGGGCGGACTGCTTGAGCTGGGCGTTGTCGTGCTGCAACTGCTCGATCGAGGCCTGCAGGCTGGTCACCTGCTGCCGCAGCTGGTTGATCTGGTTCAACAGGTCCTGGTTGGCACTGTTGTTGTACATCTGCTGCTCGAGCGCGCCGACACGATCGGCCAGACTCTGTCGCTGTGCATGCGCCGGTGCGGCAGCTACGAGGGCTGCCGCAACGACCAGCATCAGTTTGATGCCAATGCGCATGGATTACTGCGCGGTGTAGACGATTTCGACGCGACGGTTCTGCGACCAGCAGGACTCGTTCGACTCGGTGCAGACCGGACGCTCTTCACCGTAGGACACGACGGTCAGCTGCGAAGCCGAGCCACCGTTGGCCTGCAGCGCCGAGCTGACGCCGTTGCCACGACGCTCGCCCAGGGCCTGGTTGTACGCGCGCGAACCACGCTCGTCGGTGTGACCCTGCAGGGTGATGCGCGAGGACGGGCGGTCACGCAGGTACTTGGCGTGGCAAGCCATGATGGCCTGGAATTCCGGCTTCACGTCTTCCTTGTCCAGGTCGAAGTAGACAACGCGCTGGCGCAGGCAGGCATCGGTATCCAGGTCGCCCGGGCCGTACAGGCCGGAGGTCGACGGACCGGTCGGGGTGGTGGTCGAGGTGCCGGTGTCAACCGGGGCTGCCGGCTCTTCCTTCACCTTCTTCGAGCAACCGGCCAGGACGGCCACAGACAGCAGGGAAACAAGCAGAACACGGGTGGACTTGTTCATGGCGATACCTTTGTGGCTCCTAGGCCGATGAGGGGTTCAAGACAGCGAAAATATTAACACTCTTTTAGCGCTGGGTACGGTATGGGGACCATGCCGGCTCGCGCACATCACCATCGGCCAGAACCAGGCGCTGGCGAACCCGCGCATCGGCCGAAACGGCATACAACACACCACGGCCACCTTCGCGGGCGGCGTACAGCACCATGCTTGCGTTGGGCGCAAAGCTCGGCGATTCATCCAGCGAACCCGGGGACAGGGTGCTCCAGCGCGGCGAGCCCAGCGAGCTGTCCATCATCGCGATCTTGTAGCTGTTGCCCGAGCCCTGGGCCACGGCGATCTTCTTGCCGTCATAGGACACCGAAGGCTTGGCGTTGTAGTTGCCCTGGAAGGTCACGCGCTCGGCGCTGCCGCCGCCGGCACCGACCTTGTAGACCTGCGGACGGCCGCCGCGGTCGGAGGTGAAGTACACCGCGCTGCCGTCCGGTGCCCAGGTCGGCTCGGTATCGATGGCGAAGTGGTTGGTCAGCTGGGTCAGCTGCTTGCTGCCCAGGTCCATCACGTAGATTTCCGGGTTGCCGGAGCGCGACAGGGTCAGGGCCAGCTTGCGGCCGTCCGGCGAGAACGCAGGCGCGCTGTTGATGCCGCGGAAGCTGGTGACCAGCTCACGGGCACCGGTGGCGATGTTCTGGATGTAGATGGCCGAGTTGCCGCGCTCGAAGCTGACGTAGGCCAGCTTGCCACCATCCGGGCTCCACGACGGCGACAGCAGCGGCTCGGCCGAACGCACAATGGTCTGCGGGTTGTAGCCATCGGAGTCGGCCACCATCAGCGCATAGCGCATGGCGTCGCCCTTGCCGCTGGCGGTCACGTAGGCGATGCGCGTCCAGAAGGCACCCCGGACACCAGTGATCTTCTCGTAGATGGCATCGGCCATCTGGTGGGCGACGTCGCGCATGGCATTGCCGCGGGCGGTCATCGCCAGGCCGAGCAGGCGCTCGCCCTTCGGCACGTCGAACAGTTCGTACTCGACACGGTAGGCACCGGCACCGGCGTCCAGCACGCGGCCGACCACGATGTAGTTCTGCTTCAGCGCGCGCCAGGTGGCGAACTGGATCTCGCCGCCACGGACAGGCTTTTCCACGATCTGCGCTTCGGGCAGGGTGCGGAACTGGCCCGAACGTTCCAGGTCGGCGCGGACCACACCGGCGACATCGGTCTGCGGTGCGGCCGACGAGCCCTGGTAGGGCATCGGCACGATGGTGATCGGCAGCGCGGACGCGTTGCCGCCGATGATGTCGATATCCAGTCCCCTCTGCTGCGCGACGGCAGCGAAGGGCAGCAACAGGGCCGCAAACACGGCAAGCCAACGAGGCATCTTCTTCATGGAGCGCTCAATAGGGGGAAACCGGAACGAGGGATAGCAAAGCGGCGGTGAACCGCTTCGCAATCATGAACCAAGGGTACGTGAATTCCGGGTCAGTTCCAGCCCGTCCTCTCACGCCCCATTAACGTATCGGTCGGCTGCCGCGCGACGGGGCGACCCGCAGGCCGGCCCGCGCGGCCGATCAATCCTGCGCGGTGAAGGTCAGGTTGAGCGTGCGGGCAAACACCGATTCGAATCCGCGATAGGGCAACGGCTGCGCATTGAGCACTGCAGCCTCGATCGAACGCCTGCCGGCTTCGTCATAGGGGCAGTTGGCGCCCACCTTGGCCTGCAGCACCTGCCCCCCCGGAATCTGGGTGATGGTGATCTGGCAGCGCTGGCCCAGCGGCACACTGTCTGGACGCGTCCAGGCGCTGCGAACCTTGGCCTGGATCGCGGCGGCGTACTTCGCCGAAAGATCGTCGCTGTTGCCACCGCCCCCAGCGGCCGGCTGTGCCGCACCGGTGTTGCCGGCCGGCGCGCTGCCGGCGGCGTTGCGCGCGGCGGCGACCTGGCGCAGCTTCTGCTCGGCCAGCTTGGCTTCTTTCTCCGCCTGTTCGCGCCTGGCACGGATCTCGGCGATCTTCTTCTGCCGTTCGGCCTCGGCCTGGTCGGCGGCCTGCCGCTCCTGCTCGGCACGCTTCTTCTTGGCGTCTTCTTCCTGCTGCTTGGCCAGGCGCAGCTTCTGCTCGGCTTCTTCCTGGCGCTTGCGCTCGGTCAGGTCGATCTGCTCCTGGCGGCGCTTGGCTTCCTGTTCCTGCCGGGCCTTCTCCTGCGAGATGGCCAGTGCGCTCACCGCCTCCTGGTCCTGCGTATCGGGCTGGGCGACACGCTCCTGCGCCTGTTGCTGCTGCGGCGTGGGGGCATCCTGCGGACGTGGCTCGGGAATCGGCTGCGGCGGTGGAATGGTGTCCTCGGGCACCGGAATCGGCTCGGCAACCGGCGGCGGCAGATCTTCCAGCTTCTCCGACTGGCGCAGGGCCTGGCGCGCAGCGGCCGCCTCCGACGCGGACAGCGCCAGGCTGGCCTCGACCGAGGGATCACCGGCAGCGGCATCGGTATTGCGCGTGGGCGACCACAGCCACGCCAGGATGAACACCAGCGCGACCAGCAGGTGCACCAGCACGGCCAGCGCCAGGGGCAGGCCCCAGCCCGGTTCCTGCTGTCGCGGAGGCGGCAGGGTCTCAGCGTGCATCGGTGGCCAGGCCTACCTTGTCCACTTTCGCGCGCTTGATCACGTCCATCGCCGCGATGACCTTCTCATAGGCCACGGCACGGTCGGCGGCGACGATCACGCGCAGGCCCTTGTCCTGTGCGGCGATGCCGGCCAGGCGCCCTTCCAGCTCCTCGGCAGACACGGCCGTGGGCTCCTTGGCGTCGGGCAGCTTCAGGCTCAGCTGGCCGTCCTGGCGCACCGAAACGATCACCGGATCCTGCTTGCTCTCCAGCGCCTTGGCATTGGAGTTCGGCAGGTCCACGTCGAAACTCAGGGTGAGCAGCGGCGCGGTGACCATGAAGATGATCAGCAGCACCAGCATGACGTCGATATAGGGAACGACGTTGATTTCCGATTTCAGCTTGCGGCGCTTGCGGCGACCGATGGCAGCGGACATGGCTTGGACTCCCGGGTCAGGCGCTTACTCGTCGCCAGCGCTCTGGCGCTGCAGGATGGAGCTGAACTCGTCGGCGAAGGTCTCGAAACGGACCGACATGCGCTCCACACGGGTGGTGAAGCGGTTGTAGGCCCACACCGCCGGGATTGCCACGAACAGGCCGATGGCGGTGGCGAACAGCGCTTCGGAGATGCCCGGGGCGACCGAGGCGATGCCGGCCTGGGCGCCGCTGCTGATCATGTCGTGCATGGTCACCATGATGCCGAACACGGTGCCGACCAGGCCCACGTAAGGCGCGGTCGAGCCGATGTTGGCCAGCAGTTCCAGATTGCGCTCGAGCTGATCGACTTCGCGGGTGTAGGTGGTGCGCATCGCACGTTGCGCGCCTTCCAGCTGCGCACGGCCATCCAGCCGGCGCTTGTCGCGCAGGCGGGTGAACTCGCGGAAGCCCGCCTCGAAGATCGCCTCCAGGCCGCCCACGTTGCGGCTGCGGTCGGTGGCCGAGCTGTACAGCTTGCCCAGGTCGGCGCCGGACCAGAAGCGGTTCTCGAACTCGTCCGCCTCGCGGGTGGCCTGCTTGAACACGCGGGCCTTGCGGAAAATGATCACCCAGCTGACGAACGAGCCGACCAGCAGCAGCAGCACGATGATCTTCACCGGCAGGCTGGCCTTGGCCATCAGTTCGAGGTAGTTGATGCCGCCGCCGGTGGTGGCCTGGGCAAGGGTCTGGGTCGCGGCGTTGCTGACGTCAGCCGGCAGTGCCTCGGTGACCGTGGCCTGCAGGGCCAGGAGCGTTGCGATCATCCGTTGTTCCTCAGTGTTCGGATTCGGGGTGGAGGTAGGGTTGCAGCACGGCAAGGACGGCGTCGTCCATGCCACGCGGGCGGAAACTGGCCGCGTCCAGTGCGGCGATGCGGACCTGCGCCGACAGCAGCAGTTCGCCGTCGCGCTCGATCCGCTGATCGAAGACCATGCTGGCCTTCTTCAGCTGGACCAGCGTGGCACTCACCTGCAGGAGGTCATCCAGCCGCGCCGGCCGGATGAAGTCCATCTGCATGGCACGTACCGCGAAGACCATGCCGTGCTCGCTGCGCATGCGCTCCTGGCCATAGCCCAGCGCGCGCATCCATTCGGTCCGGGCCCGTTCCATGAAGGCCACGTAGCGGGCGTGGTAGACCACCCCGCCTGCGTCCGTATCTTCCCAGTAAATGCGTGTCGGCCAACTGAATAGTGGCTCAACCGACATCGGGAACCTCCGCGAACAGGTCCTGCGGCGGGTTCTTCGGCTTCAGGCCCATGTGCCGGTACGCCTTGTGGGTGGCCATGCGGCCGCGCGCGGTGCGCACCAGGAAGCCCTGCTGGATCAGGTAGGGTTCGACCACGTCTTCCAGCGTTCCGCGCTCTTCGGACAGCGCGGCGGCCAGCGATTCGATGCCGACCGGGCCACCGTCGAAGTAGTCCACCAGCGTCCTGAGCAGGCGCCGGTCGAGCTCGTCGAAGCCCTCCGGGTCGACCTTGAGCATCTGCATGGCCGCCTGGGCGACCGCCACGTCGATATGGCCACCCGCCTTCACCTGGGCGTAGTCGCGCACCCGCCGCAGCAGGCGGTTGGCGATGCGCGGGGTGCCACGCGCACGGCGCGCGATCTCCCCTGCGCCATCGGCGGTGCAGTCGATGCCCAGGATGGTGGCCGAGCGGCGTACGATCCGGGTCAACTCCTCGACACTGTAGAACTCCAGCCGCTGGACGATGCCGAAGCGGTCGCGCAGCGGCGCGGTCAGCAGGCCGGCGCGGGTGGTGGCCCCGATCAGCGTGAACGGTGGCAGGTCGATCTTGATCGAGCGGGCCGCAGGGCCCTCGCCGATCATGATGTCGATCTGGAAATCCTCCATCGCCGGGTACAGCACTTCCTCGACCACCGGCGACAGGCGGTGGATCTCGTCCACGAAAAGTACGTCGTGTGGCTGCAGGTTGGTCAACAGGGCGGCCAGATCACCGGCCTTTTCGATCACCGGACCGGATGTCACCCGCAGCGCCACCCCCAGTTCGTTGGCGATGACGTGGCTGAGCGTGGTCTTGCCCAGCCCCGGCGGACCGAAGATCAGCACATGGTCGAGCGCGTCGCCACGGGCCTTGGCCGCTTCGATGTAGATCTCCAGCTGCTCGCGCACCGGCGCCTGGCCCAGGTAATCGGCCAGTCGCTTGGGGCGGATGCTGGCGTCGGCGGCGTCATCCTCGCGGGTGGCGCCGGCGCCGATGATGCGGTCGTCGGTCATGTGCTGATTATGCGGCAAAAGCGCGGGTTTCGGCCGGGCTGCGCCCGGCGCCCGCGGTAGTGCCGGCCGCTGGCCGGCAACCTCAACAGCAACAGCCGAAGCGGGCTTCCTGGGGAATGGCGGGGTGGGTCCGGTTGCGGGGGACGCTGCAAGTACGTCCATGTAAGCTCGGTCGCCGCATCCATGCGGCTCACGCCCCCGCAACCGGACCCACCCCGCCTTCGACAGTTGGCCGCGATCTGATGGTAGGTGTCGACCTTGGTCGACACGGAAGATCCACGCCATGCGTGGATGGAACAGAGCAGGAGAGTGGGCTCAGTTTCAGGCACGCAGCATCTCCGCAAGAGGAGCCCCCTTGTTGTTCAAGGGGGCGCGCCGATAGGCGGGGGGATAAGGTGGAATGCGCGCGGGGCCCACGGTTTGCGCAGCAAATCGTGGGACGTAACGCAGGTGGAGATTAAATCTCCACCTGTGCGCCCAACTCAACCAGACGGTTGCCCGGAATCCGGAAGAAGCCCGTGGCCGGCGCAGCGTTGCGATGCATCAGCGCGAACAGCTTGTCGCGCCAGATCGGCATGCCGCGGTTGGCGGTGGCGACGATGGTCTCGCGGCTGGCGAAGAAGGTGGTGTCCATCGGATCGAAATAGATCCCGCCGTGGTCGCAGGAGCGCATCAACGCCAACGGTACGTCCGGCGTCTCCATGAAACCGAAGCGGACATAGACCCGGTAGAACTCGTCGCCCACCGATTCGATCTTCAGCCGTTGCCCCTCCATCGCATAGGGAATGGGCAGGGTTTCCACATGCAGGAAGACGTTGCGCTCGTGCAGCACCTTGTTGTGCTTGAGGTTGTGCATCAGTGCATGCGGAGCCACGGTCGGGTCAGCGGTGAGGAACACCGCGGTACCCGGCACGCGCACCGGCGGCGCCAGCATCAGGCCCGGCAGGAAGGTGTCGATGCGGATACCGTCCTTGCGGATCTCGTCGCGCAGCAGCTCTCGGCCACGGCGCCAGGTGCGCATCATGGTGAACAGGAAGATGCCCAGCACGACCGGGAACCAAGCGCCCTGCAGCAGCTTGGCGCCATTGGCGATGACGAAGCCGACGTCGATGATGAAGAACACCACGCACAGCGGCAGGATCCAATGGCGCGCCTTGGGCCACAGCGAGCGCGCGACCAGGGCCAGCAGCAGCGTATCGATCAGCATGGTGGCCGAGACCGAGATGCCATAGGCCACGGCCAGGTTCGACGAGCTGCGGAAGGCCAGCACCAGGCCGATGACCATCACCGCGATGCCCCAGTTGATGCCCGGGATGTAGATCTGGCCGATGGTGTCGTGCGAAGTGTGCTTGATGCGCATGCGCGGGATGTAGCCGAGCTGCATGGCCTGGCGCGAGACCGAGAACGCGCCGGTGATCACCGACTGCGAGGCGATCACTGCCGCCATCGTGGCCAGGATGATCATCGGATACAGGGCCCAGTCGGGGACCGCTTCGAAGAAGGGATTCTTCACCGCTTCGGGGTGGTTCAGCACCAGCGCGCCCTGCCCCAGATAGTTCAGCACCAGGCACGGCAGCACGAAGAAGTACCAGGCATGGCGGATGGGCTTGGCACCGAAGTGGCCCATGTCGGCATACAGGGCCTCGCCACCGGTGACCGCCAGCACCACGGCGCCAAGGATGAAGATGCCGTGCCAGCTGTGCTCCATGAAGAAGCGGATCGCCCACCACGGGTTGAACGCCTTCAGCACTTCCGGCGAATCGATGATGTTGTAGATGCCGATCGCCGCCAGCGAAATGAACCACACCGAGGTGATCGGGCCGAACGCCTTGCCGATCTTCTCTGTGCCGAAACGCTGCGCGGCGAACACCATCAGCAGGACCACAACGGTGATCGGCACGATGAACGCGTGCAGGCCCGGTGCGGCCACCTCCAGGCCCTCGACGGCACCAAGCACCGAGATCGCAGGGGTGATCACGCCATCACCGAAGAACAGCGACGCACCGAAGATGCCCAGGATGCCCACCACGTAGGCCGAGCGTGAGCCGTTGCGCAGCGTACGCTGGGTCAGCGCCATCAACGCCATGATGCCGCCCTCGCCATCGTTGTCGGCGCGCATGATGATGGTCACGTACTTCAGGGTGACCACGATGTTCAGCGCCCAGAACGCCAGCGACAGCACGCCGAGCACGGTGTCGTGGTCGCTGTTGAGCCCGTAGTGCGGCGAGAACGCCTCCTTCAGGGTGTACAGCGGGCTGGTACCGATGTCACCGAAGACCACACCGATCGCACCGATGACCAGCGCCAGTCCCCCGGCCGGGGGGGCGTGACCGTGTCCGCCAGGGGCGGCTGCGTGCGGGGTTTGACTGCTGGACATGGGACTCCTGGCGAAGCTCAGGCGATGGGGGGAGGAAAAGGACGCGGCTCAGCGCAGCGCCGACTGCAGGGCCTTGCGGATGACCGTGGCCACTTCGTCGCCTTCGTTGAAGGCATCACGGGCCATGCGGGCCGCTTCGGCCGGCTTGTAACCCAGCTGCTGCAGCGCCACGGTGGCATCGGACAGCGGGTCGGCCGGGGCCGGACCGCTGCCGGTCGGCAGCGCCCCGCCGGCACCGAACTGGGCCGCACGGTCGCGCAGCTCCAGCACCATGCGCTCGGCAGTCTTCTTGCCGATGCCCGGGATGCGGGTCAGTGCGGTGATGTCGCCCGCCTGCACCATGCGCGCGAATTCCTCGACGCTGACAGCGGACAGCACGGCCAGCGCGATCTTCGCGCCGATGCCGCTGACCTTCTGCACATCGCGGAACAGCCGACGCTCGCCCTCGCGCAGGAAGCCGTACAGCGAGACGCTGTCTTCCTTCTGCGCGTAATGGGTGTACAGCGTGACCTCGCGTCCGAGCTCGGGCAGGTCGTAGAAGGTGCTCATCGGCGCCTCCAGTTCGTAGCCCACTCCATTCACGTCCACCACCAGCCACGGCGGCGCCTTGTAGGCGACGATGCCGCGCAGTCGACCGATCATTGCGTGCAGCTCCTCATTTGCGACCCCACGCCTGGCGGGCGCTGAGCCCCAGGCGGTTGGCCGTCGCCCTTACGTGGGCGTGGGTGATCGCTACCGCCAACGCGTCTGCCGCGTCGGCCTGCAGCTTGGTTTTCAGGTTGAGCATGAGCCCGACCATGTGTTGAACCTGTTGCTTTTCCGCGCCACCACGGCCGACCACCGCCAGCTTGATCTCGCTGGCGGCGTATTCGTGCACCGGCAGGTCGCGCAGCACCACGGCCGAAATGGCTGCGCCGCGGGCCTGGCCCAGCTTCAGCGCCGAATCGGGGTTGCGCGCCATGAACACGCGCTCGATCGCCACTTCCTGCGGCTGGTACTCGCGGCACAGGTCGGCCAGACCCAGCACCAGCAGCTTCATCCGCTGCGGGAAATCGTCGGCGCCCAGCAGTACCAGGGGCTGGTGATGGACGTGGATGACGCGCCCTGCGGCATCGACATCGATGATGCCCACCCCGGTCCGCTGTGAACCGGGGTCGATGCCGAGGATGCGGGTCATGCCGCGCTCCTGGCGGGGCGGAACGGGAAGCGCTGGCAGGCGTATGGGCTCATGACTGTCCGCGGTGACCGTTCAACGGCCCGCGCCCAGGCCGTCGGTGACGGCTCAGGCGTAGGCGTCGGCGCCGAGTTCGGCGTTCGAATACACGTCCTGCACGTCGTCCAGGTCTTCAAGCATGTCCAGCAGCTTGCGGACCTGCAGGGCGACCTCGCCCTCGACCTTGATGTCGTTGTCTGCGCGGAAGGTGATCTCGGCGTGGTCGGCGAGATGCCCTGCGGCAGTCATCGCCTCCTTTACCGCGTTGAATGCGTCAGGGCTGGTGACCACGTCGATCGAGCCATCGTCCGGATAGACGACGATGTCATCGGCGCCCGCCTCGATGGCCGCTTCGGTGATCGCCTCCTCGTCCGCACCCGGGGCAAAGCTGAGCACGCCCAGGCGCTTGAACATGAAGGCCACCGAGCCCTCGGTCCCCATGTTGCCGCCGCATTTGCTGAACGCGTGGCGGACATCGGCCACGGTGCGCACGCGGTTGTCGGTCAGGCAATCGACGATCACCGCCACACCGCCGGGCGCATAGCCCTCGTAGCGCACTTCCTCGTAGTCGACGCCTTCCAGCTCACCGGTGGCCTTCTTGATCGCACGTTCGATCACGTCCTTGGACATGTTCACGGCCAGGCCCTTGTCCATCGCCACGCGCAGGCGCGGGTTGTTGTTGGGGTCGCCTCCACCGCCGCGCGCGGCCACGCCGATCTCGCGGATGATCTTGGTGAAAATCTTGCCGCGCTTCGCGTCGGACGCGTTCTTGCGGGCTTCGATGGAGGGGCCTCTACCCATGGGTGCTACCGTCTGGCTGCTTCAGGATCAAGGCGCGGATTCTACCTGATCGGGCGCTGCAACCGTGTCTAGGGCGGATGGGCGCCGCTGCGCTCGCCGGGCATGGCCCGGCGCTACCGCGAATGCGCCGCAGGATCGTTGCCGGGGTAGCGCCGGGCCATGCCCGGCGGACGGTGCGCATCGACCGGGCGCCTACGCGGCCGCAGCGTCGCGGCTGTGATCGAACCGGCCGTGGCGCAGGAAGTGCGCGGTCTGCCGTGCCGCATCGGGCGAAACCACCAGGCCACTGTGGCTGGTACGCACCACGCAATGATCGGCCAGACCCGGCAGGCGGGTTTCCGCCAGCGCCACCGTGCCGTCGGAAGCATCGTCGATCGCGCCGAGCAGGCTGCCCAGCCCATGCGGCACCGAACCGGCGATCAGGCCGACCGCAGCCGTTCCCTGCCAGTCGGGCAGGCCGTCAAGCAGCAGTTCGCTGCTGCGGCCCAAGGCCAGCCCCCAGCCATGCTCGGACAGCGAACGCGCGGTACCGCTGCCGCGCAGCGGCGAGCCAAGGCAGACCACGCGCTGTACCTGCAGCTGCGGTTGCCGGCGCAATGCCTCCAGCGCCAGCAGCCCGCCAAGGCTGTGGCCGACCAGCGACAGCGGTCCGGCATCGGCCAGACGCTCCAACAGCTGAGGTACCGCTACATCCGGGCCGCCGAACACGGAGGAATAGCCAAAGGTCTGCACCCGGAACCCGCGCGCGCGCAGGCGCCACGCCAGCGGCCCTACCCAGGCGCGGGCGTTCCAGATGCCATGGAGCAGCAGTACGGGGGGTGTCATGTGCAACAGCCTGGCGATCAGCGGGGCGAAAACGTGAGGTGATTGAACACAGGCCGGCAGAAAGCGGCGGTGAACGCGCTCAGGCCGTTCGCGGCGCGCGGCGCAGGATGAACTCCAGATCGTTGGTCTGGCCGACCGGGAACAGGTACTGCCCGGCCTTCTCGAAGCCGTAACGGGCGTAGAAGCGCTGTGCGCCGAAGTTCTCCGACCACACGCCCAGCCACAGTGTCCTCGGGCCGTCGCGCTCCAGCCACGCCAGGGCGGTTTCCAGCAGGCGGCTGCCCCAGCCACAACTCTGCTGCGACTTGATCAGATACAGGCGCTTGAGCTCGCCATCCCCCGCTTTCACGTCCGGATGGGGCAGGCCACAGGGGCCGGCGGCGGCATGACCGACCGCCTCCCCTTCCCGCTCCAGCAACCACACGGCGTAATCCGGGTGGGCGAGGATCGTGCGCTGGCGCTCGACCGTGTAGGACTCCTGCAGGAAAGCCTGCAGGTCCTGCGGCGGATACAGGTGGCCGAAGGTCTCGGTGAACGTGCGTGCGGCCAGCGCCGACAAGGTCGGCGCGTCGTCCACGGTGGCGCGGCGGATCGAGTACATGCAGGAAGTTGACGTCAGCGCGAAGGGCGGGTCAAGCCTTCTCGGGCGATTCCGCGTCTTCGTCTTCCTCGTCCTCTTCCTCGTACTCCTCTTCGTCCTCGTCCTCTTCTTCGCCTTCCTCGTCCTCGTCGTACTCTTCTTCCTCTTCGTCGTCTTCGTAATCCTCGACGCCGAAGTCTTCACCGTCCCAGCGCCCTTCGCCGTCGGCGACGAAGGTCAGGGCCATCGCCGCCGGGTTGGTACCGACGCGGACCAGCCAACCACCGAACACGCGTGCCCGCTCGGTGACCAGGTTGGCCTCGGAGCCTTCATTGCCCAGCTTTTCCCACTCCAGCGAAAACGCAAACTCGGTCATTGCCTGGATCTCCTGATCAGTTTTTCTTGGGGCGAACCTGGATGTGCACTTCGGCCAGCTGCTCGTCGACGATCGGCGACGGCGCGTCGGTCATCAGATCCTGTGCACCGGTGGTCTTCGGGAACGGGATGACGTCGCGGATCGACTCGGTACCGGCCATCAGCGCGGCGATGCGGTCGATGCCGAATGCGATGCCGCCGTGCGGCGGCGCGCCGTAGTTCAGCGCGTCGAGCAGGAAACCGAACTTGGCACGCGCTTCTTCGGCGCCGATGCCGAGCAGCTCGAACACCGCGCTCTGCATGTCCGGGCGATGGATACGGATCGAGCCGCCGCCGATTTCATTGCCGTTGAGCACCATGTCGTAGCCGCGCGAGACCGCGGTACGGGCATTGGCGCGCAGGTCGGCAATATCGTCCACGGCCGGTGCGGTGAAGGGGTGATGCAGGGCGACATAGCGCTGCGCCTCGTCATCCCATTCGAACATCGGGAAATCGGTGACCCACAACGGGCGCCAGCCATCGGCGACCAGGCCGAAGTCCTTGCCGGCCTTCAGGCGCAGCGCGCCCATGAAGTCGGAGACCTTGTTGTAGCCACCGGCACCGAAGAACACGATGTCACCCTTGCCGGCGCCGACGTGGGTAACCAGCGCGGCGAAGGCGTCTTCGCTGAAGAACTTCTGGATCGGCGAGCTGACCTCGCCGTTGTCGGCGATCTTGATGTAGGCCAGGCCCTTGGCGCCGTACTTGGCGGCGTGCGCAGCGTACTCATCGATCTGCTTGCGGCTCAACGCTGCGCCACCGGGGATGCGCAGCGCGGCGACGCGGCCATCGGCGTCGTTGGCCGGGCCGGTGAACACCGGGAACTCACTGCCCTTGACCAGCTCGGCCACGTCCACCAGTTCCAGCGCGATGCGCAGGTCCGGCTTGTCCGACCCATACCGGCGCATCGCTTCGGCCCAGGTCATGCGCGGGAAGCTGGCATCCAGGTCGACGTCCACCACTTCCTTGAAGATGGCGCGGATCATCTCTTCGACGAAATCCTGCACGTCGCGCTCGCGCACGAAGGCGAACTCCATGTCCAGCTGGGTGAATTCCAGCTGGCGGTCGGCACGCAGCGCTTCATCGCGGAAGCAGCGCGCGATCTGGTAGTAACGGTCGAAGCCGGCCACCATCAGGATCTGCTTGAACAGCTGCGGGCTCTGCGGAAGAGCGTAGAACTCGCCCGGATGCATGCGCGCCGGCACCAGGAAGTCGCGCGCGCCCTCCGGGGTGGCCTTGGTCAGGATCGGGGTTTCGATGTCCTGGAAGCCACGCGCATCCAGGTGACGGCGCAGCGCCTGCACCAGCTTGATGCGGGTGCGCTGCATGCGCTGCATTTCCGGGCGGCGCAGGTCCAGGTAGCGGTACTTCAGGCGGGTATCTTCGCCCGGATTCTCGTGAGCGTGGAACGGCAACGGCGCCGCCTTGTTCAGCACGGTAATGGCCGTGGCGATCACTTCCACCCTGCCGGTGGCCATCTTGTCGTTCACCGCGTGGCGGGCACGCACCACGCCTTCCACCTGCAGCACATCCTCGTAGCCCAGGCTGGCCGCGACCGCGAACACTTCGGCGTTGTCGACCTCGACCGTCACCTGCACGATGCCTTCATGATCGCGCAGATCGATGAAGCAGACGCCGCCCTGGTTACGGGCCACGTCGGTCCAGCCGGCGAGGGTGACAGTCTGGCCAATCAGGGTCTCGTCGACCAGGCCGCAGAAGTGGGTACGCATGGGGGAAAGCTCCGCTGGAGAACGCCGGCACCCGATGGGGCCGGAAAGCCCCGTATTCTGCGGCCGAGGCCCCGGCCGGGGCAAATGCGGGGCAGTCACACGGGCTTTATCCGTTCCGTCCTTATAGTCGCGCACCACACACCGTATGGGGATTCGCCATGAAAACGCTGTCCCTGGCCAGCCTGGCCGTCACCCTCAGCCTGGGCGCCCTCGCCGGGCTCACCCTCTCCCCCGCCCCCGCCGCCGCGCAGAACGGCGTCATCCGCTGCGAAAGCCAGAACAACCGCGAACGGGTCTGCACTACCGGCTGGCGCAGCGCGCAGCTGGTACGCCAGCTGTCCGGTTCGGCCTGCCAGGAAGGCCGTACCTGGGGCAGCCGCAACGGCAGCATCTGGGTCAACAACGGCTGCCGCGCCGAATTCGTCGAGGGCCGCGGCGGCTGGGGCGGTGGCAATGGCGGTTGGGGGGGCAACAACGGCGACACCATCCGCTGCGAAAGCCAGAACAACCGTGAACGCAGCTGTCCGGTCGGATGGCGCAATGCCCGCCTGGTCCGCCAGTTGTCCGGCAGTCCCTGCCAGGAAGGCCGCACCTGGGGCGTGCGCAATGGCGCGGTGTGGGTCAGCAATGGCTGCCGCGCCGAGTTCGCTGAAGCCCGCGGTGGCTGGGGCGGCGGCAACGGCGGCTGGGGCGGCGGCGGCAACAGCAATTACTCCATTACCTGCAGCAGCAACAACAACCGCACCCAGAACTGTGACTGGGACGAGCGCCAGGGCCGGCCCGTGCTGCAGCAGCAGCTGTCGGGCAGCGCCTGTCAGGAGGGCCGCAGCTGGGGCTATTCGCGGGGCCAGGTCTGGGTGAGCAACGGCTGCCGGGCCCGCTTCGGCACGCGCTGAGCGAACGAACCTGCGGGCGTGCGGCGGCATCGCCGCCGCCGCGCTCGCCGGGGATCGCCCGGCACTGTCAGGCCCGATTCGAGCGCTACGGTGCGGTTGCCGGCGGGGCCTCGTCGCCCCACGGTGCCGGCGGCAACGCCACCGGCTTGCTCAGATCGAACTGCACACGGAAGCGGCGGCCTTCGGGACGGGTCAGCTCGTAGACGAAGCGCTGGTCCGGCTCGATCTCCATCGCCCACACATTGTGGGTGGACGCCAGCATGTCGGCGCGGCGGAACATGGCTACCGAATCGGCATCGGCCGGGAACTGCTGGCGTTCAGCAGTACCCGGCGGACGGCTGTCGCCGCCATACAGGGTGATCGCATCAGGGCTGCCATCGGCATGCCGGTGATCGTGCTTGAGCCGCAGCCCGCTCTCGGTGCGGGTCAGGACCCAGGTCCGCGAATGATCATCGCCGACATGGAAGGGGATGCGCAGCTCATGCCCGGGATCGGCACAGCCCCGCACGTGCATGACCAGCCGCTGCCCGGCGAAGGGGTCCTTGCCGGTCGGTGCCGGCGTGTCCTCCACCACTTTGCCCTCATACGCCTGGCCGCAGTGGGCGGCGATCGCAGCCATGAAGGCGTCGGCCGGGGCCGTCGCCACGTCGTGGGCGACCGTATGCGAGGGCTGTGAGCAGGCTGCGAGCGTGAGCAGGGCGGCAGAAGCAGTGACGAGGGCAGGCAGTTTCATGCCCCAACCCTAACGACCATGGCCGGCCTGCGCAAACCGTTCACCCGTTCAACGCCCCGTATCCACGCCCTCCGCCAGGGTCTCGGTTGCCGCCACGGGTGCGGCCTCGCCCGCCCCGTCCGGCTCCTGCTCGACCGGGTCGACATCGAAGGGCGTGCGGAACACCAGCGAGGGCAGCAGGGTGGTCAGCGCCGCGTACAGCAGCAATGCGCCGAACAGCACCGCCGGAATCTGGAACCGCTCACGCATGATCGCGGCCAGGACCAGGGTGAAGATCAGCGTCGGCGCCAGCGCCAGCGACACGCGCAGACTGCTGCGGAAACTCTCACCGAACATCAGCCGGCGCTGCAGCCAGACCACGCCGATACGCAGCGGCAGCACCACCAGGGTGATCACGATGCCCAGCCCCAGCGCTTCGAAGCTCAATGCCTCGGCGGGAACCTTGGTGCCGGCATTGAAGAAGTAGAACGGCACGAAGAACGATGCGAACAGCCGCAGTGCATGCAGGTTCTCGTGCGAGGCCAGCAGCGGCATGCGCTGGTGCAGCAGCCGTGCGACCAGGCCTGCGATGAAGGCGCCCACCAGGTAATACACCCCCAGCAGGTAGGTGATGTAGGCAGCGACCATGCCGACCATGACCAGCAGCGAGAACTCCGAACCGGGCGCGTGCGGCGCCACCCAGCGACCCAGCGCGATGAACAGCAGCGGCAGGCCGACCATCATCGCCAGCAGGGCCAGGCTGGACAGGGCCATGTGACCGGGATCGCCGGCCTGCAGCACGATGAACAGTGCCGCCAGCGCCAGCAGCTCACCGGCGATGGCCTTGCTGGTCACCCAGAACCGCTCGTCCTCGCTCAGACCCAGCCGCGACAGCGAATCCATGATGAAACCCGTGGAGGGCGTCAGCAGCGCCAGGGCCAGCAGGCCCGCGGCCTGCCACGGCAGGCCGGCGTAGCGCCAGGCCAGCCAGCCGACGCCGAACAGGGTGGCGCTGCGCACCACAAGATGCGCCAGCAGGGGCCACATGCCACGGCGCAACGCCTGCAGATCGACCTCCAGACCTGCGAACAGGAACAGGGACGAGATGCCGAGCGTGGCCAGCAGCCCGATCACCGCGTCGTGCGCCTGGTCCCCGAGCCAGAGCATGCCGATGATCCCGAACAGCAGGCAGGTGAGCGGTGCGGGCAGGCTGAAGCGCTGCAGCGCGCGCGGGATCACCAGCAGCGCGAAGATCAGCAGCAGGTAGATCAACTCATGACTCATGGGGGACTTCCGTGTGGTTTCGAACGCGCGCAGGATGCGCGCGCACGACCCTCGGAGCAAGCCCGGCCCGGAGACGGGCGGGCGTCAGCCGATCAGCCTGTCCGCGATGCGTCCAACCTGCGCCAGGACGCTGGCGCGTTGATCGTTGCTGATGTCCGCAGCCTGCAGGTAGGCCGTAATCACCCAGGGTGCCCCTCCCCCCATGGGCCACAACACGGCGGTGTCATTGCGTGCATCCTCGCCATTGCTGCCGGTCTTGTCGCCCACCCGCCAGCGCGCGCCCAGCCCTGCGCGCAGGCACGCATCGCCGGTTTCGTTGTCGATCAGCCAGTCGGCCAGTTGCTGGCGCGCGCCCGGCGCCAGCGCATCGCCCAGCACCAGCCGCTGCAGGGTCGCGGCCATCGCCGCCGGCGTGGTGGTGTCACGTGGATCACCCTCGGCGAAGCTGTTCAGTTCCGGCTCGAGACGATCGCTGCGGGTCACGCTGTCGCCCTGAGCGCGCAGGAAGGCCGTCACGGCGGGCGGCCCGCCCACCACGTCGAACAACAGATTGGCCGCCGTGTTGTCGCTGGTGATGATCGTTGCCCGGCACAGGTCGCGTACGGTCAGATCCTTGCCGGCGTGGCGGCGCGCCACCGGCGCATGCGAGAGCAGGTCGGCCTCGCGCACCGGCACGCGCCTGTCCAGCAACCCGGGCACGCGCCGTGACTGGTCCAGCACCGTGGCCGCCAGCACCGTCTTGAACGTGCTGCACAGCGGGAACCGCTCATCCTGGCGATGGCCGATGCGGCGACCGCTGGCGGTATCCAGCACGGTCACGCCAAGCCGGCCCGCGCAGGCCTTTTCCAGGGCGGCAAAGTCCGTGGCGGCGGCGATCGCGCCGGCCGCCGCCGACGTGCCAACGCCCCTGCCGGCAGCACGGGCGATCAGCGGCAGAGCCAGTGAAGACACCACTGCTGAAGTACTGAACTGAAGGAATCGTCGACGGGGCAACATGCAGGACCTCCGGAAAGTGAACCCGATTATCGAAAGCCCCCGCCGCGCCTGACCAGCGCGTTTTTTCAGCACGTGCCATCAATTTCATTCATGCCTAAGAAGGGCATTCAACGGAGATTCCACGAGCCGTCCGGATCCCGCTACGATCAGTCATCATTTCAGCTCACGGCTTTCCGATGCTGCATCCGACTCTGCCGCTCAACGCCCTGCGCGCCTTCGAAGCAGCGGCCCGCCACCAGAACTTCACCCGCGCCGCGCTTGAGCTGTGCGTCAGCCAGGCCGCGTTGAGCCATCAGATCCGGGGCCTGGAGGACCGGCTGGGGATCCGCCTGTTCCATCGCCTGCCTCGCGGCGTCGCCCTCACCGATGAAGGCGCCGCGCTGTTCCCGGTGCTCAACGAAGCGTTCGAGCGCATCTCGGCCAGCATCGCGCGCTACACGGGGGGAGCGGCCCGCGAAGTGCTGACGCTGGGCGTGGTGGGTACCTTCGCCACCGGCTGGCTGCTGCCACGCCTGGCCGCGTTCGAGGCCGCGCATCCGGATATCGAGCTTCGCGTGCAGACGCACAACAACCGCATCGATCTTGCCGGCGAAGGCCTGGACCTGGCCATCCGCTTCGGTGAGGGCGACTGGCAGGGGCAGGCCTGCACGGCGATCCTGGATGCGCCGTTCGCACCGCTGTGCGCCCCCGCCCTGGCACGCCGGCTGAAACAGCCGCGTGATCTGGGCACGCTGCCGCTGCTGCGCTCCTATCGCAATGACGAATGGCCGCGCTGGCTGCAGGCGGCCGGGGTCAGCGGCGTGGAGGCGCGCGGGCCGGTATTCGATTCGTCGCTGACCTTGGCCATGGCCGCTGCCGGAGGGGCCGGCGTGGCCCTGCTGCCGCTGCGCATGTTCGAACAGGAACTGGCGGAAGGACGGCTGCTGCAGCCGTTCGCCACGACGCTGGAACTGGGCCGCTACTGGCTGACGAGGCTGCGCTCACGCGCCGAGCGTGAGCCTGCACGACGTTTCCGGGAATGGTTGCAGGCGCAGGGCTGATGCGCACGAGCGGTAGCGCCGGGCCATGCCCGGCGAGCGAAGCGGATCGGGAACACCACCGGGCATGGCCCGGCGCCCTCCATCAGGACTCCAGCAGTTCCATCCAGGCAGCTTCAGCCTTTTCCAGCTGCGCAGCGGCCGTTTCGCGATCACGGCCCAGCACGGCCATGCGGGTGCTGTCGGCATAGTTGGCCGGGTCCGCCAGTTGACGGTCCAGTTCGGCCAGGCCGGCTTCCAGCTCGGCCACCTTGGCTTCCGCCGCGGCCAGCTTGTGCGGATTCACCGGCTTCTTCCGCACGACCTGCGCCACCGGTGCGGTCTTGACCACTACCGGCTCTTCCACCTGCTCCATGCGCGCCTTGGTGCCCTGCGCCTGCGGACGGGTGCGCAGCCACGCAGCGTAGGCGTCGAGATCTCCGTCGAACGGCTCGACCACGCCATCGGCCACGCGCCAGTAGGTATCGCAGACCAGGCCGATCAGGTGGCGATCATGGGAGACCATCACGATCGCGCCTTCGAAGGTTGCCAGCGCTTCGGCCAGCGCCTCGCGCATTTCCAGGTCCAGGTGATTGGTCGGTTCGTCCAGCAGCAGCACGTTCGGCTGCTGCCAGGCGATCAGCGCCAGCGCCAGGCGCGCACGCTCACCACCGGAGAAGCCATCGACCGGCTCGAATGCACGATCACCCGGGAAATTCCACTTGCCGAGAAAATCGCGGAACGACTGGTTCGGCGCATCCGGCGCGATCTCGCGGAAATGCTCCATCGGCGACTGGCCTTCGTGCAGCGACTCGACCGTGTGCTGTGCGAAGTAGCCGATCTTCAGGTCCGGATGGGCCATGCGCTCTCCGGCAATCGGTGCCAGCTCGCCCACCAGGGTCTTCACCAGGGTGGTCTTGCCGGCGCCGTTGGGGCCGAGCAGGCCGATGCGTTGTCCCGCTTCCAGACCAAAGCCGACGTTGTGCAGGATCACGGCGTCCTGGCCATAGCCCGCCTCGACATGATTCAGGCGGATCAGCGAGAACGGCAGTTTGGCGGGCGGTGCGAACTCGATACGGAACTCGCGCTCGGCACGCACGGCCTCGGTACCGGCCAGCTTGGCCAGACGCTTCATGCGGCTCTGCGCCTGCGCGGCCTTGCTGGCCTGCGCCTTGAAGCGGTCGATGAAGCTCTGCAGATGGGCCCGCTCGGCCTGTTCCTTCTCGTGCGCGATCTGCTGCTGGCGCAGCTGCTCGGCACGTTGGCGCTCGAAATCGGTGTAGCCGCCCGGGTACAGCTTGGCGCCGCCCCCATGCAGGTGCAGGGTGTGGGTGGCGACGTTGTCGAGGAACTCGCGGTCATGCGAGATCAGCAGCAGCGTGCCGGGGTACTTCAGCAGCCACTGTTCCAGCCAGTACACCGCATCCAGATCGAGGTGGTTGGTCGGTTCGTCGAGCAGCAGCAGGTCGCTGGGCATCATCAGCGCGCGGGCCAGGTTCAGGCGCACGCGCCAGCCACCGGAGAAGGAGGACACCGCGCGGTGGTGGGTCTCGGCCGGGAATCCGAGGCCGTGCAGCAGCTTGCCGGCACGTGCTTCGGCGTCATAGGCGCCCATCTCGGCCATCCGGGTATGGGCATTGGCCACCGCCTCCCAGTCTTCACGGGCGGTCGCATCGGCCTCTTCGGCCAGCACGGCGGCCACTTCCGTATCGCCACCGAGCACGAAGCTCAACGCCGGATCCGGCAGCGACGGGGTTTCCTGGGCCACGCTGGCAATGCGGACCTTGCCGGGCAGGTCGACGTCGCCCTTGTCGGCCTCCAGTTCGCCCTTCACCGCCGCGAACAGGCTGGACTTGCCGGCACCGTTGCGGCCGACCACGCCCACCCGGTAACCGGCATGCAGGGTCAGGTCGACGTTGGACAACAGCAGCCGCTCGCCGCGGCGCAAGGCGAAATTACGAAGCGAAATCATCGGGGGAGGGGTCCATATAACCGGATGGAATGTGCTGGTAAGCACTGTTCCTGCGACGCAATTCTAGCGTTAACGAATACTTGACGCGCCCCGGGATGCGCAGCGGCTGGCGTTTCCTCTCTCCCACGTCCTCACCGCACGTGTCCCGGGCCCCTCTCATGATGATGCCCATCGCGGCTAAATGGTTGCTGCTGCAACGTTTTTTCCGATGGCCGGCATTTGACAGGCACTGAATATCCCGTTAATTCCTATTTTGCGCACCGCAACAACCGTCGTCCGCTTCACCTCGTGATGTCGATACCGGTGCCGTCCCCGCCAACCGGAGTTCCGTCCCGATGACCCGCAAGACCAGCCTGATCGCCGCCGCCGTCGCTGTCGCACTCGGTGGCTCTCCGTTCCTCGCCGCCGCTCAGCAGAGCGGTACTGCCGCCAACACACTGGACACCGTGATCGTCACCGGTACCCGCGTGGCCGACCGCACGGTCGCCGAATCGCAGTCCCCGATCGACATCATCACCCCCGAGGTTCTGCAGTCCACCGGCACCAGCGAACTGGCCACCGCGCTGTCGCGTGCCCTGCCCTCGCTGAACTTCCCGCGCCCGGCCCTCACCGACGGCACCAGCGGCGTGCGACCGGCGCAGCTGCGTGGCCTGTCACCGGACCAGGTGCTGGTGCTGGTCAACGGCAAGCGCCGCCACACCTCCGCCATGATCAACGTCAACGGCAGCATCGGCCGCGGCTCGTCGGCGGTGGACATCAATGCGATTCCGATCGCCGCCATCGAGCGCGTTGAAGTGCTGCGCGACGGCGCTTCGGCGCAGTACGGCTCGGACGCCATCGCCGGCGTCATCAACATCGTGCTCAAGGGCAGCGGCAGCGGCGGCAGCCTGGCCGTCGACTACGGCCAGTATTCGGCCGGCGATGGCAACAAGTACCAGCTCTCCGGCGATACCGGCGTGGAGTTCGGCAGCGGCCGTGGCCGCCTGCACGTGGCCGGGCAGATCAGCCAGCAGGATGAAAGCAACCGCGCCGGTCCTTACCAGGGCAGCACACCGAACACCGGCAATTTCCCTGGCATCGGCGAGACGACCTTCGTGGTCGGCGATCCGCGCGTGGATGCGACCGCCGCCTCGGCCAACGCCAGCTTCGACTTCAGCGACCGCGTTACCGGCTACGCCAGCGCGTTGCTCAGCAACCGCGACATCACCTCGTTCGCGTTCTACCGCTCGCGCAACCACAGTGGGCAGGGCGCCCTGCTGGCCCAGGTCTATCCCGACGGCTTCGTGCCGCAGATCAACCAGTACTCCAAGGACCGCTCGCTGGTGGCCGGCGTCAAGGGCAGCACCGACAGCGGCTGGACCTGGGACCTGAGCCTGAACCACGGCGAGAACACCTTGGATTTCCACACCCGCAACACCATCAACTACAGCCTGGGTACGGCCAGCCCGAGCTCGTTCTACGACGGCACGTTGAAGTACCAGCAGGACATCTTCAATGCCGACCTGACCAAGTCGCTGGACTGGGGCCTGGCCTATCCGGTGACGCTGTCCTTCGGTGGTGAGTACCGCAAGGAGAAGTGGGACCAGAACCCGGGCGAGCTGAATTCGTACACCGGCAGCGGCGCGCAGGGCTTCGCCGGCTTCACCCCGACCAATGAAGTGCATACCGACCGCCACAACTATGCGGTCTACGCCGGCCTGGAAGCGGACCTGACCGAGAAGTTCTCCGCCGGCCTCACCGGGCGCTACGAAGACTATTCGGACTTCGGTGACCGCTTCTCCGGCAAGCTTTCGGCACGCTACGCGTTCACCGACAAGGTCGCGCTGCGGGCCACCGCGTCCAGTGGCTTCCGCGCGCCATCGCTGGGCCAGCAGGGCTACCAGGCGGTGACCAGCACCATCATCAACGGTGACTTCTTCGAACGCGGCACTTTCCCCACCACCAGCCCGGCCGCACAGGCGCTGGGCGCCTCGCCACTGAAGGCCGAGACCTCCACCAGCTACAGCCTGGGCCTGGTGCTGCAGCCGGTGGACCGCCTGTACGTGACCGTCGATGCATACCAGATCGACATCGACGATCGCATCGCGCTGTCCTCCAACATCACCACCACGCCGGCTGCCGCCGCGCTGCTGGGCGGGCTGGGCCTGCCGCAGGTGACGGCCTTCTCGTACTTCACCAACGCACTGGACACGCGCACGCGCGGCGTGGACTTCGTCTCCAGCTATACCGTGCCCTTCAGTGCCAGCAGCCTGGAGCTGACGGCGGCCTACAGCTACAACGAAACCGAAGTGAAGCGGGTGAACGGGTCTCCGTCGGTGTTCCCGACGCTGGGTATCTCGCAGTCGCTGATCGGCCGCGATGAGATCGGCCGCATCGAGGACAGCTATCCGCGCGACAAGGCGATCCTCAGCGGCACCTGGCGCTCGGATCATTGGGAGCTGGGCCTGGCGGCCACACGCTACGGCAAGTTCACCGTGCGAAATTCGGCCACCGCGCTGCGTGACCAGACCTACGGTGATGCCTGGGTAGTGGATGCCTCGGCCAGCTACAAGCCGAGCAGCAACTGGACCCTGACCGTCGGCGCGGACAATCTGCTGGACAAGTATCCGGACCGGACGGCGGACCTGCAGAACTCGACCTTCGGCATGCTGCCGTACAGCAACTACTCGCCGTTCGGCTTCAACGGCGCGTATGTGTACGGGCGTATCAGGTACACCTGGTAAGCGGCACCGGTAACGCCGGGCCACGCCCGGCGGCGCGGTGGAACCTGCATCCCTTCTGTTCCGGCAGAAGGGATCGGCCCTGTACTGCTCAAACCATCCGTTCCACCTGCCGGGTTTGCTGCATCTGGCCGCTTGGGTGAAAATCGGGACATCCCCCTCCCCGAACCCTGCGAGTGCCGATGCACCATGACACCGACCTGATCAACATCGTCGCCGTTGGCCTGGGGCTCGCCTTCATCTTCGGCGCGCTGGCCAACAAGCTGCGTTTGTCTCCCCTGGTCGGGTATCTGGTTGCTGGCATCTGCGTGGGGCCATTCACCCCGGGGTTCGTCGCCGACCAGGCGCTGGCCAACCAGCTGGCCGAACTGGGCGTGATGCTGCTGATGTTCGGCGTCGGCCTGCACTTCTCGCTGAAGGACCTGATGGCGGTCAAGGCCATCGCCATCCCGGGTGCCATCGGCCAGATCGCAGTGGCCACCCTGCTCGGCTGGGGCGTGGCGTGGTTGATGGGCTGGCCGACACTGCATGGGGTGATCTTCGGCTTCTCGCTGGCCACCGCCAGTACCGTGGTCCTGCTGCGGGCGATGGAAGAGCGCCGCCTGCTGGAGACCATGCGCGGCAAGATCGCAGTGGGCTGGCTGATCGTGGAGGATCTGGCCTGCGTACTGGCACTGGTGATGATGCCGGTGCTCGCCGGCGTGTTCGGCCCCGATGCGGCCAAGGAAACCCACACCGTCGGCAGCGTGCTGGCCGATCTGGGCTGGACGTTCGTGCAGCTTGGCCTGTTCGTGGCCGTGATGCTGGTGGTCGGTCGGCGGGTCATTCCCTGGATCCTCGAACGCATCGCCGGCACCGGCTCGCGCGAGCTGTTCACCCTGTCAGTGCTGGCGATCGCACTGGGCGTGGCCTTCGGTTCGGCCATGCTGTTCGGCGTGTCCTTCGCGCTGGGCGCGTTCTTCGCCGGGATGCTGCTCAACGAATCGGAACTGAGCCACAAGGCGGCGCATGATTCGCTGCCGCTGCGCGATGCGTTCGCGGTGCTGTTCTTCGTTTCGGTGGGCATGCTGTTCGACCCCAACATCGTCGTGCAGCATCCGTGGCAGGTACTGGCCACGGTGCTGATCATCATGTTCGGCAAGTCCGCCGCCGCCTTCTTCATTGTGCGTGCGTTCGGCCACCCGAGCAGCACCGCGCTGACCATCTCGGCCAGCCTGGCGCAGATCGGTGAGTTCGCCTTCATCATCGCCGGCCTCGGTGTCTCGCTGCAGATCCTGCCGAAGGAAGGACAGTCGCTGGTGCTGGCCGGTGCACTGGTGTCGATCATGCTCAACCCGCTGGTGTTCGGCCTGCTCGACCGCTGGCAGGCGAAGCAGGAGCAGCTGCCGCAGGCGCCGGAGCCGGAAGAAGCCACCGGGCCCTCGCGCGACCTGCATGACCACGCCATCGTGATCGGCTACGGCCGCGTCGGCAGCGAGCTGGCGCAGGTGCTGCGCGACCGCGGCGTACCGGTGCTGGTGATCGATGACAACAAGGACCATGTCGAGCGTGCACATGCCAGTGGCCTCGCGGCGATCCGTGGCAGCGCCGCGGCCGACCGGGTGCTGGCCGAGGCCCACCCGGAGCGCGCCAAGATCGCCGTCCTGGCCATTCCGCAGCCACTGGAAGCCGGCGAAGCGCTGGCCAAACTGCGCGCGATCAATCCCGAGCTGACCCTGCTGGCACGGGCACACAGCGATGCTGAAGTGAAGCACCTGCTGGAACATGGCGCCGATGGCACGGTGATGGCCGAGCGCGAGCTGGCCTATTCGCTGGCGGAGATGATCATGTCCACCCCGCCCTACCGGAATCTCGGCCAGCACAGCATTCCGGTGGTGTGAGGCAGGGCGGATGGCGTAGCGCCGGGCCATGCCCGGCGGCTGCCATGAAAAATCCCCGGTCGACCCGCATCGACCGGGGATAGGTAACACCAGTGCCACGCCTTGGAGAGGCAGCTCCACCGTAGCGCATCGCGGCGGCGGTGGTGATCGCCACTGGCGATGACGACCAAGCGCCTGGCTATCAGGCGCCGGCCAGCGCCTGCTGCAGGTCGGCCTGCAGGTCGCCGATGTGCTCGATGCCGATCGACAGCCGCACCGTGTCTTCGCTGACCCCTGCGCGGGCCAGTTCATCGGCATCCAGCTGGCGATGGGTGGTGGATGCCGGATGGGTGGCCAGCGACTTGGCGTCACCCAGGTTGACCAGCCGCGTGAACAGCTTCAGTGCGTCCAGGAAGCGGGCACCGGCCTCACGTCCGCCAGGGAGACCGAAGGTCAGCACGCCCGAGCCCTGCCCACGCAGGTAACGCTGTGCGCCCGCATGCTCAGGGTCATCCGGCAGGCCGGCATAGCGCACCCACGCCACCTTGGGATGCTGCTTCAGATACTGCGCCACGGCCAGCGCGTTGGCGTTGATCCGTTCCATGCGCAGGGCCAGGGTCTCGATGCCCTGCAGGATGAGAAACGCATTGAACGGCGACAGTGCCGCGCCGGTATTGCGCAGCGGTACCACCCGCGCCCGGCCGATGTAGGCGGCCGGGCCGAGGGCGTCGGTGTAGACCACACCGTGATAGCTCGGGTCCGGCTGGTTGAGACGGGCGAAACGCTGTGGCTGCGCCGTCCAGTCGAAGCGGCCCGAATCGATGATCGCTCCCCCCAGACTGTTGCCATGGCCGCCGAGGTACTTGGTCAGCGAGTGCACCACGATATCCGCGCCATGCTCGAATGGGCGCAGCAGGAAAGGCGTGGCAACCGTGTTGTCGACAATCAATGGCACGCCGGCGGCATGGGCGACTTCGGCAATCGCGGCGATGTCGGTAACATTCCCGCGTGGATTGCCGATCGACTCCACGAACACGGCCTTGGTTCGGTTGTCGATGAGGGGAGCAAAGGCTGACGGATCGGCCGGATCGGCGAATCGCGCCTGGATGCCATACTGCGGCAGCGTATGCGCCAGCAGATTGAGGCTGCCGCCATACAGCGCACTGGCGGCGACGATGTTGTCGCCTGCTTCGGCGATGGTCTGGATCGCATAGGTGATCGCAGCCTGCCCGGATGCCAGCGCCAGCGCACCGATCCCGCCTTCCAGCGCGGCCAGACGTTGCTCCAGCACGTCGGTGGTGGGATTCATGATGCGGGTATAGATGTTGCCCTGCACCTTCAGATCGAACAGATCGGCGCCGTGCTGGGTGTCATCGAAGGCGTAGGCCACGGTCTGGTAGATGGGCACCGCCACTGCGCGCGTGGTCGGGTCGGGCCGGTAGCCGCCGTGCACGGCCAGGGTTTCCAGTTGCCACTGCGGATCACTCATCGCGTCAGGTTCCATCCGGGGAAACCTGCACGATAGGCGACCCCACCGCGCACGCTGAGAGCCGCTGGCGATGAGCCCGTAACCTGTGGTTATCAGGACCTGCCCGGCAGCCCGCAGGTTCCCGCCCCCATGGGCGGGAACCCGGCCGACATCAGGCCTTGGCGAACACCAGGTGACCGCCGTCGTTGCCGACCTCGATGGTGTCACCGTTGGCGAAGGCGCCCGACAGGATCTTCTGTGCCAGCGGATTCTCCAGCTGCGACTGGATCGCGCGCTTCAGCGGGCGTGCGCCGTACACCGGATCGAAGCCCACATTACCCAGCAGGTCGAACGCGGCATCGGACACCACCAGCTTCAGGCCGCGCTCGGCCAGCCGCTTCTCCAGCCCGCGCATCTGGATGCGCGCGATCTGCTTGATCTGCTGCTTGTCCAGCGGGTGAAACACCACGATATCGTCGAGGCGGTTGATGAACTCCGGACGGAAGTGCGCCTGCACCACCCCCATCACCGCGGCCTTCATCTGCATGTAGGCCTCCGGGCTGTCGTCACCGCTCATGTCCTGGATCTGGTGCGAGCCCAGGTTCGAGGTCATCACGATGACGGTATTGCGGAAGTCCACCGTGCGGCCCTGGCCATCGGTCAGGCGGCCATCGTCCAGCACCTGCAGCAGGATGTTGAATACGTCCGGATGCGCCTTCTCGACTTCGTCGAGCAGGATCAGCGAGTACGGACGGCGACGCACGGCTTCGGTCAGGTAGCCCCCTTCCTCATAGCCGACGTAGCCCGGAGGCGCACCGATCAGGCGGGCGACGCTGTGCTTCTCCATGAACTCGCTCATGTCGATGCGGACCATCGCGTCGGCGCTGTCGAACAGGAATTCGGCCAGGGACTTGCACAGTTCGGTCTTGCCGACGCCGGTCGGGCCCAGGAACAGGAACGAGCCGGCAGGCCGGTTCGGGTCGGACAGGCCCGCGCGTGAGCGACGCACCGCGTCGGACACCACCTTGATCGCCTCTTCCTGGCCGACCACGCGGTTGTGCAGCACCTCTTCCATCCGCAACAGCTTGTCGCGCTCGCCTTCGAGCATCTTGTTCACCGGGATGCCGGTCCAGCGCGACACGACCTCGGCGATCTCCTCATCGGTCACCCGGTCCTGCACCAGCTTGAAGTCCTTGTGCTCGGCTTCCTGGGCAGCCGCCAGCTGCTTTTCCAGTTGGGGCAGCAGCCCATACTGGATCTCGCTCATCCTGGCGAAATCCTGCCGGCGCTGCGCGGCTTCCAGCTCCAGCTTGGCCTGCTCCACCTGCTCCTTGATCTTTGTTGCGCCCTGCAGCGCGGCCTTCTCCGACTTCCAGATTTCATTGAGGTCGGAGAATTCACGCTCCAGCACCTCGATGTCATTCTCCAGATCGGCAAGGCGCTGCCGCGAGGCATCGTCCTTCTCCTTCTTCAGCATTTCGCGCTGGATCTTCAGCTGGATCACGCGCCGCTCCAGCCGATCCAGTTCCTCGGGCTTGGAGTCGATCTCCATGCGCAGGCGCGAGGCGGCCTCGTCCATCAGATCGATGGCCTTGTCCGGCAGCTGGCGGTCGGTGATGTAGCGGTTGGACAGCGTGGCCGCAGCAACGATCGCCGGGTCGGTGATCTCAACGCCGTGGTGCAGGGCGTACTTCTCCTTCAGCCCACGCAGGATGGCAATGGTGTCCTCCACCGAAGGCTCGCCCACGAATACCTTCTGGAAGCGGCGTTCCAGTGCGGCATCCTTCTCGATGTACTTGCGGTACTCGTCCAGCGTGGTGGCACCGATGCAGTGCAGCTCGCCGCGCGCCAGCGCCGGCTTCAGCATGTTGCCGGCGTCCATCGCACCGTCGGCCTTGCCGGCCCCGACCATGGTGTGCAGCTCATCGATGAACAGGATGATCTGCCCTTCGTTCTTGGCCAGGTCGTTCAATACGCCCTTCAGTCGCTCCTCGAATTCACCGCGGAACTTGGCGCCGGCGATCAACGCGCCCATGTCCAGTGACAGCACGCGCTTGCCGCGCAGGCCCTCGGGCACTTCGTCGTTGATGATGCGCTGGGCCAGCCCTTCCACGATCGCGGTCTTGCCCACGCCGGGTTCGCCGATCAGCACGGGGTTGTTCTTGGTCCGGCGCTGCAGTACCTGGATGGTGCGGCGGATTTCCTCGTCACGGCCGATCACCGGGTCCAGCTTGCCGCTCTCGGCGCGCGCGGTCAGGTCGATGGTGTACTTCTCCAGCGCCTGGCGCTGCTCTTCGGCGTTCTCCGACTGCACGTTCTCGCCGCCGCGCAGCTTGTCGATCGCCGACTGCAGGCGCGCCTTGTCGGCACCGGCGGCGCGCAGCGCCATGCCAAGCGTGCCGCCATCCTCCAGCGCCGCCAGCACGAACCACTCGCTGGCGATGAAGGCATCGCCGTGCTGCTGGGCCAGCTTGTCGGTGTGGTTGAGCAGGCGGTTGAGATCATTGCCGATCGACAGGTTGCCGGCCTGCCCGGACACCTTCGGCAGCGCGTCCAGCGCCTCGTCCAGGCGCTCGCGCAGCACCGGTACATTGACACCGGCCTGCGCCAGCAGCGGGCGCGTGCTGCCGCCCTGCTGGTCCAGCAGTGCGCTGAACACGTGGACCGGTTCGATGATGCTGTTGTCGCGGCCCACGGCCAACGACTGCGCGTCCGCCAGCGCCTGCTGGAAACGCGAGGTGAGCTTGTCCATCCGCATTGCGAATCCTCATCGGTCGTCAGTGCCGGCCCGTGCCGGCGATGCTGGAAAGATGCGGTTGCACCACCCGGTTTCAAGGGTGGCTGCGACTGCACCCCGGGGCCAGTCAGCCTGGGGCCAGCATGCCGGAGCGGGTGTGGTCGGCGCGTTGATCCGGATCAGTTACGCATGGCGGGCCGCGCCCGCGATCGCTCAGCGCGCGATCGCGCTGCGGATCGCCCGGAGCTGCTGCTTGACCGCCCGCGATTGCGCCACATCCATGCGCAGCAGGGCCTTCTGGCCAATCGAGCGCGCCTGCAGATCCGGATCCACGAAGCGGTAGCGGCCCCGTTCATCGCGTTGAACGAGGGGCGCCTGCTGCGGCTCCGGGGTCTCCAGCAGATGGTCGATCACCGCCACCAGGCGATCATTGAAGTAGCCCTCTGGCCGCCCAAGATCGACATAGGCCTGCTGGATCAACGGGTAGAAGCGCTTGTACGCCGTAGCCGTTGCCGCCGGGTCCAGCGCGGTGAATGCCTGCACATAGGGCGCATAGCGCGCGGCGTTGCTGGCGGCGATGCGTTCCCCGCCCTCGCCCGGCTCGACCTGCAGGCTCCCCGGCAGAGGCCGCGCGGCCAATGCGGTCGGCGGAACACTGGGCTTGTCCAGATTGTCGACCTGGGTCACCAGGCGCTGGATCAGGTGATCGCGCAGCAGCAGGGTGAGCGGCCGCTCCCCCTGGAACAGCTGGCTCAATGCGCTCCAGGCCGCGATATCGCTGTCGGCCAGTTTCGGCAGCGCGGGATCGGCCGCGGCTTCGGTGTCCAGCGGATGCTGGATGGCGGGCGGCGCCGGTGCGGTTTCTGCGGCCGCCTTCGGTTGTGGCGGTGCGCCAGCACTGGCGGGGGGCGACTGCACCGGCACCGGGACACCGTCCGCCAGGCTCTTGAGCTGATCGCGGAACAGCCAACCGCCCGCGCCACCGATCACCACCACACCCAGCACCCAGGGCCATACCGCCTTTCCACTCTGCATGATGCAGTCCCTCGTTTTCCATCTGCATGGACAAGGTGTGACCCTCTCGATTCCCGAGGGTTCCCCGCGTGTTCCGCTGCCGTTGGGGTTGGCGCCGCACGCAGGGCACGCTCACGCCTGCTTTGCGCGCGCTGCGCGAGGCTGTGCATCTTGTCGCGGGGAGACCGTGTCATGCACTACGCGTTGTACTACTGGACCGGCATCCAGGGACGTGGCGAATTCGTACGATTGGCCTTGGAAGACGCTGGCGCCGACTACATCGACATGGCGCGGATACATGGCGACGCCGCGATGCAGCCCTTTCTCGATGGCCACAGTGAGGGCGCGCAACCGTTCGCCCCCCCGTTCCTCAAGGCGGGGCGTGAGGTCATCGCGCAGGTCGCAGCGATCCTGGATTTTCTCGGCCCAACCCTGGATCTGGTGCCGCAGGCCGCGGCGCGGCGCATGCAGGCGCTGCAGTTGCAGCTGACCATTGCCGACCTGGTGGCTGAAGTACACGACACCCACCATCCGATTGCCGCGTCGAAGTACTACGAGGAACAGAAGACCGAAGCCAACGCACGTGCGGCGTCATTGCGCAGCGAGCGGCTGCCGAAGTTCCTCGGCTATTTCGAGCAGGTGCTGGCGGCCAACGGTGGCCGCCATGCACTGCGCGAGCACTCCTACGTGGATCTGTCGCTGTTCCAGCTGATGAGCGGGCTGGACTACATGTTGCCGCGCCGGATGCAGGCACTCACGCCGCGCCTGCCCCTGCTGCGGGCACTGCAGGAGCGGGTGGCGAAGCGACCGAACATCGCTGCCTATCTCGCGTCGGAGCGGCGATTGGCGTTCAACACCAACGGCATCTTCCGCCACTACTCCGAGCTGGACGGAGAGCGGTAGCGCCGGGCCATGCCCGGCGTGTTCCCGGTCAATGATCGGCGCGATCACCCAGCGGCTTCACCGCCTGCTTCTGCAGCGACAACAGCCCCAGCAGCAGTGCCAGCGCCACGTAAGCCCCTGCAAACTGCCAGCTGATGGTACGCGCCAGGCCTTCAAGGTCCCACGGCAGGTAGATGCCGCCGCGCGGATCCACCGAGTGGATCAGGCCGAACAGGGTCAGCACAGCCGCCACCAGCAGGAAGCCGCAGGCACGGCGCAGACGGCCGTCAACCATCGCGGCCACGGCGGAAATCCACAGCATCGAGGTGATGATGAAGCCGTTGCCCAGAGTGAAGATCACCGCCAGTTCCGGCAGGCCGTGTCCATCGAGCTTGGTCAGCAGCTGCGGCAGCTGGTCCGGTGCGATCCAGCCCGGCGCTTTGATCGCCAGCAGGTAGGCCACCGAAGGCAGGAAGCCGAACACCATCGCTCCGGCGTGCTGTCGCGGTGTGGCCTGGAAGGCCTGGGTGGTGATGTCGATGGCGACGTACACGATGATCGGCGCCAGCACCGCCAGCGGCAGCCACTGCACCAGCCCGGAAATGATGCCCAGCATGCCGCCGATGCCGACGAACAGGCCCGTCAGCAGCGTGTACCCGCTGCGTGCGCCCATGTGCTTGTATGCAGGCTGGCCGATGTAGGGGGTGGTCTGCGCGACACCGCCGCAGACACCGGCCACCAGCGTGGCCACCGCTTCCACCAGCAGGATATCGCGGGTGCGGTAATCATCCCCGGCCGCGCGCGCGCTCTCGGACACGTTGATGCCACCGACCACCATCAGCAGGCCGAACGGCAACAGCAGCGGCAGGTAGGTCATTGCCGTGGGCAGGCCGTCCAGGAAGCCCAGCGTCGGCAGCGGCAGCACCACCTGCGGCGGCGTCCACGCCGGCACGTGGAAGCCGGGGGCCCCCAGTCCCGCCAGACCGAGGCCGTAGTACAGGACGGTGCCGAACACGAACGCCAGCAGCACACCCGGGCCACGCACCGGCAGCCGGCCCTTGGCGATCAGCACATACAGCAGCAGGCCCAACGTGGTGAAGCCGACCAGTGGCGAACGCAGGGTTTCCAGCAACGGCAGCAGGCCCATCAGTACCAGCGCGATGCCGGCGATGGAGCCGAGCAACGCTGCACGCGGCAGCGCGCGGGTGACGGCTTCGCCGAAGAAGGAGAGCACCAGCTTGAGCGCGCCCATGATGACCAGCGCCGCCATGCCCAGCTGCCAGGTCGCAATGCCGGCGGCATGCGGGTCCATGCCCTGCTGCTTGAACGCGACGAACGCCGGACCGAGTACCAGCAACGCCATGCCGATGCTGGTGGGTGCATCCAGCCCCAGCGGCATCGCGGTGACGTCATCACGCCCCGTGCGTGCCGCCAACCGGCGTGCCATCAGGGTGTACAGCAGATTGCCGATCAGCACGCCGAAGGCGGTACCGGGAAACATGCGGCCGAACACCACGTCGGCGGGAAACTGGAAGATGCCGACCAACGCCATGGCGATGAAGCCGAGGATGGAGAGGTTGTCGACGACCAGGCCGAAGAAGCCATTGAAGTCACCGGCGACGAACCAGCGACGCGGTGCGGCGGAAGCGGGAGCGGACATGGAAGGGGCGATGGGGGTGGGGAGCGCCGATGGTAGGCCCAGCGGGGCCGGCGCGCCAATTCCACGGTGGAATGATGGGTTCCAGCCAACGGCAGGGCCCCTCGTGGCTGGACGCAAATCGCAGATTCCCGGGCTGGCCCGTGCGGGTGGGCGTCGCGGGGGACGCCGTGAACCCATCCCTGGGGGCTTGTCCGCGGCATCCATGCCGCGGACACCCCCGCGACGCCCACCCGCCCGGCCCCTGACAGTTTCCCGCGTGTGCCAGCCACGGAAGAGAATCAAAAGATCAAAAGCAAAGGCAGGCTCTCGTTGTAGCGCCGAGCGCATGCTCGGCTGCCATACGCGAAGCCTCTGAGCCGAGCATGGCTCGGCTACAGAAGATCATCCCGATCACTCCTTCGTTCATCCACGCATGGCGTGGATCTACCGTGTCGACCAAGGTCGACACCCATCAGGCAACAGCCATGCCATTCCGACAGATCACAGGAATCTGTCGAAGGCGGGGTGGGTCCGGTTGCGGGGGTGTCCGCGGCATGGATGCCGCGGCCAAGCCCCCAAGGACGGGTTTACGGCGTCCCCCGCAACCTGACCCACCCCGCCATCCCCCAGATAACCCGCTTCTGCTCTGGCTCTGGCTCGTAGCGGGTGCAGGGCGCAGCCCTGCATAAAACCCCAACCCTCACTTCTTCAGGAAGTTGTCCACCAGCAGATGCTTCACGTCGTCGAAGCGGCCATTCAACACCGCCTTGGCCGCATACAGGGCCGTACCCGCCACCTGTTTGGCCTCGATCTGCGGCGGCATCACCAGCTCCGCCCGGCTGGTATGCACGTCCAGCAATGCCGGACCGCGCTGGGCGAGGAAGTCCTGTACGGCCTTCTCCAGGTCCTCGCTGCGGGTGACCGTGCGGCCATGGAAACCGATCACCTCGGCCAGACGGCCGAAATCCGGATTCTTCAGATCGGTGTAGTTGTCCAGCAGCCCTTCCACCTTCTGCTCCAACTCCACGAAGTTCAACGAACCGTTGTTGAACACCACCACCTTGATCGGCAGCTTCTCCTGCACGGCGGTCAGCAGATCGCCCAGCAGCATCGCCAGGCCGCCATCGCCCGACAGCGAGATCACCTGCCGGCCCGGGAACGCCTTCTGCAGGCCCAGCGCCTGCGGCATCGCATTGGCCATCGTCCCGTGCAGGAGACTGGTGAGCGTGCGGCGACGGCCATTGACGCGGATATGCCGCAGCACCCACACCATCGGCGAGCCACCGTCGGCGGTGAACAACGCATCGTCGCTGGCGTATTTCGACAGCAGCGCGGTCAGGTGCTGCGGATGGATCAGTTCGCCCTCGCCCGGCTGCTCCTCCTGCTCACGCTTGGCCAGCGCCTTGTCGCGACGCTCGATACACTCGTCGAGGAACGTGCTGTCCTCGCGGGGTGGCAGCATCGGCAGCAGTGCATCCAGCGTCGGTGCGATGTCACCCACCACGCCCAGGTTAACCGGATGGCGGCGACCGAGATGGCTGCCATCGCGATCGACCTGGATGATCGTCGCCTTGTCCGGATAGAACTGCCCCCAGGCAAAATCGGCGCCGAGCAGCAGCAGCGTGTCGCACTCCATCAGGGTGTGGAACCCGGATTCGATGCCGAAGATGCCGGTCATGCCCATGTTGTACGGGTTGTCCGGCTCGACGAAGTCCTTGGCACGCGAGGTGTGCGCGATCGGGGCCTGCAGGCGCCGGGCCAGTTCCAGAAGCTGCGCATGGGCGCCCTGGCAACCGGCACCGGCATAGATGCCGATGCGCTTGCCCTGCCCCAGCAACCCGGCGATGCGCTGCAGCTCGCCATCCGACGGGCGCAGCACCGGCTGGGTGTAGTGCACCGAGAACGGTACATCGTGCTTCACCTCGGCCTGGCTGATGTCGGCCGGCAGGATCACCACCGCCACGCCGCGGCGGCTGATCGCCGCCTGGCAGGCCAGGGCGACCACGCGTCGTGCCTGCGCCGGGCTGTGCACCTGCTCGCAGAACACCGTGCAGCTGCCATAGACCGCCTTGAAATCCACTTCCTGGGGGAATTCCATGCCCAGTTCGCTGGTCACCACCTGGCTGGCGATCAGCACCATCGGTGCGCGGTTGCGGTTGCTTTCAAAGATGCCATTGATGAAATGCAGGCCGCCGGGACCGCAGGAGCCGGCACAGGCCGTCAGCTCGCCGCTCACCAGCGAGTCGGCGCCGGCGGCGAAGGCGGCCACCTCTTCGTGGCGCACATGCACCCATTCGATTTCGCTGCGATGCAGTGCATCGGTGACGTGGTTCAACGTGTCGCCGACGATGCCATAACAGCGGCGGACACCCGCCTGCTGCAGGGTATCGACAACGATCTCGGCAACGCGCTTGCTCATCGGATGCATCCTCGAACGGGGGAACGTCCGAGGCTAGACCCGACGAAGTGATGCCTCCGTGGGCAAGGCATGCATCGCCTCGACAGGCAAAGTACAGAGCGATATCGGGTCAATCGTTGACGTTGATCCAGCCCACCACCGCGCCGCTCTTCGGGTTGCGATACCGCACCTTCAGCCAACCCTCGTGTTCATCCAGCAGTTCCACGCGGTCGCCCTGCAGCAGGTAACGCTGGGTGCTGGGCGCACCGGGCCGGTCGAACAGGAACAGGCGCGCCGGCACCACGGTGGCCTGCTGGCTGCGCAGCGGGCCGTCGGGCGGTGCGCCCAGGCCATCAGCGATCGCGCTCTCCAGCACACGACCGGTGGGATCAAAGGTGCGCCAGACCGCCGACGGGCCCTGCTCGTCGGCCTGCACCCAACGCAGTGCGGCGTTCAGGGTATCGCCCAGCATCAAGACGCGCTCGGCGCGGTACAGATAGAGTTTCGCGCCTGCAAACCGGTACTGGTCCGTGTACCACATCGGGCCGCTGCGGCAGCTGCTGGTCAACGTGCGCGTGGCGGCATCAACGGTGAGCCCCATCAGGCCGCCGCAGTTGTCACGCCCATGGGTTTCGGCCTGCAGCGCGCGGAAACCACCGCTGGCCGGATCGTAGCGATACACCGCCACCGCTTCATTGACCATGCCGACCGACGCGCGCGCAACCAGCTCCGGGCGCCCATCGAAATCAACATCCTCGGCTGACAACCGCGAATTGCCGTCGACGTCCGGGGCACCCGGCAGGCTCAGCCGCTTGCCAGAGGGCAGCAGCTGCACGGCAATGCTGCCGTCCTCCGCCACCTCAGCCTGCACGCCAATGCCAGGTGCCGCCTCGAAGCGCAGCGGCGCATCGCTGTCAGCAGCGTGCGCCAGCGGTACCAGCAGGCCCGCCAGCAGGCCAATCACGGTGTCCCTGTGTCTCATCGTCTTTCCCTGCGGCGCCAGGGCGGCGCCTCCCGGTCAGAACGATACGTCAACGGCCTGTCGCGACCACAGCACCGACTGGTGCCCGGTCTGCTGCTTCCACGCCAGGCGGATGGCTTCGATGTCGGCACGACGCTGCGGGCTGTCTTCGTGCAGCACCACCAGTACCTTGGTGCGCAGGCGGTTCGGCGCAGCGTCACCCCGGAACAGCCACTGGCCGTAGGCATCGAACACGGTCAGGCCATCGGGGAAGCGCGGGGTCACTTCCTTGTCCAGGAACGTCCGCCACTGCGCCTCGCTGATGGTATCGGCCTGCGGTCGGTTGCCGGCGCCCTGCTCCTCGCCCACCCCGAAGTACAGCTCGCTGCGCACCCAGCCCTGGCCAGCGGACGGGCGTGCGGCATCCCCCTTCAGTTCAGCGGTCGTGGCCGTAGCGTAGGCGCTGGGCGCCTGCGAGGAGAGGCTGGCGCAGCCACTGGCGGCGAGCAGAACGGCGAAGGCAAGGCCAAGGTGTTTCATCGGTACAGCTCCGGGGAAGGGGGACAGTGCGAGCCGGCAGCGTACAGCGCCACCGGCCCGGCGTGCTGATGCCAACAGGGCATCAGCTCATGCCGGACCGGCAGGGGCTTGCATCAGCACCGGTCATCACGCGAAGATAATATATCGCTTCATCCGGATGGATGTAAGTGAAACTATCTCCCCCTTCCCCGTCGTCGTTGTTGCTGGAGCCCCCATGTCCGCCCGCCTGCCCGCGTCGCCGCTCGGCCTCGCCATTGCCCTTGCGCTCTCCCCCATCGCCCCGGCCCTGGCCCAGGACGCCACCAACCTCGACACCGTGATCGTCACCGGCACCCGTGCCGCCGACCGCACGGTGCTCGAATCCACCTCGCCGGTGGATGTGCTTACCGCCGAAGACATCCGCAAGGCCGGCGTGGTCAACGGCGAACTCGGCAGTGCGCTGCAGGCGCTGTTGCCGTCGTTCAACTTCCCGCGCCAGTCCAATTCCGGTGGCGCCGACCACGTCCGCGCCGCGCAGCTGCGCGGCCTGTCGCCGGATCAGGTACTGGTGCTGATCAACGGCAAGCGCCGCCACCACACCGCCCTGGTCAACACCGACAGCAAGATCGGCAAGGGCACCACGCCGGTCGACTTCAATGCCATCCCTGTCAGCGCGATCAAGCGCATCGAAGTGCTTCGCGACGGTGCCGGCGCGCTGTATGGCTCCGACGCCGTGGCAGGTGTCATCAATGTGATCCTCGACAATGGTGGCGACGGCGGCGAGATCGAAGCCAGCTACGGTGCAAATCACACCGATCTGAAGCCGATCGGCCGCACCCTTACCGATGGGCAGGCCGGCAACATCAGCGCCAAAGTGGGCACCTCGCTGGGTGAGGACGGTGGCTTCCTGCGCGTCGGCCTAGAGTACAAGCACCGCAACGGGACCAACCGCGCCGGCTTCGACCAGATTCCACCGTGGGACCAGACCCCGGACAACCTGGCACTGCAGGGCAAGCGCAACTACGTGCTGGGCGATGGTGAGAGCAAGGACATCAACCTGTGGCTCAACACTGAAATCCCGGTCGGCCAGACCTCCACCTTCTACGCGTTCGGTACCTTCAACCAGCGCGATACCGAAGGCGCGAACTATTTCCGCTACCCGGACGGCGAGGCCAACTGGAAGGAGGTCTATCCGAACGGTTACCGGCCGGTCTCCGAAGGCGAGAACCGCGACGTGCAGGCGGTCGCCGGTGTGCGCGGCCAATGGGGTGAGTGGAGCTACGACGGCAGCCTGGACCATGGCCAGAACGATTTCACCTATCGCCTGCGTGATTCGCTCAACGCCTCATTGGGCCCGGCCAGCCCGACACGCTTCAAGACGGCTGATTATGAGTACGCTCAGACAGTCGGCAACCTGGACCTGAGCCGTGTGTTCACCCAGAGCGACAGCATCAGCCATACGCTGGGCCTGGGCGCGGAAGCGCGCCATGAGCGCTACCAGACCCGTCCCGGCGACCCCGCCAGCTATGCGGCCGGCCCGTTTACCGACCGTCCCACCGGCTCGCAGGCCGGTGGCGGCCTCACGCCGCAGGATGCCGCCACCCTGTCGCGCGATGTGGCCAGCGCCTATGCCAGCCTGTCCAGCCAGTTCGGCGATCACTTCTCCAGCGACCTGGCTGCGCGCTACGAGCACAGCGATGATTTCGGCGGCGAACTGACCGGCAAGCTCGGCCTGCGTTACCAGTTCACCCCGGCCTTCGCCCTGCGTGGCGCGATCTCCAACAACTTCCGCGCCCCGTCGCTGGCACAGATCGGCTACGAGTCGACCTCCACTGGCTACAACGCCGGCGGCCAGCTGGTGCAGGGCCGGCTGCTGTCGGTCAACAATCCGATTGCCCGCGGCCTGGGCGCGCAGGACCTCAAGCCCGAAAAGTCGATCAACACGTCGCTGGGCTTCACCAGCCGCATCGGCGAGCACTTCGACCTGTCGCTGGACTTCTTCCAGATCGACATCGATGACCGCATCGCGCTGTCCGAAAGCATCACCGGCGATGCGCTGACCGACTACGTCGCCGCCAACTACGGCGTCAGTGGCCTGCAGAGCGCCAGCTTCTTCGTCAATGCCGCCGATACACGTACCCGTGGCGCCGAACTGGTCAGCAACTGGCGGCAGGCGCTGGGCAACGGCCAACTGCTGCTGACCGGCACTTACGCCTATACCAAGACCACGCTGAAGAACGTGCTGGCCACCCCTGCACAACTGCAGGCGCTCGATCCGGACTATGTGCTGTTCGGCATCGAAGAGACCAACACGCTGACCGACGCCACCCCGCGCACGCGCGGCAGCGTCTCTGCAGCATGGAGCAATGACCGCTGGTCACTCAGCAGCCGGGTGAACCGCTATGGCAGCGTCACCCGTGTCTTCAACTTCGGTGACGGTTACATTCCGCGCCAGACCTACCAGGCCGAATGGCAGCTGGATGCAGAAGTGGAGTATCGCATCAGCGCCCGATGGAGCGTGGCCATCGGCGGACAGAATCTGACCGACAACTACCCGGATCGATCCAATGAGGACATCCATTACTTCGGCAATCTGCCCTACGACGTGCTTTCGCCGATCGGCAGCAACGGCGCCTACTACTACGGCCGCGTCCGTTACACGTTCTGACCGCGGCTGACGCGTGTCTGCGGTGGTGCGGACCACGGGTCCGCACTGCCCCGCTCCGGTACCGCTCCCTTGTGCCGGCAACCGACAGACAGCGCCGACGCACCGTCGTCGCCTGCTCTCGACCCCACGTACACGCCCACGCTGGCAGGCTGGGCGTCATGGCTGAACCGCTCCCCCTGCGTCCGCCACCTCCATTGCTGGACGATGCCTGCGCGTTGTTCCTCGATGTCGATGGCACCCTGATTGAATTCGCTGCACGACCGGACGCCGTGCAGCTGCTGCCCGATGTGCGTGAGGCCATCGGTCGTATCAGCGAACGCCTGGAAGGTGCCGTAGCACTGGTCAGTGGCCGTCCTCTGGCACAGCTTGACCAGTTGTTCGCGCCTCTGCAGCTGCCTGCGGCCGGCTTGCACGGCCATGAACTGCGTGGCCAGGACGGACGCGTGCTGCGCGACGAACATGACGATGACACCGCCGAATGGCTGCATGCCCTGCATCAGCAGGCGATGCGTTTTGCCCATGGCCATCCCGGGGTACTGGTGGAAGACAAGGGTGTGGGCCTGGCCCTGCACTGGCGCGAGGCGCCGCACGCTGGAAGCGAGGTGCGGGCGTTCGCTGACCGCCATGTGCGCGGTCGCTCCAGCTACCGCCTGCAACCCGGCGATCACGTAGTCGAGTTCGTGCCCGTCGGCACCGACAAGGGCCGCGCGATCCGGCGGATGATGCAGTACCTGCCGTTCCGGGGCCGCCTGCCCGTGTTCCTCGGCGATGACCTGACGGATGAATTCGGATTCGACGCCGCCAACGGCCAGCATGGCTGGAGCGTGCTGATCGGCGAGCGTGAACCCAGCGCCGCCGTGTTCGCGCTGCCTGACATACGCAGCGTGCACGCCTGGCTGCGCGAGAATGCCTATTGACCCGGCCACCCCCACGGCCGCAACCGAGATGTACCGCGTGATGACCCAACCCGATCTTGATCTGGGCGTGGTCGGCAACGGCAGCTTCGGCGCCCTGGTCGACAAACATGCCCGTGTCGTCTGGAGCTGCCTGCCCACCTTTGACGGCGACCCCACCTTCTGTGCGCTGCTGGGCCCGAACCAGCAGACAGGCGGCGACTTCGCCGTCGAGCTGGAGGACTTCGCCGACAGCGAGCAGGAATACCTCACCAACACCGCCATCCTGCGCACGGTGCTGCGCGACACGCATGGAGGTGCGCTGGAGATCCTCGATTTCGCGCCACGCTGGCGGCAGAACGACCGCTTCTACCGGCCGGTCAGCCTGATCCGCCAGGTGCGGCCATTGGCCGGCAGCCCACGTATCGTCATCCGCGCACGGCCGCTGGCCGACTGGGGCGCACGTGTTCCCGAATCCACGTGGGGCAGCAACCACGTGCGCTGGATCCTGCCCGACCACGTGCTGCGGCTGACCACCGATGTGCCGGTCCGGATGGTCCGTGATGGCCTGCCGTTCGTCCTCAACCACCCTGTGCACCTGATCCTGGGCGTGGATGAATCGCTCAACCGCTCGATCAGCGGCTATGTGCAGGAAGCGTTCCAGCGCACGCGTGACTACTGGCGCGAATGGGTGCGCTATCTGTCGATCCCACTGGAATGGCAGGACGCGGTGATCCGCAGCGCGATCACTCTCAAGCTGTGCCAGTACGAGGACAGTGGCGCGATCATCGCGGCGATGACCACCTCGATTCCCGAGGCTCCCGGCAGCGTACGCAACTGGGACTACCGCTACTGCTGGCTGCGCGATGCTGCGTTCGTGGTGCGTTCGCTGAACCGGCTTGGCGCCACCCGCACGATGGAGCAGTTCCTCGGCTACATCTTCAACCTCGCCACCACCGACGGCACGCTGCAGCCGCTGTACGGCATCGGATTCGAGGCCAAGCTGGACGAGGACGAAGTCCCCAGCCTGTCCGGCTACCGTGGGATGGGCCCGGTGCGCCGCGGCAACCTGGCCTGGGTGCAGCGCCAGCACGACGTGTATGGCAGCGTGGTGCTGGCCTCCACCCAGTTGTTCTTCGATCGTCGCCTGCAGGACCCCGGGGATGCCCATACCTTTGCCCGGCTGGAACCGCTGGGCGAACAGGCCTTTGCCCTGCACGACGTCCCCGACGCAGGCCTGTGGGAGTTCCGCGGCCGCACCGAGGTGCACACCTACACCAGCGCGATGTGCTGGGCAGCCTGTGATCGCCTGTGCAAGATCGCCGTGAGGCTCAAGCGCGATGACCGTGCACGCTACTGGCGCGAGCGCGCCGACATCATCCACGCGCGCATCATGCAGCGGTCCTGGAGCGAATCGCTGGGCCACTTCACCGACACCTTCGACGGCCATCGCCTGGACGCGTCGCTGCTGCTGCTGGCCGACATCGGCTTCATCGATGCACTCGACGCGCGTTTCATCGCCACCGTCGAGGCCATCGGCCGCGACCTCAAGCATGGCAATTCGCTGTACCGCTACATCGCACCGGACGATTTCGGCGAGCCGGAAACCAGCTTCACCATCTGCACCTTCTGGTACATCGATGCGCTGGCGGCGATCGGGCGCATGGATGAGGCACGCGAGATGTTCGAGACGCTGTTGAAGCAGCGCAACCATCTTGGCCTGCTGTCAGAGGACCTGGCCTTCGACAGCGGCGAAGCGTGGGGCAACTTCCCGCAGACGTATTCGCATGTGGGTCTGATCACGGCAGCGATGCGCCTGTCGCGTTCGTGGCAGGAGGCATCATGAGTCGTCTGGTGGTGGTCTCCAACCGCGTTGCCGTGCCCGGCGAGAACCGCGCCGGGGGCCTTGCGGTGGGCCTGCTGGCTGCGCTCAAGGAGCGCGGCGGCATGTGGTTCGGCTGGAGTGGCAAGACCGTGCGTGATGGCAGCGGCGCGCTGCATGAACAGCAGGACGGCGACATCCGCTTCGTCACCATGGACCTGAACAAGCGCGAGGTGGACGGCTACTACAACGGCTTCGCCAACCGCACGCTGTGGCCGCTGCTGCATTTCCGCCTGGACCTGGTCGACTATGACCGCGGCACGCGCGAGACGTATCACAAGGTCAATGCGATGTTCGCGGACAAGCTCGCGCCGTTGCTGCGCGAGGACGATATCGTCTGGATCCACGACTACCATCTGATCCCGCTGGGTGCCCTGCTGCGCGAGCGCGGCATCGGCTGCCGCATCGGCTTCTTCCTGCACATCCCGATGCCCTCGGCGGACCTGCTGCAGGCCATGCCCGACCACCTGCGGCTGTTCTCCGCGCTGTATGCCTATGACCTGGTGGGATTCCAGACCCAGCGCGATGCCGACCGCTTCCAGACCTACCTGCGGCTGTTCGGCGGCGGTCGCGTGCTCGACAACGGCGAACTGGAGGCCCCGGGGGGGCGCCGCTTCCGCGCTGCCGCCTTCCCGATCGGCATCGACACCGGGCTTATCGCGCGTCAGGCCAGCACCGCAGCGGCCAAGGCCGCCGTGAAGAACCTGCGGGCCAGTCTGCGGGATCGGCAGCTGGCCATCGGCGTGGACCGCCTGGACTATTCCAAGGGGCTGCCCGAACGTTTCCTCGGCTTCGAACGTTACCTGCAGCGCCACCCCGACCAGCGCGGCACCCTGACCTACCTGCAGATCGCGCCGGTCTCGCGCGGTGATGTCACCGAGTACCGGCAACTGCGCAGCCAGCTGGAACAGATCGCCGGGCACATCAACGGTGGCCATGCCGAGCCGGACTGGACGCCGCTTCGCTACGTCAACCAGAACTTCACCCATGCCACCCTCACCGGCTTCTACCGCGCGGCGGCCGTCGGTCTGGTCACCCCGCTGCGCGATGGCATGAACCTGGTCGCCAAGGAGTACGTCGCCTCGCAGGACCCGGAGGATCCGGGCGTGCTGGTGCTGTCCCTTCTGGCCGGCGCCGCCGATGAACTGAAGCAGGCGCTGCTGGTCAACCCGCACGATCTGGACGGCGTGGCCGATGCCATCGCCACGGCCGCCACCATGTCGCTGCGCAAGCGCCAGGAGCGCTGGCACGCCATGATGGAGCACCTGCGCACCTACGACATCAACCATTGGCGGCGCAGCTACCTGGACGCCCTCGAAGGCTGAATCAGGCGCATTCTGTACGCCGAAACTTGACGCTTTTGGCTCGAAAGTAATTGCGCATGCAACCATCCCGCCGCTGTGGCGTGATCTCCACAGCCGCTGTCGCAAGTGGCACTCAGGCAGGCGAACGTCCTGCTGCCCCAAGGCTTCCAGCCAGCTGCGTGGCGTCCTCGCGACGCCATCGCGGAAAACGAAAGAAAATGAACCGGCGATATTTCATTTCGCATTGACGCGACCTCCCCACAGTGGCGCCCCCAGAGCTCCTGCAATCGACAGAAGCCGCACCGTGCACGACTGCGTGCACATCACTCCGGGGATCCACTGCATGCACGCGTACGACCGTTTCATCGAAGAAGCCAGCCACCGCCTGGGACTGGGCCATCGCACCCGTTGGGTGGTTGATGTGATTGCCGGCTGGATAGCCTCCCACCCGCGGGGACTGGACGGACTGGAGCAGACCTTCGAGCAGGCGGGCCTGGGGGTTCACTTCCGATCCTGGCGGCGTCCCGGGCAGCCGCCGCTGCCGGTGCTGGCCAGCGACCTGCAGCGTGCGCTGGGTGATCCGGTCATGGACCGGCTGGCCCGGCGCAGCAGACTGTCATCGGGGGCGTTCCGGGTCGTGGCCTGCGATCTGCTGCCGGGGCTGATCGCATTGACGTCCCAGCCCATCGAGCCGGCCCCTTCGGAGCCGCGCCAGCTGCGCAACCGCCCGCAGCGGCAGCGACCGCAGATGGCCGGCACCCTGCTCACCCCGCGGGTGCAGGGCATGGCCCTGCGCAGCCTGCTGTGGATGATGGCCGCCGTGGTCGTGCTCGGCGCTACCGCATGGCTGCAGCTGAAGGCACGCACGCCGCTGTGGACGCCACAGGTGATCGTCCGCGAGCACGACGCGCGGCTGTTCCTGCACCAGCGCGGCGCGCAGGTCTCGGTCCATGGCAGCCTGCCCAGCGACGCCCTGCGCCGCCGCCTGTGGAGCGCGTTGATTGCGGTGCATGGCGCAGGGCACGTCAGTGGCCGTATCGAGATCGATCCGCAGGCCCGGTCGCCGCGCTGGTTCGAGCGCCTGATCCGCACCCTGCCCTGCCTGCAGGGCGACGGACTGCGCCTGGAGTTCGCCGGCAACCAGCTGGATATCGACTCCACCGCCCTGAGCGAAGAGCGGCGCCTGGCGATCTCGCGGCAGCTCCGCCAGGATTTCCCCGCCCTGCGGATGAGTGGGCTGTGGGGTCCGGGCCGGGCGGCATTGTCGCGGCTGCCGGCCGATGCCGGCGCCGCGCAGCGGATCGCTGCGCTGAACCTGACCCGGCTGGAGTTCCATCCCGGCTCCAGCGAACTGCGCGGCAGCTCCAGCGAAACGCTGCAGGTGGTGGCCGACGCATTGCGCAGCACTGCGCCAGGCACACGGGTGGAAGTGGCCGCTCACACCGACAGCCAGGGCGCGTCCGAGGCCAACCGGCAGCTCAGCCAGCAGCGTGCGGACGTGGTGGTGACGGCGTTGCAGGCGCATGGCGTGCCGGCACCGACGCTGGTCGCGGTGGGGTACGGCGAGGAGCATCCGGTAGCCGACAACCGCAGCGAGGACGGCCGCGCGCGCAACCAGCGCATCGCCTATCGGCTGCTTGCGGCTCCGCACTGACACCGCGCGCGGACCGACCGGCGCATCAGTCCAGGAAACGGCCGGCCTGCTGCGTCGTCGCCAGCGTGCAGCGGTCGTGACGACCGAACCAGCGGTATCGGTTGCGGGCCAGCCTGCGATAGGCGGCATCCCGCCAGCTGCGCGGCAACAGGCGCAGCACGCCCGCCAGCCGCCATGCGCCTCCCAGCCCGGTCAGCACGCGCAGGATCGCGTCCGTGTCAGTCCAGGCGCCCTGCTCGTCCAGCAGCAGAAAGGAGCGCGGGTCCTGCGGATCCAGCCCATGGCTGCGCAGCAGCAGGCTGCCATGCGTACCCTGCATCGCTGCGAAGCGATAGCGCCCGTGGCGGTCCACACGCAGCAGGAAACGCACCCAGCGGCTGCACAGCGCACAGACGCCATCGAACACGATCACTGCGTCAGTGCGGGTCGAGCCAGCCTTCATAACGGATCAGCGCTCCAATCCAGGGCAATGTCACATCAACCAGGAAAGTGTAGCGCTCTGCGGCCCAGGCCTCGCGGCAGCGCACGCCGTCGAACCAGCGCGTCGGCAGCGGCAGCAGGCCGAACACGCGGACGCTGCGCACCGACCAGTCGATGCCGCCTTCACGCGCCCGCAGCTCGAATCCGAAGTGCACGGCACCGAGCTGCTCATGCAGACCGCCTTCCTGTGCCCACAGCCGCGACACCATCGGCCAGCGCCCGAAACGTCGCGCCCACTGCTCGCCTTGCCCGCAGGCGCTGAACACCACCTCGACCGGCAAGGCGTGCGCCTCCTTCGGCAGCCGCGCCAACGCGGCCAGCATGGGCACCAGCCAATGGCGGCCCCGTGCGATCCGCGCCTGCCCGGTACGGCGGCACGGCAGCGGCGCCGCATGCAACGCCTGCACCGGTGCTGCCAGGGTGGCGAAGGCCGGCCCCAGCACCTGCGCGAACAGCGGCACGGTCAGGGAGCGATCCAGGCCAGCGTTGCCATGCGGCCGGTGCGGCGGTCGCGACGGTGCGAATACAGGTCCGGATCGGCAATGGTGGAGATCGTGCCGCCAGACACCTGGGCCGGGTCCACGCCCACGGACTGCAGGCGCTGGCGGGCCAGTGCGAACAGATCGACCTTCCAGTGCCCCGCGCGGGTGGCCACGAAGGCGGCGGCCGCCGCCGGTTCGTGGCCGACGAAGGCCTGATACACCTCTTCGCCGATCTCATAGTCGGCAGGCCCTGCCGCCGGGCCCAGCCAGACCCGCAGCTGCGACGGCGCGGTGCGCATCGCGGCTACCGTGTGTTCCAGCATGCCATCGGCCAGGCCGCGCCAGCCCGCATGGGCCGCGCCCACTTCGCTGCCGTCGGCGGCGGCAAACACCACCGGAAGGCAGTCCGCGGTCAGGATGGCCAGCACCACCCCCGGCACCGACGTCACCGCGGCATCGGCCACCGGCTCGCTGGCCCCGGCCACTGGCGGGCCATCAAAGCGCAGCACGGTGGTGCCATGCACCTGGCGCAGCCAGTGCGGCGCGGAGGGCAGCGCCAGTCCCTGCTGCAGCAGTTGCCGGTTGTGTTCGACGTTGGCCGGCGCATCTCCATCGGCTGCGTGCCGGTTGCCCAGGTTGAACTGGGCAAAGGGTGCCGGCGAAATGCCCGCGCCGTGCCGGCGTGTGGTCAGCGCCCGCACGCCCGGCGGCGCCGGCCAGTCAGCCTGCAGCAGCGGCAGCGCGGTCGCCATCACCAGCGATCCCGCTCGCGTTCGGTAAAGGCCTCGCTGTCTTCGCGCAGCACCTTCATCAGGTGCAGCATGTCGTCCGGTACCGGCGCCGAATTGCGCACCGGCTCGCCGGTGATGGGATGCACGAACTCCAGCGTCTCGGCGTGCAGGGCCTGGCGCTTGAAGCCACGCAGCGCGGCCACCAGTTCGTCGCTGGCGCCCTTGGGCAGCTTCAGCGCACCGCCATACAGCGGGTCGCCGATGATGGGGTGGCGCAGGTGCGCCATATGCACGCGGATCTGGTGGGTGCGGCCGGTTTCCAGCCGGCATTCCAGCGCGGTGTGCGCCCGGAAGCGCTCGCGCAGGCGGTAATGGGTAATCGCGTCCTTGCCGTCTTCGCGCACCGCCATCTTCAGGCGGTCGCGCGGATGACGGTCGATCGGCGCATCGGCGGTGCCGCCGGCCACCAGAGCGCCCATCACGATGGCCAGATACTGGCGGTGCACATCACGCGCGGCCAGCTGTTCGACCAGGGCCGTCTGCGCCTCCAGGGTGCGGGCGACCACCATCACGCCGCTGGTGTCCTTGTCGAGGCGATGCACGATGCCGGCGCGCGGCAGAACCGCCACCGACGGGTCGCGGTACAGCAGCGCATTGACCAGGGTGCCGCTGTGGTTGCCGGCACCCGGGTGGACCACCAGGCCGACCGGCTTGTTGATCACCAGCAGGTGCTCGTCCTCGAACAGCACGTCCAGCGGGATGTCCTCCGGCTGGGCATCGGTCTGGGTCTCCAGCACCACGTTCAGGGTCACCACCTCGCCACCGCGCAGCGGATCGCGCGGCCGCGCCTGGGCGCCATCGAGCAGGACGTCGCCGGCCTTGATCCATTCGGTCAGGCGTGAACGGGAGTACTCGGGGAACAGTTCGGCCACGACGGCGTCGAAACGCCGGCCGGCGGCGGTGTCGGGGACGATGGCCTGGCGGGCCGATTCGGAGGGTTGTTCAGACATGGCAGGGGGGTATCTTTGAAATTTTGGGGTCCCGGCGGTCGGTTTCAGTCGCAGGACAGGACACTAGGCTATCATCGACCCTTCGTATTCCAGACGCGTCCCGCCTTGACCCCATGATCCGACGCTCCGCCATGCTCTCCGCGCCCGTCCGCCTCACCGCCCTGCTGCTGGTGCTGGTCATCGCCGCCACCGGCTGCCATCGCGGCGCCAAGAAGGGTGATCGCCCCGACGAGGGGACGCCGGTCGAACAGCTGTACGAGAAGAGCCACACGCTGATGAAGGGGGGCAACTGGAGCGGCGCCGAAGCCAGCTTCCGTCGCCTGGTGGCCCAGTATCCCTACGGCCCGTACACCGAACAGGCGATGATCGAAACCGCCTACGCGCAGTACAAGGCCGGCAAGCACGACGATGCGGTGTCGAGCATCGACCGCTTCATCCGGACCTATCCGACCCATCGCAACATCGCCTACCTGTATTACCTGCGCGGCCTGGCCAACTCCAACCGCAATACGGTTTTCCTGCGTCGCGTATGGTCCCTGGACCCCAGCCGCCGCGATCTGTCCACGCCGCACCAGGCGTATTCGGACTTCAACATCGTCGTTGACCGCTACCCGAACAGCCGCTACGCCGCCGACGCCCGCCAGCGGATGATCGAGCTGCGTGACGTATTCGCCCAGCACGAGCTGGACAACGCGCTGTACTACATGCGCCGTGGCGCCTGGGTGTCGGCCGCTGGCCGCGCCAACTACCTGCTGGAAACCTATCCGCAGAGCGCCTTCCAGTACGACGCCGTGGCAGTCCTGGCCGACTCCTACACCCACCTGGGCAACAAGACCCTGGCCGACGATGCCCGGCGCGTGCTGGAGCTGAACCAGCCCGATCACCCGTGGCTGGCAGGCAACTGGCCGAAGTACCCCTGGATGATCCGCAAGCTCAACCCGTTCGCAGGCGAGAAGTCCGCCAGTACCGGCCAGCGCAACGCGCGGCTGGAAAAGAAGTAAGAAAAGGGCCCCGCAAGGGGCCCTTCCTTTTTGTGGGGCCCGCCATGGCCGGGCCCTGCGGAGGCGCGGGCCTCAGCCCTTGTAGCCGTTGCTGATCGGATAGCGGCGTTCGCGGCCGAAGGCGCGACGGGAGACCTTCGGCCCCGGTGCGGCCTGGTGCCGCTTCCACTCGCTGATGCGCACCAGCCGCAGCACGCGGTCGACCACGGCCGCATCGTAACCGGCTGCAACGATCTCGGCGCGCGACTGCTCCTGGTCGACGTAGCGGTACAAAATGCCGTCCAGCACGTCATAGGCCGGCAGCGAATCCTGGTCCAGCTGGTTCTCGCGCAGTTCGGCCGACGGCGGGCGGCTGATCACGGCCGGCGGAATCACCGGCGCGCCCCCCACGGTATTGCGCCACTTCGACAGACCGAATACTTCGGTCTTGTACAGATCCTTCAACGGCGCGTAGCCGCCACACATGTCACCGTAGATGGTGGCGTAGCCGACCGCATACTCGCTCTTGTTGCCGGTGGTCAGCAGCAGGCCACCGAACTTGTTGGCCAGCGCCATCAGGATCACGCCGCGGCTGCGCGACTGCAGGTTCTCCTCGGTCACATCCGGGGTTGTGCCCTCGAACAGCGGCGCCAGCGATTCCATCAGGCCCTTGAACGCCGGCTCGATCGACACCGCTTCCAGCTTCACTCCCAACGCCTGGCACTGCTCTGCAGCCAGATCGTTGGACAGGCCTGCGGTATAGCGTGACGGCAGGCGCACGGCAGTCACGTTCTCGGCCCCCATCGCATCCACCGCCAGGGCCAGCACCAGGGCCGAATCGATGCCGCCGGACAGGCCCAGCCACACCTTCGTGAAACCATTCTTGCGGCAGTAATCCTGGATGCCACGGGTCACCGCGCGCCAGGCCAGGGCGTCCATGCTCTCGTCACCATCGTCCATCCAGACGTGCGGCATGAAGCGACGGCTGGCGCCGTCGTACTCCACCACCAGCCACTGGTCGACAAACGCAGCGGCAGCCGGGTGCACCGTACCGTCGCCATCGGCCACCACCGAAGCGCCGTCGAATACCAGTGCGTCCTGGCCACCGACAACATTGAGATACGCGATCGCCGCACCGCTCTCGCGGGTGCGCGCGGCCAGCACGGCATCGCGCTGGGCGTGCTTGCCGCGCTCGTAGGGCGAGGCATTGGGCACCACCACCAGCTGCGCGCCAGCACGCACGGTATCGGCCAGCGGCTCAGCGAACCACAGGTCCTCGCAGATCAGCAGGCCCACCGGAATGCCGTCGACGTCGAACACGCAGCTGCCGCCATCAGGGTCGACGTCGAAGTAGCGGCGCTCGTCGAACACCGCGTAGTTGGGCAGCTCGCGCTTGCGATAGGTCTGTTCGACCCGGCCATCGCGCAGCACGCTGGCGGCGTTGTACACCACCGCGCCCGCCGCCTGCGGCCAGCCGACCACAGCGGTGATACCGCGGCAGGCAGCCGCAATGCGCGCGATCGCCTGCTCGCATTCGTACAGGAACCCCGGACGCAGCAGCAGGTCTTCCGGCGGATAGCCGCTGACCGCCAGCTCGGGGAACATCACCAGCCCGGCGCCATACTCATCGCGCGCCTGGCCGATCATCTCGATGATGCGCTCGGTATTGCCGGCGACATCGCCGACCGGAAAATCGAACTGCGCCATCGCGATGCGGATCGAAGCCATGGAAGGTCCAGCCTGTGGTTGCAATGGCCCATTGTAACGCCGCACCGTGTGCCTGCCGGGCGGACCCTGCGGGTAGCGCCGGGCCATGCCCGGCGGATGACTGCGCGACGCCCAGACGCAGAAAAGCCGCCCGGAGGCGGCTTTTCCAAAGCAAGCCGAGCATGGGCTCGGCTCTACAGATCGTGCCGGCCGGAAGCCGGCAACAACCTTACTTCACCAGCTTGGCGATGGCAGCGCCCAGGTCGCCCGGCGAACGCACGGTGACGACGCCAGCCGCTTCCATGGCGGCGAACTTGCCTTCCGCCGTGCCCTTGCCGCCGGAGGCGATCGCACCGGCATGGCCCATGCGCTTGCCGGCCGGAGCCGAGGCACCGGCGATGAAACCGACGACCGGCTTCTTCACGTGGTTCTTGATGTATTCCGCACCGGCTTCCTCGGCGTCGCCACCGATCTCGCCGACCATGATGATGCCTTCGGTCTGCGGGTCTTCGTTGAACAGCTTCAGGCAGTCAACGAAGTTCAGGCCGTTGATCGGGTCGCCGCCGATGCCGATGCAGGTGGACTGACCCAGGCCGACTTCGGTGGTCTGCTTGACCGCTTCATAGGTCAGCGTGCCCGAACGCGACACGATGCCGATCTTGCCGGGCTTGTGGATGTGGCCCGGCATGATGCCGATCTTGCACTCACCCGGGGTGATGACACCCGGGCAGTTCGGGCCGATCAGCACGGTGTCCGGGTAGGAACGGGTCAGCACGTTCTTGACGCGCAGCATGTCCAGCACCGGGATGCCTTCGGTGATGCAGACGATGACCTTGATGCCGGCAGCTGCGGCTTCCAGGATCGCGTCGGCCGCGAACGGCGGCGGCACGTAGATGACCGAAGCATTGGCGCCAGTGCTCTGCACGGCGTCGGCAACGGTGTTGAAGACCGGCAGGTCGATGTGGGTGGTGCCACCCTTGCCCGGGGTCACGCCGCCAACAACCTGGGTGCCGTACTCGATCATCTGAGTCGCGTGGAAGGTGCCCTGCTGGCCGGTGAAGCCCTGCACGATCACCTTGGTGTTCTTGTTAATCAAAACAGACATGGGAATTTCCTTCGGTGTCGTGGATCAGGCGGCGTTCTTGACCGCTTCAACGACTTTCTTGGCGCCGTCGTTGATGTTGTCAGCCGGGATGATGGCCATGCCGCTGTCACGCAGCAGCTGCTTGCCTTCTTCCACGTTGGTGCCTTCCAGGCGCACCACGACCGGCACCTTGACGCCCACTTCCTTCACGGCGGCGATGATGCCCTCGGCGATCATGTCGCAGCGGACGATGCCGCCGAAGATGTTGACGAAGATGCCTTCCACCTTGTCCGAGGACAGGATCAGCTTGAACGCTTCGATGACGCGCTGCTTGTTGGCACCGCCGCCCACGTCCAGGAAGTTCGCCGGCTCGCCGCCGTTGAGCTTGATGACGTCCATGGTCGCCATGGCCAGGCCGGCGCCGTTCACCATGCAGCCGATGTTGCCGTCCATGGTGACGTAGTTGATGTCCAGCTCCGAAGCGGTCACTTCGGTTTCATCTTCCTGGGACTTGTCGCGCATCGCGACCAGTTCCTTGTGGCGGAAGTTGGCGTTGTCGTCGCTGTTGAACTTGCCGTCCAGCGCGTACAGGTTGCCGTCGTCCAGGATCGCCAGCGGGTTGATCTCAACCAGCGCCAGGTCCTTTTCGTTGAAGATGCGGTACAGGTTCACCATGATGTTGGCGAACTGGCCGGCCTGCTTGGCGGTCAGGCCCATCTTGAAGCCGATGTCACGGCCGTGGTAACCCTGCACGCCCTCGACGAAGTCCACATTCAGGGTGTGGATCTTGTCCGGGGTCTCGGCAGCCACCTGCTCGATTTCCATGCCGCCTTCCGAGGAGGCGATGTAGCTGATGGTGCGGGTGCCGCGATCCACCAGGACCGACAGGTACAGTTCCTTGACGATCTCACCGGCGGTGGTCACCAGCACCAGGTTGATCGGCAGCTCGACGCCGGCGGTCTGGTAGGTGGCCATCTTGGTGCCGAGCATCTTGGCCGCTGCGGCCTTCACGTCATCGACGGTCTTGCAGAACTTGACGCCGCCAGCCTTGCCGCGGCCGCCAGCGTGGATCTGCGCCTTGACCATCCAGGGGCCCTGGCCCAGCGACTGGGCGACTTCAACCGCCTCGTCCGGAGTAGCCGCGACCTTGCCGGCCGGGACCGGGATGCCGTATTCGGCAAGCAGTTGTTTTGCCTGGTATTCGTGGAAATTCATGCGTCACCGTGGGAATAGGAACGACCGCACGCAATTCCTCAGGGCCTCCGGGGGAGGCACCGGCACGGACCGCGGCGGGCCCACTATTGTGGCCGAGCCGGCGCCGGGGCGCAAAGAAGTCTGTACGCAGTACCGGATCCGGGCGGATTTCCGCTGTCATTCAGGCAGTTGCGGATCGCCGGCAGCCGCCCGGCCGCCCTCGCCACAGGCCGATTGCGCGACGCGGACCCGCGGCCGGGCATCGCCACGACCGTATACTGGGCATCTGCGTCCGCTCGGGCATGCCCGTCGCACAACCCAGATCCAGGCAGCCAGAAGGGGAGTTCCGGCGTGTCACCCAGTGCTTCATTGATCGACCGCATCGAATCGATTCCGCGGCGCGAGCTGTACTTCTTCGCCCTGTACCGGGTGCTGATCGCAGCCGTGATCGCCGCCCTGCTGTACAGCCCGTTGTCGATGATGGTCGGCGAGGCCCACCACCCGCGGCTGGCCTACACCGTCGGCGCGGCCTACCTGGCGTTGTCGCTGCTGGCCCTGGCGATCGGCCGCAACGAACGCTGGCTGCGGCCGATCGTGGTCACCGGCGTGCTGGTGGACATCATCGCCGCCATCCTGCTGGCCCACGCCCTGCCCGGCGCCAGTGCCGGCATCTCGATGTCGCTGCTGTTCAACATCGCCGCGGCCGCCACCCTGCTGCCGCTGAGCTGGGGTCTTGGGCTGGCCCTGGCGGCGAGCCTGGCAACGGTGGGCGAATACCTGTGGAAGCTGCTGGAGGGCGGCGACCCGACCCGCACCCTGGCCGAACTGGCGATGTTCACGACCAGTTACCTGGCCCTGGCCTTCATCAGCTACCAGGTCGGCAGCCGCGCCCGCCGCAACCAGCAGCTGGCCAACCAGCGCGGTGACGAGGTGGCCAATCTGTTCCAGATCAACGAACTGATCATCCGCCGCATGCGCACCGGCGTGCTGGTGGTGGATGCCGACAGCCGCATCACGCTGGCCAACGAGGCTGCCTCGATGCTGCTCGGCGACAGCGACGGTGCGGGCGGAACCGGCCGCCTCGATCTGGCCAGCGTCGCACCCGAGCTGGCCCGTCGCCTGCAGCGCTGGCGCAACGGCTGGACCCAGGACGAACTGCCGCTGCAGCTCAATCCGGACCAACCCGAAGTGCAACCGCGCTTCGCGCGCCTGCTGGCCGGCAGTGAACTGGCCCTGGTCTTCCTGGATGATTCCAGCGTGGTGTCGCGGCGCGCCGAGTCGCTCACCCTGTCGGCGATGGGCCGCTTCTCGGCCAGCCTGGCCCATGAGATCCGCAATCCGCTGGCGGCGATCAACTATGCCGTGCAGCTGCTGGAAGAAGGTACCGGCTTCAACGAAAGCGACCGCCGCCTGCTGCAGATCATCCGCCAGCAGTGCCAGCGCACCAACGGCATCGTCGAGAGCGTGCTGGGCCTGGCCCGGCGCGAACGTGCCACGCCGGAGAACGTGGATCTGGTCGCCTTCGTGCGCCGCTTCGTGCTGGAGTACAAGCAGGGCCAGACGCTGGAAACCGACAGCATCGAACCGATCGTCAGCGACACCTCGGTGCCGGCGCAGGTCGACACCCGCCACCTCTACCAGGTGCTGACCGTGCTGGTCCATAACGCCCTGAAGTACGGCCGCATCGGCCAGCAGCCGGCCCGCGTGCGGCTGCGTGTGGCCCGGCACGAACGCAGCGCGGTGATCGACGTGATGGACCGTGGCCCCGGCATTCCCGAAAGCGTGGCGGCGCAGCTGTTCCGGCCGTTCTTCACCACCTCCGAGCACGGCACCGGCCTGGGCTTGTACATCGCCCGCGAATTGTGCAGGGCCAACCAGGCACGGCTGGATTACATCCCGGTGCCAGCCGGCGGCTCGTGCTTCCGCTTGGTCCTGCCAGGTCCGCACACCCTGCTGCCCGATGGTTCCTGATTCTGTGCGTCAAACATTTGTCGCTTTCAGCCCCCTCGTTTATCTTTTCCGCCCATGAACGAAACCCGCAGCGCCCTCGTCGTCGACGACGAACGCGACATCCGCGAACTGCTGGTGCTGACGCTCGGCCGGATGGGGCTGCGCATCAGTACTGCAGCCAACCTCGCCGAAGCGCGCGAGCTGCTGGCCAGCAATCCTTATGACCTGTGCATCACCGATATGCGCCTGCCGGATGGCAACGGCATCGAGCTGGTCAGCGAGATCGCCCAGCACTACCCGCGCACACCGGTGGCGATGATCACCGCCTTCGGCAGCATGGATCTGGCAGTGGAAGCCCTGAAGGCGGGCGCCTTCGACTTCGTCAGCAAGCCGGTGGACATCGCCGTACTGCGCGGACTGGTCAAGCACGCGCTGGAATTGAACAACAGCGAGCGGCCCGTACCGGGCCCCGTCGCCGAACAGGGCGCCCGGCTGCTCGGCAATTCGCCGGCGATGGACGTGTTGCGTGCCACCATCGGCAAAGTCGCGCGCAGCCAGGCCCCGGTCTACATCCTCGGCGAATCCGGCGTCGGCAAGGAACTGGTCGCGCGGACCATCCACACCCAGGGGGCACGTGCTGCCGGGCCGTTCGTGCCGGTCAACTGCGGCGCGATTCCCGGCGAACTGATGGAGAGCGAGTTCTTCGGCCACCGCAAGGGCAGCTTCAGCGGCGCCCACGCCGACAAGCCCGGCCTGTTCCAGGCCGCCCATGGTGGCACCCTGTTCCTGGATGAGGTCGCCGAGCTGCCGCTGCAGATGCAGGTGAAGCTGTTGCGCGCGATCCAGGAGAAGTCGGTGCGCGCGGTGGGTGCGGCCAGCGAGGAACCGGTCGATGTGCGCATCCTGTCGGCCACCCACAAGGATCTGGCCGAGCTGGTCGAGGACGGCCGCTTCCGCCACGACCTGTACTACCGCATCAATGTGATCGAACTGAAGGTGCCGCCGCTGCGCGAACGCCGCCAGGATCTGCCGGAGCTGGCCGCTGCCGTGCTGGCACGGCTGGCCCGCAGCCACGGCCGCACCACGCCGCTGCTCGCGCCCTCGGCGCTGGAGGCACTGGCGCAGTACGCCTTCCCCGGCAACGTGCGCGAACTGGAGAACATCCTTGAGCGCGCGCTGGCCCTGGCCGAGGAAGACCGCATCGGTGTCGACGATCTGCGCCTGCCGCAACACGCCCCCCGCATGCCCGGCAACGGCACGGCCGCCGAAGCCGTGGTCGATCTGCAGCCGGGCAGTGCCGCCCTGCCCTCGTACATCGAACAGCTCGAACGCAGCGCCATCCAGCGCGCGCTGGAAGAAAACCGCTGGAACAAGACCCGTACCGCCGCGCAGCTGGGCATCACCTTCCGCGCGCTGCGCTACAAGCTGAAGAAGCTGGGCATGGAGTAAGGGCCGCAAGACCCAGCGGTCGGATCCCTTTCCGCAGGAAAGGGCTCCGACCCCGCCAGCACAACCGCGTCAATCCTTGGTAACGCGATTGATCTCGGCCAGGCTGGTCACGCCCGCCGCGACCTTCCTCAATGCCGACTGCCGCAGGTCATTGACCCCGATCGCCTGCGCGGCTTCGGCAATCTGCAGCGCATTGCCACCGGCCAGCACGATCGTGGCAATCTCGTCGGTCATCGGCATCACCTGGTAGATACCGGTGCGGCCCTTGTAACCCTCGGTGCATTCATCACAGCCCACCGCCTCATGCAGCTGGATGCCCTCATCCAGCTGGGCCTGGGTGAAGCCCTCGGCCAGCAATGCATGCTCCGGCAGCTGCGCCGGGCGCTTGCAGTTCGGGCACAGCCGTCGCGCCAGACGCTGGGCGATCACCAGGGTCACCGAACTGGTGATGTTGTACGGCGCGATGCCCATGTTCATCAGGCGCGCGATGGTCTGCGGCGCGTCGTTGGTATGCAGGGTGGACAGCACCATGTGGCCGGTCTGCGCGGCCTTGATGGCGATCTCGGCGGTCTCCAGGTCGCGGATTTCGCCGACCATGATGATGTCCGGATCCTGGCGCAGGAACGAGCGCAACGCAGCGGCGAACGTCATGCCGCGCTTGTTGTTCTGCTGCACCTGGTTGACGCCGGGCAGCCGGATTTCCACCGGATCTTCCGCCGTGGAGATGTTGCGCGTCTCGTCGTTGAGAATGCCCAGCGCGGTGTACAGCGACACCGTCTTGCCCGAACCGGTCGGCCCGGTCACCAGCACCATGCCGTACGGCTTGTGGATCGCATCCAGGAACAGCTTCTGCTGGTCGGGCTCATAGCCGAGCTTGTCGATGCCCAGCTTGGCGGCACTGCCGTCGAGGATACGCAGCACGACTTTCTCGCCGAACAGGGTCGGCAACGTGCTCACACGGAAATCGATCTGCTTGGACTTGGACAGGTTGAGCTTGATGCGGCCATCCTGCGGCACGCGCTTCTCGGCGATGTCCAGCTGTGCCATCACCTTCAGGCGCGCGGCGATGCGCTGGTTCAACTTCACCGGCGCGCGCGCGACCATCTTCAACAGCCCGTCGATGCGCAGGCGCACGCGGTAATCGTCTTCGTACGGCTCGAAATGGATGTCCGACGCGCCCTTGCGGATCGCATCGACCAGCACCTTGTTGACGAACTTCACCACCGGGGTGTCGTCGCCCTTGGCATCGATGCCGGAGTCGCCGCCCGCGCCATCCTCATCGCCCAGGCCCACGTCGAGGTTGGCCATCCCCTCATCGTCACCGCCCAGCGCGTCACCCAGCGTGTCGTGGCTGGCGTGCCACTGTTCCAGAGTGCGGCGGATCTGGTCCTCGTCGACCAGGATCGGCTCCACCACCAGGTTGGTGTGGAACTTGATCTCGTCCAGTGCGTGGGTCGGGTTGCTGGTGCCGACGAACAGCTTGCCGCCACGCTTGAACAGCGGCAGTACGTTGTGCTTACGCAGCAGTTCCTCGCTGACCAGGCTCATCGCGTTCTGGCTGGCATCGAAGGTCGAGACGTCGAACAGCGGCATGCCGAACTCAACCGCATTGGCCGCGGCCAGCTGTGCTGCCCCCACCACCTTGTTCTGCGCGAACCACTGCGGCAGCGGCTGCCGCGCGGCGGCGGCCCGGGTCATGGCGTCGCGGGCGGTGGCCTCGTCCAGCGCACCATCCTGGACCAGGCGGCGCGCCAGCCCGGTGATGCCGACAAGGTTGGGGGATGAAACAACGCTCATGGGAGTCCTCGTTACTCGTGCCCTGACGGCCGGAATTCAGTTTCAGAAACGGGTTGCCGGCCCATAGCGGCCAGGTAGCTCAGCAAACGCAGGGGTCCGCTTCCTCGCGCATCGGGCGCGAGCGCCTTCCAGTACTGGTCCGTCAGTTGCCGCGACGCCGTGGTATCCCCCAGCTGCCGCGCAGCGTGCTGCATTGCACCGAACAGATAATAGCCGGTGGCAGGGTCGGCCAGCAGCATCGGCGCATGCTCGCTGCCCAACAATCGCCGGCCTTCCGTGAGTACAGCGTGGTGGTCGTCGGTGGCCGCGGCGGCAACCAGGGCAAGGCTGGCGGACACGACGGGATCTGCCGGGGTGCAGTCCATCCAGTCGCGCTGCGCCCAGAGGGCCGCCCGCTGCGCTGCCGGCAGGAACGGGATCGTTTCTCCGGCCAGCACGAACAGCAGCCGGGTGGTTTCCATCGGAGATCCGTCCAGTTCGCAGCGCGCTGCCAGCCCACGCAGCGCCTGCGCACTCATCCAATCGGCATCCGCCGCATCCGTGGGCACCTCGCCCTGCAGGAAAGCTGCCACGGCCAGTGCGGTCGGACGTTTGTCATCCCGGCTGGACGCCGGTTGCGGCAGACCCGCCGCAGCACCCGTCACCTGCCCCGTTGGCGGCGCACTGACGATCCGCCAGGGGGCCGTCATCACCTGCTGGAAATCACGGGTGAACGCCCCCTGGAAACGTGCCACCGGGGCATTCAACTTCAAGGTCGGGAAGTAATCGGAATTGCGCGCGGCCGGATACAGAGGAACGAAGGCGCGCAGCGCTGCGTCATCCATGGACAGGGCGTTCTCCAGATCGGCCACCGAATGCACGCCGATCCGCGCCAGTTCCCCGCGCAGCTGCGGCTGTTGGAACAGGCTGCCCTTCATCGGCGGCAACGTGCCCTTCGGCGTCGCCACCAGGATCAGGTCGCCACGATTGGCCAGGTAAGCGCGCACATCGGAGAACTGTTCCAGCAGCCCCGCCAGTACCGAGCTGACCAGTTCGGGGGTGATCTCATACAGCTGCAGCCACTGCACGAACACGCCACCTTCGTTGAGCTGCTGTGGCACGAACGCATAGAACTCGTCGCTGAACAGCGCCGCCGTTCCACCCACCCAGGGATTGGACGGCTCGGAAATGATCAGATCGTACTTGCGCGGACTGGCGGCGAAATAGGACTTCGCATCGTCGATCACCACGTGCGAGCGCGGATCGTTGAAGGCGCGCTCGACACGCTCGCCGAACAGACGCGCGCCCTCCACCATGGCCGGCTCGATCTCCACCGTTTCCACGCGCCCGACGCGCTGGTCGCCCAACAGCGTGTGCGTGCTGAGCCCGGATCCGAAACCGATCACGCCGACGCGCTGGTAATCATCGCGCAGCGCCAACGGCAGAGCCGCCAGCAGGATCATGGTCGATTCGTCGCTGGTGGGTGCCTGTACCATCGACACGGCCATGCCTGCATCCACTTTGCCGTTGGTGGCGATGGCACGCATGCGGCCGATCGGCTGGGTGCTTTCATAGACCGCCACGGTGGCCGTCTGCCCATCGCGCGAGAACAGCATCGTGGCGGTATCCGCCAGACGGGCCGTGCCATGGCGGTACACCGACGAATTCAGCACCAGCGGATCGAAGCGGACCAGCACGACGGCCGCCACTACGCCAGCGACACCCAGCGCGCCAGCCTGCCACAGTGGCGAGCGCAGACGGCCCGGGGCCGCAAGCCGAAGGCGCTGCAGCAGCACCAGGCCCAGCACGATGTCGACCACTGCCGCGACCAGCAGCGCGTACTTCAGCCCCAGCAGCGGCATCAGCAGATGGATGGCCGCCAGCACACCGACGATCGCGCCGAGCGTATTGAACGCATAGGCCTGGCCGATCGCGCGCTCGCCCTGCCCGGCGCGCAGCAGCGCCAGGGTCAGCAGCGGCAGCGTCATGCCGGCGAAGAACGCCGCCGGGAACATCACCAGGCCGGCAATGGCGGCACTGGCCAGGTTGTACAGCACGTAACCATCCGCGCTGCGCACGATGACCCGCATCAGCCAGCCGACCCAATCGAAGGCCTGCGCATAGACGAACATCGAGGCCAGCGCCGCCAGCCCCATCCACACCTGCACCCAGCCTGCCACCCGCAGGGGCGACGGCATCCGGTCGGCGCGGCGGCGCAGCCACAGGCCACCGAAGGCGATGCCGAGGATGAACGCCGCCAGCATCAGCTCGAACGAATGCAGCGTGGTGCCGAGTGCGAGCGACAGCATGCGCACCCAGGTGATTTCGTAGACGAAGGACGACGCGCCGGTCGCCGCCGCGACCAGCAGCACCAGCCGCACCGGCACTGCGGTTTCCGGGCGTGCGCCGCCGGCCGCCGGCGCGGCGGAGGCCACTACCGCAGGCGCGCTGCCGTCGCGGGCCAGTGGATAGACCAGGATGGCCACCACGATGTTGAGCAGGCCGGCACTGAGGACGGTGCCCGGCAGCCCTACCGCCGGCAGCAGCGCGTAGGTGGCCACCAGGGCGCCGGCGGCCGCGCCCAGGCTGTTGGAGAAATAGAGCCCGGCCAGCACCTCACCCTGCGATCCGGGCTGCAGGCGCATGTAACCCGCACTCATCAGCGGGAAGGTCGCGCCCAGCAGGATGCATTGCGGCAACACCAGGGCCGTGGCCAGCGCCCAGCGCAGCGCCGTGGACGAGGTGCCCTCCATGCCTGGCATGAGGTGGGTGTACGCCCAACCGGTCACGCCCTGGAACAGCCCGTCGAAACCGATGCCCAGCACCCCGATCACCAGCTCGATGACCGCGTAGGCCAGCAGCGGCCGGCGCAGCAGCGCGCTGCGGCGGCTGACCAGCCACGCCCCCAGCGCCATGCCGCCCATGAACAGGATCAGCACCAGCGATTGCGCGTGCGAGGAATGCCCCAGGAACAGCCCCAGGTACTGCGTCCAGATGGACTGGTAGATCAGCCCGGCGAAGCCGGAGAGCACGAAGATCAGAAGCAGCCATGGGCCATGGCTGAATGAAGGACGGCGCATTGCGAACTCCCCAGTCGCACGGTCGAATCTGCAAGGAGACACCATCCGGGGGGCATCTCGCAAGGATTTACATGACTGTGTTGAGACTGCGAACAGGAATCGTCTTGATGGCTGCCATAAAAAAAGAACAGGGAGCCAAAGCTCCCTGTCCTTCATCCGATCACACTAGCTGTGAGAATCACTCTTCCGGAGTTTCTTCTTCACCGGCAGCGGCCTGGCAGGAACCCGGGCGGAACTTGACATCGATCGAGCCACCGCAGCTCCAGCTCGGAACCACGCCCTTCGAGCCATCACCCGACGGGGTCAGCGTGATGGTCTTGTTGTCAATCAGGGTATCGCCAACGCCCTTCGCAGTGGCAACGATCGACTTGCCATCCCATTCCAGCTTGGAGACGTACTGAGTTTCCTGGAAGTCCGGCTTCCACGACGCCGGCGGCAGGGCATTGTTGCTGGCCACGTATTCCGACACGTCGGTACGCAGCGAAGAAGCCGCAAGGATCACTTCCGAGACCTTGGCCTTCTTGGTGTAGTTCGAGTAAGCCGGCAGCGCGATGGCGGCCAGGATGGCGATGATCGCAACGACGATCATCAGTTCGATCAGGGTGAAGCCCTTCTGGTTCTTCATGGTGGTACGTCCCCAAGTAGTGGTGGTTGATTTTCCGGGTGCGGCAACCGGCCGGCCAGATGACCGGATGAGCAGGCTGCCCGTCCCCGCGGGTGGATCAACGCAGGTTGCGTGCCAATCTCCCATGGCCACGCCTCCCCCGATTTCCCCGCGCCAATGATGGCAGCTATTTCGCGGATGGGAACCCCCCTGCGCCGAATCTGCGATGGACGCGGCAATGTGACGCAGCGCGTCACCTTCCGCCTCGACGCGTCGAAAACCCTGCACGCCGTCACGTCGGCAGGCTCCCCGGACGGGCCTGAACCGGCTACCATCGCCGCTCAGGATGCCCGCCTGGGGATGGCGGGCCTGGGGAGCCAACATGTCTGTGAGTCGCAGTGCGATCAAGAAGGAGCCCGTGGCCCGCGCCACGATGGAGCTGCAGCCGTTTGTCTGGGAGGGGACCGACAAGCGGGGCATAAAGATGAAGGGCGAGCAGCTGGCGAAAAACGCCAACCTGCTGCGCGCCGAACTGCGCAAACAGGGCATCAGCCCGGGCCAGGTCAAGCCCAAGCCGAAGCCGCTGTTCGGTGCGGCTGGCAGGCCGGTCTCGCCGAAGGACATCGCGTTCTTCAGCCGGCAGATGGCCACGATGATGAAGTCCGGCGTGCCGATCGTGTCGGCGCTGGAGATCATCGGCAGCGGGCACAAGAACCCGCGCATGAAGAAGATGGTGGACACGATCCGCACCGACATCGAGGGCGGCTCGTCGCTGTACGAGGCCATCAGCAAGCATCCGGTGCAGTTCGATGAGCTCTACCGCAACCTGGTGCGGGCCGGCGAAAGCGCCGGTGTGCTGGAGACCGTGCTGGACACCATCGCCTCCTACAAGGAAAACCTGGAGGCGCTGAAGGGCAAGATCAAGAAGGCGCTGTTCTACCCGGCCATGGTGCTGGTGGTGGCGTTCCTGGTCAGCACGATCCTGCTGGTCTGGGTGGTCCCGCAGTTCGAGGAAGTCTTCCAGAGCTTCGGCGCCGACCTGCCGGCATTCACCCAGATGGTGGTGAACCTGTCGCGGTTCATGGTGTCGTGGTGGTGGCTGATCGCCATCGTCGCCATCGGCGCGGTGGTGGCGATCGCCATGACCTACCGGCGATCGGAGAAGATGCAGCACACCGTCGACCGGCTGATCCTGAAGGTGCCGGTGATCGGGCAGATCATGCACAACAGTGCGATCGCCCGCTTCTCCCGCACCACAGCGGTGACCTTCAAGGCCGGCGTGCCGCTGGTGGAGGCCCTGGGCATCGTCGCCGGCGCCACCGGCAACAAGGTCTACGGCGAGGCGGTGCTGCGCATGCGCGACGACGTTTCGGTCGGCTATCCGGTCAACATGGCGATGAAGCAGCTGAACCTGTTCCCGCACATGGTGATCCAGATGACCGGCATCGGCGAGGAGGCCGGCGCCCTTGACACCATGCTGTTCAAGGTCGCCGAATACTACGAGCAGGAGGTCAACAACGCCGTGGATGCCTTGAGCAGCCTGCTGGAACCGATGATCATGGTGTTCATTGGTACCATTGTCGGCGGCCTGGTCATTGCGATGTACCTGCCGATCTTCAAACTGGGCGCCGTCGTCGGATAAAAATACATGGCTTTTCTCGACCAGCACCCCGGCCTCGGCTACCCCGCCGCGGCCGGACTGGGACTGCTGCTGGGCAGTTTCCTCAATGTTGTCATCCTGCGCCTGCCCAAGCGGCTGGAATGGCAGTGGAAGCGCGATGCGCGCGAAGTGCTGGAGGAACCGGACTTCTACGAGCCGCCGCCGCCGGGCATCGTGGTCGAGCCGTCGCACTGCCCGCATTGCAAGCACAAGCTGTCCTGGTACGAGAACATCCCGCTGTTCAGCTGGCTGATCCAGGGGGGCAAATGCCGCCACTGCAAGGCGCCGATCTCGCTGCAGTACCCGCTGGTGGAAGCGATGACCGCCCTGCTGGTGCTGGCCTGCGTGTGGCAGTTCGGCTTCGGCTGGCAGGGCTTCGGCGCCATCGTGCTGACCTGTTTCCTGATCGCGCTGTCCGGCATCGACCTGCGCACCCAGCTGCTGCCCGACCAGCTGACCCTGCCCCTGATGTGGCTGGGCCTGATCGGCAGCATCGACAATCTGTACATGCCCGCCAAGCCGGCCCTGGTCGGCGCGGCCGTGGGCTATCTGTCGCTGTGGACGGTCTGGTGGCTGTTCAAGCAGCTGACCGGCAAGGAGGGCATGGGCCATGGTGACTTCAAGCTGCTGGCGGCGCTCGGCGCCTGGTGCGGCCTGAAGGGCATCCTGCCGATCATCCTGCTGTCCTCGGTGATCGGCGCCATCGTCGGTTCGATCTGGCTCTACAGCCGGGGACGCGATCGCGCCACGCCGATTCCGTTCGGCCCGTACCTGGCCATCGCCGGCTGGTTGTTCTTCATGTGGGGCGAACCGCTGGTGGAGCGCTACCTGGCCCTGAGCGGCCTGCGCTGAGGGGGCCGCCGTGAGCCGCTACGTGGTCGGCCTGACCGGCGGCATCGCGGCCGGCAAGAGCGAAGTGACGCGGCGCTTCGAAGCGCTGGGCATCGTGGTGGCCGACGCCGATCTGGCCGCCCGCGCGGTGGTGGCCACCGGCAGCCCGGCACTGGCCCGCATTGCCGACCGGTTCGGCACGGACATGCTGCTGGCCGATGGCAGCCTGGACCGGGCGCGCCTGCGCACCCATGTCTTCGCTGACCCGGCCGAACGGACGGCACTGGAAGCCATCACCCACCCCGCCATCCGCCTGTTGATGCAGCAGCAGTGCACGCAGGCGCCGAGCCCGTACGCCATTGCTGCGATTCCGCTGCTGACCGAGGTGGGCGGCCGCCAGGCCTATCCATGGCTGGACCGGATACTGCTGGTGGATGCACCCGAGGCCGTACAGCACGCCCGGCTGATGCAGCGCGATGGCATCGACGCCGCCCTGGCCGACCAGATGATCGCCGCCCAGGCCAGCCGCGCGCAGCGCCGGGCACTGGCCGATGACGTGGTGGTCAACGATGGGCAGCCGGACGACCTGCAGGCGCAGGTGGAGGCGCTGCACCAGCGCTATCTGGCACTGGCCGCGGGCTGACCCGCCGGGCACGTGCCCGGCGTTGCAGAATCGTCGTGGCAGTGCCCCCGACCATCACTGCAATGTGGCTGTCCCCCTGATTCTCTCGGCCTGCAGCTGCTGCTGCACGTGACACGTCAGTTCCCGCGCGGCCAGAATCAGGCCTTCCATCGCGCCCGGTGGCAGCACGTTCTGCTGGCCACCCCGCGTGCGCGCGATGTGCGCGGCGTACATCATCCGGGTCAGGGTGCCGAGACCTTCGACGGCGCGCCTGAGATCGGCAGGCTGCACTGCGTCGGCGCTGACGCCGCCGGCGTCGATTGGCGTCTGCTGGGCCGGCATATGGCCGTCGCAGCGGGACAGTACGTCCTCGACGCGCTGGGCGACGTCCGGAGACAACTGGCTGATCGAATCACCGACCAGTTGATGCAGGTTGGGGTAACGGATGCGATGCGACATGGCGATGCTCCTGGCAGCCGGCAGAGTGCGCGGACTGGCATCTTGGCCATCTGCACGTCCGGCAATCAGGAGGTAAAAGCGTCAACTGCCCTATAACTATCCGGAACCGTGAGATCGGACACGCAGCGGACGCGGCAGAGCGTGCGCGCGCCGGGTGTCTGGCCGTGCAGAACAGATGCGTTCATGCCGTTAGCGACAGCGACGCCCTGGAAGAGGCGTCCCTGCAGGGCCGGGCCCTGCTCCGCAGGCAAAGGATCTGCTACAGCGGCCTGGGCGAGAACGTCAGCGTTGCGATCACGCCCCGCTCGCCCCCGGGGCGCACGCTGACCTGCCAGCCGTACAGGTCGCAGAGGCGGCTGACGATCGACAGGCCGATGCCGCCGCCCTGCGAATGGCCCGCGTGCGTACCGCGGTAACCGCGCTGGAACAGCTTGGCCGCATCTTCCTCGCTCAGGCCCGGACCACTGTCGGTGACCGAGACCGAGTTGGCCCCTACGTGCACGCGGACTTCGCCATCCTGCGAGTACTTCACCGCGTTGCCGATGAGGTTGCCCAGCGCCACCGAAAGCGCGGCCTCGGGCGCGTCGATCACCAGGTTGCGCTCGCCCTCCAGCGCCAGTTCCAGGGGTTTGCCCCCCAGCTGCGCGCGGTGCGCGTCCAGCAGCTGCTCGGCCACGCGGGCAACATTGCTGGTGCCCTGCCCCCGCTCGTTCCGGGACAGCAGCAGCAAAGCGCCGATCAGATCACTGCACTGCTGCTCGGCACGCTGGATGCGCTGCAGGCGCTGCAGCACCTTTTCATCCAGGCCGGGACGGGTCAGCAGCAGCTCGGTGGCGCCGCGGATCACCGCCAGCGGCGTGCGCAGTTCGTGGCTGACGTCCGCATTGAACTCACGGTCGCGCTGCACCACTTCGGTCAATCGCGAGGAGTAGTCGTCCAGCGCCTGGGCCAGCTGGCCCACTTCGTCGTCGGGGAAGCGCGGCGCCAGCGGCTCAGGCTCGCTGGTGCCGCCCCGGTAGGCGCGCAGGCGGGCCGCCAGGTCCGATACCGGCTTCATCACCTTCGAGGCCGACCACCAGCCCAGCACCAGCGACAGCAGGCTGAACACCAGCACCGACAGTACCAGGGCGCGGTTGAGCTGCTTGCTGCCGCGCATGCTGTCGGTCATGTCATAGGCCAGGAAGAACCACGCATCGTCGGCCTTGCGCACGGCAAGCTTGTAGGCGTACGGCTGCCCCTGTTCGTCGGTCCCGCTGAGGTTGTAGTTGCCGGTCTGCAGGTCAGCCCATTGCGGCCAGGACTCACGCGCCTTGTCGAACTTGTCCGCCGAATAGGCATACGCGCGGATCTGCTGTACCGGCACGGCCGGATTGCGTCCGGGGTGCTCGTAGAAGCGACGGGCGTATTCTTCAATGTTGTGGTTGATCACATCCTCGACCAGCTGGTTCTCCACCCGAATCCGGGCCCAGTTGGTGGCGAACGCGAACAGTGTTGTCAGGCAGAAGCCCAACAACACGAATGACACGATGATTCGACTGCGCAGGCGGCGCCGATACGGCGTGCGCCGGCGCTCCCCCTTGGTTGCCACGGGATCAGCTTTCCGGGGTGGCGATGCGGTATCCGATGCCATGGCGGGTCTGGATCAGCGGCACTTCGAACGGCTTGTCGACCACGGCACGCAGACCGTGGATATGGACGCGCAGCGAATCCGAGTCGGGCAGCTCCTCGCCCCACACGCGGGTTTCCAGTTCCTGGCGGGTGACCACGGCCGGCGCCGCTTCCATCAGCGCCTGCAGGATTTTCAGTGCGGTCGGGTTGAGCTGCAGCAGCTTGCCCTGGCGGCGCACTTCCAGCGTGTCCAGGTTGTACTCCAGGTCGCCGGTTTCCAGCACGCGGGTCTGCACCCCCTTGCCACGTCGGGACAGCGCGTTCAAACGCACTTCCACTTCCTGCAGCGCGAACGGCTTGATCAGGTAGTCGTCCGCACCGGAATCAAAACCCGCCAGCTTGTTGTCCAGCGAGTCACGAGCGGTCAGCATCAGCACCGGGGTCTGCTTGCGTGCTTCGTTGCGAAGCTTGCGGCAGACCTCGATTCCGTCCATTCCCGGCAGGTTGAGATCCAGCACGATCGCGTCGAACTCGTGCACTACGGCCAGATGCAGTCCGGTCACGCCATCGGCGGCGAAGTCCACGGTGTGGCCCCGGTCCTCGAGGTAGTCGCCCAGATTGGCCGCAATGTCGCTGTTGTCTTCGATTACCAGGATTCTCACTGTCACCTCTAGTTGACGAATTTTCCGACGCGCTGGGCCTGGCCCATATCACGCTGTGCCTTGTCCTTCTGCCGGGCGCGCTCGGCGACAGTCATGCACTGCGTCGTGTGCCGGTTCGAACCCGTGGCTTTCTCACGTTGGCATATTAGACGACTATCTTCACGTGACTGTGTCAAAACCGTGTTCACGACCTGCTGGTCGTTGATGACATCGGTTCGTACCCGTTCAGGCATCAGATCCCGGTTCGGGTACTGCTCCACGGCAGCGCGCAGGCGCACCAGCGCTTCGCGGACCCGGCTGCGGTCGGCCATCGTCAGTTCGCTGTAGGTCTCGCCGTCGTTGAGTTCGACTTCGATGCGCTCGAGCTGCTGCTGCAGCGGCTTGCCGGAGGCAAAGACCTCGCCGCCCTGCTTGGATGCGGAGGCGGTGGCGGCCAGGGCCAATCCGGAGAACAGGAGCGCAGGCAAAAGGAGGGACTTCATGGCAAACGGATCCTTGTCTGAGTTGAGAGCCGACTGTATTCGCACCACCTTCACGCCAGCAAGTGCCACGCGTGGGGGCGGCGGACGGCCTAGCGGTTGCTGGCAGGGTTGAGATTGTTGAACGTGCGCTGGTCATTGATCAGCGCCTTGCCCTTTTCTTCGATGCGGCGACGTTCGGCGACAGTGAGGCAACGGCCCTTGGGCATGTTGCTGCCGGTGGTGCGCTGGTAGGTGCAGACCTGGCGGCTGTCGTCGTGCGCGCGGGCGAGCAGCTGGTTGACCCGCTCCTGGTCGTTGAACACCTGCGCCTGTACCTGCGGCGGCAGCTCATCGACCCGCTGCCGGTCCCCCATGCGCTGGGTGATGCGGGCCAGCGCCTGCTGGATCTGGCTGCGGTCATCGGCGCTCAGTTCGGCGTACTCCGGCGCCTGCAGCGCCTTCTCGACCTGTTGGACCTGGCCGGCAACCGGAGCCTGGCGATCCATCTGCAGGGCGCTCTTCTCTGTCTTGGCGACAGCAGCGCCCGACAGGCACAGCAACAACGCGATCATCGTGATGCGGTACATCGCCTACCTCCCGGTCCATCGGAACGAAGGCCCAACTCTACGAGCGCCCCTGGGTCGCCACAAGTGGCGCGTGGCCTACGGACGCGCATAAAAAAGGCCCAGGCGGTGCACCCGCCTGGGCCTGAAGTCGTATCCCGATACCGATCCTGCTGAGAGGCAGAGCTGCGGTTCGCTGAAGCCTACGCCCGCACCGATTAAAGGCATGTTAAAGCAGCGTCTCGCCGCCCAAAGAGAATCTCAACTTACTGAAAAATCAGGGTTTTTTCAGCTTCTCGACGTGCTCGATGATGCGCATGGCCACGTCCACCCCGCAGGCTGCCTCGATACCTTCCAGGCCCGGGGTCGAGTTGACCTCCAGCACCAGCGGGCCCCGCTGCGAGCGGATCAGGTCGACGCCGCAGACCGACAACCCCAGAGCCTTGGCCGAGCGCACCGCGACCTGCTGTTCGGCGCGGCTGGCCTTGGCCGCCACGGCGGTGCCGCCGGCGTGCAGGTTGGAACGAAAGTCGCCTTCAGGCGCCTGCCGCTGCATCGAGGCCACCACCTGGTCGCCGACCACGAAACAGCGCAGATCGGCCCCCTTGGCTTCTCCGATGAACTCCTGCATGAGGAAGTTGGCATACAGGCCACGCAGCGCCTCGACGATCCCGCGCGAGGCACTGGCCTTTTCGGTCAGGATCACGCCGCGCCCCTGCGTTCCCTCGTTGAGCTTCACCACATGCGGCGGCGGCCCCAGCATCGACAGCAGATCGACGGTGTCATCGGGGTTGTCGCCGAACACCGTGACCGGCATGTCGATGCCTTTGGCCGCCAGCAGCTGATGCGCGCGCAGCTTGTCGCGCGAGCGCAGGATCGCGTCGGACGGATTGGGCGTACGCGCGCCCATCAGCTCGAACTGGCGCAGGACCGCAGTGCCATATCGCGTGATCGACGCACCGATGCGCGGAATGACCATGTCCACACCGGTCATCGGCCGCCCTTTGTAGTGCATCGAGAATCCGTCGGCAGCGATGCGCATGTAGCAGCGCAGCGGATCGAGGATGCGCACCGTGTGGCCGCGCGCACGCCCCGCCTCGACCAGCCGGCGGGTGGAATACAGGGAGCTGTTGCGGGACAGGATGGCGAGCTTCATCGCGGCGGGATCGGTCGGCAGGCGCGCAGCATAGCGCGGCCGTGTGGCGGGCGGATGATGCCCCGCGGTTGCCGGGACAGGGGGCCACAGTCCAGCCAGCAACAGCCCGACACCGATGCCGTCGGGCTGCGGCTGCCGCGTTTTATCGGCCCGTATTGATCCGTGCAACGACCTCCCGCACCCTCTTGGTGTAGGCCGCCAAAAGCTCTCTGGACTGCTCCGGCGTGACCGCCTTGCCGACGTGGCCAGGCTGTGCGGCATAGTCCCGCTGGAAATCGCACATTTCCACGGATACCGCGCTGCTGACGTCGTCCTGCGCAACGGAGGGCGCACCGGTACTGCCATCCGCATTGACGTTGATCATGAACGCGCGGTCGCCCGTGTAGCCGCCGAAGCTGTTCTTCGCGTTGACCATCCCGCAGACAATCGTACCGTCGAACATCGCAAACGCCTGACGGATGACGATCTTTGCCGAGTCAGGATCCTTCAGCGCCCGACGGACCCCCGCCTCCGCTATGGCCCGATCAGCCTCGACCTTCTGCTTTCTTGCATCTTCTTCGGTCGGCGTGCATGCCGCCGCAATACCCATCAACGCAACCGCAAGAATCCGATTCCGCATTCCCCCCCCCTGCCACTGGCTTGAATGTTGCCGCACTTTACCGGCTTATCGCCCCGCCAGACCATCGGCAAGCACGGGAAGCGCCCACGCTTCACCGACTCACAGAGCCGGCAGGCACAGAAAGATGCAAAAGGGGAAACATCTAGGTTCGCGGCCGATCCGGAAAACACACGCATCGTTGCGGAAGATGGAGCGGGCGATGGGAATCGAACCCACGTCAGTAGCTTGGGAAGCTACAGCTCTACCATTGAGCTACGCCCGCGTCGCGTGGTGAAAGTCTATGCGGTCGAGCCGGTGTTGCGCAATGGTGGCCACCGCATGCGCCGGGCATGGCCCGACGCTACCATGCAGCCTTCCCAGGCCCTTGCGGGGCCTGGGAAGGTGCGTTCGTCAGAAACTGCCGCTGAAGCTGGCAAACAGCGTCGCGTCACGTGCACGCTTCTGCGCGGTGGAGGTGCTCAGGCCGATGTTGCTCTGCAGCCCGAACAGCTCCGTGCGGGCGCCCAGCACCAAGGTGGCGTAATCCTTGTCGAACTTCAGGCCCGGCACGCGGTAGCTGCCCAGCTCCGGCAGGGACTGCAGCCAGGCGCTGGCCTGCTTGGTGTCTTCGAACTCGTGGTCGTAGGTGGCCTGCACGTAGGGCTTGAAGGTGCCGCCATCGAAGCGCGCCTGCCAGCCGATGCGACCGACAGTGGAGTCCAGCTCCTGGTTGTTGTAACCCAGCGCAGTGGCCAGCGTGCCGGCGTCGGCGCTCTCCGTATAGCCGTCGATCTTCACCTTCTGCCAGATCACGGCAGCCACCGGACCGTGGCGGAAGCCGCCCTCGGTGCCGAACTCGTACCCCGCATTGATGGCGGCGGTGAGATTGCTGCCATCTGCCGAACCGCCATGCTCACGGGTGGCCGGACCCAGCTGCACCTTGCGGGTCACGTCGTAGTCGAGCCAGCTGTAGCTGACCTGCCCGTTGACCCAGGCACGCTCGCCGTACCAGCCAGCGAACAGGCCCAGCGTGGTGTCGGACTGGGTGAAATCGCCGCGGCTGTTGCCGAAATCGGCATCCATGCGTCCATAGCCACCGAAGCCGCCAAAGACCATGCCGTCACGCGACCAGTCGACACCGAACAGGCCGGCCGGCGCCAGGCCGTCGTAGAGATCGGCGTGGTCATAACGCTGCATGTCGCCGCGCACACCGCCCCACCACGACAGGCCGTCAGCGGGACGACCGCCCAGATGCATGCCGACCTGGTCGGCGCGCGAACGGCCGATGGTCTGCGCCGAATGGCTGAGCACCTGCTGCAGGCGCGGGCCTTCCAGCACGGATACCGCGTACTGGCCCAGCAGTGCATGGCCTGCCGTGGTCGGATGCACGCCGTCGGCGAACAGGTAGGTCTTCGCGGCATCCGGGCTGACGTAGGACGTCGGGTTGCAGCCGATGATGCTCTGCGTCGAATTGGCCGGGTCGATGGTGCAGGCCGTGCTGGTGACGTTGGTGAAACCGTACATGGCCGGATTGGCGGCCACTTCACTGAGCACCGTGAAGGTATCCAACGGGATGAATTCGATGCCCGCCTGCTTCAGCCCGCCATACAGGGCGTTGTTGTAGCCGGCCGACAGCGCGGTGGCGGCGGCGGCATTGGGGCCACGGAAGGACGGCGTCAGGCCGACGTTGGGCAGGTTCGGCACCAGCACGTACTGGGCGCCCGCCTGCTTCAGCGCGCCGACCAGGGCGATCTGGTCGGTGACGGCCGCGCCGATGATGGCCTGCGCCTGTGCCGGCGCCGCAGCGGCCGCGAACAGGTCGTTGGCGCCGCCCCAGACGGTGTACAGCGCGTTGGCATCGGCTTTGCCGCCATTTGCGGCCAGGTAGCGGGTGAGTTGCGTCTTCAGCGACGGAATGGGCCCCAGGGCACCAGTGACCTCCACCGACACGCGCGCACCGCCGGCGGCATAGTTGTCGCCGTTCTGGCCGTTGCCGTTGGGCGTACCGTTCAGGCCGTAGTAGTTGGCGACCTGCTGCGACCAGACCCAGCCCGGATTGGTGGTGAACTGGCCGGTGACCTGCTGTGTTGCCGGGGGCAGCAGCGGCCGGAAATAGCCCGCGTCGGTCAGGCTGTCGCCGAAGAACACCGCGTGCGAGTAAGGGGATTCGCCTGCCATGGCCGGAACCGCGGCCAGTGCGATCGCGGCCGCCATCAGGGAGCGGATCGGGCGTTTGCTGAGCAGCATGTAAAGAACTCCTGTGGGGACGTCATTGAGGATCCGGCGTGCGTACGCCGGCGCACGGTGAATGGTTTCACCGCACCGACGATTGCTCACGCTGCGCCGCCGCATGAATTGCCGCGCAGCCCGCCAATCGCAGGCTGCGCCGATGCGGGCGCCGTGCGGAGGAACGGATGGTTTCCGTCCTGACGGGCCATACGCGACAATGCCGCCATGAACATCCAGCTCAACGGCGAACCCCGCACCCTGCACGCTTCGGCAACCCTCCATGACCTGCTCGAGGCCGAGCAGCTGCTGCAGCGCCGGGTGGCGGTCGAGGTCAATGGCGAGATCGTCAGCCGCAGCCGCCATGGCGAGCACCGCCTTGCCGAAGGTGACGTGGTGGAGATCGTGCACGCCCTGGGTGGGGGTTGAGGCACGACGCCCACGCTGCGCGCTCGCCGGGCATGGCCCGGCGCTGCCCCTGCACCTGCCTCCCGGCGGCATCGAAGTGACGACCCCATCTTCAGGCGGATAAGCGATAATCGCGCCATGAACGTTCATGTCTCCCCCGATTCGCTGGTGATCGCCGGCAAGACCTACGGCTCGCGGCTGCTCACCGGCACCGGCAAGTTCAAGGATCTGGAAGAAACCCGCCTGGCCACCGAGGCCGCTGGCGCCCAGATCGTCACCGTGGCCATCCGCCGCACCAACATCGGGCAGAACCCCGGCGAGCCGAACCTGCTGGACGTGCTGCCGCCGGAGCGCTTCACCATCCTGCCCAACACCGCCGGCTGCTACACCGCCGAAGACGCGGTGCGCACGTGCCGCCTGGCCCGTGAACTGCTGGACGGCCACAACCTGACCAAGCTGGAAGTGCTGGGCGACCAGAAGACCCTGTACCCGGACGTGATGCAGACCCTCAAGGCCGCCGAACAGCTGGTCAAGGATGGCTTCGAGGTCATGGTCTACACCTCCGACGACCCGATCCTGGCCAAGCGCCTGGAAGAGATCGGCTGCGCTGCGGTGATGCCGCTGGCCGCGCCGATCGGTTCGGGCCTGGGCATCCAGAACAAGTACAACCTGCTGCAGATCATCGAAGACGCCCGGGTGCCGATCATCGTCGATGCCGGCGTCGGTACGGCATCGGATGCGGCGATCGCGATGGAGCTGGGCTGCGATGGCGTGCTCATGAACACGGCCATTGCCGGCGCGCGCAGCCCGGTGCTGATGGCCAGCGCGATGCGCAAGGCGGTCGAAGCCGGCCGTGAGGCGTTCCTGGCCGGGCGCATCCCGCGCAAGCGCTACGCCAGCGCGTCGTCGCCGGTGGATGGGTTGATCGGCTGATGACCAATCCTTTCGACAGCGCTGGGTCCAAGGCCCCGCCCAAGCCGTTCACCGTCAGCGAGGGGCGCCGCGAGGTGCGCAGTTTCGTGCTGCGCCAGGGCCGCTTCACGCCTGCCCAGCAGCGCGCGTTCGACGAACGCTGGCCGCGCTTCGGCCTGGATTACAGCGGCCAGCCGCGCGACCTGGACGCCACCTTCGGTCGCCCGGCGCACAAGGTGCTGGAGATCGGCTTCGGCAACGGCGCTGCACTGCGCTTTGCTGCCCAGCATGACCCGTCGCGCGACTACATCGGCATCGAAGTGCACGCGCCCGGTGTCGGCCGCCTGCTGAACGCCCTGGCCGACGACAACGCCGACCACGTGCGCCTGTACCACCATGACGCGGTGGAAGTACTGCAGAACGAGATCGCCGATGGCGCGCTCGATGAAGTGCGCATCTACTTCCCGGACCCGTGGCACAAGAAGCGCCACAACAAGCGCCGACTGCTGCAGCCGGCCTTCGCAGAGCTGCTGGTGCGCAAGCTGCGTGCGGGCGGCCGCCTGCACTGCGCCACCGACTGGGAAGACTACGCCGAACAGATGTGGGACGTGCTCGATGCGACCGCCGGCCTGGTCAACCGGGCCGGTCCACGGGGCAGCGTGCCGCGCCCGGAATGGCGGCCGCAGACCCACTTCGAGACCCGCGGCCAGAAGCTCGGCCATGGCGTCTGGGACCTGTTGTACGACCGCACCTGACGATCGCCCGAGGACGCCGCGCCCCACATGGATACCGCGCTGACGCTGACCAACGACATGAAGCTCGTACTCGGGCTGGTCGGCTTCACGATGGCGATGTTCCTGTTCGAGCGGATCCGCGCCGACGTCGTCGCGCTGGTGGTGCTGGTGGTACTGGGTGTGACCGGCCTGATCGCCCCGGAGGAAATCTTCGGCGGCTTCTCCGGCAACGCGGTGATGAGCATCATCGCCACCACCATCCTCGGTGCGGGCCTTGACCGCACCGGCGCACTGAACCGGCTCGCGGCCTGGCTGCTGCGACGCGGACATGGCATCGAGCAGCGCCTGCTGATGATGACCACGGCCATCGCCGGCCTGAACTCGTCCTTCATGCAGAACCCGTCGGTGATGGCGCTGTACCTGCCGGTCGCCTCGCGGTTGGCGGCACGCACCGGGCTGACCATGCAGCGGCTGCTGCTGCCGATCTCGGCGGCGATCGTGATGGGCGGTGCGCTGACCATGGTCGGCAACTCGCCGCTGATCCTGCTGAACGACCTGCTGGCCTCGGCCAACAACAACCTGCCCTCCGGCCTGGCCAGCATCGAGCCGCTGCGCATGTTCGCGCCGCTGCCGATCGGCGTGGCGCTGCTGATCGCCTCGCTGCTGTACTTCCGCTATTACGGCGATCGCAAGCTGATCGAGGAAGAGACCCTGGTCAACGATGGGGTCACCCCGGCCCGTACCGAGAGCTACTTCGCCAAGACCTACGGCATCGAAGGCGATGTGTTCGAACTGGTGGTCACCGCCGAAAGCCCGCTGGTCGGCATGACCCTGGGCGAGGCCGAGAGCCTGCATGACGCGCCGCTGCTGCTGGCGCTGAAGACCGGCAACGATACGCGGCTGGCGCCACCGGCGGAAATGCGCATCTGGGTGGGCAGTGTGCTGGGCGCGATGGGTCCGCGCGAGCAGATCGGCGATTTCGCCCAGAACCAGTTCCTGCGCATGTCCTCGCGGCTGAAGCACCTGGGCGACCTGTTCAATCCCAGCCGCGCGGGCATTTCCGAGGCGGTGGTGCCGCCGACCTCGAACGTGATCGGCAAGAGTGCGGCCGACCTGCGCCTGCGCAAGGAGCGCGGCATCAGCCTGCTGGCGATCAACCGCGACAAACAGGTGATCCGCGAGGACGTGCGCGACGTGCAGCTGCGCGCTGGCGACATGCTGGTCTTCCACAGCATCTGGACCGACCTGGCGCAGGCCGCCAAGAGCCGTGACTTCGTGGTGGTCACCGACTACCCGACCGGCGAACAGCGCCCGCACAAGTTCAAGATCGCCATGGCGATATTCGCGCTGACGATCCTGATCGCGCTGACCAGCAAGCTTCCGGTAGCGCTGACCCTGATGACCGGCGTGGCCGGCATGTTGCTGACGGGCGTGCTGCGGATGGACGAGGCCTATGCCTCGATCAACTGGAAAACCGTGTTCATGATGGCCGGACTGATCCCGCTCGGCTGGGCGATGGACTCCAGCGGCGCGGCGGCCTGGGTCGCCGGCCACACCATCGACAAGCTCCCCACCGGCATACCGGTGTGGGTGCTGGAGCTGGCCCTGGCGCTGCTGACAACGGTGTTCTCGCTGGTGATCAGCCATGTCGGCGCAACCATCGTGATGGTGCCCATCGCGGTGAATCTGGCGCTGGCGGCGGGTGGCAACCCCACCGCGTTCGCACTGATCGTGGCGCTGTCGGCCTCCAACAATCTGATGACGGCCTCCAATCCGGTCATCTCGATGATCACCGGCCCGGCCAACTACACCCCGCGCGAGATGTGGCGGGTCGGCGGACCGTTGTCGCTGATCTACACCTGTGTGGTGGTGCTGATGATCAACCTGATGTTCTGAGGGTCGGGTTCATCGGCAGGGCTGCGCCCTGCACCCGCAGAAGCAACGTCAACACCAACGCCAAAGGCAGGCACTCCGCCTTCGACAGATCGGTAGCGTCGAGCCATGCTCGACTGCATCTGGCCTCAGGCCAGGTAGACCTGCCCATCACGCACGTCCACCGGCACCGCGCGCAGGCGGTCGCCCTTGCAGGGGCCGGCGATGCAGTCACCGCTGTCCAGCGCGAACGAGGCGCCGTGGGCGGCGCAGACCAGATGCCCCTCGCGGCTCTTCAGGAACTGCCCCGGCGCCCAGTCCAGGCGACGGTCGGCATGCGGGCAGATGTTCAGGAAGGCGCGCACCTGTGCGCCGTCGCGATACAGCAGCAACGACTCGGCATCGCCCTCGACCACTGCTTCGACCTCGGCAAACGCACCATCGGCAATGGCATCAAGGGCGATCAGGGCAACAGCGGCAGTCATGGCGAAGGCTCGGACAGTAAAGAAGCATTGTCGCATGCCTGCTCAGGTGACTGGCTGCAGGATGAACACAAGTCATTGATTCGTAATAAGCACAGGCTATATTTAACGAGTTTTTCACTCAATGACAGTGCGGGCTCCCGATACTCTGGTTTCGCTGATTTCCCAGCCTATCGAGCCGCCATGTTCAATCGCGATTCCGCCTTCAACCAGTTCCGCACCCTGTTCGCGCCGCGCAAGCCGCGGCACCCGCTGGTGCGCGTTGCCGTGGGCCTGCTCGGCCTGGCGATCCTGGCCGCGATGGTGTTCATCGGCGTGTTCGTCGGTGCGGCGATGATCCTGGTCGGCCTGGCGTGGAAGCTGCTGGCCTCGCGCAAGGCGGGTGCAGCCCGACCGGCCGACCCGACCGTGGTCGAGGGCGAGTACCGGGTGGTGCGCAAGCCGGTGCTGCCGGCCTCGCGCTGAGCCCTGCCGGCCGGCGTGCCCGCTGACGGCGGGCGCCATGCGTTCTAGACTGCGGGCATTCCCTTCCTGGATGCCCGCATGTCCGATGTTTCCGATGTGATCCCTGCACCTGCCACGCCGCGTGTTCCGGTGGTGGGCGGTGGCAGCTTCCCCGTGCACCGCGTCTACTGCGTGGGTCGCAACTTTGCCGACCATGCGCGCGAAATGGGAGCCGCGGTGCCGGCGGCCGACGACCGCGGCCGGCCGATGTTCTTCAGCAAGCCTGCCGATGCGCTGGTGGTCGGCCATGACGATGCCATCCCCTATCCGCCCGCGACGGCCAACCTGCATCACGAAGTGGAGCTGGTGGTGGCCATCGGTCGTGATGCCCCGGCCGGCGAGCTTCCCGTGGCCGATGCCGAAGCGCTGGTGTACGGCTATGCCGTCGGCCTGGACCTGACCCGCCGCGATCTGCAGGCGGCCGCCAAGGAGAAGGGCCATCCCTGGGACGCCGCCAAGGGCTTCGATGCCTCCGCACCGATCAGCGAGATCGTGCATGCCGGCGAAGTGGGCGATCTGGCGGCGCTGAACCTGTCGCTGGAAGTCAACGGCGAAGTGCGTCAGCAGGCCCTGCTGGACCAGATGATCTGGAACGTGCCGGAAATCCTGCACGAGTTGTCCAAGCTGTGGCAGCTGCGCGCCGGTGACCTGGTGTTCATGGGCACGCCGTCCGGAGTGGCCGCACTGAAGCCGGGCGACCGTTTCAGCGCGCGCCTGGAAAACGTGGCCGAGCGCCACGGCGTGATCGCCGGCTGACACCACCTGCGCTACTCTGCGCGCTGTCCACATCCCCCACAGGAGAAAACACATGGGAGTGCTCACCGAATTCAAGGAATTCGCGATGCGCGGCAACGTCATCGACCTCGCCGTCGGCGTGGTGATCGGCGCCGCCTTCGGCAAGATCGTCACTGCACTGGTCGAGAAGATCATCATGCCGCCGCTGGGCCTGCTGATCGGCAAGGTGGACTTCTCGCAGCTGGCGTGGACGCTGTCGCCGGCACGCATCGGGCCGGACGGCAAGGAGATTCCGGCGGTGGTGATCGGCTACGGTGATTTCATCAACACCCTGATCCAGTTCGTGATCGTGGCGTTCGCCATTTTCCTGGTGATCAAGGTCATCAACCGTCTGTCGCGCAAGAAGGAAGCCGCTCCCGCCGCCCCGGCCGAGGAAGTGGTGCTGCTGCGCGAGATCCGCGACAGCCTGAAGAAATAAGGCGTAGCGCCGGGCCGTACCCGGCGAGCCCGCCGCATGTGAAAGCCCCGCTCCGGCGGGGCTTTCGCTTTGCCGGATGTGGCGGAAAACAGCGTTCGCTCCGGACATGACCTCCCGCCCATGCGCGCGTCTGAACGACTGTTAAGCTCCAAGGCTTGGTCCCTTCCCGGAGTTGTCCATGCGTCGCCGCGTCCTTGCCATCGCATCCTCCCTTGCCCTGCTGGCCGCCCCGGCCTTCGCGGCACCGCGCGCCACCACCCTGCCCCCGGCGTCGCTGGCCACGGCCGCGCAGCTGCGCGATCAGGCCCTGGCCGATGACACCGGCTGGAAGGTGGTCGAGTCGCTGACCACCGAAATCGGTCCACGCATCGCCGGCAGCGAAGCCGACGCGCGTGCGGTCGCCTGGGCCGAAGCCAAGTTCAAGGCCCTGGGTTTCGACAAGGTCTGGAAAGAACCGGTGACCTTCCCGAAGTGGGAGCGCCGCAGCGAACACGCCGCCGTGACCGGCAGGAACCCGCAGCCGCTGCAGATCACCGCACTGGGTGGCAGCCCGGGCGGTACCGTTGAAGCAGAGGTCGTGCGCTTCGCCGACCTGGCCGCGCTGCAGGCCGCGCCCGCCGGTTCACTGAAGGGCAAGATCGCCTTCGTCGATTACCAGATGCTGCCGTTCCGCGATGGCCGCGACTACGGCCGTGGTGGCGCGATCCGCAGCAAGGGACCTTCCGAGGCGATCCGCAAGGGCGCCGTCGGTTTCCTGATGCGCTCGGCCGGCACCGATTCGCACCGCGTGCCGCACACCGGCATCACCCGATTCGATGACGGCCTGACCCCGGTACCGTCCGCGGCCCTGTCGGTGCCCGATGCCGACCAGCTGGCACGTCTGCTGGCACGTGGCAGCACTACGGTGAAAGTCGCGCTGGACTGCGGCTGGGATGGTACTGCGACCTCCTACAACGTGATCGGCGAGATCACTGGCCGCACCCTGCCCAAGGAAGTCGTGGTGATCGGTGGCCATCTGGATTCGTGGGATCTGGGCACCGGTGCCGTCGATGACGGCGCAGGTGTCGGCATCACCATGGCCGCGGGGCATCTGATCGGCCAGCTCAAGCAGGCCCCCAAGCGCACGATCCGGGTGATCGCGTTCGCCAACGAAGAGCAGGGGCTGTACGGCGGCAAGGCTTACGCCGAAGCACATGCAAAGGACGTGGCGCTGCACCAGCTGGCTGCCGAGAGCGATTTCGGTGCCGGCCGCATCTATGCGTTCAATACCGGCTCGCCAAACCCGGAAGGCTCGCGCGAAGCGACCCGGCAGATCGCCGAGGTGATGAAGCCGCTGGGCATCGAGTACGCAGCCGACAAGGGCGGCCCGGGTCCGGATATCGGCCCGCTGGCGGCCAAGGGTGGCGCCTGGGCGTGGCTGGCACAGGATGGTTCGGACTACTTCCACCTGCACCACACCGCCGACGACACGCTGGACAAGATCGACCCGAAGGCGCTGGCGCAGAATGTGGCGGCATACACCGTATTTGCCTATCTGGCCGCAGAGGCCGACGGCAACTTCGGCAGTGAAGCCAAAGCGACCACACCGCCGAACGAGTGAGGGGGCCACGCCGGGCGATGCCCGGTGGGTGCTGCGGGAAAGGAGGTGCGGACCGAGGTCCGCACCCACCAGAGGGGATCGCACCCACCAGGCTGGGTCGCCCCATCTGCCCGGACAGTTACCGTTCCCACGCGCAGGTGTTGCGAACACCAAGCCGGTGCGGATCGAACAGGGGATCCGTCCCCAAGCGACGGTGGTGCTCGTAATCGCGCAGCGCGGCCAGCGCCGGCTTCTGCAGCAGCAGGATGGCGAAGATGTTCAACCAGCTCATCAGGCCCACGCCGATATCCCCCAGCGACCAGGCGACCGTGGCACTGTTCAGCGCCGAGTAGCCGGTGGCCAGCAGGAACAGCAGCTGGAACCCGCCTATCACCCACGGCATCGGGCGGTCCCGGCACAGGTAACTGATGTTGGTCTCGGCCATGTAGTACAGCGCCAGGATGGTGGTGAACGCAAAGGGTAGGATGGCCAACGCCACGAATGAACGGCCGAAGCCCGGCAATGCCGATTCCACCGCGTGCTGCACGAAACGCGGTCCGGCCTCGACGCCCGGCAGATTGCCCAGCAGCAGACGCGCATCATCCGGAATGCCGTTTACCGCCGGGTCGTAGACGTTGTACAGGCCGGTCGAAAGAATAAGGAAGGCGGTCGCACTGCACACCACCATCGTGTCGATATAGACCGAGAACGACTGCACCAGGCCCTGCTTGACCGGATGGGAGACCTCCGCTGCGGCCGCCGGGTGCGCACCACTGCCCATGCCGGCTTCGTTGGACAGCACGCCGCGGCGCACGCCCCACTGGATCGCCGTGCCGATCATGGCGCCGAACGCTGCATCCATGCCGAAGGCACTGCGCAGCACCAGCGCTGCGACCTCCGGCACTTTGTCCGCGTTGAGCACCATTACCATCGCGGCCACCAGCAGATAGGCGATGGCCATCAGCGGTACCAGCCACTGGGCGACACCGGCGATGCGGCGTACACCGCCGACAAGGATGGCACCCAGCGCCACCAGCAGTACGCCGGTGGTGAACACGACCGGTACATCCCAGGCTTCATTCACCGCGCTGGTGATCGCATTGGACTGCGTACCCGCCAGCATCGCGCCGGCCAGCACGGCGACCAGTGCAAACAGCACCGCATACCAGCGCTGGCCCAGTCCCTTCTCGATGTAGTAGGCCGGGCCACCCCGATACTGGCCACCGGCGTCGCGATCCTTGTAGATCTGCGCCAGCGTCGATTCGATGAAGGCGCTGGACGCACCCAGGAAAGCGACAACCCACATCCACAGGATCGCACCGGGACCACCGAAGGCGATGGCCATCGCCACACCGGCGATATTGCCAACGCCCACCCGGCTGGACAGCGACAGGGACAACGCCTGGAACGGGGACACCCCTGCATCGGACCGCTCATGGCGGAACACCAGGCGCAGCATGTCAGGCAGCGCGCGCAGCTGGATGAAGCGGGTGCGCACGCTGAAGTACAGGCCGGCGAGCAGGCACAGCACCACCAGGTAAGGGCTCCACACCACGCCGAGAAGGGCATTGACGATCGATTCGACGTTCATCGCGCCCCCTCAGAAGGACATGCCCAGGGCGACCTGGGGGCTGATGAGGCGGGCGGCATTGCGGCCGGCCACCGTGACCTCCACGCCGGCGATCAGGCCAAGCGAGGGACTGAAGTGGTACTGCAACGCAGGGGCGAAAGTCAGCGTACGGCTGGCCGGGCGCCATTCGTCGACGCGCGCGATGGCGCCGTCCGCGCCGGGAGCGAAGCCGCTGAGGCGTTGCCGGGTCTCGCGGCTGGCCGCCACTTCCATCACCGCCACCCAGCGGGGGTTGACGCTGTATTCGGCGCCGATCGACAGGCCCAGTACCGAACCGCGCGCGACGTGGCCCTGGAAGCCCGCGGCGGTACCGTACACGCTGGCACCGGTGAGGGCCGTGCGGGAAGGCGCCGGACCCGCGCTGAGCTGGGCACGCCAGCGCAGTGGCCGCTCGTTGCCCAGCCACACCACCTGCTGCACGCCCAGCGCGGCAACGGTACGCTGCACGCCGTCACCCTGCGCGTCGAGCGGATTGCCGGTGATGCGGTCATGGCTGCCCGTGCTGAAGCGCTGCACGAGCGCTACTGAAACCGCGGGCCGGGTGCCATCCGCATTGGCCGCCTGCAGCAGATACTGCAGGCGCGCAGTGGTGTCACCCGCGCGGAAACCCTGGCTGTGGGCGGCACCGGATTCGGCGCGCGACGCGCTCAGGTTGACCTGGCCGGTGATCCGCTCACCCAATCCATAGGCGATGGGCACCACCACCGTCCAGCCGCCACTACGTTCACCGCTGCGCTGGCGCTGGCCACGGTCATCGAAGTGATCACGGCTGTCGACACGTACCAGATAGGGTTCGATGTAGCCGCGCCCCTTCGGCATGCCGGCCGGATTCGGGGTGATCAGCGGACCCGTGAAATTGACGCCTTCCAGACTGCGTGCACTGGCATGCACATCGACCGACGCAAGCAGGCTTGACAGCGAGAGGAGCGCGCCGAGGGCGCAACGATGACGACCATGCATGTGGAACACCTTGCCTGACAGGAATGGAACTCCAACCTGCGTCGAGCAAGAGGGCGCAACAATGAGGCAAGTTTCAAAAGCATGCTTGATCGGAAAAATCAGGCTGTACGCAACGCAAGACGACGCAATCCGCCTTAAGCCGCCTTGACGCTGCACGACGTCCGCGGTGGTCCCGCCGGCACATCGCGCAAAAAAAACCCGGCCACGGGGGCCGGGTCCTGGCAGCCGATGGCGGCGACCTGTCCGTCAGCCGTCGCGACGGCTCGCCCACTGCGCCAGCAGCACTGCGGTGGCCGAGGCCACATTTAGGCTCTCCACCGCGCCACTGCCGGGAATGGAGACCTGCAGGTCACATTCCCCGGCCAGGTCGCGGTCCATCCCCTCGCCTTCGGCGCCCATGACGTAGACCAGACGCGCCGGCAGCGACGTGCGGAATACATCGTCACCGCCATCGACGAGTGTGGCCGCCAGACCGAAGCCGGCATCGCGCAGCTGGGCCATCGCCTGCGGGGTCGCAGGCAGCTGCACCAGCGGCACTGCTTCGGCACCGCCTTCGGCCACGCGGGCAGCCGCACCGGACAGCGCCAGCGTGCTGCCGGCCGGCAACAGCAGCGCCTTCGCGCCGAAGTGCGCCGCCGAACGCAGGATCGCGCCGAGGTTGTGCGGATTGCCTACGCCATCCAGCCACAGCGCCAGTGACGGGCCTTCGCCGATCTGCTGCAGCCACTGCGCCAGCGGCACGGTCGGCGCACGCAGCACGTCGGCCACCACGCCTTCGTGGTGGGTGGTGCCGGCCAGCTTGTTCAGATCGCCTTCCTCGACCACGCGGTAACCCACGCGGTTGGCCACGCACCACTTCAACAGCGGCTGCAGGCGCGGAATCCGGGCCTCCAGCAGATACAGCTTGCGCAGTGCCTGCGGCCGCGCTGCGAACGCGGCCAGCACGGCATTCAGGCCGTACAGGCGCAGCTCATCGCTGACTCCGCGTCCACCGCCGCCCGTTGCCGGCAGGTCCGTGCGCGGCAACGGTGTGGCGCGCGGCGGACGAGCGGACGGGCGGCGGTTGTTCCAGGGGTTGTTCACTTACACGTTCTCCTGCTTGCGCTGGCGCCAGAAATCGGCGTTCCGGATGCCCAGTGCATCGGGATCGAACGTCGGATCCAGGCCCAGCTTCTTCTGTCGTTCGTAATCGCGCAGCGCCAGCATGGCGGGCTTCTGGATGATGAAGATGGCGATGATGTTCAGCCAGGCCATCAGGCCCACGCCGATGTCACCCAGGCCCCAGGCCAGGGTCGCGTTGTGGAACGCACCGAACACCACCATGGCGATGATGCCCAGGCGCAGACACAACACGGTCAGCGGACGGTGCTTGTTGTGGTTCACATAGCTGAGATTGGTCTCGGCCATGTAGTAGTACGCCATGATGGTGGTGAAGGCGAAGAAGAAGATCGCCAGCGAGACGAACGACGCGCCCCAGCCCGGCAGCACGGCTTCAACGCCGGCCTGCGCATAGCCCGCCCCTTCCGGAATGCCGGCCAGGCCCTGGAACACCGGAGCCGCGCCTTCCACCGGCGAGTACACGTTGTAGGTACCGCTGGCCAGGATCAGGAACGCGGTGGCGGTGCACACCATCATGGTGTCGAAGTAGATCGCGAACGCCTGCACGTAGCCCTGCTTGGCCGGATGCGAGACTTCCGAGGCCGCCGCCGCGTGCGGGCCCGAGCCCTGTCCGGCTTCGTTGGCGTAGATGCCGCGCTTGACGCCCCATTCGATCGCCAGGCCCATCATCGCGCCGAACGCCGCATGGGTGCCGAACGCGCTGTTGAAGATGATGCCGAACATCTCCGGCACCTGGTCGGCATTGAGGATCATGATGACGATGGCCATCAGGATGAAGGCCGCCGCCATGAACGGCACCACGATCTCGGCGAAGGTGGCGATGCGCTTGACGCCGCCGAAGATCACCACGCCCAGCAGCAGCGCGACCACGATGCCGATGCCGAGCTTGAGCGCGGCAACCGATTCCATGCCGAAGGCCTGGCCATCCAGCGGCCCGCACAGCGCACCGCCACGGCAGGCATTGATGATGCTGTCGGCGATGGCATTGGCCTGTACGCCCGGCATCAGGAAGCCGGCGGCGATGATCGTGGCGATGGCGAAGGCCATGGCATACCACTTCAGGCCCATCGCCTTTTCAATGTAGTACGCCGGGCCGCCACGGTAGCGGCCTTCGGCATCCTTGGTCTTGTAGATCTGCGCCAGGGTGCATTCCACATACGAGGTGGATGCACCGAGGAAGCCCATCACCCACATCCAGAAGATCGCACCGGGGCCACCGAAGGCGATGGCCGTGGCCACGCCGGCGATGTTGCCGATACCCATGCGCCCGGCCATGGACATGGCCAGCGCCTGGAACGAAGAAACACCGGCGTCGGACTTTTCGCCCTTCACGGTGAGGCGGCACATTTCCACGAAGCCGCGGATCTGCATGAAGCGGGTGCGGACGCTGAAATAAAGGCCGGCCGCCAGGCACACGAAGATCAGTGCCTTGCTCCAGATGATGCTGTTGACGAAATGTACGGTAGCTTCCACGCGCGCTCTCTCCAGTCGGCGGGGTGAATGGACGTCCCGTCGGCTGGAAGGGACCGGTCGATTCTCCCTGATCGAAGGTCGCTGCGATAGCGCCGGAAGGCATCCGCCGGGCATGGCCCGGCGCTACCGGTTCCGCCGCGGGTAGCGCCGGGCCATGCCCGGCGCCGTTCAGGGCAGCTGGGTGCGCACCCGCGCGAACCGGCGCAGGTCATGCAGGGTGCCGCGCTTGTAGATGGCGCAGCGCTCCACGCCCTCTTCCTGGAAACCGTTCTTTTCCAGCACCCGGGCCGACCCCAGATTGAAGTCCACCACGGTGGCCTGAAGCCTGAACAGGCGCAGTCCGTCCATCACCCACGGCGCGAAGACGCCCACCACGCGGGTCATGATGCCCCGCCCCCAGTACGCCCGGCCAAGCCAGTAGCCCAGCTCGGCGGTATGCCCACGCTCGGCCACGCCCGGCTGGGCACCGATACTGCCGCAGGCCTGGCCGTCGATCTCGATGGCCAGTGCCAGGGTGCCCGGGGTCAACACGCGACCGGCAAGGAACGCCTCACCGTCCTCACGTGTGTAGGGATAGGGGAAGCGATCGCGCAGGCCGCGTGACACCTCGGCATCGTTGGCATGACGCAGCAGCGATTCGAGGTCGCCGCCGCGCCATGGACGCAGCTGGAAACCGTCGCCGCGCAGCACTGGGGTCGGGGCCCTTTCCTGCGGGGAAAGGGATCCGCCCCCGTCGGCGCGACGGTCAGGCATGCCCGCCCACCGAGGGCGACGCTGCTTCCTGCTTTTCCAGCTCGCGCTTCACTGCTTCCGGCGAGCGCGTGTACGGGGCCAGACGTGCGTAGAACGCCGGCACCACGAACAGCGACAGGAAGGTGGACAGGGTGACGCCGAAGATGATCACGATACCGATCGTGCCACGGCTCGCCGAACCCGGTCCACCGGCCACCACCAGCGGAATCGCGCCGACCACGGTGGCGATGGACGTCATCAGGATCGGACGCAGGCGCACCATCGATGATTCGATGATGGCCTCGCGCACGCTGCGGCCGTCGTCACGCAGCTGGTTGGCGAACTCGACGATCAGGATGCCGTTCTTCGCCGCCAGGCCGACCAGCATCACGATGCCGATCTGGCTGAACAGGTTCACTGTGCCCCCGCTCAACCACAGGCCGACCAGCGCGCCGAGCACGCCCAGCGGTACCGTCAGCATGATCGTCAGCGGATGGATGAAGCTCTCGAACTGTGCGGCCAGGACCAGGTACACCACCAGCAGGGCCATGGCGAAGGTCAGCAGGACCGCACCGCCGGCGCTCTGGTACTCGCGCGACTCGCCCTTCCAGTTCACCTGCGCGTACTGCGGCAGCTCCTCGCGCGCGACGTTCTGTGCCCAGGCAATGGCCTCGCCCAACGGGTAGCCCGGCGCAAGGCCTGCGCTGATGGTGATCGAGCGCAGGCGGTTGAAGCGGTTCAAGGTGCCTGCCTCGGCAACCTCGCTCAGGGTGACCAGGTTCGACAAGGGCACCAGCTCACCGGAGGTGGCACGCACGCGGATCGCGGCCAGATCGGCCGGCGTGGCGCGTCCGTCGCGGCCCGCCTGGACCAGCACGTCGTACTCTTCGCCGTTGTCGACGAAGGTGGTGACGCGACGCGAGCCCATCATCGTTTCCAGCGCCGAGCCGATTGCGGTGACCGGCACGCCCAGGTCGGCCGCGCGCTGGCGGTCGATGTTCACCCGCATCTGCGGGCGGGTTTCCTTGTAGTCCGAGTCGGGGCCGACCAGGCCGGGATTGTCGGCCATGCGCAGCAGGATGCGGTCGCGCCACTGCGCGATCTCGGCGTACTCCGGGCCTCCCAGCACGATCTGGAAGGGCTGGCCGCCGCTGCGGACCAGGCCACCGCCGACCTGCGTGCGCACGCGCACGCCCTGGATGGTGTCCAGCTCCTTCTGCAGCTCATTGGCGACCTCCGGGGTGCCTTCGCTGCGCTGGCGCCACGGCTGCAGGAAGATGCTCACCCGGCCGGTGTGCATTTCCTCGCTTGCGCCCCAGCCACCGGGCACGCGCGGGTTGGCGCGCACGATCGGCTTGTCCGCTCCGACGTGGGGCGCCAGCATCGCTTCGACCTGCTGCACCTGCTGCACGGTGTAGTCGTAGCCTGCGCCTTCCGGGCCGTCGATCATGATCTGGAACGAGCCACGGTCTTCGGCTGGCGCCAGTTCCGAGGGCAGCACCTTGATCAGCAGCCAGCTGGCAGCCAATGCCGCCGCCATCACCAGCAGGTAGATCCAGGTGCGATCGACGTGGCGCTGCAGGATGCGGCCATAGGCGCCGGCCAGCCGCTCCAGGTTGCGGTTGACGAAGCCATGCAGGCCACGCGGCGCCTGCCCGGTATGCGGCTTGAGCAGTTTGGAGGCCATCATCGGTGTCAGCGTCAACGCCACGAACGCGGACAGCGCCACGGCCGCGGCCAGCGCCACCGCCAGCTCGCGGAACAGGCGTCCGGTGTTGCCCTCGAGGAAACCGACCGGCAGGAACACCGCCACCAGCACCGCGGTGGTCGCGATCACCGCGAAGGCCACCTGCGTGGTACCCCGCTTGGACGCCACCAGCGGCGGCTCACCCAGATCGATCCGGCGCTGCACGTTCTCCACCACCACGATCGCATCGTCGACCACCAGGCCGATGCACAGCACCAGCGCCAGCAATGTCAGCAGGTTGATCGAGAAATCGAACGCGTACAGCGCGATGAATGCGGCCACCAGGCACACCGGTACCGTCACGGCCGGAATCAGCGCTGCGCGGAAGCTGCCGAGGAACAGCCAGATCACCGCCAGCACGAGGATCATCGCCTCCACCAATGTGGCATAGACGCGATCGACGGCCGCTTCGATGAAGGTGGTGTTGTCGAAGGCAACGAAGATCTGCGTGCCCTTGGGCAGCGTCAACGCGACCCGCTCGGCTTCGGCGCGCGCGGTGCGCGCGACGTCCAGCGAGTTCGCGGTGGAGGTCTTGACGATGCCCAGGCCGATGCCCGGCTCGCCATTGCTGCGGTAATAGGCGCGGCGCTCGGCCGACGCCAGCTCGATCTTCGCCACGTCGCCCATGCGCACGACGTAACCGTCGCTGCCCTTGCCCAGCGGGATGGTCGCGAAGTCTTCGGGCTTGATGTAATTGCGTTCCACGCGCAGGGTGAAATCGCGGTCGGTGGATTCGATGCGCCCGGCGGGCAGTTCCACGTTCTCGTTGCGCAGCGCGGTTTCCACATCACCGGTGGTCAGTCCACGCGCGGCCAGCTGATCGCGGTCCAGCCAGATGCGCATCGCATAGCGCTGGCGACCACCGATACGGACCTGGGCGACGCCATCGAGGCTGGAAAAGCGGTCGACCACATAGCGGTCGGCGTAGTCGCTCAGCTCCAGCGTATCCATGGTCGAGGAGACCATGTTGAACCAGATGATCGGATCGGCATCGCTCTCGACCTTGGCGATCTCCGGCGGGCGCGCCTCTTCCGGCATGCGGTCGGCAACCCGGCTGACGGCATCGCGCACGTCATTGGCCGCGGCCTCGATATCGCGGTTGGAGGTGAACTCGATGCTGACCTGCGAGCGGCCGTTGGTGCTGCGCGCGTTGATGGTATCGATGCCTTCGATGCCGGCGAGCGCATCTTCCAGCACCTGGGTGATCCGGCTTTCGATGACCGCTGCCGAGGCACCGGTGTAGTCGACCGAGACCGACACGATGGGCGGGTCGATGGCCGGCAGTTCGCGCAGCGTGAGGCGGGTGAAGGACATGATGCCCAGCACCAGCAGCAGCAGGCTCATCACTACGGCGAACACCGGCCGCTGGATGGAAACGTCGGACAGCTTCATCCGCCCTGTTCCTCGGTCGCGACCGGCGCAGGCGCATCGGCAGGCTTGGCACCGCTGGCCGGCGCCGCATCACGGGCGGCCACCTTCAGACCCGGGCGCAGCTTGCCGGTGCCGTCGACCACGATGCGCTGACCGGCGGCCAGCCCCTGCTTGATCTCGACCACGCCCGCACGGCGCGCGCCGGTGACCACGTCCACGCGCTCGACGCTGTCGTCGGCGCCGATGCGGTACACGAAACTGTCACGGCCCACCTGCACCACCGCGATCTCCGGGATCACCAGCGCCGGGCGCTCGGGGCGGAACAGGCGCACATCGAGCAGCATGCCCGGGCGCAGCGCATGGTCGGCGTTGGCGAAGTCGGCCCGCACGGTCACCGCGCGGGTGGCCGGGTCGATACGTGCATCGATGGTGGTGACCTCTCCTTCGAACGTGCGCCCCGGCCACGCGACGCTGGTCGCGCTGACCTTGTCGCCCGCCGAAAGCGCGGCCAGTTCCACTTCGGGCACCTGGAAATCGACGTGCATGCGCTCGATGTCGTCCAGAGTGGCAATCACCGTGGTCGGCGTCAGCAGCGTGCCAGGGCTGACCTGGCGGATACCCAGCACGCCTGCGAACGGCGCACGCACACGACGGTCGCCGATGTCGGCCTGCATCTGCGCGACACGGGCCTCGGCGGCATCGCGGATCGACTTCTGCGTATCCAGCGTGGCGCTGGACACCAACCGCTGCGTGGCCAGTTCGCGCTGCCGGCGGTACAGCTGGTCGGCCTCGTGGAAGGTGGCCTGCGCCTGCACCAGCGCCGCTTCCTGGGCCTGGCCACGCAGAGTCACGATCGGCGCACCCGCAGCGATCTGCTGGCCGCTTTCGAAGTGCACCTTCTCCACGATCTCACTGACCTTGGCGGTGACGCTGATCGACTCCCGCGCCTTGGCCGTACCCAGCGCCTGCAGGGTGTCGTTCCATTGCGTGGGCTGCACGATCTGCGCGGTGACCGGCACCGCTTCCCCCTGCCGTCGCGCGGCGGCCTCCTGTTTGCCTGCGCACCCGGCCAGGACGGCCAGGCTGAGGCCAAGGGCCAGGGTCGAAGCGATACGAGCCAACATGAACGGTCCTGATTGATCCACGGCCGCCGAGTGTAGGCATCCCCCCGCGAAGGCGGTATATGCCAAGCGTTTACCGGCGTGGAACCGGCGTCGCGATAGCGGCCTGAACCCGTTCCATGCAAGGGTCTGTGCGGCGGTGTCGGCGTATGTCGGGATGTATCCGGGCGGCCGCTGGGCGCGCCGCTGCCGTAGAGTCGGACAGGTCCGGCGGAGGGCGTCGGACCGGGTCGGATCCTGGCGGGGATCCGATCCGGTTGTTCCTCTCCCCGGCCGATCCATCGGGGCCTGGCCGCGTTGTTGCTGTTGCGACAGTTCTTCGCAGGTGCAGGGCGCAGCCCTGCCCGAGCATCCTCACACCGTGATGGTCTGGGTCAGCGATTCCCAGGTCGGCGGCAGCGGCCACGCGGCCACCTGGTTGCCGTCCAGCACCCGGCGCAGGTCCCGCGGATCGATCTGTGGCGCCAACACATGCACCAGCTCCAGCGCGTAATCGCGCAGCACGCGGTCACGCGGCAGAACCGCCCAGGCGATGCACTCCGCGATCGGAGCGGGTGCCGGCCATGCCTTGAGGTCTTCGTCGAGGGAACTGACCGCCATTTCGGCCAGCAGGCCCACACCCAGGCCGGTACGGACATAGGTCTTGATCAGATCGGCGTCCAGCGCAGTCAGCGCCAGATCCGGAACCAGCCCGTTGGCAGCAAAGGCACGCTGCAGCGACGAGTTCGGGCGCGTGGACGATTCATAGCTGATCAGGGGCTGGCGGGCGAGCGCCGCCAGGTCCGGTGCGCGGCCCGCGCGATCCAGCGGATGGCCCTTGGGCACCACCACCAGCCGCCGCCAGCGGAACAACGGTACGGCGATGCCATCGCCAGGCTCCCCACCGGCCGTACTGATGATGGCGATGTCCGCATCACCCTGGTTCAACCGATCCAGCGCATCGGCTTCGGCGGCCTGCTGCAGGTGCACGCTGACCTGCGGATACGCCTGCTTGATCGCCGCCACCGCCGGCGGCAGCACGAAACGCGCCTGGGTATGGGTGGTGGTCAGGATCAGCTGGCCCTGGCTTTCGCGGCGCTGGTTGGCCGCGTAGGTGCGGATGTTGTTGGCCTCGGCCAGCACGGCGCGCGCGCGGGAGATCACCTCGGTACCGGCCGGGGTAACGGACTCCAGGCTGCGACCCTTGCGTACGAACAACAGGAAGCCCAGCTCGTCCTCCAGCTGCTTGAGCTGCTTGGACAGGCCGGGTTGGGTGGCGTGCACGCGCGAGGCAGCCAGCGTGATGTTCAGCTCGGCGTCGGCGATGGCGACCAGATAGCGCAGCTGGGTCAGCGTCATGGGCGGGCAGGCAGCAGGGGCGGAGGTCCACTCTAGGGTCAATTGCCGTCACCAGCTTATAACCAAAGGTTGTTTAAGAAAGGCATCTGGTCATTTCCGGGCGTCATATGCCGGCGCTACGGTCAGCCGGCAGCCGCTGGCGTGAACAGCCAGCCCTCCCTCTTCCGCCCGCCGTCCTGGCGTGGCCCCGCCTCCGGAGCGCTTCCATGGCCCTGTACGACTCCATCCTCGACACCGTCGGCAACACCCCCATCGTCAAGCTGCAGCGCCTGGCGCCGCCGCAGGTCAGCCTCTACGCCAAGGTCGAGTCGTTCAATCCCGGCGGTTCGGTCAAGGACCGCCTGGCGCTGGCGATCATCCTCGACGCCGAGGCCCGTGGCCTGCTCAAGCCGGGTGACACCATCGTCGAAGCCACCTCGGGCAACACCGGCGTGGCGCTGGCGATGGTGGCCGCCGCCCGTGGCTACAAGTTCGTGGCGACCATGGTCGAGACGTTCTCGGTGGAACGCCGCAAGCTGATGCGTGCCTACGGCGCCAAGGTGATCCTGACCCCGGCGGCGGAACGTGGCAGCGGCATGGTGCGCAAGGCGCGCGAACTGGCCGAACAGCATGGCTGGTTCCTCGCCAGCCAGTTCGCCAATCCGGCCAACCCGGCCTACCACCGCAACACGACGGCGGCGGAGATCCTGCGCGACTTCGCCGGCAGGCGCCTGGACTATTTCGTCAGCGGCTGGGGAACCGGCGGAACCCTCACCGGTGTCGGCGAGGTGCTGAAGGTCGCACGGCCGCAGACCCGCATCATCGCCACCGAGCCAGCCGGCGCCGCGCTGCTCAAGGGCGATGACTGGAAGCCGCACAAGATCCAGGGCTGGACGCCGGACTTCGTGCCGGACGTGCTCAACCGCGACGTGGTGGACGAGCTGCTGAGCGTGGACGACGAACGCGCCATCGCCACCGCGCGCCGGCTGGCCGCCGAGGAAGGCATCTTCGTCGGCATCTCCGCCGGCGCCACGGTCGCCAGCGCGCTGGATGTGGCCAGCCGTGCCGAGCCGGGTTCGGTGATCCTGGCGATGCTTCCGGATACCGGCGAGCGCTACTTCTCCACGCCCCTGTTCGCCGACGTGAACGAAGGTTCCGACGACGACTGGCTGGCCGGCCTGCCGTGATGCACAGGGTCGGATCCCTTTCCCGTCCGGGAGAGGGCTCTGACCCTGCCTGCGCACCTCGGAAACATGGGGTCAGGGCCTTTTCCATACGGAAAAGGATCTGACCCCTCTCTGCTTCAGCCTGCGTGAAGGTGGCGACCGCCATCGTGCGTGAAGACCGTCGGATCGCAGCGCGTGAGACGGTCATGACGCAGCATCGATGGCCTGTCCCCTACGCTGGGTACAGCCGCCGCAGGTACTGCGCGGAACATCCGACAGGCAGGAGACGGACGCATGAAGATCGAAGTGTGGCAGGGCGACATCACGACCCTGGCGGTGGATGCGATCGTCAACGCGGCCAATGAATCGCTGCTGGGCGGCGGCGGAGTGGACGGTGCGATCCACCGTGCCGCCGGCCCCGGCCTGCTGGCCGAATGCCGGCAACTGCCGGAACTGCGCCCAGGCGTGCGCTGCCCGACCGGTGAAGTGCGCGCCACCGGCGCCCATGCATTGCCGGCGCGGCACGTGCTGCACACGGTGGGCCCGGTCTGGCACGACGGCCTGCGCGATGAACCCGCGCTGCTGGCCAACTGCTACTGGAAATCGCTGCAGCTGGCCGAATCGCTCGGGGTGCAGTCGATCGCGTTCCCGGCCATCAGTTGTGGCGTGTACGGCTATCCGCTTTACCAGGCCGCGCAGATCGCCGTGACGGAAACCCTGGCGTGGCAACGCAGCCATGCACAGCCGATGCGGATCGTGCTGGTTGCTTTCAACACCGCCACGGCCAAGGCGTATCAGCAGGCCCTGGCCAGTGCCGGGCAGAACGCGGACAACGAAGTGCGCGGCACGCTGCTGCCGCCACTGGGTGATACCGGCTTCGCTGCCGCGCATTGAACACGGGGCGGCGGCACTGAAGAAAAGGCCGGGCAATGCCCGGCCTTTTCATTGCGGCAGTGCCCCTGGACGCGTCAGCGGCTGGCCGCGTCGACCGCGGCGTCATCCGGCACGGCCGCCGCATCCGCCGCTGCGCGGGCCGCCGACGCCGCGGCGCCGGCAGCGCTGGCGCCATCGATCTGCACGCGCACCTCGACCAGGCCCTGCTCGTCGCTGAGGCTGGAAACATCGACGGTGTAATGACCGGCCGGCAACGATTCCTGCAGACGCGCGTTGGTGCCGTTGCCGCCGTCGTCGTCGACCAGCTCGACATCACCGCCGACCACACGCAGCACGGTGTCCACCTGACCGGAGATCGCATCCAGGCGAACGTCGCCCGGACGCTCCAGTGTCAGCAGGAAGCGACGGCGACCTTCGCTGTCGAGCATGGTGAACACGCTGCCCGACTGCGGCAGTTGGGTACCGTCGCGCTCGACGATGTTGCCCGGCAGCTCGGTGCGGGCAACGGTCAGCTTGAAGGTGCCGGACGCATCGTCGTCCAGCCCGCGCACGCCCAGTGTGTACTTGCCGGGCTGCAACGGCAGCGACAGGCGCGAATTGGTGCTGTCACCGCCATCGTCGTTCTCCGCGTCGATCTCGCCGCCCTTCAGCTTCAGCACGGTATCGAACGCATCGGACGACAGGTTGACCTCATAGAGGCCGGCCTTGTCCACCTGCAGGGTGTAGTCCTGCGATCCGGAAACCAGCATGTCCACGACTTCGCCGCTGCCTGCGATGGGCTTGCCGTCGTAGGGCACCAGCTTCTCTACCCGCAGGCGGTAAGGGCCGTAGGCGGTCGGGCTGTCGGCGTTGACCGCCACCTGGTAGGTGCCGGCACCGTTGGCGCGGAACGCCAGCGATACATCCCCGCTGCGCTCATAGCCGGTGCGGCTGCTGGCGACCAGGCTGCCATTGTTGAACACGGCAATCGAGCCACTGAGGGCACCGGTCAGCTTCATGCCCACCAGCTGCTTGTCCTCCAGCGTGATCTGGTACAGCTGGTGGTGGCTGCCGTCATTGAAATTGATGCCGCTGCGCGAGGTGATCTCGCCGGAAACGGGCTTGTCGAACTCGAGCGACGGGGCCTTGCCCACATCCGCATTGCTGCCGGAGCGGTTGCAACCGCCTGCGGCGAGGACCGTAGCAACGGCCAGCGTGATTGCTGCCAAACGCATGTTTTTTCTCCTTGGCCTTCCATGTGTGTCCCCCGGGCCGGCCGGGCCCGCGGGAGGCGGAAAAGATACCCGCAAAAGCAAACGCCGGCGTGAGGCCGGCGTTGCCCTGTTCATCCTGCGATGGAACCGATCAACCGTTCCACTTGCCCAGTGCAGCCAGGCCGTTTTCCTTGGCGCGCTCGAACACGGTCTTCTGCGCGGCGGCGTAGTTGCCCTTCATGTCCTTGGCCCACAGCTTCAGTGCCGCCTGCTGCATGGCACGGCCGTAGGAGAAGCTCAGCGGCCACGGCAGGTTGCCCAGCTGGTTCATCGCATTGAGGTGGGCGGTGGACTGTTCATCGCTCTGGCCGCCGGACAGGAACACCACGCCCGGCAGGATCGCCGGCACGGTGCTCTTCAGGCACATCACGGTGGACTCGGCCACTTCCTCGACGTCGGCCTGCTCTTCGCAGTCCTTGCCCGAGATGACCATCGAAGCCTTCAGGATGGTGCCTTCCAGCAGCACGTTCTGCTGGTACAGGGCGTCGAACAGCGAACGCAGGGTGGCTTCGGTGACTTCGTAGCAGGTCTCGATGTCGTGGTCGCCGTCCATGATCACTTCCGGCTCGACCATCGGCACCAGGCCGCATTCCTGGCACAGCGCGGCGTAGCGGGCCAGCGCATGGGCGTTGGATTCGATGCAGGTGCCCGACGGAATGCTCTCGCCGATGTTGATGACCGCACGCCACTTGGCAAAGCGCGCACCCAGCTTGTAATACTCCTGCAGGCGCTCACGCAGGCCGTCCAGGCCTTCGGTGACCAGTTCGCCCGGGCAGCCGGCCAGCGGATGCGCACCCTTGTCCACCTTGATGCCCGGAATCATGCCGTGGTCGGCCATGTACTTGGCGAACGGCACGCCGTCCTTGGTCGACTGGCGGATGGTTTCGTCGTACAGGATGGCGCCGGAAATGTGCTCGTTGAGCTTCGGCGTGGTCAGCAGCAGTTCGCGATAGGCGCGACGGTTCTCCTCGGTGTTCTCGATGCCCACGCCGGCGAAGCGCTTGGCGATGGTACCGGTGGATTCGTCGATCGCGATGATGCCCTTGCCCGGGGCAACCATGGCCTGGGCGGTTTCAGCCAGCTGTTCGATGCTCATGTACTTCCTGTGGCGGGTGCGGGAAAAACGTAAGTATAGCCCCGCAGCCCGTGGCCTCGACGTGGAGGCCAGACTGGAAACGATTCCAATGTCCGTTCAGGACAGGCGCTGTCCTGCGGCGTTCCGGTCAGAGCCCCGGTGGGGCTCCGACCCGGTTCCGCAGCGGTTACAGATCGCCCAGACCGCTGGCGCGACCGTCTTCGCCCACCTCGAGCAGGCGCAGGGTGTTGGTCGCACCGTGGGTTTCCATGTGCTCACCGCTGGTGAACACCACCCGATCGCCGGCCTGCAGCAGATCCGATTCGACCAGCAGGCGGATGCTGCCACGTGCGGCTTCGCGCGGGGTCAGGCCACGGCTGTCGAAATTGATCGGAAACACATCGCGCATCAGCGCCATCTGCCGGCGTGCGCCGTCATGGCGGGTCACCGCGAACACCGGTGCCTTGGCACGGAAGCGCGACAGGTAGCGCGCGGTACCGCCGGACTCGGTCATGGCCACGATGGCCCGCACGCCCACGTGCTGGGACAGGAACATGGTCGCCATCGCGATGGCCTGGTCGGCGCGCTCCAGGTTGCGCGGCGACGCATTGAAGTCGGTCTCGGTCTGGAACTGGCGCTCGGCGCCCAGGCAGATGCGCGCCATCGCCTCCACGGCCTTGACCGGATACGCACCGGCAGCGGTTTCGGCCGACAGCATCACCGCATCGGTGCCGTCGATCACCGAGTTGGCCACGTCCAGCACTTCCGCGCGGGTCGGGATCGGGCTTTCCACCATCGACTGCAGCATCTGGGTGGCAGTGATCACCACCTTGTTCTGCGCCAGCGAAGCCTTGATGATCTTCTTCTGCAGGCCCGGCAGTTCGGCATCGCCGATTTCCACGCCGAGGTCGCCGCGCGCCACCATCACCACGTCACTGGCCTCGACGATCTCCTCCAGGTTCTCGATCGCTTCGGTGCGCTCGATCTTGGACACCAGCGCGGCGTAGCAGCCGTGCGATTCGGCGATCGCGCGGGCATCGTTCATGTCCTGCGCATTGCGGCAGAAGGAAACGGCGATGAAGTCGACACCGATCTTGGCGACGATCCCGATCAGCTCCTTGTCGCGCTCGGTCAACGCGCCCAGCGACAGGCCACCGCCCTGCTTGTTCAAGCCCTTGCGATCAGACAGCACCCCGTCGTTGAGCACGGTGCTGATGATCCGCTCACCCTGCACCTCGACGACCTGCAGCTGCATCAGGCCGTCATCGAGGAGCAGGACATCACCGGGGCCGACGTCCTGCGGCAGGCCGAGGTAGCTCACACCCACCTGCGTGGCATCGCCGGCCGGTGCGTTGGGCGAGGCGACCAGATCGAAACGATCGCCCGCCTTGAGATGGATCTTGCCTTCGGCAAAGCGCTCGATGCGGATCTTCGGGCCCGGCAGGTCGGCCAGGATGCCCACTTCCACGCCCACCCGCTGCGCGGCAGCGCGCACGTCGGCGGCACGCTTGGCCTGGCCGGACGGGTCACCGTGGCTGAAGTTCAGGCGCACCACGTTGACGCCGGCGCGGAACAGATCCTCCAGCACGCCCGGCGGATCGGTGGCCGGACCGAGGGTGGCTAGGATCTTGGTGCGACGCTGACGCTCGAACATGGTGAATGGGCCTCTCCCGTTAAAGCACGGAAATTAGCACATCCTTCACGCCCCATGTATGCGGTTACAACCTTGTGCTGCCTGACTCTGCGGGACATGTAACGGACATCGCCCGGACATACGCCGGCGCAGGGTGCCCGGTATCAGGCCAACAGTGTCGTCAGCTGGACCGGTTCGCGTGCCAGCTGGCCCGCACCGGCTTCAGTGAGTTCCGCTTCGCCACCAAACCCCCACAGCACGCCGATGCTTCGCAGGCCGTGGTGACGCGCGCCCTCGATATCCATGCGACGGTCGCCGATCATCCAGCACTGCGTGGGCGACACCTGCAGCCGGCGCAGCGCTTCGCCGACCAGCTCGGGCTTGTGGCTGCGCGAACCATCCAGGGTCGAGCCGATGATGTCCTCGAACAATCCGCCGAACGGCAGATGGGCCAGGATCCGGCGCGCGTGCGGCTCGTTCTTGGCGGTGACCACCGCCAGGCGGTGGCCACGCGCATGCAAGGTGCGCAGGGCGTCCTCCACCTGGGGGTACACCGTGTGCTCGCGCCAGCCCTCGGCATCGAAGCGCTCGCGGTAGTACCCGACGGCCTGCTCCACCCGCGCCGGTTCGATGAACAGCGGCGCGAACGTGGTGCGCAGCGAAGGCCCGATCCAGCCCAGCAGCGTTTCCCGCGCCGGCACCGGATGCTCCATCTTCTGCAGCGCATAAGCGATGCAGGTGGTGATGCCCACCTGCGAATCGATCAACGTACCGTCCAGGTCGAAGAAGAGCGTCGCGCGTTCTTCCGGTGCCGGGTGGGCAGAACCGGCCTGGGTGCCGTCCGGGTTCATGCGCCGCGCGCGGCGAGCGCGGCCACGGCCGGCAGGGTCTTGCCTTCCAGGAATTCCAGGAACGCGCCGCCACCGGTGGAGATGTAGCTCACGTCCTTGGCGATGTCGAACTTGTCGACCGCTGCCAGGGTGTCGCCACCGCCGGCGATGGAGAATGCCGGGGACGTGGCGATGGCACGCGCCAGCGCTTCGGTTCCCTTGCTGAAGGCTTCAAACTCGAACACGCCGACAGGGCCGTTCCAGACCACGGTGCCGGCATTCGCAATCAGCTGCGCGTACTGGGCAGCGGTCTGCGGACCGATGTCCAGGATCAGATCATCTTCGGCGACCGCATCCACGGCCTTCACTTCGGCAATGGCGTCGGGCAGGAACTGCTTGGCCGTGACCACGTCCACCGGAAGCGGAATCTCGGCCCCGCGCGCCTTGGCGTCGGCAACGATCTTCCGGGCGGTGTCCAGCAGGTCCGGCTCGTACAGCGACTTGCCGACCTTGTAGCCGGCAGCCGCGATGAAGGTGTTGGCGATGCCGCCCCCCACGATCAGCTGGTCGACCTTGCCCACCAGGTTGGCCAGCAGTTCCAGCTTGGTGCTGACCTTGCTGCCGGCCACGATGGCCAGCAGCGGCTTGGCCGGTGCGTCCAGCGCCTGCGCCAGGGCATCCAGCTCGGCCATCAGCAGCGGGCCACCCGCGGCGACCGGGGCGAAACGGATCACGCCATGGGTGGACGCCTGCGCGCGGTGCGCGGTACCGAAGGCATCCATCACGAACACATCGCACAGCGCGGCGTACTTCTTCGACAGGGCTTCGTCATCCTTGCCCTCGCCGACGTTCATCCGGCAGTTTTCCAGCAGCACCAGCTGGCCCGGCTGCACCTCGACGCCGTCGATCCAGTCGCGCACCAGCGGCACCTCGCGACCCAGCAGTTCGGACAGGCGTGCGGCAACCGGTGCCAGCGAATCGGCTTCGCTCCACACGCCTTCCTTCGGCCGGCCCAGGTGCGAGGTGACCATCACCGCCGCGCCCTGCTCCAGTGCGCGCTTGAGCGTCGGCAGCGAAGCGGTGATGCGCTGTTCGGAAGTGATGCGGCCATTCTCGATCGGCACGTTCAGATCCTGGCGGATCAGCACGCGCTTGCCGGAGAGGTCGAGGTCGGTCATGCGGACGATGGACATGGGCAACTCTTGGGCTCAGGGACGGGGTGCCGGCGTTCGGCAGACCGTCATTGTATCGGCTGCGGCAGAACGGATGGCGCCGGCCGCAGCGCCGCTCCATGCGCGGCCGGGATTCGTCGGGATCTACGCCGAAGGCGAAGGCTTCTGCCTGAGCAGGCTGACCGCCAGACCGCCCACGACCAGGACCCCCACGCCCAGCAGCGCCCACAGCAGCCAGGCCTTCCAGTCCCGCTGCGGTTCCAGCGCTGCGTCTCCGGCCAGCGGCTCGGGACGGCCCTCCAGGCGTGCCAGCGTCGGCTGCCAGGCCGGATCGTTGCGCTGGCGAAGTTCCTCGATCAGCACCCCGATCGGCGCCTCCGCGCGGCGCGCCGTCGCGCTGCCCACCGCCAGTGCATAGGGCGCAGCGCCCTGGCTCAGGAACACCATCACTTCCGGCTGGTAGCCCAGGCGCAGGGTGGGGGCGCCGGCGATCTCCGCCGGGCTTGCCACCAGCTTCCAGTAGCGGTCGCGGTGCACATCGCCCAGCACCTGCGCCGCCGACTGCTGACGCGGGCCCTGCGTTCCCTGCTGCAGCTGATAGGCGATCCACGGTGCACTGCGTCGTTGCCACTCCGCGCCTTCATCGTCGCGGCTGAACAGCGTCCACTGCACCAGGCTGTTGTCGGTACTGGCGACATCGGCGCGCGCGATCGGGAAACGGCCGTCCAGTTCGAAGGTGTATTCGCCCTTGCCCTGCGCTGTCGGCGTCAGTGACAGCCATTCCCACGGCAACGTCGCCGGCGCCGGCGGAAGCTCGGCGAGCACGCCATGCAGGGCAGGCAGTCGCGCGTCGCCCTGCGGCAGCACGCGCAGATAGCGCGCATTGCCGTCAACCTGCAGGCGTCGCTGCAGCAATCGTTTGCCGGCGCGCTGCAGGTCCACCAGCGGAATGTCCCGACTGATGGAGCGCCAATGCTGCAGGTCATCGCTGGCATCAAGCTGCACCTGCGCCTGCAGCGGCTGGCCACTGTCGGCCCAATCCAGCACCAGCGCCGCCAGCGGCTGCTGGCCGAGCACGCTGGCATCGATCAGCCAGCCGCCCTGTCCGTTCACCGTGCCAGCACCGACACGCGCTTCGACCCGGCGCACGCGGCCGTCGGTATCGCGCTCGGTCAGCAACTGCAGGTCGTTGCGTTGCGCATCGGCCAGCGGCGGCAGTGCGAACCAGGGCAGCTCGCGCTGCACCGGCGGCTGTGCCAGCGGCGCGTCGGGTGCCAGCAATGCCGACGGCAGGGCCTGTCCGGCCGCGTTGAACACCTGCAGGTCACCCAGGTCTGCTGCGCCTGCACGGCGGTAGATCGCCGGTTCCAGCACCACCCGATAGGCGCCGGACTGCGCACTGGACAGCGTCAGCGGCCACTGCTCGGCGTACTGCGTGCGGTAGTCGGACGCGTGTACGGCCATGGTGGCGAACAGGCCCAGCATCGCCGGCACCACCATCCTGCTCCACATTCTCATTGGTTTTCCTCCACGGATGGCACCGCGCCCGGTGGCGCCGGTGCCAGATAGCCGACGACCGTACACAGCAGGCCATAGGCGATGAACGATGCGATCCCGAGCAGGTTGCCCAGGTGCTGGCGGTCGATGAGGACCAGCTTGGCCAGGACCACGCCCATCAGCACCGCACCGACCATCCACAACACACGTTGGCCACGACGCGAGCCCCATACCCAGGCGATCACGCCGAGCACGCTCCACAGCACGGTCAGGCTGGTCTGGGCCAAGCTGTAGCGCGCCATCGACGTACTCCAGGCCAGTCCCCCCCAGTGGTGCACGCCATGCAGGACCAGGCTGGTCAGGGCGATGAAGCCCGCCAGTGCCAGCACCGGCAGGCGCAGCCTGCGCAGCGCGGGCGGTGCCACATCGCTGTACAGCCAGCGCGCCAGCAGCAACAGGCTCAGCCACTGCCCCATCTCGGCCGGGTTCAGCACCGGCAGCCACGGCAGCGGTGCCGCAGTGCCCGGCAGCAGCTGGCCCAGCAGCCATCCGGTCGCCAGCAGCGCGAACAGCACGCACTGCAGCGGCACGCGTGCGGTATCGAATGCCGGGCCCAGCGGCCAGCGCAGCCAACCCCAGCGCCACAGTGACAGCGCGGCCAGCAGCAGCCAGGGCAGCGTCACCAGCAACAATGTCCAGCCCTGTGCCAGGCCAGCCTCGCCGCCTCCCCACAGGGCCAGCAGCGAAAGCAGCGATGGCCACAGCAGCCACCACAGGAACTGGGCGATGCGCGCCACCGTGTCGCCGCCCTGGCGCAGGCACAGCAACGTGCGCACCCCCAGCACGGCGAACAGCGCCCATGCCAGGGCGCCGTGGCCCGCGAACGGTTGCTGGTGTGCATGGCTTTGCGCCAATGCCAATGGGAACGCCATCGCCAGCATCGCCAGTGCGGTCATCCCCAGCGCACGTGCCGGTTGCCGGCGCTGCACCTCGGCTGCCAGCCAGGCGGTCGCCGCCGCCAGCACCAGCAGTGCATCGGCCTGCGAGGCATGCGCGAGGAAACGACCGATCTCGTGCACCCAGCCGCCGAGCCACCACAGCAGGCCCCACAGGTAGTAGACCAGGGCGATCTCATGACGTGCCCGGCGCTGGTAGCTCCACGCCGACGCCAACCCCGCCACGGCCAGCAGCAGCGCACCGATCGCGGTGGGATTGAGCAGCAGGCGCGCGTCCTCGTGCCAGTGGTTGCCACCTGCCACGAAGGCGAATGCCGCCGCCATCTGCAGCAGCGCAGCGGACACCTGTGGCAGCCAGCGCCTCTGGCGCAGACCGAGCCAGGCCAGCCCGGCACCTTCCAGCGCGAACACCGCACCGGTGGCACGGGCGGACAAGGCCAGCGGCACGGCCAGCGTGGCGAAACCCACCGCCAGCACCGCGTGCGACTGCGCCAGCACCGTATACGAGGCCCGGGCGATCAAGGCACGCGCCAGCACCGCGTAGATCACCGCCAGGCCCAGCGCGCACAGTGCCAGTGTCATCGGCTGTTCGTGCAGCATCGCCGCCTGCAGCGAGAAGGCGATCAACGGCGTGCCGAACACCAGGCTGCCATCGACCAGATCGCGGCGACCGGCAGGCTGCCTGCGCGCGTACAGCAGGGGAATCAGCAGATAGAAGGCGAAGAACAGCAGCAGGAACGGTTCGGTGCTGGAGAACTTCTCGGCCCTGTACTGAAGCACGCCCCAGAACGTGCCGATACCGAAGGTGAACGCGAAGCCCAGCAGGTTCAGCGCGCGCCACGGACGGAACCAGGCGATGGCGAAGATGCCGGCGTTGAGCACTGCGTAGTAGCTGAAGAGGCCGACATGGTTGCCACTTCCGGTCGACAGCCACAGCGGGGCCATGAAGCCCGCCAGGATGCCCAGCACCGCCAGGGTGCGCGAGTTCTGCAGCACTGCCAGCACGCACAGGCCGGCGACCAGCGCGATCGAACTGGCGAACGCAAATCCCGGCGCAAGCAGTTCAAAACGCTTGAATGCCGCGAAGATGGTCAGCAGCAGCACACCGATGGCGCCGCCCTGCAGGGCCAGCGCGAACAGGCGCCGGCGTTCGCGCTGATGCCAGCCGAAGGCCAGCAGGCCCAGCGCACCAGCGGTGACGGCCGCCAGCCGGAGTTCGACCGGGAGCACCAGCCAGCCCTGGTCACTGACGTACTTCAGCAGCGCGGCAACACCGGCCAGCAGCACCAGCATGCCGATCTTGACCGGCACGTTGCCCTCGGTGAACCAGCGTTTGACGGCGCCGATGCCACGCTCGAAGAAGCCCGGCCCGGCCGGCTCGACCGGCGGCGCAGGCGGGGGCGGCGTGGCCGGCAGCGGTGGTGGTGGCGGCGCTGCCTGCCGCGGCGGCGCCGGCACGGAGGATTCCGGCGCATGGGCCGCCACGGGAGAAGGTGCTGCCGCAGCCCGCGGTCGCTCCATGGCTGGCGCGTCCGTTGCCGGAACGGGGGCGGGCCCGGGCGGTGGCGCGGCAGCGCGCGGCGATTGCGACACATCGGCCAGTGCGCTCTCAAGCGCAGCGACCCGGCGCCGCAGGCCGGCGATCATCACCAGCGCGACCACCAGCAGCAGCGGAATCGCCAGCAGTATCAATACGACCAGGGCTATCAGTGCTTCCATTGCGTGCCTTCCCATGCGATCCCGCGCCCCTGCGGCGGCGGTCGGACCGCCCCATGCTACGACAGGGCCGGTCCCTCAAACGACGAACCCCGGCCAGGCCGGGGTTCGTGCGCGATCTTCGCCGGCCTTACTTGGCGGCGACGACCCTGGCCATTTCCAGGCACTTGTTGGAGTAACCCCACTCGTTGTCGTACCACGACACGAGCTTGACGAAGGTACCGTCCAGGGCAATGCCGGCTTCGGCATCGAACACCGACGTGTGGGTCTCACCGCGGAAGTCGGTAGCCACGACCTTGTCTTCGGTGTAGCCGAGGATGCCCTTCAGCGCGCCTTCGCTCTGTGCCTTCACTTCGGCGCAGATCTCGGCGTAGGTGGCTTCCTTTTCCAGCTCGACGGTCAGGTCGACCACCGACACGTCCGAGGTCGGCACGCGGAAGCTCATGCCGGTGAGCTTCTTGTTCAGTTCCGGAATGACCACGCCGACCGCCTTGGCCGCACCGGTGGAGGACGGAATGATGTTCTCCAGGATGCCGCGGCCGCCGCGCCAGTCCTTGTTGGACGGGCCGTCAACGGTCTTCTGGGTAGCCGTGGCGGCGTGCACGGTGGTCATCAGGCCACGCTTGATGCCCCACTTGTCATTGATGACCTTGGCCAGCGGGGCCAGGCAGTTGGTGGTGCACGAGGCGTTGGAGATGATCGCCTGGCCGGCGTAGGTCTTGTCGTTCACGCCGAACACGAACATCGGCGTATCGTCCTTGGACGGGGCGGACAGGATGACCTTCTTGGCGCCGGCATCGATGTGCTTCTGCGCGGTTTCCTTGGTCAGGAACAGACCGGTGGACTCGATGACCACGTCCACGCCCACTTCGTCCCACTTCAGGTTGGCCGGATCGCGTTCCTGGGTCAGGCGGATCTTCTTGCCGTTGACCAGCAGGTCGTTGCCCTGCACCGACACGTCAGCCTTGAAGCGACCGTGCACGGAGTCGTACTTGAGCATGTAGGCCAGGTAATCCGGCTCCAGCAGATCGTTGATGGCCACGATTTCGATGTCGTCGCCGAAGTTCAGCACCGCCGAGCGCAGGACGTTACGCCCGATGCGACCGAAACCGTTGATACCAACCTTGATTGCCATTTCTCAAGCTCCTGCAGCCGCGACGGGTGCGGCGGGGTGGATAGGGCCCACAAGTCTAGCAGGCCCGGCCTGGCCACCGCCGGCCAGACCGGGCCGGTGGCGGGCGGGCTGGCCGGATTTGATCCGGATCAAAGCGTTAGCGCGGCGTGAGGCCGAGACTGGCCCCATCCACCCCGCAACGAGAACACCCCCATGCGCAAGACCTCTCCCCTGATCGTGGCCAGCCTGGCCGCCGCCCTGTCCCTCGCCGCCGCCCCGGCGATGGCCCAGTCCAAGGGCGACTGGACCCTTTCGGCCGGCGTGCACCAGGTGGCACCGAAGTCGAACAACGGCTGGCTGGCCGGTGGCACGCTGAAGGTCGACGTCGACAACGACGTCAAGCCGACCATCACCGGCGAGTACTTCATCGCTGACAACCTGGGCATCGAAGTGCTGGCGGCACTGCCGTTCAAGCACGACATCAACATCAACGGCCTCGGCCGTGTCGGCAGCACCAAGCAGCTGCCGCCGGTGGTGACCGTGCAGTACCACTTCAACAGCAAGGGCAAGGTGTCGCCGTTCATCGGTGCGGGCGTGAACTACACGACCTTCTTCAGCGAAGACACCACGGGCGCGCTCAAGGACAGCCGGCTGAAGCTGCAGGACTCCTGGGGTCTGGCCGCGCACGCCGGCGTGGACTTCGCGATCGGCGAGAAGGGCGCGCTGCGCGTGGACATGCGCTGGATCGACATCGACAGCAAGGTGAAGCTGGACGGCCAGAAGATCGGTACGGTCAACATCGATCCGCTGGTCTACGGCGCCTCCTACGTCTTCAAGTTCTGAGCGCGGCCTCCGGCGTGGCGGGCCTGCCCCGCCCTCCGGCCAACCGCTGAACCCTCCGCAGCATGTTGCCCCGGTGATCGCCGGGGCTTTTTTCGGCTTACCCATCCGTGGCCACCTCGACCCGGTTGCGCCCGGACGCCTTGGCCCGATACAGCGCGGCATCCGCACGCGCCAGTGCCTGCTCCAGCGAATCGGCGCCATCGTCATGCCACCGCGCCACACCAATACTGACGCTCACCACCGGCGCGGCGTCCGAATCGGCATGGGCGATCGCCAGCGCCTGGACCTGCTGACGCATCCGCTCGAACGGCGCGGTTTCCGGCTCGCCTGGCGACCACTGCCCCAGCGCCACGAACTCCTCACCGCCGTACCGCGCCACCACCGAGTCAGCGCCGCGAAGCTGCGCGGCCAGCGTCACCGCCACCGCATGCAGGACCGCATCGCCCGCCGGGTGACCATGATGGTCGTTGTAGCGCTTGAAGTAGTCGATGTCGATCATCGCGATGCGCAAGGCGCCACGCGCGTGCGGCCGGCGGAGATAACGCTGGAAGATCTGGTTGGCACGACGATCGAATGCGCGCCGGTTGAGCAATCCGGTCAATCCGTCGTGGTTGGCCAGTGCATCCAGCCGCTGCTCGGCGCGCCAGGTTGCACGCGCCTGCCTTTCCAGGATGTAACTACCGAAGATGCCAGCCAGGTTGCTGGCCAGCACGAACGTCACGCTCTGCAGCATCTGCGCCCAGTGCCGGCCGACCTGCAGCTCCGCCAGCACGAACGCCGATGCGATCAGGGTTCCGGTCAGCGTGGCGACGCCGAAGCGCAGGCCACACAGGAAGTAGTTCAGCAGCAGGAACAGGCTGACGCCTTCATAGGGATAATCCACGCCGGCGCGATGCGCCGTCCAGATCATCGTCACCAGCGCCAGCCCGCTGATCAGCACCGCACCGCCCCCCAGCCACTGCAGATGGCGGCGGAACGCCGGGACGAAGGTGAGTGCTACCGCCACCAGCAGTACCGGCAGCAGCAGCCCGAGCCGCCAGCGCAGTACCTGTGCATGCACATCCGGCGGAAGCCAGAAATGGTCCAGCACGGCAAAGCCGATTGAAAAGATGCCGGCAACGGCACAGGCCCAGCGCATCCGCCAGACCACCTGTTCATCGAACGCGCGGGCAAAGCCGTCGTCCGCATGTACTGCCGTGATGCGCCGGTCCGTGATGCTCATCGCGATGTCCCCGCCCGTGGCCGCGCCAACGTACCGGTCCGCGCATCAAGGGCGCGTGGCGAGCGGCCATGCTGGATCAAACGCGTCCGGCCGCCGCCCCGCTAGAATGCCGGCATGAAAGCCCTGCATTCCCTGTTCCTCGCCGCCGCGATCGCGCCGGCTCTGCTGTCCGCCTCCGCCCCTGCCCATGCCTGGGGCGCGCAAGGTCATCGCCTTGTCGCTGAGGTAGCGGATTCCCGCCTCTCGCCCGCTGCACGCGCCGAAGTCGACCGCCTGCTGGCCACCGAACCCGGCGCCACCCTCGCCAGCGTGGCGCCCTGGGCCGACCAGCTGCGCGCCAAGGACCCGGGCCTCGGCCGCCGTTCCGCCGGCTGGCATTACGTCAACATCGCCGAAGACGGCTGTCACTACGAAGCGCCGAGGCACTGCACCAACGGCAACTGCATCGTCGAGGCGCTGAAGGCACAGAGCGCGATCCTCGGCGATCGCAGCCTGACCGACGGCGAGCGGCTGCAGGCCCTGAAGTTCGTGGTGCATCTGGTCGGCGACATCCACCAGCCAATGCATGCCGGCTACGGTCACGACAAGGGCGGCAACGACTTCCAGCTGCAGTACGGCAACCGCGGCACCAACCTCCATTCGCTGTGGGACAGCGGCATGCTCAACACCCGCAAGCTGGACGACAACGGCTATCTGCCGGTGCTGCGGTCGCTGCCGGCGCCGAAACTGGCGCGCCAGTCCAATCCGCAGCGCGATCCGCAGGCGTGGGCTGAAGCCAGCTGCCGCATTTCGATGCAAGCCGGCGTTTATCCAGCCTCGCGTAAGATCGGCGATGAATACACCGCGCGCTACCGCCCGGTGGCGGAAGCGCAGCTGCGGCTGGCCGGCGAGAATCTGGCGCAGCTGCTGAACCGCGTGCTCGCCGCACGCTGAGGAGGTTGCCGATGCCGGTCCAGGTCCAGTCGTTCTTCCATCGTGACAGCAATACCTTCAGCTACCTGGTCAGCGACCCGGCCAGCGGCGAGGCTGCGCTGATCGATCCGGTCCTGGACTACGACCCGGACACCGATGCCAGCAGCGAGTCGCCGGTCCAGCCGGCACTGCACGCGATCGAGCAGCAGGGGCTGCGGCTGAGGTGGCTGCTGGAGACCCACGCCCACGCCGACCATGTGTCGGCCGGGCGGCGGCTCAAGCAGCGTTTCCCTCACGCCACGCTGGCCATCGGTGAAGGCATCCGCGCCGTGCAGGCGACCTTTGCGCCGCGGTTCGGCCTGCAGCTTCCTGCCGCGGACAACATCTTCGACCACCTGTTCGCCGACGGCGAGACCTTCACGCTGGGCGAAGTGCGCGGCCAGGTCATCGCCGTGCCCGGCCACACCAGCGACAGCATCGCCTACCTGATCGGCGACGCACTGTTTACGGGCGATTCGCTGTTCATGCCCGACGGCGGTACCGCCCGCTGCGATTTCCCCGGCGGCGATGCGGCGCAGCTGTACCGCTCGATCCAGCGCCTGCTGGCGCTGCCCGAGTCCACCCGTGTGTTCGTCTGCCACGACTATGGCCCGGGCGGCCGCGACATCGCCAACGAGACCACCATCGGCGAGCAGCGCGCGCGCAACATCCACGTGCATGACGGCGTGGCCGAAGCCGACTTCGTCAGCGTGCGCCAGGCCCGCGACGCCACGCTGGCCGAGCCGGCGCTGATGCAACCGGCGGTGAAGGCCAACATCCAGGGCGGCGCCTGATCGACGCCGCTGTACTGGCCGGACATGGCCCGGCGCTACCCGGCATCACGCGCGATCATTTCCCCTGCGTACGGACCGTCTGCCGGCCCTTCACGATCTCGAAGGTGAAGGCGTACAGCAGGCTGACCGGCACCGGCTCGATGCGCTCGGCGCTCCCGCAGTCGCCGCGGTCGGCTGGGACCTTGCCGACCGGGTAGTGGCAGACCGCGGCAGCGCTGTACTTCCACATCGCCACCGCCTCCTGCGCCGCCTGCAGCAGCGGCGCGTTCTCCGCTGCAGCGCCGGCGGCGCACTCGGGGCGGTCGGTCAGCGGCAGGCTGCGCTCTACCATGCCTTCCGCATCGACCACCACCTGCAGGCAGATGGTGGTGGGCGCCAGTTCGGTACGCGGATCGCGGTCGCCCACCTTCGGATCAGGCGCCGCATACAGCTGCGGCATCCGATAGCCTTCGCCCGCTGCCAGCGCATAGGCCTGCACCTGGCCGCTGCCGCCCGCCGCTGTGGGCTGCAACCGCTGATGGCCGACACTCTCGCTGCGGGTGTCAACGGTGCCCAGTCGCTCCTGGGTGGCACAGCCGGCCAGCAGCGTGGCCAACAGAAGCGCGGCCTGCCTCACCGCGCGCGCTCCGCTTCCCTCTCGTCCTCACTCATGGAGAACGTCAGCGGAATGCGCACGGCGGAAGCCACCGGACGCCCATCCTTCAGGGCCGGCCGGAAGGTCCAGCCCTTGGCGGCCGTGATCGACACCGCATCGAACACACCGGGATTGGTGGCACTGAGCACCTGTACGTCGGTCGGCCTGCCCTCTGCGTCGATCTCGACCTTCAAGGTGACGACGCCGGTCAGGCCCTGCTGGAACGCAGACTCCGGATACTTCGGCGGTGCCATCCTCTCGACCTGCGCTGGACGCTGCAGGCCGGCCGCAGCGGCATCGGCCTGCGCGTACTCGGCTGGCTCGACGCCGATCGACGACACGCCGGCCATCCCGAGCTGGCTTGCCCACGCCACCGTGGCCAGGCCCGCGCAAACCCCGACCACCAGCACCTGCCCGGACACCCACGGCAATGCCTTCCGCTTGGACTGCTTCAACATGGCGATTCGCTCCTTCAACACGGGTTGGCTGCGCCAGTGACACACTGCCGGCGCAACCGGGTGAACCAGCTGCGCCTTCAGCAGCGTGCTGGCGTAAAGTCCGCGCAGCGCAGGCTGCGTGGCAATGGTGCGGGCGTCGCAGGCCAGTTCCTGGTCGCGCAGGAACCTGCGTGTTGCCCACGGCATCAGCGGATGGAACCAGAACGCTGCGCGTGCAAGCAGCAACGCGCCGTTCGCCCAGTGATCGCCATTGCGGCGATGGCTGCGTTCATGTGCCAGGATCAAGCCCTGCTCGCGTGCATCGAACTGCTGGTCGAAATCGGGGCCGACCACGATGCGCGGCCGCCACAGGCCGACCAGGGCCGGCAGACCGGGATCGGCACTGGCCTGCCAGCTGCCGTCGACGCGCGCCTGCAGACGGCCCAGGACACGTTCGAAGCGCTGCTGCGCGCGCAGGCTGCGCAGCAGACTGATCGCCACGCCAAGCATCCAGGCCAGCAGCAACCATTGCGACCAGCGCATGACCTGGGTGGGCTCGCCCTCCGGCGCGACAGGCATCACGTTCAGGGGCAGGGTCGGCACATGCTGCAGCAGGGGCAGCGCAGGCAACGGCAGCAACAGGCCTGCCAGCAGCAGGGGCAACAACCACCAGCTGCGATAGGCCAGCGAGGGCCCTCCCAGCCGCAGCAGCAGCGGCCGCATCGCCGCCAGCAGGATCACCGCCAGCGCCAGCCACACGCTGGCCCGCCACACGCTGTCGAGCACCTCACTCATGGTCCAGCTCCTGGATCAGCTTCTTCAGTTCGGCGATGTCCTGCGCGCTGAGCTGGCCGCGCTCACTGAAATGGGCAACCAATGGCGCCACCCGTCCTTCGAACACCCGGCCCAGAAAGTCCTGGCTCTGCGCCGCGACCCAAGCCTCGCGCTGCAGCAGCGGCCGATACAGATAGCGGCGGCCTTCGCGTTCGGCAGCGATCGCGCCCTTGGTCAGCAGGCGGTTGAGCAGCGTCTTGATGGTCGGTTCGGCCCAGTCCCGATGGACCAGTGCGGCAACCACCTCATCGGCACCGCGGGGCGCCTGCTGCCACAGCACTTCCATCACGACGGCTTCGGCCTCACTGATCGGATTCATTGTTTACGCCCGTAATCGACAATTCGATTACGCACGTAATCAAAACTGCTGTCAAGCCCTCCATCGACCTGCACTTCATGCGCTCTGGCCCAGCATCGGCCCTTCCGGTCCCGGAGTGCGCATGAAACCGCTGCCCAAGAAGGATTTCCCCGTCGAACAGGCCCGCCGCTTCCTCGAACCCGGCCCGATCGTGCTGGTCAGCACCGCATGGCGTGGCCAGCGCAACCTGATGACGATGGGCTGGCACATGGTGATGGGCTTCTCGCCATCACTGGTGGCGACCTATCTGTGGAACGAGAACCACAGCTTCGCGCTGGCGCGGGGCAGCGGCGAATGCGTGATCAATGTGCCGGGCGTGGAGCTGCTCGATACCGTAGTGGACATCGGCAACTGCAGCGGGCGGGAGGTCGACAAGTTCGCGCACTTCGGCCTGGATGCCCTGCCCGCCCGCGAGGTCGGCGCGCCGCTGGTCGGCCAGTGCCATTCGTGCTTCGAGTGCCGCCTGTACGACGACAGCCAGATCGAGACCAGCAACCTTTTCATCTGGGAGATCGTGCGTGCCCACGTCGCGCCACGGCCGAAACTGCCGCGCACCGTGCACTACCGTGGCGATGGCCGCTTCATGGTGGCCGGTGCGGAAGTCTCGCGTCGACGGCGGTTCAAGCCCGACATGCTGTAATGCCGGAACTCCCCTTACGCAGGACTGCCCCGGATGACCGAACACCTCACCGACCTGGACGCCGCCGTCGATTGGCTGTTCGCGCGCGTGGAAGGGCCGCTGCGGATCGGAGCACCGCTGGCGCTGGGCAAGCCACACCGGTTGCTCAATGCACTGTATGCACGGGTCGAGAACGATCCCTCGCACCCCCTCCAGCTCTACACTGCCCTGTCGTTGAATCCGCCGAAGGTGCGGGGCAGCGGCCTGGAGGCCCGCTTCCTGGGCCCCTTCGCGCAGCGCCATTTCGGCGAGGATTTCCCCCGCCTGGCCTATGCCGACGCGATCGCCCGTGACGCACTGCCCGCCCATGTGCAGGTGGAGGAGTTCTACATGCAGTCCGGCGCCCTGCTCGGTTCCCGGCAGGCGCAGTCCAGCTACACCAGCCTCAACTACACCCATGCCGCTGATGCAGTGGCCCAGCGCGCGCCGCAGGTGATCGTGCAGAAGGTGGCGATGCGCCCGGACGATCGCCGCCTCTCGTTGTCCTGCAACAACGACATCACCCAGGACACGCTCGATGCAATCGCCGCACGCGGCCTGCCGCGTCCGCTGATGGTGGCCGAGATCGATCCGCAGCTGCCTTATCTGGGCGGCACCGCCACGGTCGATGTGTCCTTCTTCGACCTGGTCATCACCCCGCCGCCGCCGTATCCGGCGCTGTTCGGCCTGCCGCGGCAGCCGGTCGCCGACGCCGACTATGCGATCGGCCTGTATGCCAGCACCCTGGTGCGCGATGGCGGCACGCTGCAGATCGGCATCGGCACGCTGGCCGATGCACTCAGCCATGCACTGGTGCTGCGGCATACCGACAACGCGCGCTACCGGCGCGTGCTGCACGCGCTGGACCCGCAGCTTGCGCGACATCCGCTGGTACAGGAAATCGGCGGCCTGGAGCCGTTCGAGATCGGCCTGTACGGCTGCAGCGAGATGCTCAACGAGGGCTTCCGGCGGCTGGTCCAGACCGGCGTAATCAAGCGCAAGGTGCATGACGACCTGGCGCTGATGCAGCGCATCGAGAACGGCAGCACGCTGTCCATCGACCATGCCACGCTGGCCGCCGAAGGCGAATACCTGCATGGCGCGTTCTACCTGGGCTCGCCGGAGTTCTACCAGTGGCTGCGCGAGTTGCCGGCGGATGAACGTCGCGCCATCGGCATGCGCCGCATCAGTGAGATCAACCAGCTTTACGGCGGCAACGAGACGCTGGAGCGCCTGCAGCGCCGCCATGCACGCTTCTTCAATTCCTGCATGATGGCCACTGCGCTGGGTGCGGCGGTCTCCGATGCCCTGGACGATGGCCGCGTGGTCTCCGGCGTCGGCGGCCAGTACAACTTCGTGGCGATGGCCCATGCCCTGCCGGAAGCACGCAGCGTGCTGATGTTCCGCGCCGCGCGCGATGACAAGGGCCATCGCGAATCGAACGTGCGCTGGAATTATGGCCACACCACCATTCCCCGCCATCTGCGTGATATCTACCTGGACGAGTACGGCATCGCCGACCTGCGCGGGTTGACCGACGAGGACTGCGTGCAGGCAATGGCGGCGATCACCGAGGCGCCGTTCCAGCAGGGCCTGCTGCAGCAGGCACAGGCCGCGCGCAAGCTGCTGGCCGCACCGCAGCCCGATCCGCAGCGGCTGCAGCGCAATACCCCGCAGACCCTGGCCGCAGCGCTGGCCCCCTTCCGCTCCGACGGCACCCTGCCCGACTACCCGCTGGGCAGCGACTTCAATGAGATCGAGCAGGTACTGGTCAAGGCGCTGAGCTGGTTGAAGGCCAACACGCAGACCCGCGGCGACAAGCTGCGTACCGTCTGGGCAGCGCTGCGGCAACCGGCCGGCGATGGCGATGCGGTGTACCTGCAGCGCATGGGCCTGCAGTCACCGAAGGACTTCAACGAGCGGCTGGACGCGCGCCTGCTGCGGCTGGCGCTGGCACGCACGGCCTGAAGCCGGTAGCGCCGGGCCATGCCCGGCGAGCAGCCGATCCGCCGGGCATGGCCCGGCGCCAGCCCAAAAGGAAAGGCCGGCTTGCGCCGGCCTTCCCTGCATCACATCGCGATGCTGCTTACAGCGCCTTGGCGGCGTCCACCACGTGCGCGGCGGTGATGCCGAAGTGCTTGTACAGCTGGTCGGCCGGGGCCGAGGCACCGAAGGTGTCGATACCGATCACCGCACCGTCCAGGCCGACGAACTGGCGCCAGAAACCAGTGACGCCGGCTTCCACCGCCACGCGCTTGCGCACGGCGTTCGGCAGCACCGATTCACGATATGCCGCATCCTGGCGCAGGAACACATCGGTGGACGGCATCGAGACCACGCGGGTCTTGAGGCCGGCCGCGTCCAGCTGGGCTTTCGCTTCCGTGGCCAGCGAGACTTCCGAACCGGTGGCGATCAGGATCACGTCCGGGGTACCGGCGGCGTCGGCCAGCACATAGCCGCCACGCTCGATCTGCGCGATCTGCTCGGCGCTCCGTGGCTGGTGCGGCAGGTTCTGACGGCTGAACACCAGGCAGCTCGGGCCGTCCTGGCGGGTGATCGCCGCCTTCCAGCTCACCGCCGACTCGACGGCATCGCACGGGCGCCACACGTCGTTGTTCGGGATGTAGCGCAGCGAGGCCAGATGCTCCACCGGCTGGTGGGTCGGACCGTCTTCGCCCAGGCCAATCGAATCGTGGGTGTAGACGTGGATGGCATGGGCCGGGATCAGCGCGCTCATGCGAACGCCGTTGCGGGCGTAATCGCTGAACACCAGGAAGGTGGCATCGAACGGAATGAAGCCGCCATGCAGCGCCAGGCCGTTGGCGATCGCGGTCATGCCGAACTCGCGCACGCCGTAATACACGTAGTTGGCGTTGGCGTCGTCGCTGGCGACCGAGGTGCTGCCCTTCCACAGGGTCAGGTTGGAGTGCGCCAGGTCGGCCGAGCCGCCGACGATTTCCGGCAGCAGCGGCGCGAAGGCCTCGATGGCCAGCTGCGAGGCCTTGCGCGAGGCGATCGTCGGGCCTTCAGCCGCGACCTTGGCGATGTACGCGTCGGCCTGGGCAACGAAGTCGGCCGGCAGTTCGCCGTGCGAACGACGGGTCAGTTCAGCGGCTTCGGCCGGATACTGGGCCGCATACTTGTCGAACAGCTGTTCCCATTCGGCCTGGCGCAGGGTGCCGGCACCGTTGGCGCGCCAGCCATCGTAGATGGCCTGCGGGATTTCAAACGGGCCGTACTGCCAGCCCAGCTGCTTGCGGGTGGCTTCCAGCTCGTCCTTGCCCAGCGGGGCACCGTGGCTGGATTCCTTGCCGGCCTTGTTCGGCGAACCAAAGCCGATCGTGGTGCGGCAGCAGATCAGGGTCGGCTTGTCGCTCTGCGACAGCGCGGCCTCGATGCCGGCCTTGATGCTCTCCGGGTCGTGACCATCGACATCGCGGACCACGTTCCAGCCATAGGCCTCGAAACGCTCCGGCGTGTTGTCGGTGAACCAGCCTTCGACGTTGCCATCGATGGAGATGTGGTTGTTGTCCCAGAAGCAGACCAGCTTGTGCAGGCCCCAGGTGCCGGCCAGCGAAGCGGCTTCATGCGAGACGCCTTCCATCAGGCAGCCATCGCCCATGAACACCCAGGTGCGATGGTCGACCACTTCCAGTTCCGGACGGTTGAAGCGCTGCGCCAGCAGCTTCTCGGCCAGGGCGAAGCCCACGGCATTGGCGAAACCCTGGCCCAGCGGGCCGGTGGTGGTTTCCACGCCGGGAGTTTCATGGCGCTCCGGGTGACCGGCGGTGTGGCTGCCAAGCTGGCGGAACAGCTTGAGCTGCTCGATCGGCAGGTCGTAACCGCTCAGGTGCAGCAGCGCGTACTGCAGCATCGAGCCGTGGCCGTTGGACAGCACGAAACGGTCGCGGTTGAACCAGTGCGGATTGCTCGGGTTGTGGCGAAGGTAGTCGTTCCAGAGCACTTCGGCGATGTCGGCCATGCCCATGGGCATGCCGGGGTGGCCGGACTTTGCGGTTTCAACCGCATCGGCGGCAAGGAAGCGGATGGCGTTGGCCAACTGGCGACGGGTAGGCTGCGTCATGGTTCTGTCGGAATCGGGAGGCGGCCGCGGACGTGCGGGCGGCCTATTGTCCCATAGTCACCGGGTGGGGGTCAGTTCCACTTGCCCGGTCGTGCGGGCGCTGGCCGGCAACGTCGTGATCTCCGCCGGATTCCGCATGTGAAAAGGGGGCGGAGCCCTTTCCCTGCGGAAAGGAATCCGACCCCGATCAGGTCGCCAGGACTCAGTCGCGGTCGGGAACCAGCGCCGGGCCGTCGTGGCCCTCGCCCTTGGCCACCAGGGTGGTCAGCGCCAGATCGCCGGTCACGTTCAGCGCCGTGCGGCACATGTCCAGGAAATGGTTCACGCCCAGGATCAGGCCGATCCCCAGCGGGTTGACCCCCACCATGGCGCAGATCATCGCCACCACCGGCAGCGAACCCGACGGCACGCCCGCGGTACCGATGCCCCCCAGGATGCACACCGCCATCACCATGATCTGCTGGCCGATGCTCAGGTCCACGCCGAAGAACTGGGCCAGGAAGATCACCGTCACGCCCTCGAACAGCGCCGTGCCGTTCTGGTTGGCGGTGGCGCCCACGGTCAGCACGAAGCGGGACACGCGCTGCGGCAGGCCCATCTGGTCGGCCACGCGCAGCGCGGTCGGCAGGGTGGCGTTGCTGGAGGCGGTGGAGAAGGCCATCACCGTCGCTTCCTGGGTATCGCGGAAGAACGACAGCGGCGAACGGCCCGACAGCCACACGGCGGCGCCGTAGGTCACCACCATGTGCAGGCCCAGTGCCAGCACCACCACGCCCACGTAGGCGCCCAGGCGGATGATCAGCTCGAAACCGAACAGCGCGGCCAGGTTGAACATGAAGCAGGCCACCGCATACGGTGCCAGGCGGATGACCAGGTTGATCAGGGTCATCGAGATTTCGAACACGCCTTCGATGGCGCGGCGCAGCGGGGCGACCTTCTCGTCATCGGTCAGCACCATGCCGATGCCGAACATCAGCGCGAAGAACATCAGCGAGAGGATCGCGCCGTTGTCGGAGGCCGCCTGCAGCACGTTGCTCGGCACGATCGACAGCAGCATGTCCATGCCCTTCGGCGTGCCATGGATGCCGGCGACGATCTCCTTGCTGCGTTCGGCGTTCTCCGAGAGCATCAGCGCGGCGGTCTGCGGATCGACGCCGACGCCGGGCTTGAGCAGGTTGACCAGCACCAGGCCGATGGCCACGGCGATGCCGGACAGCAGCACGGTATAGGCCAGCGTCTTCCAGCCGATGCGGCCGAGGGCGCGGATGTCGCCCATCTCCGACACGCCCATGATCAGCGCCGAGAAGATCAACGGCACGATCAGCATGAAGATCAGGTTGAGGAACAGCCCCGATGCAGGCGTGGTGATGTAGTCCATGACCCACTTGGCACCGGTCTGCAGACCATCGACGCTGCCACCCAGGGCGTGCACGGTCAGTCCCAGGATCAGGCCGATCGCGAAGCCGATGCCCATCTTCCAGTGCAGGGGCAACGTCTTCTTGCCGGCGGCAGCTGCTGTCATACGCAGGTTTCCTCGAAAAATGAATGCACTCTAACAAAGCGCGCAAGCGGCGCCGGTTCAGGTTCGGCGCTGCGGATACAGCGGCGCCAGCCCAGTGTCGGTGCCGCGGGCGGTCCCCGACCAGTGTGGTCCGTCACGGAAGGCCTCGCGCAACCGCACACGCAGCGGTGCCGGCTCTCCCTGCCCGCCCCATCGCACCTGCTGGAGGTCCTGCAGCACTCGGCGCTGGATCGGATCACCCAGCCTGGCGATGACCTGCTCCAGCCGCGGTACACCTGCCATCGCGCACAGCTGCGCTTCGACCTGGTCGAAGCCCTCGCCGTCCAGCACCCGGCGCAGTTCGGCGACGCTGCCGCGTCCTTCGCTGGCTTCCGGCCCGGACGGCGGCCCCGGCGGGCGAGTGGCACCGCGCATGGACGGCCCACCGCGTCCGCGCTGCCAGCCCCACAGCAGGGTCAGCAGCCACAGCAGCGCCAGGCCGATCACCGCGGCAATCCAGGGCCAGGGCTGGCTCGGCGTCCCCGAGGCGATCGGATCGGTGGGCGCAATGCGCGTGTCGTCGTCGGGCAGCGCTGCATCGGTGTCGATCGGCGGCGGCGGGGCGGGCGCGGCAGTGCCCGTACCGGCGCTGACCGTCAGTGCCAGGTCCGGCAGTCGTGCCTGCTGCGCGCTGCCGTCGCGCACGTTCCACCATGACACCCTCGGCCCCGGCACCTGCAGCGGACCCGGCTCGCGGGGCACGACGGAGTAACGACGGGTGATCTTCAACCGCGGGGTGCTGCCAGTGAAGGTCTCTTCGTACTGCGCCGGTTCGGCGAACACCTGCGCCGCCGTGCCGAGGTCCGGAACCGGAAGGTCGGTGAACTGGGCACGGGTGGCACCTTCGGCGATCGCTTCGACCACGATGGTGGCGGCCTCGCCGGTACGCGCAGTACTCGGCGCGCTGGTATAGCGCAACTGCAGGCCCTGCAACGGCAGCCACGGCTGCGGCGCCTGCACCGGCTGTGCCTGCACCTGCAGCGTGCGGTCGGCGCCGGTGGCGTTCATGCGGCCATCGCCCCCTCCGAAGAAGTCATCGAAGAAGCCGCCTGCGCTGCGGCCGTTGAAGCGCGCGCCGGCCAGGCGCAGTGTCCCGCTGCGCTCGGGAATCAGCAGGAAGCGGCGCTCGACCACGTTGTAGCGGCGTCCATTGACCTGCCTCACGTCGGTGCGGTCGTCGCCCACCCGCTGCAGCGAGGCACCGGCGGGCGTATCCACGATGAGCTCGCCGGAGGCCAGCTGCGAGGCGAAGAACAGGCGCACGACCACGCCAACGCTCTGCTGCACGTAGGGCGTGTCATCGTCGACATCGGTCTGTATGAACGCCATGGCCGCACCGTTGGCAGCGGTGACCGGGGCGGCGGCGTCCACCTGCAACGTCAGCGGTGCGGTCTGCGCAGTACCCACCTGCAGGGCCGGGATCGTCAGCGCGCCACTGCGTCGCGGTGTCAGTGCCACGCCATACAGACTGCGTTGCTGCATGCTGCCGTTGCTCCACTCCACCTGGCGGCTGCTGGTCTGCCCACTGAGATCGAAGTCACCGCGCAGCGGCGCGAAGTCGGGCGCACCGGCATCACTCTGCACGTTGAGGGTGACCGTATCGCCCATCGCGATGCGATCGCGGTCCAGCCATGCCCGCGGCTGTGCCCAGGCCATCAATGGCAGCCACAGCAGCAGCATTGCCGCACACCGGCGTAGGCCGTGCATGTTCATCGCCCTTCCCTCTTCCTGCGTTCGTTTTCCAGCTGGAACTTGGCACGCAGCAACGCGCCCGGATCATCCGGCACGCGCCGCATCCAGGCGTCCACCGCCTGTTGTTCCTCACGCTGGCGCGGCGTGCGGCCGTCATCGCCCGCCACGGTCGGATCATTCTTCTCCCGGCCCTCGCGCCCCTGTTCGATGGCCTGCTGCATGCGCTGTCGCTGCTGCGCGTCGGCCTCGGCCTGCGCATGGGCGTCCTCGGCCTGGGGCGGTGACGGCGGCCCCTGATTACCACGCTCACCGGGCCGCGGTTGCGGCTGGGCGCCGGCGTCTGAGGGCGGGGGGCGCTGCGAGGGCGCCTGCGGCTGTCCCTGCCCCGACGGCTGGCCCTGCTGTGGCTGGCCCTGCTGATCCTGCGGCGTCGAGGACGGCTTCCGGGGCGGATTCTGCTGTCCCGGGTTCTGCCGCTGGCCACCCGGCGACTTGCGCTTGCGTGCAGCATCGACAAACGCACGGTTGGCCACCGCGTCGGCCATCCCCGGGTGCAGGGCCAGTGCGCGATCGTAGGCGGCTATGGCATCGTCGTACTGGCCCTGGCGGGCCAGCACATTGCCGAGGTTGTACCAGCCGGCCGCGGTGTCGAGCCCTTCGAACTGCTGCCGGGCACGTGCGAAGTCACCCTGGCGGTAGGCCTGTACGCCTTCGGCCAGACGCTGATGCTGCACCTGGTCCGCCCGCTTCCACAGCGTGCCCTGCACCGGCCGCGTCTGTGCCTGCGCCTGCGCCTGCGCGCCGTCCGTCCACGGCAACAGGCCGACCGCCAGCACGGCAGCCAGCAGCGCACGCCGTCGGAACGCCAGCAGCGCAAGCAGCATCAACGGCGGCAGCAACCAGAAGCCTTCGTCGCGCCATTGGTGACCGGTACCCGGCCGCTGCAGCGCTGTGCCCTCACGGGCATCGAGCACACCCAGCGCGCGCAGGTCGCGGTCATCGGCGGCGATCCGCACATAGCGGCCGCCGCCGGCCGTCGCCACGGCGCGCAGGCGGCCTTCGTCCAGCGCGGCCTGGCGGATCTGGCCGCTGCTGTCGCGGTACGCGGCACCGCCCGGAGTTCCCAGACCCAGCACCGACACCTGCAGCCCCAGGCTGCGGGCCTGCGAAGCAGCGAGTTCGGCCTCATCGTCAGCCTGGTCGGTGACCACCAGGATCTGCCCCTGGGGCGTGCCGGTCTGCCGCATCAGCCGTGTCGCCCAATCGATGCCACGATCGGCACGCTGGCCATCGCGCGGCATGACATCCGGCGACAGCGCGTCCAGATAGAGCGCGACATTGCTGGCATCCTCGGTCAACGGAGCGACGGTATAGGCATCGTCCGCATAGACGATCAGCCCAACCTGGCCACCCTCGCGGGCGCGCAGCAACGTGCCGATCTTGGCCCGCGCCTGCAGCAGGCGCGACGGCGGCAGGTCGGTGGCGGTGATCCGGCTGGACAGGTCCAGCACCACCAGCAACGGTGCGCTGGCCTGGAACATCGGCTGCGCCTGCTGTCGCCAGCTGGGCCCGGCCAGGGCCAGGCACGCCAGCGTCCAGCCCAGCAGCTGCGCCCACGGCAGGCGCATGCGACGGCGCGGCCCCGACGCCAGCAGATGGGGCAGCAGATGGGCATCGACCGCCTGCCGCCATGCATCGCTGCGGCGCTGTCGATACACCGCTACGGCCACGATCAACGGCAGCGCGGCCAACGCCCACAGCCAGTCAGGCCGCAGGAAATGCAGCGCGTTCCAGTCCGGCAGATGGGATGCCAGGGCGATCATCGACGACGCTCCGGCCATGCCCACGCAAGCGCACCGAGCAGCAGCGCCACGCCCAGCGGCCAGGGATAACGCTCATCGCGCGGGCGCAGGACCGGCCCCTTCTCCGCGATGGGCTCCAGCCGGTCCAGCTCGGCATAGATGCCTGCAAGCTCGGCCGTGTCGCGGGCGCGGAAGAACTGGCCGCCGGTCATCCGGGCGATCTGCCTGAGCGTCGCCTCGTCCACCGGGTCCTGGTCGGCGGAAATCGGAATGCCGAGAAAGCGCATGCTGCCATCGCCGCCAAAGGCGACGGTGTGGATGCGCACGCCCTCGGCACGCGCTACCTCCGCCGCACGCAGCGGTTCCAGCACGCCTGCATTGCTGACGCCATCGGTGAGCAGGATCAGCACACGCTGGCCCTCGGGCTGGCTGCGCAGGCGCTTGACCGCAAGGCCGATGGCATCGCCGATGGCGGTCTCGCGCCCGGCCAGGCCGACCACGCTGTCGCGCAGCTGGTCGCGGACGCTGGCCAGGTCGGCAGTGAGCGGGGTCAGCGTATAGGCCCGATCACCAAAGATCAGCAGGCCGATGCGATCGCCTGCACGACGGTCAAGAAAGTCGGCCAGCACGGCCTTGGCGGCGGTCAGCCGATCGACGGCCTGGCCGCCGAGCACCATGTCGGCCTCGCCCATGCTGCCGGACACGTCCATCGCCAGCATCATCTGGCGCCCCTGCTGCGGCGGTGTGGTCGCCTCGCCCAACTGCTGCGGCCGCGCCAGCGCCACGCACAGCGCGATCCAGCCCAGCCACAGCAGCAGCGCACGCCACCTGCGCGCATCGATACGGCCTGCTCCGGCCAGGGCCTCCAGTTCGGTCGCGGCATAGGGCACGCGCAGCGCAGCGCCGGGGGCGGCACGGCGCTTCCAGGCCAGCATCAGCAACGGCAACGGCACCGCCAACAGCGCCAATGGCCAGGCCAGCTGCAGGTCCGGCCAGGGCCAGTAACTCGCCAGCGCACTCATCGGCGCCGCTCCTGCAGCATCGCCAGGTAACGTCCGCGTGCCCAGCGGCGCAGCACTGCGACATCGGCCGCATCCACCTGCGGCCGGTACGCGCCCTCGGCAAGCAGATCGCGCTGCGCCGCCGACAACGTCGCCTGCGGATCCACCCGCTGCCACCAGGCGTGGTCATGCAACGCTTCGCTGCCCGGCCGTGCCTGACGCGCGGCACGGCGCAGCAGGCCCGCAATGGCCGCCACCTCAGCGGCGGCATCGGTCGCGCCCGCCAGCTCGCGATCAAACGCCTGCAACCAGCGCTGCTGACGCCGACGGCGACGCCACCACAACAGGGCGAGGATCAGCAGCGCCAGCAGCAGAACCGCCCCGATCATCAGATAGCCGGGGGCCGGTGGCCACCACGACGGTGCCGGTGGCAGCTGCACATCGCGCAGGGGCAGGGCTGCGCTCATGCGGGTACCTCGGTAGGCGCCGGCGCCAGCCAGGCATCGCTGGCCGCGTCACTGCTCAGTACCTGCACATCGATGCGGCGTGCCCCCAGCTGGCGCTGCAGTTCCTGCAGCGGTTCAACGAAATGCGCATGCCACTGCGCCTGCACGTCGCTGCGGCGCAGGTCCAGTCCGATGCGCTGCTGGGCGGCAAGGAACTGCAGGGGCGCCGACGGCGGCTGCAGCTCCAGCGGATCGACCAGCAGCACCAGGCTGAGGTCGTGATGCTGGGCCAGCGCTCCCCATCGCGCCGGCGCAATGCGGATGGCCTGCTGCGGGTCGGCCAGCACCAGCAGCCGTGCACCCGGACGCAGTACGCGCGCCGCGTGGTCCAGCGCGCGCTCCAGGCCCAGGTCATCGGCCGGAGGTTGCGCATACCAGCGCGTCAGCGCGTCGAGCACGCGCAGCACGCCACGCGGCCCACCGGCCGGCGCCACCGGCGCTTCGCGGTCACTGCCGCGCAGCGCACCGATGCGGTCGCCGCGGCGCTGCGCCGACCAGGCGGCGACTGCGCCGGCACGCGCGGCCTGCACCGACTTGAAGCGCACGCGGGTGCCGAAATACAGCGCAGGCGAGGTATCGGCCACGATCAGACTGACCCGTTCGCGTTCGGCCTGGAACAGCTTGGTATGGGCACGACCGGTGCGCGCGGTCACGCGCCAGTCGATATGACGGGCATCGTCACCGGCGACGTACTCGCGCGATTCCGCGTACTCCATGCCGCGCCCGCGCAGCGGCGATGGTGCCTGCCCCGCATTGCCGGCGCGGCCGCGACGGGGCGGCGGCGGACGCTGGGCCAGACGGCGCAGCGCCACCAGCTCGGCCAGCTGCGGGCGCAGTCCATCGCCTTCGCTGGCGGACACTCCATGCTCCTGGGATGTATCGGTCATGCGCAGGCTCAGGGTGCCGGCACCCGGGCCAGCAGTTCCTGCACCAGCCGTTCGCCATCCCAGCCTTCGGCGGTCGCCTCGTAGCTCGGCAGCACGCGATGGCGCAGCACGTCCGCAGCCACCGCACGCACATCATCAGGGGTGACGAAGTCACGGCCGGCCAACCATGCGCGCGCACGCGCGCAACGCTCCAGCGCGATCGAACCGCGCGGGCTTGCGCCCCACGCGATGCGACGGCCCAGCGCGGGGTCGTAGCGGGCCGGATCGCGGGAGGCCAGCACCAGCTCCACCAGGTAGCGTTCCAGGGCCGGTGCCATGTGCAGGTCCAGTACCTGGCGACGCGCCTGGAAGACATCCTGCATCGGCATTTTCTCCGGGGCCGCCGGGGCTTCACCCAGCGCGCCGCGCGCACGTTCGCGCGCCAGCCGCAGGATTTGCGCCTCGGCCGTCTGGTCCGGATAACCGATGCGCACATGCATCAGGAAGCGGTCCAGCTGCGCTTCGGGCAACGGGAACGTGCCCTCCTGCTCAATCGGGTTCTGCGTGGCCATCACCAGGAACAACGAGGGCAACGCATAGGTGTGGCGACCCACGGTGACCTGGCGCTCGCCCATCGCTTCCAGCAGCGCCGACTGCACCTTGGCCGGCGCACGATTGATTTCATCGGCCAGCAGGATCGGATGGAAGATCGGGCCCGGCACGAATTCAAAACGGCCTTCCTGCGGGCGCCAGATCTCGGTGCCGGTCAGATCGGCAGGCAACAGGTCCGGGGTGAACTGCACGCGCGCGAAATCGGCCTCCAGGCGCGCTGCCAGGGCGCGGATGGCGGTGGTCTTGGCCAACCCGGGCGCGCCCTCCACGAGCAGATGGCCATCAGCCAGCAGCGCGATCAGCAGGCGCTCGACCAGGGCGGCCTGGCCGACGATCTCGGCCGACAGCGCCTCGCGCAACGTGTTGAACGCCGCGTGCAGGTGGGACGTGGCCGGCGTGGCAGCCGGCATTGCAGATTCGGGCATCGGCGGGGGCAGGTTCATGAGGGCCTTTGACCGGCACAGGACGGCACGGGTTCCCGACATCATCGCAGGGTGCCCCGGCGATGGCATCAAGAGACGCTGAACAGCGTCCACGCCCTGCGTGGATGCATGGCCGCAACGCAGACGGGGCCGCACATGGCGGCCCCGTTTCGCACCTGCTGCAGGCGGTGGCTCAGTTCTGCTTGGCCACGCGCAGCACCTTCGGCGTCACGAACACCAGCAGCTCGGCCTTGTCCTTGTTGCGACCGCGCTTCTTGAACAGATTGCCCAGGAACGGCACATCGCCCAGGAACGGCACCTTGCTGATGCTGTTGCGATCGGTGAACTCGTACACACCGCCGATCACCACGGTCTGGCCGTCCTCGACCAGCACCGCGGTATTGACTTCGCGGCGGTTGATCGACGGCACCGTACCGTAGCCCTGCAGTTCGATCAGGCGATCGACTTCATCCTTCTTGACCTGCATGTTCAGGAACACGCGGTTGTCATTGGTGATCGTCGGGGTCACCCGCAGCTCCAGCACGACTTCCTTGAACTGCACGTTCGGCGTCGAACCCGCGCCCCCGGCGGCACCGGTACCGCTGATGGTGACGTAACCGATCTCCTTGCCCTGCTTGATCATCGCCTCGCGCTGGTTGGTGGTGACCACGCGCGGATTGGAGATCACTTCGCCACGCGATTCCTCCTGCATGGCCGACAACTCGACATCCAGCAGGTAGCCCGCGTTGAGGATCGACAGCGCCAGCGAACCCGGGTTGTTGGCCAGGGCCACCGGCAGGTTCCAGTTCAGGCCACGCTCGATGGTCGAGCCGGTCGGCACGGGTGCCGGACCGACACTGCCACCGGCCTGCCACTCACGCACGGCCTTGGCGTTCTCCAGCGCGGTATCGACCTGCGATTTGCGGGTCTTGGCGTTGGCGTCGAGGCTGCCGCTGAAGTAGACATTGTCGCGGCTGCCGCTGATGCCGAACTTCGCACCCAGTTCGCGGGCGAAGGTGTCGGTGGCGATCACGATGCGGCTTTCGATCAGCACCTGGTCCACTGGACGATCGATCACCCCGATCAGTTCGCGCATGCGTGCGATCTTCTTGGGGATGTCGCTGATCATCAGCGTGTTGGTGCGCTCGTCGGCAACGATGCGGCCGCGCGTGGACAGGAACCCGCTTTCCTCCTGCGACGAGGAACCGCCACTTCCACCACCGCCACCGCCGCCGATGCCCTTGGCCTCGGTCAGCGCTTTGAAGATCTGCGTCGCGCTGTGGTAGTTGATCTGCACGTAATCGGTCACCAGGTCTTCGCGGTTCTCGATGGCGATGCGGGCGTCTTCCTTCTCCTGCTCGAACTTGGCCAGCTCGGCCTGCGGCGCGACCCAGATCACGCTGCCATCGCGACGCTTGTCCAGGCCCTTCGCGCGCAGCACGATGTCCAGCGCCTGGTCCCACGGAACGTTGACCAGGCGCAGGGTCACGTTGCCCTGTACCGAATCGGACGCCACGACATTGAGGTTGGATTCTTCGGCGATCAACTGCAGCACCGTGCGCACCGGCACGTCCTGGAAGTTGAAGGTGACCGGCTTGCCCGAGTAGCCACGCTGGCCGACGGCCTTCGCCGCCTGGGTGACCGTACCGGCGTTGACCGCACCGACGGCGGCGGGCGCCTGTCGCGGACTGATCTCGACCACGTATTCGTTGCCGCTCTGGTAGGCCAGCGACTCCACCGTACCCGCCGTGCTCAGCACCAGCTGGGTCCCGGCGCCCGATGGCTTGGCATCGATGCGCTGCACGGGCGTGGCAAAGTCGACCACGTTCATCGGCTTCTGCAGGTTGGCCGGCAGGCGCGCGTTGCCCACGTCGACCACGACGTTGCTGCCCTGCGTGCGCAGGTCGGGAATCGCGCCCTGGCCGTCGAACTGCAGGATCAGGCGGCCGACGCCATCATCGCCGCGCTTGAAATCGATCTTGGACACCGACAGGCCAGTTGTCGCCGGGGCCGAAGGGGCCACCGCGGTGCTGGCCGGTTTCTCCGCCGGTGCGGCGGCCAGCGCCGGAGCGCAGGCCAGCATCAGCGCGACTCCCAGCGCGCTGACACGGTTCAAGGTAGAGCGCCGGATGGGACGCAGCCCCTTGGCTTGGTGAAAGGTCATCGTGCTATCCCCAGTAAACGATCATTGATCTTCCAGCGCGAGCGTCGCTGGCCGTTCCAGCCAACCACCCGCGCCATCCGGCACCAGTTCGATCAGTTCAACGCGGTCCTCGAAGACCGCGGTGACCCGCCCGTCGCTCTGCCCCAGGTAGCCGCCCGGGCGGACCCGGTAGGTGACCTTGTCCGGCCCCATCACCAGCGCGACGGTGCTGCCGCCGGTGCCGATGGTGCCGACCATGTCCAGTGCGTCCAGCGGGAAGCCCTCCAGGGGCTCCTTGCGCCGGTTCGGGTCCGGTCGCAATCCGCCGTTCCCCTGCTGCGGATTGGTCCAGGCATCGGTGAACGGATCGCGCATGCCCTGCGCGGAGTATTCGAAGGTCTCGAACTGCTGCATCACCGGCAGCGGCTCCAGCGGCTGCGCCGGTCGCGCACGCTCGCCCTCCACCCACTTCTCCAGGTTCGGCGCATCGCCCGGCGTGCTGGTCACGCCGCGGCCACAGCCGGCCAGCAGCAGGACCGCCAGCACCATCGACCCGCGTACGATCTGTGCGCGCATCACTTCCCGCCCTCCTTGCCGGCGTCAGCGCTCTGCTGCGCCTGCACTTCGGCTTCGTCCAGATACCGGTAGGTCTTGACCGTGCCGGACAGCTCCAGCGCACCTGCGCGGACGTTGCCGCTGGTCTTGTCCTTGGGCTTGAGGTTGATGTCGTGCATGGTCAGGATGACCACCCGCGGCAACGAAGCCACGCCGCTGACGAACGCACCGAACTGGTGGTAGCTGCCCACCATCCGCAGCTTGATCGGCTTCTCGGCGTAGAACTCCTTGATCTGCTCGGACTCGGGTTCGAACAGCTCGTTGGACAGGCCGCTGGACAACGCGGTCTGCGAGATGTCGATGATCAGGTCCGGCATTTCGGTCTTGCTCGGCAGCTGCCGCAGCATCTGCTGCAGCACCTGCTCCATCTGTGCCAGCTGCTGCTTCAGCGGCGCCAGGTTCACCGCACGTTCCTGCTGCTTGGTGAACTCGGTGCGCAGCTCGGTCTCCTGCCGCTCCAGGCCCTCCAGTTCCTCGCGCTTGCCACTGATCAGCAGCATCCACGCCACGAACATGATGACCAGCGCCAGCAGCGCGCAGAAGACGATCTTGGCCTTCTGCGGCCAGTTGCCGATGTCGTTGAAATCCAGGTTCTTGAGATCGATCTTCTGGCTCATGCGCGATCCCCCTGCAACGGGGCGTGGAAGGCCTGCGGCGGCTGTGCCAGGCGGCTGCCCTCCGGCTTGGCCGGCGCAGCGGCCGGCGGGGCCGTTGCCGGGGGCGGCGTGGTGGCGGGTGCGGGTGCGGTGGCCGGTGCGGCGGGCGCGGCGGCTTCGGGCGCGGCCGACAGCGGTGCGACCGGTTCGGCGGCTGCGGCCGGTGCCACGGTGCCATCGGCATTCAGGCCCGGCGGCGCGGTGGCCTCCTCGCTCTGCGCCGGCAGCTTCACCTTGACCACGAACACATACGGCAGCGCCTTGATGTCCGATACCGGGCCCGGGCGACCGTCCTTGTCCTTGTCCGGCTCACGCGCCTCGATGATCGACAGCTCCGGACTGGCCATCCAGCCGGACGTCTCCAGGTTGCGCATGTACGCCGAAACGCGGGCGTTGGACTGGGTGCGGCCTTCCAGGGTAAGGGTGTCCCCTTCCTGCTTCAGGGCGGTCAGCACGACGCCATCGGGAATGGTGCGCACCAGCGCGTCGAACAGGTGGACCATCTGCGAGCGCTTGGCCTGCAGTTCCTCGATCACCTTCTTGCGCGCCAGCAGCCGCTCCTTCTGCGCGTCGAGGCGGTCGATCTCCTTGTTCTGCTCCTTGACCTTGTCGATCTCGGCCTGCAGGTAGGCATTGCGGTCCATCTGGCCGCTGACCTGGCGGTCGTAGTAGAACCAGATCATCAGCGACAGCAGCAGGCCACCCACGGCGGCCATGCCCAGCATTGCGTAGAACTCGCGCTGGCGTTGCTTGCGCCGTTCGGCGCGCCAGGGCAACAGGTTGATGCGTGCCATCAGTCGAAGCTCCTCAGCGCCAGACCGGTCGCGATCATCAGCGCGGGAGCATCCTGGGCCAGCGCATGCGCGTTCACCTTCGGTCCCAGCGTCATCTGCGCCAGCGGATTGGCGACCACGGTCGGCACACCCAGCTGCTCCTCGACCATTTCCGGCAGGCCCCCAAGAACCGCGCAGCCTCCGGCCAGCACGATATGATCGACACGATTGAATTCGCTGCCGGCGTAGAAGAACTGCAACAGGCGGCTGATCTGCTGGACCGTGGCTTCCTTGAACGGCTCCAGCACTTCCATCTCGTAGCTTTCCGGCAGCCCGCCCTGGCGCTTGGCCAGGCCGGCTTCCTCGTAGCTCAGGCCGTAGCGGCGCATGATCTCGTCGGTCAGCTGCTTGCCGCCGAACACCTGTTCGCGGCTGTACAGGCTGCGCCCGCCGCGCAGGACGTTCAGGGTGGTCATCGTGGCGCCGATGTCGACCAGCGCGACCACGCCGTCGGTGGACACCGGCAGCTCACTGGCAACCAGGGCGAAGGCGTTCTCGACCGCGAAGGCCTCCACGTCCATCACCTTGGCCTGCAGGCCGCCGAGTTCCAGCGCCGACTGGCGCAGTTCCACATTCTCGGACCGCGACGCGGCCAGCAGCACCTGGACCATCTCCGGGTTGTTCGGGATCACCCCGATCACCTCGAAGTCCAGGTTCACTTCCTCGATCGGATAGGGAATGTAGTTGACCGCTTCCAGCTCGATCTGCGCTTCCATGTCGTTCTCGTCGAGCTCGGCCGGCATCGGGATCACCTTGGTGATCACGGCCGAGCCGGCCACGGCGGCGGCGGCCTGCTTCGCCTTGCTGCCGGAACGGTTCAACGCCCGGCGGATGGCCTCACCCACGGCCTCCACCTCGACGATGTTCTTCTCCACGACCGCATTCGGCGGCAGTGGTTCCACGGCGTAATGTTCCACACGGAAACGATTGCCACTGCGGGAAAGCTGCAACAGCTTTACCGCAGTCGAACTGATGTCGACGCCAATAAGCGGCGACTGACTTTTTGGGATGAGCCCCACGGTTTCTCCCCTGCCGACGGGCACTTGGACGCAAGAACTGCGACCGCGCATTAATAACGTATTCTTAGCAAATGGCAACCGCCCTGCTGTGAATTCCCTCACAGGTTCACGATGCAGCCCCTGGCGTTTCCCCTTGCGCTCCCCGGTGCCGACCCCAGCCGCCACCTTGCGTAATCTATACTCTGCGACCACGAAATTCGCAATCGGAATCTGAACCCGATGACTCGACTCCGCCGCTGGCTGCGCTGGATCTTCCTGATTGTCCTGGTCCTGGCGCTGATCGGTGCGGCCGCTGTGGGCGGTCTCTACTACGCTGTGTCCTCCAAGCTCCCCGACGTGCAGACCCTGCGCGACGTGGAGATGCAGGAGCCGATGTACGTCTATGCCGCCGACGGCAAGCTGATGGCGGTGTTCGGCGAGACCCGGCGCACCCCGGTCACCATGAAGGAGGTGCCGGAGAAGCTCAAGCAGGCTTTCCTGGCCACCGAGGACGCCCGCTTCTATGAACATGGCGGCGTGGACTACAAGGGCATCGCCCGCGCGGTGTGGCTGCTGGCCACCACCAACGACAAGCGCGTGCCCGGCGGGTCCACCATCACCCAGCAGGTGGCCCGCCAGTTCTTCCTCAGTTCCGAGTACAGCTACACCCGCAAGCTGGCCGAGATCCTGCTGGCCCGCAAGATCGAGTCCGAGCTGAGCAAGGACGAGATCTTCGAGCTGTACCTGAACAAGAGCTTCTTCGGCAACCGCGCCTACGGTGTGGCCGCGGCGGCGGAGTTCTACTACGGCAAGAAGCTGGCCGAGCTGGACCTGGATGAGATGGCCTCGCTGGCCGGCATCCCGAAGTTCCCCTCCTCTGGCAACCCGATCTCCAACCCGGAACGCGCCCGCCAGCGCCGCGACAACTATGTGCTGCAGCGCATGGCCGATCTGAAGTTCGTCAGCCAGGCCGAGGCCGATGCGGCCAAGGCCGTGCCGATGCATGCCACCGCGCATGAGCCGCCGGTGCAGGTCGAGGCGCCCTACGTGGCCGAACTGGTGCGCCAGGAGATGATTGCGCGCTTCGGCGGCGATGTGGTCAACAAGGGATACCACGTCACCACCACCATCGATTCGACCCTGCAGACCGCGGCCAACCTGTCGGTGCGTGACGGCCTGCTGCTGTATGACCACCGCCACGGCTGGCACGGCGTGGAGAAGCAGGTGCAGCTGGGGGCCGGCGACGATGCCGCAGCTCTGGCCGAACATCTGCGCGGCATCCCGGCGCAGGCAGGCCTGCTGCCGGCGATCGTTGCCAGCGCCGGTGCCGATGGCAGCGCCACGGTGGTGCTGGCCAACCGCAGCGAGATCGTGCTGCCGGCCGGTGCCGCCCGGTGGACCAACAAGACCCCTGGCAAGCTGGTGCAGCGCGGCGACATCGTGCGTGTGCGCGCCGGCGACAAGCAGGGCGAGTGGCTGCTGGACCAGATCCCGCGCGGTCAGTCCGCGCTGGTCTCGCTGGATGCCCACAGCGGTGCGCTGAAGGCGCTGGTCGGCGGTTTCAGCTTCTCCGGCAACAAGTTCAACCGCGCCACCCAGGCCCGTCGCCAGCCCGGTTCGAGCTTCAAGCCGTTCGTCTATGCCGCAGCGTTCGACAAGGGTTACAACCCGGCTTCGATCGTGCTTGATGCCCCGGTCGTGTTCCGCGACCGCCGCGGCAAGACCTGGGCACCGCAGAACGATGGCGGTGGCTTCCGCGGCCCGATGCGCCTGCGCGAAGCCCTGGTGCAGTCGCGCAACCTGGTCTCGGTACGCCTGCTCGACGGCATGGGCGTGGACTACGCCCGCAAGTACATCAGCGAGTTCGGCTTCGCCGAATCGGAGCTGCCGCCGAACCTGTCGATGTCGCTCGGCACCGCCTCGCTGACCCCGCTGTCGGTGGCCCGTGGCTATGCCGTGTTCGCCAACGGCGGCTCGCGCGTGGACACCTGGCTGATCGACCAGGTGAACGACCGCGACGGCAACCTGGTGTTCAAGGAGAACCCGGCACTGGCCTGCCGCGACTGTGCCGGCAGCAGCGACCAGCCGGTCAGCCAGGTCGTGGACGGCTTCAACTTCGGTGCCCCGGCCCCCACGCCGGACCCGGCCGCCGCCAAGGCGCAGGCCACCACCGAAACCGCTGCCGCACCGGTCAACCCGGATGCGCGCACCGCGCCGCGCGCGATCGATGCACGCACCGCCTACCAGCTGGTGTCGATGATGCGCGATGTGGTCCAGCGCGGTACCGGCACCCAGGCCAAGGTGCTCGGCCGCGAGGACGTGGGCGGGAAGACCGGCTCCACCAACGACCACCGCGACGCCTGGTTCTCCGGCTTCGGCGGCCCGTACGTAACCACCGTGTGGGTGGGCCGGGATGACTTCCGTTCGCTGGGTTACCGCGAATACGGTGGCAAGGCCGCGCTGCCGATCTGGATCGAGTACATGCGCACTGCGCTGAAGGACACGCCGATCGCGCAGAACGACCCGCCCAGCGGCATGGTGCAGACCACGCTCAACGGCGCGACCGAGTGGGTCAAGGTGGAGGACATGGATCGCCTGACGGACTATGACCTGAACCTCAATACCCCGCAGGCCGACGCGGCTGCGTTCGATATCTTCTGACGCGCACCGCGGGCGTCACCGTCGAGCCGGCGCATGCCCGGCTCGATGGCCCGGCCAGCCGAGCGAGGGCCCGGCCCCGCATCCCTTCTCCATTGCCCACGCAGATGTCACACCGTTGCGCTAGTCTGTAGCCAGGTCGCAACAGGAGTTCCCGCATGCATCGCGCCCGCCAGCATGCCACCACCCAGACCCGTGAGCGTCGTCACCGCCTCGCCCACGAAGCCGCCCGCCTGATGGCCGAAGGCGGTATCCGCGACTTCCACCAGGCCAAACTGAAGGCGGCCAGCCGGCTCGGCATCCATGACGATGCCTCGTTGCCCCGCAATGTCGAGATCGAGGATGCGCTGCGCGAGTACCAGCGCCTGTTCGCTGGCCCCCAGCACGGCAACGAGCTGCAGCGCCGTCGCGAAGCTGCGTTGCGCGCACTGGAGTTCCTGCATGCCTTCGCCCCGCGCCTGGTCGGCCCGGTGCTGGACGGCACCGCCGATGCCAACAGCCCCGTGCAGGTGCATCTGCACAGCGACGACCCCGAAGCCGTGCATCGCTTCCTGGACGAACAGGGCATTCCGGCCGAGTCGCGCGTGCGCCGGCTGCGCCTGGACCGCGAGCGCAGCCTGGACGTGCCGGTCTGGGTGTTCAGTGCGGAGGACCTGACGTTCGATCTGGCCGTACTGCCGTATGACGCCCTGCGCCAGGCACCGCTGTCACCGGTCGACGAGAAGCCGATGCGACGCGCCTCGCAGGGCCAGCTGCGCGAACTGCTCAGCCAGGAGCAGATCGAAAGCTATCTCGGCAGCATCTGAGCCCCACAACGCAGACGCCCCACGCGGCGGACCGCGCGGGGCGTCGTCATGCATCAGGGCGACCGGACCGCGTCGCCCTGCCGGTTACCAGCCCACGCCGAAGCCCACGCCCACGGTGCGCTCACCGCTGTTGGTGAAGGCACCATTGAGGCTGAAGGTGGCCGAGCCGCGCTCGTTGAGCACGCGCTGGTAACCCACCGCCAGCGCCGACTCGCCTTCGGCATGGCCTACACCCGCGCCGAGGCGGTTGTAGGTCTGCAGGCCGGCGGTGTTCATCGCCATCGCCGCCTGCGCACTGCCCATTGCCGCCATGCGGTTCAGGCGCTTGTCCATCCGGTCCAGCCGGCGGTCCACGCTGGCCATCGCCTGGTCGGTGTAGGCCTGCGCCTGGTTCACCGCCTGATCCACGGCACGCGAGTCCACCTGCGGCAACGGATCGTCGGCTTCCGGCTTCGGCTTCGGCGTGTCGGTGGAGGCCACCGACGGCGCGTCCTTGACCGGCGGGGCCGGGGTCTGGCCGTCCGCCGGCGACTCGCCAGCGACGTCGTCCACCGCTGCCTGGCGGCTGGCCGTCGCCGACCCGTCGATCTGCGACTGCAGTCCGTCGATGCGGCCGTTGAGCTGCTGCTGCACGGCGTGCAGCTGACCGCCATTGACCGCATCGCGGCTGCCCGGCGCGATCATGCCGTTGGCCACGTTGCCCAGCACCCTGCCGTGCTCCCCGGCCAGCCGCAGCTGGCCGGTACCGTCACTGCGGATGCCGCCATCGTCGAACAGGCGCTCGAAACGCGCATCGATGCTGGCCAGATCCCGGCGCGTGTCGACCACCGCACCGTCGAGCGACTTCAGCGCATCGCCGACCGTCGCCTGCCGCTGGCCCTGCACGTGGAACTCCGGCGCGACGATGTTGCCGTCGGCATCCATGCGCATGTCGCCGCCGAAGGCAGCAAAGGCGCTGCGGAGCTGGGAGACGGTGGTGAGGTCGCTGGCATCGCGGCCGTTGGCAGCGTTGGTTACGCGGCGCTTGAGAGTCGCATGCCCCAATGAAACTTCATTGGCTCCTCGCGCTTCAGACCATGAACCAAGTGCAACACTCTGAGTGGCGCCAGAGTGAACTACAGCGGAAGAACCAAGTGCGACACCATTGAGCACTTGCACTTGCGAGCGCGCACCCAGCGCAAAGCCATTCTCCGCACCCTCATGAACCAATGCCGCACGACCCAGAGAAACTGAATTTTTGCCCCGAGCTTGAGCAAAACTGCCGATTGCAGTGGCCCCCTCAGCCATAGCCAATGTATCACTTCCCATTGCCGTGGCCAGCAGCCCTGCTTGTGCAGGCTTGCTCAGCTCGTCATAGCCCACGACCGCATAAAGGTGCTTCTCCTCCAGGCCTGCGATCCGCTGGTTGCTGGCATGAAGCTGCCCGCCCGTGACCACCTCCCGGCTGCCCGCATGGCTGATATCGCCTTCGCCAACGTTGATGAGGCGCGCGCCACCGAAATCGACGGCGGAACGGTCGGCGCCGAAGCGCACGGCACTGGCATCCGCCATCGCCCGCGCCTGATCCAGCGTATCGAGGCGCGCGTCCATCGCATCCAGTCCGCCACGATTGCTGTCCACGCCTGCATCCAGCGCGGCCAGCGCATCGCCTACCGTGCCGTGTACAGCGCCCTGCACGCCGTAGGAAGGAGCAATCACGCTGCCATCTGCGGCAAAGCCCGCGCCGCCGCCGAGTGCGTACACGACGCCGGAGAGCTGGTCGACGGTGGTGAGGTCATAAGCGTGGATACCGTTCATCGCATTGGTGACCTTTCGTCGGGCACCAGCTCCGCCCAAGGAAACCTCATTTTCCTCTGTAGCTATCGATCCGTAGCCCAAAGCAACGCTGTTACGTGCCTCTGCCAGAACCTTGGCTGCACCACCCAACGCAATACCGTTATTGCTCTGCACCTGGGAGCGAGCGCCCAAAGCGAATCCGTCCTCAGCCCCGTCAAGCACATACGCGGCACGCCCCAACGCGACGGAATTCTTACCTCGCGCGTGAGCAAAACTGCCGATCGCCGTGGCACCCTCGGCCATAGCCTTGGTATCACTGCCCAATGCCGTCGCCAGAATCGCAGCTTGCGCCGGCATGCTCAGATCGTCATATCCGACAACCACATACTTCTGCGCCTCCTCCAGCACCGACACCCGCTCATTCGTCACGAACAGCTGCCCGCCCGTGACCGCCTCGCGGCTGCCTGCACCGATCTCGCCATCAGCCAGGGCGACCAGACGCGCATCCTTCAGGTCCACCGTGCCATCCTCGCCGAACTGCACGACGCTGCCCAGGTCAGGCATGTAGTTGTCGAAGTCCACGCGCAACGCGTCCAGGTCTTCCCGCGCGGAAGCGATCTGTGCGCCCTGCTCGGTCACCTTCGTATTGGTGGCGAACAGCTGCGCGCCATTGACCGCCTCGCGGCTGTCGGCACTGAGTTGTCCGTCGCCCACGGCGAGCAGGCGGCCCCCCTCGAGGTCGACATTGCCGCCTGCGTCGAAACGCACCACATCGAACAGGTCCGGATCGAAGCCCTCGAAGTCCTCGCGCAGGCGGTCGATGTCCGTACGGTTGCGGGCGATCTGCGCGTTGCTGTCGAACAGCTGGCGGCCACTGACCGCATCGTCGCTGGTGGCCGACAGCTGCCCGGCAGCAACGCCGTGCACGCGACGCGCCTGGTAGCCCTGGTTGCGCACATCCAGCACGCCGCCGCTGTTGGCCGCACCCAGGCGAACGTCGCCGCTGGACGAGGTCTGGCCGAGCAGGCCACCGAGCACGTTGGCCTTGCCCTGTGCATCGTTGGCGGTGGACTGGGCGGCGTTGGCCACGGTGTGCGCCGTATTGGCCAGGGTGGTGGCCGTGGTCACGTTCTGGTTGGTGGTGTTGAGCTGGCGACCACTCACCGCGTCGGTACTGGCTGCACTCAGCACACCATCGGCAACACCACTGATGCGACGGTTGGCATTGCCCTGGTTGCGGACGTCGAGGAGGGTGCCGCTGTTCTGCGCGCCCAGCCGCAGATCGCCGCCGGCTGCCGCCTGGCCGACCAGGCCACTGAGCGTGGCGGCGGTGGCGGTGACCTGCGTGACGTTCTGGTTGGTGGCATGCAGCTGCCGGCCACTGACCGCATCGGCACTGGTGCTGCTGAGTGCCGCGTCGGCCACGCCGGTGACGCGACGGTTGGCGCTGGACTGGTTGCGCATGTCCACCGCGCCACCGGTATTGCTGGCACCGACGCGAACGTCGCTGTTGCCGGCACTCTGGCTGAGCAGGCCCCCCAGCGCGTGGGCCTTGGTCTGCGCATCGTTGGCGATGCTGTGCGCGGTGTTGGCCAGCGCATTCACCGTGGCGAGGTTCTGGTTGGTGGCATGCAGCTGCCTGCCGGTCACCGCCTCGGCGCTGGTGGTGCTCAGCGTTCCGTCAGCCACATTGACGATGTTCCGCTTCACCGTGGCACTGCCCACCGAGACCTGGTTGGCGCCGGTCGCCACCGAGCCCGCGCCCAGCGCGACGCTGTTGCCCGCCTGCGCATTGACCTTGGCGTTGGTGCCCAGTGCGATGGCGCCGCTGGAGGTGGCATCCACGGCGGCACGATTGCCCAGCGCCACCGAGGAGTCAGCCGCGGCGCCCGCCAGGGTGCCCGCGCTCACCGCGTTGGCGCCGCCCGCGCTGGCCTGGTAACCGAAGGCATTGCTGTGGGAGCCCTCCGCTTTCGCCGAATGGCCCACCGCCACGGCATTGCTGCCGGCCGACGCGCCTTGGCCGACGGCGGTGGTGGTGCTGGCCAGGGCCGTCAGCGCGCGTGTGGCATCGGCCTGGGCCGCAGTAGCTGCCTGGGTGACTGCGGTGACATTCTGGTTGGTGGCATGCAGCTGCTTGCCGGTGACCGCCTCAGTGCTGGTGCTGCTCAGCGTGCCATCGGCCACATTGACGATACGGCGCTTGAGATCGTCATTACCCACGGAGATTTCATTGTCGCTGCCGGACTTCGAGTGCTGCCCCAGTGCCACCGAGCCGGCATGGCTGGCTTCGGCCTGCGCCCCAAGCGCCACGGAGCCGCCGCGCCCGCCGGTGTACGCACCGTGCCCGATGGCGACTCCTTCCGCATAGCCTCCGGACCGCGCACCGGTACCCAACACGACGGCATGCTGCGCATTTGCGTTGGACAGTCCGGCCCCGTCGCCGATGACAATGGCTCCGGCTGCAGGTGCATTGGCCTTGCGTCCCAGTGCAATGGCGGTCTGGCCGCCCGCGCTGGCTTCTTCGCCGACACTGATGGACGTGGAGGTCAGCCGCGTTGCCAGAGCATCGGCCTGCTGCTTGGCTGCAGCAGCCACCTGGGCGGCGCTGGCAACATTCTGGTTGGTGGCATGCAGCTGCTTGCCTGTCACGGCTTCGGCACTGCTGGTGCTCAGCGTGCCATCGGCCACATTGACGATGCGGCGCTTGAGCGTGGCATTACCGACTGAGACCTGGTTGCTGCCGGAGGTGGTGGAGGAACTGCCCAGCGCCACCGAACCGGTGTGGTTGGCCAGCGCGCGGTCGCCAAGGGCGGCACTGCTCTCGGCCGTCGCTTCGGACAGATTGCCGACGGATGTAGCGAAGCGGGCGCTTGCCACACTGCCGCGGCCCAGCGCCGTGGCCTGGTTGGCGGTGGCCGCCGCCTGATAGCCCAGTGCGGTGGCATGGATCACGTCGGCCTTGGCGTCGTTGCCGATGGCCACGGCACGGTCGCCGGTGGCCGAGGCACGCAGGCCCGATGCCACGCCGCCATTGCCGCTGCGCGAGCCGGTGCCGAGCGCCACGCCGCCGTTGGACGCGGCAACGCGCTCACCGGCCGCATTGACGCCGCTGCGGGCATTGTTGCCCAGTGCAAGACCGTCATTGTTGTAGGCCAATGCCGCATTGCCGATGGCCACGCCGTTGTCGCCCCCCTCGGTCCGCGCGCGGTTACCCAATGCCACTGCACTGCTGCCGTCCGCAGATGCCAGGGTGCCCATCGCCACGGCGTTGCTGCCGGCGCTGGACGCCTGGAAACCCAGGGCGTTGCTGTAGCCACCGGACGCATCGGCGGCATTGCCGATGGCGGTGCTGTTGGTGCCCGTTGCAGTGGCACCGGTCCCAATCGCGATGCGGCTGCCATCCAGCCTGGCCAAGGCCTGCCCGGCTTTCGTCGCAGCCTGGTCTGCGGCCGTCTTCGCCGCGTTCGCCGTGCCCGTCGCGCTGGCGATGCTCTGGTTGGTGGCGTGCAGCTGCTTGCCGGTCACTGCTTCGCTGCTGGTGGTGCTGAGGGTGCCATCGGCCACATTGACGATGCGGCGCTTCAGGGTGTCATTGCCCACCGAGACCTGGTTGCTGGCACTGGTGACCGAGCCGGCGCCCAGGGCCACTGCATTGCTCTGCCCGGCATTGGCGTTGGCACCCAGCGCCACGGCCTTGCCGTGGCCGTCGGTCACGGCGTTCTGGCCGATGGCGATGCCCGCATCGTAGCCGCCGGAGCGCGCACCGCTGCCGATCACGATGGCGTGGTGTGCGTTGCCGTTGGCAAGTCTGCTGCCGTCACCGATGACGACGGATCCCTGCGCCTGTGCCTGCGCATTGTTGCCCAGCGCTACCGATCTGGATCCCGACGCCTGTGCCCTCGGCCCCATCGCCGTGGCATCGCTACCCTCGGCCCGGGCATTGCGCCCGACCGCGACCGCACTGTTACCGGACGCGCCAACGTAGCTGTTGAGGCCGATCGCGACGGCCCCGACTCCCAGCGCCGTGGCGCTTTTGCCGATCGCAGTGCCCCCTTCGCCGCTTCCCGTGCCCGCATTGATGCCGATGGCCACGCCACCGGCAAGTCCCTGGGCATTGTTGCCGATACCGATGCCGTCGAACGCCGTGACCGAACCCACGCCGATGGCCACGCCCTTGGTGCTGTTGACCGTGGAACCCCCACCGATCAGCACGTTCTGGTAGCTGGTAGTGCCGACACTGCGCGACGTGGCAGGCGAGCCGATGAACGCGCTCATCAACGCGTCCCACTCTGCCGGTGCTGCGTCAGCCTCCGCCGCAATGGCGTCGGGCACGCTCAACGGATCCGATGCAACCTCGGTCGCGAACGCGGGAGCGGCCAGCATCACGCACAGGGCGGCGGCAAGCGGGCGTGCCGCCGAAGCCGGCTTGCCGCGCGAACGGGTGTGCTCGCTGGCAACCGCCCAGCAACGCAGTCGGGTATTCCAGATCAAACGGTAGATGCGATTCATCGATGTCTCGGTGGTTGGGAAATGGGAACCTGGGGGCGAAAGGCCAGTCATGGGCGGTCAGGGCTGCAGCGTCTGCCGGTGCTCGCGGAAGCCGGCATGGCTGAGCCGGTAGTCGATCTCCACGCGCCCGCCAGCGCGGGGCACGAACGGCAGCGTCATCGCCGCGCCGGGGTAAAGGCTGCGTTTGATTTCGTGCGTGGTGCAGCGGCCGTCTGCGGCGCAGTCCTGCACCTGGTTGACGCCGAGCCGCAGCGTGCCGCGGTTCAACAGGCGATCACCGTCCAGGGCCATCTCGACGCGCCCCTCGGCGGGCAGCACATTGACCAGCACGCCCCAGACCAGGCTGACGCCGAGGGTGGCGCTGGCGCCCTGCACCGGTACCTCCGGCGTGCTGTCATCGGGACCGCGTACGCCTTCGAAGTAGACGCGGAACGCGGTTTCCTGCTCGACCGGCTGCAGCGGAATGATCCGTATCAGGCGCGTGCCGCCCCCTGCCAGACCGAAGCGTCCTGGCGTGACCGCCATGACGGCGGCGGTGCCGACGGCCTCATCGACTTCTTCCTCGTGGTCACTGGCCGGGTGCAGGATGCGTTTCACCGTGGCCTGCACGTACTGCGGCTGCGGTGATTGCGAATGCACGCGCACGGTCGTGGTCTTGCCGGCTTCGGCATGCACGCGCATCGGATGGACGTTGAGATTGGCCAGCACCGGTGCCGCTGGCAGAAGGGCCAGCAGCAGCGCGCCGGCCAGGGGAATCTTGCTCATGGGATCGGGTTCCAGGGGAAGGTCAGAGGCGGTCGGTCGGCAGGCGCATTTCGAGCTTGAGGCGGCCGTCGTAGTAGCCCTCGCGTTTCTCGGACGCCGGCACACGGGGGGTTTCCAGGGTCAGCGGCGTGGGCACGCAGTACACCCACTGGTTCATGTCGGGCAGCATCACCAGCCGCAGCTCGGCGGTATCGATGCCGCGCAGCAGCACTTCCTCGTTGTTGTGCAGGGCGATCTTCTGGCCGCTGTGGTCCAGGGTGAGCTGGTAGTCCAGGCGGTCCTGCGCCTCGCGCCCACCGTCGCGGTGCCAGACCGAGTACTGCGATGGCGGACGCCCGGGCGCGGCGGGGCCCATGTCACGCGCGGTGATGGCCAGATACTCGCTCTGCGAGCCCATGCCGTCGTACAGGCACATGTCCAGCACGGCGGTGCCCCCGATCGTGCCGGGTGAGGGAATCGGCCGGTAGTCCAGCTGCAGGCCCACCAGCGGCTCGGCCATGCCGAACTCGGGCAGGTAGATCATGGTGCGGTCGCGATCGGTGATGGTCAGATCGAACCGGAACACATGGGTGGCGATGATCGGGCCGTCAGGATCGATGCGCAGGTTGAGGCGGAGTTCTGCAGTCCAGCGGCCGGCGACGAGATCTGCGACGTCCTGATCCTCTATTACCAATCTTGCTGCTGTGCCTCCAGGAGGAACCTGGCAATCATTACTGGCGGATGTCCAAAGCGGAAATTTGGCTTGATCCCAATAATCGATACTGCAATCTCGTTCCCACTCCACACGCTCCAACCAGGCGACAGTCCGAAGGTCAATTCTTTGTCCACTTCTTTGCTCTCGAAAGCTGAGAGTGAAGTCCTTGCTAGCGAGCGGCCCCTCCTGAGTGTCATGCATTGGACACCTTCCTTGTCCAACGTCTCGATCACACGTCAAATGGATCTTCCCGTACCCCAGCTCCACCTCCCCATACCCGAGCACGGTCCTGGGCGCCCACAGCTCCAGCGCTTCGGGCGCGGAGCGGTCGAAGGTGCGGACGATGTCGGTGGTGATCACGCCGGTGGCCGGCGTCGTTGCCGGTGGGCGCTGTGCCAGCGCCTGTGCACTGGCAAGCAGGCAGGCCGCGGCCAGCACCAGCCTCCATGCGGTTCTCATCGCGCACCTCCACTCATCACGTTGCGTTCGTTGCGCCCCGCCACCGGGGCCAGTTCGTTGAGCAGCCGCTGTACCCGCGCCTGGTGGCGGATCGGTGCCGGCAACTGCTCCAGCGCCAGCGGTTCGCACTGCACCTGGCCGACCAGCAGCACCACGCTGCGGCGCTCACGCACGGTGAGCGGGCACTGCAGCAGGTCGCCTGCACGCAGCAGGTAGAGCACCGGCTCGCGCTGCGGGAACTCGGCGATGAAGCCGCCGTCGCGGCCCAGCGAGGGCACCGGCGCATTGAGGATGCGGGCGCCTTCCAGCGGGGTACCGGCGATGTCGCGTGCGTTGCCGATGAAGGTGTAGGTCACGTCCAGCGTGACCGGCAGCGCGATCACCTTTCCCGGTAGCAGGAAGGCGTGCTGCGCCGCGCCCAGGCGGGCGACACGCACTGCGGCGTCGCTGTCGTGCGCACTGGCGTCCTGCACGTCCACGCGGTGACGCTGGTAGCCGCCCAGCGGCAGCAGCCGGCGCTCGCCGAAGCCGAGGATGCGGCGCCGGTTGCTGCCGGCGCGGATGTCGGCAGCCGCGCCACTCAGCTCCAGATCGCGCGCATCGTCCACGCTGACCACTACCCCGGCATCGGCGCCATGGGCGCCGCCCCAGTGCAGCCCGCGTGCGGACAGCGACAGCCCCGACGTGTGGTTGCCGCTGTAGGCCAGTTCACCCCCACCGTGGTGCTGGTAGTACGACACCGATGCACCGCTCTGCCCGAAGCGGTTGTCGATACGGGCGCTGGCCAGCGCGCTGTAGCGGTCGTCGTTGTACGCGCTCAGCTCGGCGCCCAGATCGCGCGCGTCGCCGTCGCGCTCCTGCCGCAGCGAATGCGACAGGCCCAGGCGGGCATCCGGGCGGCTGTGCTGAGGCTGGCGCATGTCCAGCGCCACGCGCTGCTGCACGCTGCCGTCGTCGATCCGCTGCAGCCGCGAGACTGCAATGTTCAGGTAGAGGCCGCGATCACGGGCAGGCCCGCGCCCGCTGCCGGTGTCGGTGTCCTGCTGCCACACCCCCAGCCGGCTGCCGATGCTCAGTCCACGCCACTGCCGGGTACGGCTGTAACTGGCCTGCAGGCTGCGCGAGGTCTGCGCAGGACGCAGCGCCGGCACATGAGGCGGCAGCAGGCCCGGCGGCAGGCCCGTCCAGGCATCGTCGTCTTCGCCGGGCAGGCTCCACTCCGGGGTGAAGCTGCGCCGGCGCGTGTATCCCAGGTACAGGCTGCCGCCGAACAGGGGCGCCGATACCGAGGCACTGAGCGCATCGACACAACCGAAGCGGTCGTGCTGCACCGGTGTGCTGCTCTGGCACGCACCGCCGCGCAGGCGTTGCCGATAGACGTTCCAGGACGCGTAGTGGCGATAGCTCAGCTGCTGCTGCAGGCCGTGGCTGCCGTCGCCTCCGCTCAGCACGCCGACCATCGCCTGCAGGTCATGCCGCCCGAACTGCTGGCGTCCCTCCAGGCGCAGTTCGCCGTAACCGGTATCGCCGACGCGGGCGATCCCCGCTATCATGCCGTAGTTCCGCGCGAGGGGGATGCGCAACCCCGCCTGTACCGCCGTGTCGGACGCATCGCCGATGTCACTTGCACGTGTCGCATGCGCACGACGCCGCCCGCCCTGCACGAACCACTGCAGGCTGCGCTCGGACCAGTCGCCGCCCCGGCTGAAGGGTGCCTCCTCGCTGCGCACGAAGCGGCCATCCTCATAGATGCGCAGGGTGACGGTGTAGCTGCCGAGCGGAAACCGGCGCGTATCGAGATCGTTGACACCGGCCTGCAGGTAGAAGGTCTGCAGCAGGCGATCACCGTCGAAGGCATCCACGCGTGCATCACGGCCGAGCAGCACGGTCAACGGGGTGGAGGTGACGTTCGCGTCGGTATCGACGTAGGCCTGCGTGGTACCCACGCGCAGCCCCTCGAAGCGATCCAGCGGCAGCATGCCGAACCCGAAGGTGCCGCCCTGCTGGCTGGACAGATTGCGCCGGTCCATGCGGCCCAGCTGCACGTAGTGGCGCTGGGCAAGATCGTGGCGATAGTAGAGATCGTCCATCTGGAAGCGGTCATGCGCGCGATAACCCTGCCGCGCCTGGCGGCTGTAGTTCCAGCTGCTGGCGACATGGCCATCGCGCAGCACGCCAAGCACCGTGCTGCCCTGCACGCTCAACGCCTGATAGCCATCGCCCCCGCTGAAATTCACGGTCTGCTGCTGCAGCAGCGCGTTCTGTGCCTGCTCGGACACCTGGTGGAACGGCGAGCGCTGCGCGCTCTGCTGTGGCAGCCACCGGCGTGCCGGAAACAACATCAATACGCCGTCGCTTTCATCGAAGATGGCGTGCACCTGCGCGGGATCGTCCGGACTGTCGATCCAGCCGCAGCCGGGATCCGGTTGGCCGTAGGGACAGGCCAGATGACTGTTGCGCGGCAGCGGTGCAGCCAGTGCCGCCTGCAGCGCGTCGCGCGCATCGGCGCTGAGACCCAGGGCTTCCAGTACCTGCGCGGGCTGGTCCAGCTGCACCGTATCCAGCGTGACCCAGGCGGACCACAGGCCGGCCGACTGCCCGAACAGGCGTACCTCGACACGCTCGGTCTGGCCGCTGGCGAGGTCTTCGAAACCGGCCGGTACCGGCCGTGCGTGGACAGCCGGCAGGGTCGGAGTGGCCAACGTCAGGGCGAGCGCGACCGCCAGCCGGCTGTGGGCAGGTGCAGGTATCAACATGGGGAGACAACCGATGGCCGGCCGGCCCGCGCACGGGCCGGCGCGGTGGGGATTACGGCGCGGCGGTGTTCTGCGACACGACCAGCGCAACGGTGCCGCTGTACAGGCCCGCGAAGTTGATCTCGCCGGACACGGTCTGCTGCACGCGCAGCGGCATGGCGATCGACGCACCCGGAATCGCGCTGTCGAACAGATCGTCTGCAGCGAAGTCGATCGGGGTGGTCTCCAGGGCGCGGCCGTTGAGGCTGACCGTCAGCGGCACGTTGATGGCACCCGGTGCGGCGAGGTCGGGACGCAGCACGGCGTCGGCCGCCAGGCGCACGCTGACGTCCTTCTCGGTGTCGTTGGTGAAGATGCGCACATCTTCGCTCCACGACGACAGGCCGGCACCGCCGGCGCGGTAGACCAGCTGCACCGCGTCCGGCAGCGCGGTGCCGTCGGCCTTGAGCAGGGACAGGGTCGGATCGACGTTCGCCCACACGGTGATGTTGGTTTCCACGGCGGCCTGCGCGGTCAGCGAAGCGCCGGCGAGCGCCACGGCCAGGGCGGCCTTCTTGAACATGTGCGACATGGTTTCTCTCTCTGATGGATTGGGTTGCCTCCTGGATGGAAGCACTGCCGGCACGGACCTGCCCTGCCAGCAGCGCGGTCAAGGTATTGATCGGCTCCTGCGGTGTACATGCAACGTTTCTTGATTGCCGATTACGCGTACTTCTGCGACATCACACACGCATCGCGCGTGCCGTGACCAGCAGAATGCGACGCTTTCGGCATTGCTCCGACCAGGGCACGACCACGGCATGGGCAAAAAAAAACGCCCCCTTGCGGGGGCGTTCTTCCACGTTGCGGTTGCGGGGCGATCAGCCCTGGTAGTCGCGCACGTCGCTGCCGGTGTAGACCTGGCGCGGACGGCCGATCTTCATTTCCGGATCGACCTGCTGTTCCAGCCAATGCGACACCCAGCCGGAGGTACGGCCCAGGGCGAACATGACGGTGAACATCTCGGTCGGAATCTGCAGCGCCTTGTAGATGATGCCGCTGTAGAAATCGACGTTCGGGTACAGCTTGCGGGCGACGAAGTAGTCGTCCTGCAGCGCGGCCTGCTCCAGCTTCACGGCCACGTCCAGCAGCGGGTCCTGCACGCCCAGCTGCTTGAGCACCTTGCTGGTCATCTCGCCGATGACCTTGGCGCGTGGATCGAAGTTCTTGTAGACGCGGTGGCCGAAGCCCATCAGGCGGAAGCCGGAGGTCTTGTCCTTGGCCTTGAGCACGGCCGATTCCACGTTGTCGGCCGAACCGATTTCTTCCAGCATCTTCAGCACGGCTTCGTTGGCACCGCCATGGGCCGGACCCCACAGCGCGGTGACGCCCGCGGCAACCGACGCATACGGATTGGCACCGGTCGAGCCGACCAGGCGCACCGTCGAGGTGGACGCGTTCTGCTCGTGGTCGGCGTGCAGGATGAACAGCAGGTCCAGCGCCTTGACCACGTCCGGATTCAGTTCGTACTGGCCGTCGGCCGACTCGAAGGTCTGCTTCAGGAAGCGGCTGACGTAATCCAGCGAGGTGTCCGGCGTGTTGGCCGGCAGGCCCTTGCCGTGACGGTAGATCAGCGCCGAGAGGGTCGGCACCTTGGCGATCAGGCGCACGGCGGCCTGGCGGCGCTGTTCGGCGTCGGACAGGTCCAGCGCGTCGTGGTAGACGGCCGACAGCTGCGCGATCGCAGCAGCCAGGATGGCCATCGGATGGGCATCCTTGGCGAAGCTGCCGATCAGGGTGTTGATCGAATCGGGGACGTTGGCCTCGGCAGCCAGCTCATCGGTGAAGGCCTTCAGCTGCTCGGCGCTCGGACGCTCGCCGTTGATCAGCAGGTAGGCCACTTCGACGTAGCTCGACTTTTCCGACAGCTGTTCGATCGGGTAGCCGCGGTACAGCAGCACGCCCTTGTCGCCGTCGATGTAGGTGATGGCGGACTTGCAGCTGGCCGTCGCGGTGAAGCCGGAATCGTAGGTGAAGAACCCCGTTTCCTTGGTCAGCTTCGCGATGTCGACGCAGTCGTTGCCAAGGGTGGGTGTGATGACGGGCAGAACGACCGACGTGTCGCCGGCGTTGAGCGTGACCTGATCAAGATCGGACACTGTGTGCGCTCCTTCATGGGAAGGCGCCTGCCCAAGCGCATTGGTCAGGCACGTGAATGACGTCCACGACCTGTGTCGTGGATCACGCCATTATCGCACAGCAGCATTTGCCCGGTGCTAGACGGAAGTCGTAGACGGCAGGCGGCCGGAACCCGGCCAGCGAGTGGCCCGGATCGGCAAAAGCGTTGTCACGCGAACGCAGTGTTCTGTCCATCCAAACGCCTGTTGGGCAGGCGCCGGGGAAAAACAAACGGCCGCGCAGAGCGCGGCCGTCGGTTCGGAGCGGGATCGACAGATCAGCGCGCGTAGCGCTTCTGGAACTTGTCGATGCGGCCCGAGGTGTCGATGACCTTGTGCTTGCCCGTGTAGAACGGATGCGAAGCCGAGGAAATTTCAACCTTGACCAGCGGGTATTCGTTGCCGTCTTCCCACTGGATGGTTTCCTTCGTCGCCATGGTGGAGCGGGTCAGGATCTTGAAATCGGAGGTGACGTCATGGAAGACGACGTCGCGGTAGTTCGGATGGATATCGGCCTTCATGGGCTCACACCGTAAATGGGCTGGTGGTCAAGAGCGGCATTATAAGCACCGGCCGCCCCTTGGGGCAACCGGTGGCGTGGATCCGCGCTCAGTCCGCGCCAAGTGCCTGCCGCACAAGGCTTTCGAAGCGGGCCTGGTCGTAGGCCATCAGCAGGTCGCAGTTGTCCGGCTGGCCGGTCTGGCGGTTCCAGTCGACGAGGGTCGCGCCGCGACTGAACGTGCCGTTCAGTTCCACGTTCAGCGGCCGCGATTCCACCCGCAGCTGCCCTTCCGGGTTCAGCGCCCAGGCCATGGCCAGGGCATCGGCGGTGTACCAGCGTCCGCCCTTGCTGTCTTCGGACAGGCCACGGGTCTTGCGCGAGATCAGCTCATAGAAGCGGGCGCGCTCCGAATCGGCCTGCAGCCACGTCTCGGCCTCCTTCAGCGGCAGGCCGTGGGCGACGGTGGCTTCCCAGTCCGACACCAGCAGGTGCTTGAATGCGGTGAACACCACGTGCGCCGCTTCCGGATCGAAGGCGATGTTGAACTCCGCCGCCGGCGTGATGTTGCCGTGGCAGGTGACCGCGCCGCCCATCACCACGATGCGCTTGATGCGCTGAGGCAGGGTCGGGTCCAGCTTCAGCGCCAGCGCCAGGTTGGTCAGCGGGCCGAGCATCACCAGCATCAGTTCGCCGGCATGCTTGTGCGACAGGCGCAGGATCGCCAGCGCGGCATGCTCGGCTTCGGCCTGTCGGCCCGGCGGCGGCAGATCGACATCGCCGTAGCCATCACGGCCGTGCACATGCGCGGCATCGACGGAGGGATGCAGCAGCGGATCGGGGCTGCCGGCAAACACCGGCACGTCGGGACGGCCGACGATGTCGCAGAGCTTGAGGGCGTTACGGACGGTGTACTGCAGGCCGACATTGCCGGCGGCGATGGTCAGGGCGACCACGTCATGCCGTTCATCGGCAAAGGCCATCAGCAGGGCCAGGGCGTCGTCCACACCGGGATCGGTGTCGATCAACAGGGGGATCTTGTGGGTCATCGTTGCCGTCTTCAGATCGGCAACGAAGTGTGGACCGGGATGATGACCGTTGCAAGTATGGGGATTCTGGCAGGGCTGTGCCCTGCACCTGCCGGATCAACGGCAGACGCCAGAGCAACGGCAAAAGCTGGTTTTCTGGGGGATGGCGGGGTAGGTCCGGTTGCGGGGGACGCCGTGAATCCATCCCTGGAGGCTCGGTCGCGCCATCCATGGCGCTCACGCCCCCGCAACCGGACCCACCCCGCCTTCGACAGTTTCCCGCGGTCTGTCGGAACGGCGTTCTGCTCTGCCAGGTGTCGACCTTGGTCGACACATCCACGCAATGCGTGGATGAACATGGAAATGATCGAAAGCGCTGTCTGTAGAGTCGAGCCATGCTCGACTCCCGCGCGCAGCGCACAGAGGTCGCTTAGGCCGAGGCGTAGCGCACGGCCGCGCCGATCCAGCGGTTGACCACGCGGTCGGCCAGTGCGGGCTGCTGCGCCAGCAGGCGCTCGGCCAGGTCATGCACGCCGGGCAGCAGGCCGGCGTCGCGTGCCAGATCGGCGATGCGGAAGCCGGCCAGGCCTGTCTGCCGCGTGCCAAGCAGTTCGCCCGGCCCGCGCAGTTCCAGGTCCTTCTCGGCGATGACGAAGCCATCGTTGGTGTCACGCATGGTCTGCAGGCGCTCGCGCGCCATCTGCGAAAGCGGCGCCTGGTACAGCAGCACGCAGCGCGACACCGCCGAACCGCGGCCGACGCGACCGCGCAGCTGGTGCAGCTGGGCCAGGCCCAGACGCTCGGCGTTCTCGATCACCATCAGCGAGGCATTGGGCACGTCCACACCCACTTCGATCACCGTGGTCGCCACCAGCAGGTCGATGTCACCGGCCTTGAACGCGACCATCGTCGCCTGCTTCTCGGCGGCTTTCATCCGCCCGTGCACCAACCCCACGCGCACGCCCGGCAGCAGCGCCTGCAGCGATTCGAAGGTGGCCTGTGCGGGCGTGGCATCCAGCTCTTCGCTTTCCTCGATCAGCGTACACACCCAGTACACCTGCCGCCCTTCCGCGCAGGCCAGGGCGATACGTTCGATCAGCTCCGGACGGCGGTCGTTGTTCAGGGCCACGGTCTGCACCGGCGTACGGCCCGGTGGCAGTTCGTCGATGGCCGATACGTCCAGGTCCGCGTACTCGGACATCGCCAGCGTGCGCGGAATCGGCGTGGCGGTCATCACCAGCTGGTGCGGCACGCTGTTGCCGCCGGCGCCCTTGTCGCGCAGCGCCAGGCGCTGGTGCACGCCGAAGCGGTGCTGTTCGTCGACGATGGCCAGGGCGAGGTCCTGGAACACCACCGCCTCCTGCATCAGCGCGTGGGTACCGACCACCACCTGCGCTTCGCCATTGGCGACCTGTTCCATCACCTTCGCGCGCGCCTTGCCGGTGACCTTGCCGGCCAGCCAGGCGATACGTACGCCCAGCGGCTCCAGCCAACCGCGCAGATTGTTGAGATGCTGTTCGGCCAGCAGTTCGGTGGGCGCAGCCAGCGCGACCTGCTTGCCCTGCTCTACCGCCAGCATGGCGGCCAGCGCGGCCACCACGGTCTTGCCGGAACCCACGTCGCCCTGCACCAGCCGCAGCATGGGACGGGGTCGCGCGAGGTCTTCGCGGATCTGCTTGAACACGCGCGCCTGCGCACCGGTGAGGGCGAACGGCAGCTGCTTCAGCAGGGCCTTGGCCAGCGCACCGGGGCCGGCCAGCGGCGGCGCATGATGCGCCTGCAGCGCGATGCGTTGGCGACGCAGGCTGAGATGGTGTGCCAGCAGTTCTTCCATCGCCAGCCGGCGCTGCGCCGGATGGGTGCCGGCGGCCAGCGCGGCCAGGTCGGCATCCGGTGGCGGCCGGTGCACCGTCAACAGCGCACTGCGCAGCGACGGCAGGCCGAGGCCATCGAGCCAGCCAACGGGCAGCAGTTCCAGCGCGGCTTCTTCGGGGAGGCGATCCAGTGCCTGGCCGATCAGCCTGCGCATCGTCATCGGGCCCACACCTTCCACCGTGGGATACACCGGATCGAGGCGGTCGCCAAGTTCAGGATCATCGTTGCGCCCCAGCACCTGGTAGCTGGGATGAACGATTTCCAGGCCAAGGTGGCCCGGCTTGGGCGTTCCGAAACAGCGCAGGCGGTTGCCGACCGCGAACTGGCCGACCTGCTGCTGGCGGAAATGGAAGAAGCGCAGCACCAGGGTGCCCTGCCCCTCGTCCTCGACCGCCACCTTCAGCATCGGCCGGTAGCGCATGCCGCGCTCGACCGCGACGACGCGCACTTCCACCTGTGCCGGCACGCCGGATCGCAGGTCTTCGATGCGGGTCAGCCGGGTCCGGTCCTCATAGCGCAGCGGCAGGTGAAGCCAGAGATCCTGCAGGGTGGCCAGGCCACGCGCCTGCAGCTTGGCGGCCACGGCCGGACCCACGCCGGCGAGCATCGCCAGGGATGCTTCGCCGGACGGTGACAGGACCGGAGTGACCGCCGCCTTGCGTGCCACGGGGGCGTCAGTCGATGACCATCACCGCGTCGACCTCGAAGTTGGCGCCCTTCGGCAGGCCGGAGACTTCGATGGTGGAACGGGCCGGGAACGGAGCCTGGAAGTAGTCCTGCATGACCGCGTTGACCTTGGCGAACTCGCCCAGGTCGGTCAGGTACAGGCCAAGGCGCACGACCTGGTCCAGCGAACCGCCGGCAGCTTCGGCCACGGCCTTGAGGTTGTCGAACGCGCGGCGGGCCTGGGCTTCGACATCACCGGCACCGACGATGTCGCCGGTCGCCGGATCAAGCGGGATCTGGCCGGAGAAGTACACGGTGTTGCCGGCGCGCACGGCCTGCGAGTAAGGGCCGATGGCGGCAGGCGCCTTTTCGGTGTTGATGATCTGGCGGGACATGGTCGCTCCGGTGCATTTGGAAAACAGAGCGGCGATTGTAGCAACCCGGTAGCGCCGGGCCATGCCCGGCGACGTTTGGTTCATGCTGCGTGGCGCGCTCGCCGGGCATGGCCCGGCGCTACCGGTGCACCATCCACCCATGGTCTCCGGGCCGGGCGCATCCGTAGACTGGCTGCTGATTCCTGTGGGACCAAGCCATGGCAAACGTGTTCGACTCCCCCTTCAAGGGCAAGCTGCTGACCGAAATGGTCACCAACCCCAACATCCTCGTCGGCCGCTACAGCTACTACTCCGGCTATTACCACGGGCACGGCTTCGACGACTGCGCGCGCTACCTGCTGCCTGATCGCGACGACGTGGACAAGCTGATCATCGGCAGCTTCTGCTCGATAGGAAGCGGCGTCAGCTTCATCATGGCTGGCAACCAGGGCCACCGGCACGATTGGGCATCGACGTTTCCGTTCTTCTACATGCAGGAAGAGTCGGCCTTTGCCGCGGCCAATGACGCCTTCAGGCCGGCCGGTGACACCGTGATCGGCAACGACGTGTGGATCGGCGCCGAGGCGATGATCCTGCCGGGAGTGCGCATTGGCGATGGTGCCGTGATCGGTAGCCGGGCACTGGTGACCCGCGACGTGGCGCCCTACGCCATCGTGGGCGGCAACCCGGCCAAGGTGCTGCGCAGCCGGTTCGAAGCGGAGGACATCGCGCGGTTGCTGGAAATGGCGTGGTGGGAGTGGCCGCTGGCGCAGATCAAGGCGGCGATGCCGTTGCTGACCGCTGGGGATATCCCGGCGCTGCATGCGTATTGGCGCGAACAGGCGGCGTGATCCGACCTCGCGCATCGTGTGCACGGAATATCATCCACGCATGGCGTGGATCTACTTCAATCCGGGCTTGCGATGCGCCATCCGTAGAGCCGAGCCCATGCTCGGCTGCTTCAGGCAAGAGCAGCCGAGCGTGGGCTCGGCTCCACAAGAACCATCCACGCATGGCGTGGCTTTACTGGCGGCGCACCGACTGCACGACCGACAGGCGGCGCAGGCGCCGCATGACCTCGGCCAAGTGGTTGCGGTCGCGCACCTGGATGTTGAACGCCAGCACGGCAGCGTTGAAGTCGCGATCCAGATAATCCACGCGCTCGATGTTGGACTGGCTCTGCGCGATCGCGGCGGCAAGCTGGGCCAGCACGCCGGTACCGTTCTCCACCTCCACCACCAGCGAGGTGTCGTAGTCACCGGAAACGGTGGTATCCCAGCCGATCAGCACCCAGCGCTCGGGCGACTTGCGCAGCTCGGCCAGGTTCGGGCAGTCCATGCGATGCACCACGATGCCCTTGCCGGCGGTGTGGTACCCCATGATGTCGTCGCCGGGAATCGGCTGGCAGCAGCCCGCGAAGGTGACCACGCCGCGCTCGCTGCCATTGATCAGGATCTTCTCCTGCGAGTGGTGGCGCGAATGCGGGCCGCCACGCAGTTCCGCATAGGCCATCAGCGCCTGCGCGGCCTGGGTCGGCATCCAGTTGCCGAGCGCGACTTCCGCCAGCAGGGCCTCCAGACGCGGGAAACGGTGCTCGGCCAGGAATGCATCCAGGCGCCCCTTCGGCAGCCGCTCCAGCGAGGAATCCATCGCCTCCAGCGCACGGTCAAGCATGCGGTGGCCCAGCTGCACGGCGTCCTCGTGCTCCAGCTGCTTGAGCTGGTGGCGGATCGCGGTGCGCGCCTTGCTGGTGACCACGAACTCCAGCCACTGTGGTTTGGGCGTGGCCGAACGCGCGGTGATGATCTCCACCGACTGCCCGGAGACCAGCTTGGTGCGCAACGGCACCAGCTTCTTGTCCACGCGCGAGGCCACCGCCATGTTGCCGACATCGGTATGCACGGCGTAAGCGAAATCGAGCGCGGTGGAATTGCGCGGCAGGGCCAGGATCTTGCCCTTCGGCGTGAACAGGTAGACCTCGTCCGGGAACAGGTCGACCTTCACGTTGTCGAGGAATTCCAGCGAGGAGCCGGCCGCGCGCTGCGAATCGATCAACTCGACGATCCACGCGTGGGCACGGCTCTGCGCGCTGTTGGGAGAATCGCCACCGAACTTGTAGGTCCAGTGTGCGGCCACGCCTCGCTCGGCAATCAGGTCCATTTCCTCGGTACGGATCTGCACCTCGATCGGCGAGCCGTACGGTCCGAAGAGCACGGTGTGCAGCGACTGGTAGCCGTTGGCCTTGGGAATGGCGATGAAGTCACGGAAGCGACCGTCCAGCGGCTTGAACGTGGCATGCACCGAGCCCAGTGCGTGATAGCAGGTGGGCACGCTGCGCACGACCAGGCGGAACCCGAACACGTCCATCACCTGGTCGAAGCTCTTGTTCTCGTCGCGCATCTTGTTGTAGATGCTCCACGGCGTCTTGATGCGGCTGACCAGGCGGTGTTCGATGCCCTCCTTCGCCAGTCGCTGCGAGAGCTGCACTTCCACCTGCGCCATCGCCTCGCGGCGCACCACCGGCTGGCTGCGGATGTGCTTTTCCAGGATCGCGTGGCGCCACGGATACAACGCCTTGAAGCCCAGGTTCTGCAGCTCGCTCTTGACCAGGCTCATGCCCAGCCGCTGCGCGATCGGCGCGTAGATCTCCAGCGTCTCGCGGGCGATGCGGCTCCTCGCTTCGCGGCTCTGGGCGCCCAGCGTACGCATGTTGTGCAGGCGGTCGGCCAGCTTGATCATGATCACGCGCAGGTCGCGCGACATCGCCAGCAGCATCTTGCGGAAGCTCTCCGCGGCAGCTTCCTGGCGGTCCCGGAACTTCAGCTTGTCCAGCTTGGTCACGCCATCGACGAGTTCGGCAACCGGCTCGCCGAACTCGGCGGCCAGCGCCTCGCGGGTCAGCGGCGTGTCCTCGATGGTGTCGTGCAGGATCGCGGCGATCAGCGCTTCGACATCCAGGCCGAGCTCGGCCAGCACCTGCGCAACCGCCACAGGATGGGTGATATAGGGCTCGCCCGACTTGCGTGTCTGCCCAGCGTGCGCAGCGGCCCCGACTTCCCAGGCACGGCGCAGCAGCGGCAGCTGCTCCGGCGGCAGGTAATGGGCGGCGCGTTCAAGCTGGAGGACGTAGTCGGGTACGGCGGCAGTGGGGGCTGCGGCGACCTTGGCAGTGGGGCCTGGGTTCATGCCCGAAGCCTATTCCAGCGCGACGTTTACGGCAAATCCTGAATGCGAAACAGCCCGCACGGGGCGGGCTGTTCGGCGTGTCCAGCGATGACGTTGATCGATGCGATCAATCGTCGTTCTTGGACATGTCTTCATCGGCGACCACTTCCGCGGCGGCCCACTCCAGCGCTTCGCGCTCGGCGCGCTCACGCTCGGCCTTCTCGACTTCGTCGATCAGCGCGTTGTCGATCTTGCGGGCAGCGATCTCGCGCAGCGCCAGCACGGTCGGCTTGTCCTCGGTCTCGCTGTTGTCCAGCGTGGCCTGCACGCCATTGGCGAGCTGGCGGGCACGCTTGGAGGCCATCATGACCAGCTCGAAACGGTTGTTAACGACTTCCAGGCAATCTTCTACGGTGATGCGGGCCATACGGGCTCCCGGCGACCGGTCGGCCGCTCAGTCGAATGAGGGAAAGGGGACGGAGTGTACCGGCAGGGGCTGGACAAAATCAAGCCAACCCTCACCCGATTCTTTTGGAATCAGTCAGTTGCGCCCGGATCAGGGGTCAACAGGGCCTGGATCAGCCCGGCGTGGCGGACCTTCTGGGCCTCGCGGCGCAGGCGGCTGGCGGTGAAGATCGCGCACAGCTCGTCCACGGCGGTGTCGAACACCTCGTTGACGATGACGTAGTCGAACTCATTGAAGTGCAGCATCTCGTCGCGGGCGGCGCCCAGGCGCTGGGCGATCACCGCCTCGCTGTCCTGCCCACGCTTGCGCATGCGGTCCTGCAGGGCCTGCTTGGACGGCGGCAGGATGAACACGGTGACCGTGCCCGGTACCAGCTGCCGGACCTGCTGCGCGCCCTGCCAGTCGATCTCCAGCAGCACATCCTGGCCGGCCGCCAGCTGCGGTTCCACCGACTGCCGCGCCGTGCCCTTCCAGTCTCCGTGCACCCATGCATGCTCGAAGAAGTCGCCCGCAGCAATCATCTGCTCGAACTTCTCTGCGGTGACGAAGTGATAGTGCTCACCGTTCACTTCACCCGGCCGCATGGCCCGCGAAGTGAAGGAGATCGACAGGGCGATCTGCGGGTCGCGGGCCAGCGTCGCGTTGACGATGCTGCTCTTGCCGGCGCCTGAAGGGGCGGCAACGATGTACAGCGTGCCGCGCGCGATGGTGGCCGACGGGGTGGACGGGGCGCTCATGCACGGAACCCAACTGGTTGATTTCGCAAAATTTTTCCTCGATGTTCCAGACGTGGCGCGGAGGATCGCGCCAGGACGGCAGGGACTGCGCGGAACATCCTGGAACCAGGCCCGGCAGACGGCTCCCCGGGGTGCGGGCACGCAACTTTACCAGAGCGGCCCCTCCGCGCGCCCGGCCACACCCGGGCCGGCCTTGTGCCACATGGGCATGCGGGGGGCTGTGCTATAACCGGGGCATTGCGGTCGTTCCCGGAAAGACGCTCGCGGCATGCTGGCGGTTCTCCCCTTCGACGGCCGTACCCACCGACAGCCCGGAGGCCTGCACGCCTCCCCGCCATCCAAGGAGAACGGCATGCCCTCGATGAGTCGCCGCCAGTTCCTGAAGGTCACCGGGACAACCCTGGTGGGCTCCAGCCTGGCCCTGATGGGCTTCGCGCCCGGCATCGCGCTCGCGGAGGTGCGGCAGTACAAGCTGACCCGCGCCACCGAGACCCGCAACACCTGTACGTACTGTTCGGTGGCCTGCGGCATCCTGATGTACAGCCTCGGCGATGGCGCCAAGAACGCCGAGCCGAGCATCTTCCACATCGAGGGCGACCCGGACCATCCGGTCAACCGCGGCACGCTGTGCCCGAAGGGCGCCGGCCTGGCCGACATCATCCACAGCAAATCGCGCCTGCTCTACCCGGAATACCGTGCACCGGGTACGAACGAATGGAAGCGCCTGAGCTGGGACGACGCTCTGGACCGCATCGCGCGGCTGATGAAGGAAGACCGCGACGCCAACTTCGTGCAGAAAAACGAGGCGGGGCAGACGGTCAACCGCTGGCTGACCACGGGCATGCTGGCGGCCTCGGCCACCAGCAATGAAACCGCGGTGTTGACCCACAAGGTCGTCCGCTCGCTTGGAATGCTCGCATTCGACAACCAGGCACGTGTCTGACACGGCCCGACGGTGGCAGGTCTTGCCCCGACGCTAGGCCGAGGTGCGATGACGAATCACTGGGTCGACATCAAGAATGCCGACCTGATCCTGATCATGGGTGGCAATGCCGCCGAGGCACACCCGTGCGGGTTCAAATGGGTGACCGAGGCCAAGGCACACAACAAGGCCCGCCTGATCGTCATCGATCCACGCTTCAACCGCTCGGCCGCGGTGGCCGATGTCTACGCGCCGATCCGCACCGGCACCGACATCGTGTTCCTGGGTGGCCTGATCAACTACCTGCTGGCCGAGGACCGCATCCAGCACGAGTACGTGCTGAACTACACCGACATGTCGTTCCTGGTGAAGGACGAATTCGCCTTCACCGACGGCCTGTACTCGGGCTATGACCCGCAGAAGCGCAGCTACGACCGCTCCAGCTGGGACTACCTGTATGGCGACGACGGTTACGTACGCAGCGACCCGACCCTGAAGGACCCGCGCTGCGTCTACAACCTGCTCAAGCAGCACTACGCACGCTATACCGTGGAGATGGTCGAACGCATCTGCGGTACGCCCGCCGACAGCATCCGCCAGATATGGGACATGATCGCGTCCACCGCCGGCAAGGACAAGGCGATGACCATCCTGTACGCGCTGGGCTGGACGCAGCACTCCGTCGGTGCGCAGAACGTGCGCGCCGGCACGATGGTGCAGCTGCTGCTGGGCAACATCGGCGTGGCCGGCGGCGGCATGAACGCCCTGCGTGGGCATTCCAACATCCAGGGCCTGACCGACATCGGCCTGATGTCCGACCTGCTGCCGGGCTACCTGACACTGCCCAGGCAGGACGAGCAGGACTACAACGCCTACATCGCCAAGCGCACGCAGAAGCCGCTGCGCGCCAACCAGATGTCGTTCTGGCAGAACTACCCGAAGTTCCATGTCAGTCTGATGAAGTCGTGGTGGGGCGATGCCGCCACCGCCGACAACAACTGGTGCTTCGATCACCTGCCCAAGCTCGACAAGCCCTACGACATGCTGCAGGCCTACGAGCTGATGAACGAAGGCAGGATCCATGGCTACATCTGCCAGGGCTTCAACCCGCTGGCCTCGGCACCGAACAAGGGCAAGCTGATCAGCGCGTTCTCCAAGCTGAAGTTCATGGTCAGCATGGACCCGCTGGAAACCGAAACGATCGCCTTCTGGCAGAACCATGGCGCACTGAACGACGTCGACCCGAGCACCATCCAGACCGAAGTGTTCCGCCTGCCGACCACCTCGTTCGCCGAGGAGAACGGCGCGGTGGTGAACTCCTCGCGCTGGCTGCAATGGCACTGGAAGGGCGCCAACGCACCGGGCGAAGCGCGCAGCGACATCGAGATCATGTCCGAGCTGTTCCACCGCATCAAGGCGCTGTACGAGAAGGACGGCGGCGCGTGGTGGGAGCCGGTGCGCGACCTCGCCTGGAATTACGCCGACCCGAAACTGCCGACGCCGGAAGAACTGGCGATGGAGTACAACGGCAAGGCCCTGGTGGATGTGTTCGATCCGAAGGACCCGACCCGGCTGGTGCGCAAGGCCGGCGAACAGCTGGCCGCGTTCGGCGACCTGCGCGACGACGGCAGCACGTCTTCCGGCTGCTGGATCTACATCGGTGCGTGGGGGCCGACCGGCAACATGATGGCACGGCGCGACAACAGCGATCCCACCGGTATCGGCAACACGCTGGGCTGGGCCTGGGCGTGGCCCGCCAACCGCCGCGTGATGTACAACCGCGCCTCGTGCGACGTCGCCGGGCAGCCGTTCGATCCACGACGCACCCTGCTCGCCTGGAACGGCAGGAACTGGGGCAACATCGACGTGCCCGACTTCAAGGCCGATGAAGACCCGGCCGGCGGGATGGGCCCGTTCATCATGAACCCCGAGGGCATCGCCCGCTTCTTCGCCAAGGCCGGCATGGCCGAAGGCCCGTTCCCGGAACACTACGAGCCCTTCGACACGCCGTTGCGCAGCAACCCGCTGAGCCCGGGCCAGGCGCTGACGCTGAACAATCCGGCCGCGCGCGTGTTCGACAGCGACCGCGCGCAGATCGGCTCGCCGGACGAGTTCCCGCACGTGGCCACCACCTACCGGCTGACCGAGCATTTCCACTTCTGGACCAAGCACGGCAAGCTCAACGCCATCATCCAGCCGGAGCAGTTCGTCGAGATCGGCGCAGCCCTGGCCGAAGAGCTGGGCATCGGCAACGGCAGTCGCGTGCGGGTCAGCTCCAAGCGTGGCCACATCGAAGCCGTAGCGATGGTGACCAAGCGCATCAAGGCACTGCAGATCGATGGCAGGACGGTGCACCAGGTGGGCGTGCCGATCCACTGGGGCTTCCTGGGTGCTGCCAAGCCCGGTTACATCGCCAATACGCTGACCAACGCCATCGGTGACGGCAATTCGCAGACGCCTGAATCGAAGTGCATCCTGGTCAAGGTCGAGAAGGTGTAGGAGACACGCCATGTCACTGCAATCGCTGGACATCATCCGCCGCTCGGCCACCACCACGCCCTCGCCGCAGGCGCGCGGTGCCCACACCGGACAGGTCGCCAAACTGATCGACGTGAGCAAGTGCATCGGCTGCAAGGCCTGCCAGGTCGCCTGCATGGAGTGGAACGACCTGCGCGACGAGGTCGGCAGCTGCGTCGGCAGCTATGACAACCCGCCGGACCTGAGCGACCAGTCGTGGACGGTCATGAAGTTCCGCGAGTACGAGGACGAGAAGGGCAAGCTGGAGTGGCTGATCCGCAAGGAGGGCTGCATGCACTGCAGCGACCCGGGCTGCCTGAAAGCCTGCCCGTCGCCGGGCGCGATCATCCAGTACGCCAACGGCATCGTCGATTTCCAGGAGGAGAACTGCATCGGCTGCGGCTACTGCGTGACCGGCTGCCCGTTCGACGTGCCGCGGATCTCAAAGAAGGACCACAAGGCCTACAAGTGCACGCTGTGCTCGGACCGCGTGGCCGTGGGCCAGGAGCCGGCGTGCGTAAAGACCTGCCCGACCGGGGCGATCACGTTCGGCAGCAAGCAGGCGATGACCGAGCATGCCGCCGGCCGCGTCGAGGACCTGAAGTCACGCGGCTACGGGAATGCCGGGCTGTACGACCCGCAGGGCGTCGGTGGCACCCACGTGATGTACGTGCTGCAGCACGTGGACAAGCCGGAGCTGTACGCCGACCTGCCCAAGGACCCGCGCATCAGCCCCATGGTCGAGGTCTGGAAGGGGGTGGCCAAGCCGCTGGGCGTGCTGGCAATCGCCGCGACAGCCTTCGTGGGCTTCCTGCACTACATCGGCATCGGCCGCAACACGGTCAACGATGAGGAGGAAGAGCAGGCCGAGCACGAAGCAAAGAAGATCGAAGAGGAGCAGCGGCCATGAAGTACGCCCCGCACCCCCGCCAGATCGTGCGCTACCGCGCTCCGACCCGCATCAACCACTGGATCGTGGCGATCTGCTTCGTGCTGACCGCGCTGTCCGGCCTGGCCCTGTTCCACCCTGCGCTGTTCCCGTTGACGGCGCTGTTCGGTGGCGGGCCGTGGACACGCATCCTGCATCCCTTCGTCGGCCTGGCCATGGTGGTGGGCTTCGCCCTGCTCGCCTTGCGCATGTGGCGTGACAACCTGCCTACCGCCGACGACCGCGCGTGGCTGCGCGGCATGCGCGAAGTGCTGCGCAACGAGGATGAGACACTGCCACCGGTTGGCCGCTTCAACGCCGGCCAGAAACTGCTGTTCTGGGCGATCATCGGCTGCCTTTCAGCGTTGCTGCTGACCGGCTTCGTGATCTGGCGGCAGTATTTCAGCCATCTGTTCCCGATCGGCGTGATCCGTTTTTCGGTGCTGGTGCACGCACTGTTTGGCTGGGTACTGGTATGCGCCATCGTGGTGCACATCTATGCCGCGATCTGGATCAAGGGTTCGGTGCGCGCGATGACCCAGGGCAAGGTGACCTATGGGTGGGCCTACAAGCACCATCGGCAGTGGTTCAGGGACATCCTGCGCGGGCGGCGCGGAGAGGGGTAACGGCAGGGCCTGCGGCCCTGCACCCGCCGGATCAACGTCAACGTCAACGTCAAAAGCAGGTTGCCGCCGGATGGCGGGGTGGGTCCCGCTGCTGTTGGTGGGTGTCGACCTTGGTCGACACGATGAACACGGCAACAACCAATGGGGTCAGATCCGTTTTCCAGAGGAAGACGGATCTGACCCCGACCTTTCAGATGGCCGGCAACACGCTGGACGCCAGCGTCGACAACGGCGAGGATGGAGACTGGTTCTTCCGGCTGGCCCCGCATGGCGCAACGCATCCTTGAACCCGGTGAGATCGAGACGCTGGCCTCGCGCGATGTCCCGCGCATCATCCTGCCGGATATCGCCTCGCTGTTCGGCGGACGTGCGGACCGGCTGCGCAGCCTGGCCGGACGCAGTGCCATCGGTGGCTACCTGCAGCTGCTGGCGGCACTGGCCGATGCACAACAGGCGCTGCTGGACGAACTGACGCCGCAGCAACGCGAAGCGCTGCAGGCGCAGGCCCGCGCGCAGCAGTCGAGCGCGGCGGCCAGCGCCGGCATGCCATTGCGGCCCGCCAACACGCTTCAGCTCGATGGCCGATGGCGCGACTGGTTGCGCGCGCTGTGCCGGCACTGCGCCGATGAAGCCGGGCTGCCTGTGGAGACCCGACAGGAACTGCAACGGGTTGCCGCGGCCGCTGACACCTGGCTGGATGCACAGGCGCATGCGGTGCTTGAGCGCGACGACGCACCGTCGGTGGACGCGGTCGCTGCCCTGCTGGTGATGAACGCGCTGCAGGTGTACTGGGCCGTACTCGCGGCCAGCTTCCGCCCCACCGACCTGAAACCGCTTGCCGATGCACCCGGGCTGTGCCCGCTGTGCGGCTCGTTGCCGGTGGCCAGTGTGGTGCAGGCGCGCCCACCCTACGCCTCCTACCGCTATCTGTCGTGCTCGCTGTGCGCCTGCCAGTGGCACTACGTGCGCGTGCAGTGCAGCCAATGCGGCGCGGCCGGCAAGGACATCGCCTATCGCGCACTGGCCGAGGTCGACGGCGATGCAGGCGAGGTGGTGCGTGAAGGCGCGATCCGTGCCGAGACCTGCGAGCACTGCCACAGCTACCGCAAGATCCTGTACATGGAGAAGGATCCGGCGCTGGAGCCGGTCGCCGACGACCTCGGCACCCTGGCGCTGGATCTGTTGCTGGGCGAGGAAGGCTACATGCGCGCCAGCCAGAATCCGCTGCTCTGGCAGTCCGACGGCGACTGAACCGATGCCTCGCGTGCACGCCCCCACCGCCCCGGCCAGCGCCCTGCCCTCGCTGGACCGCCTGCTGCGCCTGCCGGCGTTGTCGACGCTGATCAGGGACCACGGCCGCAGCCGCATCGCCCATCTGCTGCGCGAGCACGTGCAGGGGTTGCGCGAGCGCAGCGGCCGCGGCCAGCTGTCACCCGAACAGCTGCAGCGGGCCGTCGCGGAACCCGGCGTGGTCGCGGCCCTGCAGTCGGCGCTGGCAGCCGATGCACGCCTGGATCTGCAGCCGGTATTCAACCTCACCGGCACGGTGCTGCATACGAATCTCGGCCGCGCGCTGTTGCCGGACGCGGCGGTACGCGCAGTGACCCGCGCGATGACTGCGCCGGTGGATCTGGAATTCGACATCGCCCTGGGCCGACGGGGCGACCGCGATGCGCGCGTGCGGGCACTGGTCTGCGAACTGACCGGCGCCGAAGCAGCGACCGTGGTCAACAACAACGCAGCAGCAGTCCTGTTGCTGCTCAACAGCCTGGCCAATCGCCGCGAGGTAGTCGTGTCGCGGGGCGAACTGGTGGAAATCGGCGGCGCCTTCCGCATTCCCGATGTAATGCGCAGCGCCGGTGCGCGGCTGCGCGAAGTGGGCACCACCAACCGCACCCATCCGGCCGACTTCGACAGCGCCATCGGCACGCGCACCGCGCTGCTGATGGAAGTGCACGCCAGCAACTACGCCATCACCGGCTTCACCGCCAAGGTCGATACTGCACGGATGGCATCGATCGCGCACGGGCACGGGCTGCCACTGGCGGTGGACCTTGGCAGTGGCAGCCTGTGCGACCTGTCTGCCCACGGTCTGCCGCGCGAACCTACAGTGCAGGAGACGCTGGCGGCGGGCGCCGACCTGGTCTCGTTCAGCGGCGACAAGCTGCTCGGTGGACCGCAGGCCGGGATCATTGCCGGCCGCGCCGACCTCATCGCACGCATCAACCGCAATCCGCTCAAGCGCGCCCTGCGTATGGACAAGATGGGCCTGGCCGCGCTGGAAGCGGTACTGGCGCTGTACCGCGAACCGGAACTGCTGCCGCAGCGGCTGCCGACCCTGCGCACGCTGTCCCGCGAACAGGGAGACATCCATGCGCAGGCACAGCGCCTGCTGCCTTCCGTGCAGCAGGCGCTGGCCGCGCATTACGCGGTTGAAGCGGTGCCGATGTACAGCCAGGTCGGCAGTGGCGCGCAGCCACAGGCGCAACTGGCCAGCGCCGGCCTGCGCATCCGCGTCGCTGCAGCTGCCGGGTTGGACCGTCTGGCCAAGCGCCTGCGCGGCCTGCCACGGCCGGTGCTCGGGCGCATTGCCGAGGATGCGCTGTGGCTTGATCTGCGCGGGCTTGAGTACGGGGATGAGGCTGCTTTCCTCGCCCAGTGGAGCGCGCTGCAGGCATGATCGTCGGTACCGCCGGGCATATCGACCATGGCAAGACCAGCCTGGTGCGGGCACTGACCGGCATCGAAACCGATCGCCTGCAGGAAGAGCGCGCGCGCGGCATCTCCATAGAACTGGGGTATGCCTATGTGCCGGTGGAGGCCGCACGCGCAGAGGGGTCTCCGGCGATGCTGGGCTTCGTCGATGTGCCGGGTCACGAGCGCTTCGTGCACACGATGGTGGCCGGTGCCACCGGCATCGATGTGGCGCTGCTGGTGATCGCCGCCGATGACGGCGTGATGCCGCAGACCCGTGAGCATCTGTCGATCCTGCAGCTGCTGGGTGTGGACCGCGCTGCAGTGGCATTGACCAAGATCGACCGTGTGGATGCGGCGCGCATTGCCGAGGCCGAAGCGGAGATCGTTGCCCTGCTGGCCGGTACACCGCTGCAGGGGTCTGCAGTATTCGCCTGCAACAGCACCGACAGCGCGGATGCCGGCATCCATGCGCTGCGCGCCCACCTGCATGCGTGGGCCGCCGCTAACGACAGCCGCCGGACGGCCCAGCGCCGCAGCGAGCTGTTCCGCATGCCGGTGGATCGCGTGTTCTCGCTGGCCGGTCACGGCACACTGGTCACCGGCGCGGTACAGGGCGGCGTGGCCGCGGTCGGCGCGCATCTGCAGTTGATGCCGACCGCCATCGACGTGCGCATCCGCAGCATCCATGCGCAGAACCAGGCCAGTGGACAGGCTGCCGCGGGACAGCGCTGTGCCCTGAACCTGGCCGCCATCGCCCGCGACGGCATCACCCGCGGCGACTGGATCGCCGATCCGCGCGCGCTGCAGGCCACCACCCGGGTCGACGTACGCCTTCGCCTTGCGGCACAGGTGCGGCCCCTGCGCGACTGGACACCGCTGCACATCCACTGGGGCACGATGCACCGGCAGGCCCATGTGGTGCTGCTGGAGGATGAAGACAGTGGCAACGGCCAGCTGGTGCAGCTGGTGTTCGATGCCCCGGTCTGCGCGATGTGCGGCGATCGCTTCATCGCCCGCGATTCGGCTGCAGCGCATACGCTGGGCGGCGGCACCGTGCTCGATCCCGATCCACCGCAACGACGTCGGCGCAGCCCGGCACGCCGGGCGTGGTTGGCAGCCCTTGAACAGCTCGCGGCCGGCGCCGGCGTCGGGCCGCTGCTGCAGCAGGCACCGGCCGGCATCGCGCTGGCCGCCCTGCAACGCTACTGCCGGCGTGAGGCCGCACAGATCGATCTCCCTGCAGATGCCCGGCGCATCGCCACCCGCGAGGACACGGTGATCATCCTCGCCTCGCACTGGCAGGCGCTGCGCGAACAGGTGATCCGCTCGCTGCATGACTGGCACGAGCGACGGCCGGACGAGCCCGGTGTCGACAGCGGGCGCCTGCAGCGCAGCACCCTGCCCGCGCTCTCGACCAGTCTCTGGAACGCACTGCTGCAGGACCTGTTCGACGATGGCGCGTTGCAGCGCGTGGGCGCGTGGTGGCGGCTGCCAGGCCACGACCATGCGCCGCCGGAACGCGAGCGCGCGCTTCTCGAACGCGTGCTCCCACGTCTGGATGCCGGTGGTTTCGATCCGCCCTGGGTGCGCACGCTTGCGGCCGATCTCGGCTTCGCCGAGGAGGAGATGCGTGCGGTCCTGCGCCGCGCCGCAGCGCGCGGCGAGCTGTTCCAGGTGGTGCCGGACCTGTTCTACGCACCGGCCCGCATCGACGCGCTGGCGGCAACGGTCGCCCGGCTGTCACAGGCAACCGGCATGGTGGATGCTGCAGCATTCCGCGATGCCATCGGCCTGGGCCGCAAGCGCAGCATCCAGATCTTGGAGTTCTTCAATCGCGTTGGCTACACTCGACGCGTCGGTGACCAGCATCGGCCGCGCGGCGACCTGCAATGGAACACCGCCCACGGATGACTGCACCGGTACCGCCGTACCTTCGGAAGGCATGCGCATCCGGGCATGCGGCTGGGCTTCAAACCCAGCAGGGGGCGTCGATCGCTCCCTGGTAGGTTCGACTCCTGCTGCCTTCCGCCATTCGTGTTCCTGCAGGAGATGCCGGCATGGCCTCGCATGTGCAGTCCCCACTTCCCCCGTCGGCCGAGGCTCCGCAGCGATTGACTTCGCTGGCCCACGGCGGCGGTTGTGGCTGCAAGATCGCACCCGGCGTGCTGGCCGAACTGCTGCGGGGCACCCCAGCGTTCCCTGCGCCGGCCGAACTGCTGGTCGGCCGCGAGACCAGTGACGATGCCGCGGTCTACCGGCTTGATGATCGCCAGGCGATCGTCGCCACCACCGACTTTTTCATGCCGATCGTCGATGACCCGTTCGACTTCGGCCGCATCGCCGCCACCAATGCGCTGTCGGACCTGTATGCGATGGGCGCGCGGCCGCTGTTCGCACTGGCCATCGTCGGCATGCCCATCAATACGCTGCCACAGGACACGATCCGCGGCATCCTGCAGGGCGGCGAACGTGCCTGTGCCGACGCCGGCATCGTGGTGGCCGGGGGCCACAGCATCGACTCGGTGGAGCCGATCTATGGCCTGGCCGCGATCGGCGTGCTGGATCCGCAGCGGCTCAAGCGCAATGCCGATGCCCGCGCCGGCGATGTGCTGGTGCTGGGCAAGCCATTGGGCGTGGGCGTGTATTCGTCGGCGCTGAAGAAAGAAGTGCTGAATGCCGAGGGCTACCGGCAGATGGTCGAGTCGACCACCCGCCTGAACAGCGTGGGCCTGCCCCTTGCCGCGCTGGACGGCGTGCATGCCATGACCGACGTCACCGGCTTCGGCCTGCTCGGCCATCTGCTGGAGGTGTGCCGTGCCAGCGGGGTCGCCGCCGAGGTGGACAGCACACAGGTGCCTCTGCTGCCGCAGACCCTGGACCTGCTGCAACGTGGCTGCGTTACCGGCGCATCCAACCGCAACTGGGCCTCGTATGGCGGCCAGGTGCATTTCGCCGAAGGCGTGGCCGCCCACTGGCAGCCACTGCTGACCGACCCGCAGACCAGCGGCGGCCTGCTCGTATCCTGCGCAGCGGACGCCGTGGATGCGGTGAATGCCGTTTTTGCCGGCGCCGGGTTTGCCCAGGCCGCGGTGATCGGCCACCTGCTGGCGGGGCCTGCCGGCGTCAGCGTGCGCTGAAACGATGAGGGCGCCCGAAGGCGCCCCGCAGCATCACTCGATGTTCTGCACCTGCTCGCGGATCTGGTCGATCAGCACCTTCAGCTCGACTGCGGCATTGGACGTGCGGCTGTCCACCGACTTCGAGCCCAGCGTGTTGGCTTCACGATTGAACTCCTGCAGCAGGAAGTCCAGGCGGCGGCCGACCGGCTCGCGCTGCGTGAGCACGCGGCGGATCTCGACGATGTGGCTCGACAGGCGGTCCAGCTCCTCATCCACATCCAGCTTCTGCAGCCACAGCACCAGCTCCTGCTCGGCGCGGCCGGGATCGACCGGATGCGGCAGATCGGCCAGGCGCGCAGCCAGCTTGGCACGCTGGCCATCACGGATGGCGGGAATCAGCGTGCGGACGTCACCCGCGATGCGCTCGATGCCATCCACGCGCTCGGCAATGGCCGCGGCGAGCTTGCCGCCCTCGCGCTCGCGGGCTTCGACGAATCCGTCCAGCACCTGATCCAGCAAGGCCAGCGCCTCGACCTGCAGGGCCGCCGCATCGGTGGCCTCGCCCCGGGTCACGCCCGGCAGCTGCAGCAGATCGGTGAAGCTCACCTGCAGGTTGGGAAAATCCGACGTCAGGCGGTGGGCCAGATGCCCGAGCTGGCCCAGCAGGGCCTCATCGACCTGCAGATTCCCCGCCGCGTCCGGCGCACGCAGTCGCAGCACCAGATCCAGCTTGCCGCGGCTCAGGCGCGCGGCGATGCGCTCGCGCAGCTGCGGCTCCAATGCCCGCAGCTCTTCAGGCAGGCGGGTGCCGACCTCCAGGAAGCGGTGGTTGACCGAGCGCAGCTCGCAGCCCAGCGTGCCCCACGGGGTGACCCGCTCGCCACCCGCGTAGGCGGTCATGCTTCGAATCATGGAATGTGTCCGGTGCGTGCAAAGGGGGAATGGTACCCTAGCGCCCTCACCAGAGCCCCCCTGCCCGCCCCGTGAAGGTCGCGGGCATGGCGGCGTACTCCCCGCCCTTACGGAACCCGCATCATGTCCGATTCCCGCCCCAGTGGCCGCCAGCCCGACCAGCTCCGTCCGGTCGTCATCCAACGCGGCTTCACCCGCCACGCCGAAGGCTCGGTACTGGTGTGCTTCGGTGAAACCCGCGTGCTGTGCACGGCCAGCGTCGAGAACCGGGTTCCGGGCTTCCTGCGCGGCAAGGGCGAAGGCTGGGTGACCGCCGAGTACGGCATGCTGCCGCGCGCCACCCACACCCGCAGCGACCGTGAAGCGGCGCGTGGCAAGCAGGGCGGCCGCACGCTGGAGATCCAGCGCCTGATCGGCCGCAGCCTGCGCGCCTGCGTGGACCGCAATGCCCTCGGCGAACGCACCATCACCCTGGACTGCGACGTGCTGCAGGCCGACGGCGGCACCCGCACCGCGGCCATCACCGGCGCCTACGTGGCCCTGGTCGACGCCGTGAACGTGCTCATCAAGCGCGGCGAGATCAAGCGCAACCCGATCCTGGGTGCGGTGGCAGCGGTGTCGGTGGGCGTTTACCGCGGCACTCCGGTGCTGGACCTGGACTATGCCGAAGACAGCGACTGCGACACCGACATGAACGTGGTGATGAACGATGGCGGTGGCTTCATCGAGCTGCAGGGCACTGCCGAAGGCCATGCCTTCCGCCGCGATGAACTGGACGCGCTGCTGGGACTGGCCGATAAGGGCGTGAACGAACTGCTGGCCGCACAGCAGGCGGCGCTGTCGGCATGAACCGGCGCCTTGCCCTGACCACCCTGGTGGTGGCCGACTATGACGAGGCCATCGCCTGGTACACCGGCAAGCTCGGCTTCGCACTGCTGGAGGACATCGACCAGGGCCACAAGCGATGGGTCGTGGTCGGACCGACCGACGGCAGCGCCGCCGCCCTGCTGCTGGCGCGCGCCAGTGACGAGGAACAGCGCAGCCGCATCGGCAACCAGACCGGTGGGCGCGTTGCGTTCTTCCTCAACACCGACGACTTCCACCGCGACCATGCGGCGATGCTGGCCGCCGGGGTGGAGTTCCTGGAATCGCCGCGCGAAGAGCCCTATGCAACGGTCGCGGTGTTCCGCGATCTGTATGGCAACACCTGGGACCTGCTGGAGCCCCGTCAATGAAGAAACTGGTACTGGCCAGCCACAACGCCGGCAAGCTGGTGGAGATGCAGGAGATCCTTGCCGACCTGCCGCTGCAGATCACCTCGGCCGCCGAACTGGGCCTGGGCGACGTCGAAGAGACCGGCCTGACCTTTGTCGAGAACGCGCTGCTGAAGGCGCGCGCGGCCTGCGAAGCGACCGGCCTGCCGGCGCTGGCCGATGATTCGGGGCTGATCGTCGATGCGCTCGGCGGCGCACCCGGCCTGTACAGCGCGCGCTATGCCGGCCACCCGACCAATGCCGCCGCCAACAACGCCAAGCTGCTGGACGCGATGGCCGACATCCCCGATGGCCAGCGCAGCGCCCGCTTCTATGCGGTGATCGTGCTCCTGCGCCACGCCACCGACCCGCAGCCGCTGATCTGCGAGGGCCGCTGGGAAGGGCAGATCATCCGCGAACTGCGTGGCACGAACGGTTTTGGCTACAACCCGGTATTCCTGGACACCACCCACGGCCTGACCGCCGCGGAAATGGAGCCAGCCCTGAAGAACGCCATCAGCCACCGTGCCATTGCCCTGCAGCAGCTCAAGCAGCAGCTGGCGACGCTGTACTGAAGCCATCCGATCGAGCCAGGGAAGCCGGCCAACGGCCGGCACTACCGATGAAGCCCATGCCGCACGCCCACGACCACTGCAACCACCTGCCCGGCGAAGCCTGCTCCGCTGACCACGACAGCCCACCGCGACTGGTGCCACCGCCACTGTCGTTGTACGTGCACCTGCCGTGGTGCGTGCGCAAATGCCCGTACTGCGATTTCAACTCGCACCAGGCCAAGGGCGAGCTGCCGTTCGAGGCCTACATCGATGCTCTGCTGCGCGACCTGGACCAGGACCTGCCGCTGGTCTGGGGCCGGGTGGTGCACAGCGTGTTCTTCGGTGGTGGCACGCCCAGCCTGTTCCCGCCGGAGGCGATCGATCGCTTCCTGCAGCAGGCCAGCGCCCGCCTGCGCTTCGCGCCGAACGCCGAGATCACGCTGGAAACCAATCCCGGCACCGCCGAGCATGGCCGCTTCGACCGCTACCGCGCGGCCGGCGTGAACCGCCTGAGCTTCGGCATCCAGAGCTTCGACGACGCCGCGCTGAAGCGGCTGGGCCGCATCCACGACAGTGGCGAAGCCGAGCGTGCGGTGAAGATGGCCCAGGATGCGGGGTACGACAACTTCAACATCGACCTGATGTACGCACTGCCCGAGCAGACGCTGGCCGGTGCCGAATCGGACCTCGAGCGCGCCTTTGCACTGCAGCCGGCGCACATCTCGCACTACCAGCTGACCCTGGAACCGAACACGGTGTTCTTCGCGCGCCCGCCGCAGGGCATTCCCGATGAAGACAACGCCTGGGACATGCAGGAACACTGCCAGGCGCTGCTGGCGCAGGCCGGCTTCGGCCAGTACGAGGTCAGCGCCTACGCGCGCCCCGGCCGGCAGAGCGCGCACAATCTGAACTACTGGCGCTTCGGCGATTACCTGGGCATCGGCGCCGGTGCACACGGCAAGATCAGTTCCGGCGCCGAAGAGCACGTGCTGCGGCGCTGGAAGCTCAAGCATCCGCAGGCCTACCTGGACAGCGCTGGCACCCCGGCGTCGTTCGGTGGCGATGACGTGATCACGCCCGCGCGGCTTCCGTTCGAGTACATGCTCAACCTGCTGCGCCTGCACGAGGGCTTCAGCCTGCGTGATTTTGAATCGCGCACCGGCCTGCCGCGCAGCGTGCTCGACGCACCGCTGGCCGAGGCCGTGCAGCGCGGCTGGCTGGAGACGGCCGATGGCCAGGTCCGCCCGACCGAACTGGGCCGCCGTTTCACCAATGATGTGGTGAGCCTGTTCCTGGACGAATGAGCGCCCCGTCGCATCCGCCGGGCATGGCCCGGCGCTACCCACCGGCCAGCATGCCGTCGCATCCGCCGGGCATGGCCCGGCGCCACCCAGCGGCCAGCATGCGGTAGCGCCGGGCCATGCCCGGCGTGCAGCGTGTGCATTCACCCTAAAGTAGCGCCGGCCTCGGCCGACACGGTAGATTCACAGGATCGCTCCGCGGGAATCCGGGTACCGCACGCCGATGTCAGCTGTCTTCTCCCTCTCCGCCACCGACGCTGCCCGCCTGGCCAGCACCGACCTGCCACCGCGGGTACGTGAACTGCTGGGGGCGTTGACCGGCCTGTGCCGGCAGGCACTGACCGCGCCGCTGATCCTGACCGTCGAAGCGCTGGAACAACTCCTGTTGCACGATGCCGACCGCGCGCGCAGTCCGCAGCAGCAGGCTGAACTGATGGCGCAGCGTAGCCAACTGCATGCCTTCGCCGGCCACTTCAGCGAGCGCATGCTCGATGCGGTGGCCGAGGCACTGGCGCGGCTGCGCGAACCGACCGCCTTCACGGCAGCAGCACCACCGCCCGCACTGCCGGGCACGATCGGCCTGTCGCTGGTCGACGAGCACGAGGTCGACCGCGACCTGCTGCTCACCGAAATGGTCCGGCGCGAGACGCAGCGCTCGGCCAACGCCCTGAACCTGCTCGGCCAGCGCCTGGGCGTGCTGGCTGCGGCGCCTGCGTTCGAAGCCGATACCCTTCCGCTGGCACCGCAGGCGCTGTGCGCGATGGTGCGCAGGGTCGCCGAACAGGATGGCCTCGGGGCAGAGGTGCAGCTGGCGCTGTATCGCAGTTTCGAGCGCCAGGTGCTGGAACGCCTGGGCGACCTGCTTGATCGGGCCAATGCCCTGCTCGCCCAGCAGGGCGTGCTGCCGGGCCTGGTCTACACCCCGTATCTGGCCCGCTCGTCGAGTACGCGACGGATCATCACCCAGTCCGTCGCTGGCGGCCGTGCCACGCAGCCAGCCAGGCGCGCGGCGGCCCCCATGACCGGCTGGGGCGAGAACCTGCCTGCCGGCTCCTGGTCGACCCTGATGCAGGATGCCTTCCAGTCCGGTTCCGCATCCGCTGCAGCGACCCCCGGGCTGACCACCGCCACCGGCACCCTGCTGCACGACCTGCTGCAGCGCGCGCGCGCCACGCCGGCGGCAGACGCGCCTGCGGTACCGACTGCTGCCGTCGATGCGGTATTGGCAAGGCTGCAAAACCAGGCCAGCGCCGCTACCGGTGTGGTCGACCTGCAGGCCGCCGTGGTCGCGCAGCTGCGCAGCGAGCATGGCCCGCATGCGCAGATCGGCAGCCATGATCGCGACAACCTGGACCTGCTGCGCCTGTTGATGCAGCAGATCCAGCAGCAGCAGCGCCCGGACCCGGTGCCCGCCGCCCTGCTGGCGCGCCTGCAGGTACCGTTGGCACGTGCAGCGATGGCCGATCCGGGCTTCTTCGTACGCGACGAGCATCCTGCGCGCGAGCTGCTCAACCATATCGCCGAAGCCGGTGCCCGCTGGCTGGGGGACGACGACGTCGATCCGCAGTTTCTGCAGCGCATGGCACAGAGCGTGCAGAGCCTGCTCGGCGAGGATGCACGCACGCCGGAAGCCTTCGCTGCTGCCAACGAAGAGGTGCAGCAGCACCAGCGCGCGGCCGCCCATCGCGCCGAACTGGCCGAACGCCGCCACGTCGAAGCCGCGCGCGGCAGAGAGCGGTTGGAACTCGCCAGGCGCCAGGCCAGCGCCCAGATCGAGCAGTGCTGCAGCACGCAGCAGCCGCCGCGCTTCGTCCAGACCCTGCTGCGCCAGGCCTGGTCCGACGCGCTGACCCTGACCCGGCTGCGCCATGGCGAGGACTCGCCCCAGTGGCAGGAGCGGCTGCAGCAGACCGAGCGCATCGCGGCCGTTACTGCAACCGCCGCCAACGGCGTCGATGGCACCGATGGCGCCTTGGCCGCCGATGTGGAGGCCGCGCTGCTGCAGGTGGGCTATCACGCCGAGGAAGCCTCAGCGGTGGCCCGTCGCCTGGCCACGCCCGGGGGCGAGGACGACAGCACGTCGCGTACCGAACTCAGCGCGCGGCTGAAGGCCCGCGCCCGGCTGGGCGAGCACACCGACAGCCGCAGTGCGTCCGCCCCTGCCGCGCCACGCAGCGGTGCGGAGGAGGCCGCCTACGAGCAGCTGTGCTCCCTGCCCTTCGGCAGCTGGTTCGACATCGACAACGGCGACGGCACGCTTCGCCGCCAGCGCCTGTCCTGGTACAGCCTGCTGACCGGCCATGTGCTGTTCGTCAATCCGCGCGGGCAGAAGATTGCCGAAACCGACCTCGACAGCCTGGCGCGGCAGATCAGCGCTGGGCGTGCGCATCTGGTCACCGAAGACAAGGGCCGGCTGGTCGACCGCGCCTGGAAGGCCAGCCTGGGCGCCCTGCGTGCGCTTGCCGGCCGCAACCCGCAGGACACCCCCGCATGAGCATGACGCCGCCGCAGGACACCCGCCGCGCCCCCCGACGCCAGGTGTCGGACCTGGTGCCGGTGACCGACCAGATGCGCGACTGCGTGGTCGGTCGCCTTGGCAATGTGTCCGAAACCGGCATGCTGATGCTGGCCAGCACTGCGCTGCGCGACGACGCGCTGTATCAGTTCCGCTTCCCGCTGCCGCTGGGCGATGGCCAGCAGGCAGCCATCGACGTGGGCGTGCACCTGTTGTGGAGCGAGCCGGCGCACGCCCCGGGACAGAGCTGGGTGGGCTTCCGGTTCCTCACCCTGTCACGCGAACACCGCCAGCTGCTGCGGCAGTGGGTAGGCGAAGACAGCGACGAAGGACCGCTTTCGACGGACTGACTGCCGGTTCCGGCACAGCGGTTTCCGCCGGTATGCGGCAGAATCTAGGGCCGTTTTCCGTGTCGAGCCACCGCAATGATCCAGCAAGACCCCGGCGCCCTGTATCCCGATCACCTGGCCGTGCTGTGCCGACGCGCCGAGCAGGCGCTGGCGCGCGGCGGCTTTGATCACCTCGTCGTGCCCAGCGGCACCCTGCACTACCAGGTGTTTGATGATCGCGACTATCCCTATGCGGTGAATCCGCAGTTCAAGGCATGGTTGCCGCTGACGCGCGTGCCCAACAGCTGGATCGTGTTTACGCCCGGCAAGCGGCCGGTGGTGATCTTCCATCAGCCGTTCGATTACTGGCACGTAGTGCCGGACGCGCCGAGCGGCTGGTGGGTGGAGCACTTCGACATCCACATCATCCGCACGCCGGACGAAGCGCTGGCGTTGCTGCCGGCCGATCCGTCGCGCTGCGCGATCCTGGGTGAGCCGCAGAGCGCCCTGGGCAGCCACGTGCCGAACAATCCTCCGGCGGTGGTGAATTACCTGGAATGGCACCGTGGCAGCAAGACGCCCTACGAGATCGCCCTGATGCGCCAAGCGCAGGTGCTGGGCGTGCGCGGCCATCGCGCCGCCGAAGCCGCGTTCCGCAACGGTGCCGACGAATTCAGCATCCACATGGCGTACTGCCAGGCGGTGGGCCAGGACGCCAATGAACTGCCCTACGGCAACATCGTGGCGTTGAACGAGCACGCCGCCGTTCTGCACTACACCGAACTGGGCCGCAAGGCACCGCAGCCGCTGCGCAGCTTCCTCATCGATGCCGGCGCCAGCGCGCACGGCTACGCCAGCGACATCACCCGTACCTACGCGGCGCACGGCCACGACGAATTCGCTGCGATGATCGCTGCCGTCGATGCCGCCCAGCAGCAGATGTGCGCGGCGGTGCGCCCGGGCGTTGATTACAGGACGCTGCACGTGGACGCGCATCTGTCGCTGATGGGCGTTCTGAAGGACTTCGGCGTCATCAGGGTATCGCCGCAGACCGCGCTGGAAACCGGCGTCAGCGCCGCATTCTTCCCGCACGGCATCGGCCATCTGATCGGCCTGCAGGTGCATGACGTGGCCGGATTCGCCGCCAGCGACGAAGGCGGCCGGATCGAACGTCCGGCGGGTCATCCCTACCTGCGTCTGACCCGCGTGCTGGAACCGGGGATGGTGGTGACCATCGAGCCGGGCCTGTACTTCATCGACATGCTGTTGAACGAGGTCAAGGACGCCGGCCATGGCGATGCGATCAACTGGGAGCGCGTGGACTTCTTCCGTCCGTATGGCGGCATCCGCATCGAGGACGAAGTGCTGTGCACCGACGGCGAAGCGGACAACCTGACGCGGCCGGAGTTTGCAGCAGCCAACGGTTGAGCCCCTCGTGGTTGGATGCTGAATCAAAGCAGCGCTTGGCGGGGCGGGTAGGCCATGCAGGGGACGCTGCAAGTACGTCCCTGTAAGCTCGATGGCGCCATCCATGGCGCCAACGCCCCTGCATGGCCTACCCACCCCACCTTTGACAGTTTCCTGCCGCGTCCAACCACGGAAAAGAAAAAAGAAAAGCAGAAGCGGGTCGCTCGCTGCGCTCGCTCCGTGTCGACCAAGGTCGACACCTACCAACAGCTACCGGACAACTGTCGAAGGCGGGGCACTGTGGGTTTGCGGGGTGTGAGCGGCATGGATGCCGCGACCAGGCCCCCATGGACGGGTTCACGGCGTCCCCGCAAACCCACAGTGCCCCGCCATCCCACGGATAGCCCGCTGTTGCTGTTGCTCCAGCTGTTGCGTCTGCGGGTGCAGGGCTGCAAGCCCTGCCGGCAACCCTCAACCCGCCATCACCGCTTCGATCTCGTCCGCACTCCGCGCCAGCCCTTCGGTCAGCACGCGATGGCCATCGTCGGTGATCAGCACATCGTCCTCGGTGCGGATGCCGATGCCACGCCAGCGCGGCTCCACCGTCGTATCGTCCACGCCGATGTACAGGCCCGGCTCGATGGTGAACGCCATGCCCGGCTCCAGCAGCCGCGAGTCCCCGGCCAGGCGGTAGTCGCCCACGTCGTGCACATCCAGCCCGATCCAGTGGCCGGTCTTGTGCCGGTAGAAACGCTGGTACAGGCCTTCGGAAAGATTCTTCTCCAGCGTGCCCTTCAGCAGGCCGAGCCGCAGCAGGCCTTCGGTCAGCGTCTGCACCGCCGCCAGGTGGCCGGCTTCGTAGGGTACGCCGGGCCGGGCCTGGGCCAGCGCCGCCGCCTGGGCCTGGCCGACCAGATCATGCAGCGCGCGCTGCTCGGCGCTGAAGCGCCCGTTCACCGGGAAGGTGCGGGTGATGTCGCTGGCGTAGCCACGGTACTCGGCACCCGCATCGATCAGCACCAGCTCGCCGTCGCGCGCACGCCCGTTGTTGTCGCGATAGTGCAGGATGCACCCGTTGCGGCCGGCGCCGACGATGCTGCAGTACGCCGGCACCGCATCGCTGGCGCGGAACACGCGCTCCAGTTCGGCCTGCAGCTCGTACTCATGGATGCCCGCCTTCGCCGCCTTCATCGCTGCCAGGTGCGCACGCACGCTGATCTGCGCGGCGTGCTGCATCAGCGCCACCTCCGCGCCGGACTTGAACAGGCGCTGCTCATGCAGCAGGTGGCCCAGCTCCAGGAACTCGTGCGGCGGCTGCGCACCGTGGCGCACCTGGGAGCGGACACGGTTGACCCAGCCGATCAGCTTCAGGTCGAAGTCCGCGTCACGGCCGAAGTGGTAGTAGACGCGCGAGCGTCCCTCCAGCAGGCCCGGAAGGATGTCGTCCAGATCGTCGATCGGATAGGCATCGTCCATGCCGAACTGCGCCACGGCGCCTTCCTGGCCGGCGCGGCTGCCGTCCCAGGCCTCGCGCTCGGCATCGCGTTCGCGGCAGAACAGGATCGCCTCGCCGTGACGACGCCCGGGAATCAGCACCAGCACGGCTTCCGGCTCCGGAAAGCCGCTCAGGTACTGGAAGTCCGAATCCTGCCGGTACGGGTAATGGGTATCCAGGCTGCGCACCTTCTCGGACGCGGCGGGCAGCACCAGGATGGCGTCTTCGCCGGCCATGTCCATCAGCTGCCGGCGACGACGCTTGTACTCGCCGGCCGCGATGCCGGTGCGCTGCTTGATGTCCATCAGTTCAGGCGCTGCCGGTGGCGCGCGGCCAGCACCACATCGCCGTGCAGCAGCAGCACCGCCACGCGGATGAATTCCTCGATCTCCGACAGCGCCTCATCGTCGTCCTCGCCACCCGCCTCGAAATCCTCGCTGGAAGCACGCGCCAGGCTGGCCATGTCGGTCAGCGCCTCTTCGCCCTCTTCGGACAGGGCCGGACGACGGCCGCCACTGCCCAGTCCGAATCCACCCAGGAAGGCGCGGGTCCAGCTGAACATGGCGTCGGCCTGCGCAGCCACGTCCTCGCTGTCGCTCAGCAGCAGCTCGAACGCGAAATCGCGGTCCTCCAGCTGCTTGATGGTGGCCTGCAACAACTGCCCGAGGGCGCTGTCGGCCGCCACCGGCGGCAGGCTGTCGTCGGCCAGCACACGCGCCGGCCAGTCGTTGCCGGGAGCTCCACCGGCGGCCAGCCAGCCGCACAGGCCGCCATGCAGCTCGGCAGCGGTGGCGCCCAGGCCCAGGTCCTGGCTGGCGCGGGAAACGTCGTCGACGGAGGGAAGTTCGGTCATCGTGCGGCTCGTTCGGAGAAGGAAACCCCGAGCGCGCACGCGCGCGCCCGTGAGCCCTGTAGTGTAGCAACCCGATAGCGACCTCCCCGTGGCCATCGGGGCCTGCTGCGACAGCGCTTGACCGCCCAGACCCGGCTTGCCTATCGTGCCTGCATGGAACCCGCCGATCCCCTTGCCCAGCTGCAGGACTTCGCCGCCCGCGTGGAAGCGTTGCTTGAACGCAACCAGCGCCTGGCCGAAGAGAACCGCAGCCTGCGCCACCAGCAGGAACAACTGGTGGCCGAGCGCTCGACGCTGCTGGCCAAGAACGAACAGGCGCGCTCGCGGGTGGAAGCGATGATCAGCCGGCTCAAATCCCTGGAGCAGCACACATGAGCGCCGAACCGGTCAGCGTCCGCATCCTCGACCGCGAGTACACCGTCGGCGTGGGTGCCGATGAACGCGACAGCCTGATGGCGGCCGCGCGCCTGCTCGACGCACGGATGCGCGAGATCCGTGGCAGCAACCGCATGGCGGCGGTCGACCGCATCGCGGTCCTGGCGGCACTGAATCTGGCCCATGAACTGCAGCTGTTGCGTGACGAGAACGCCCGCCAGGCCGTGGCCCTGCAGCAGACGCTGGCCGACCTGAACCGGCGGCTGGACCGCGCCATCGACGGCAATCCCTGACAGATCGCGCGACACGCGTCTTCTCATTTCTGAATTGGCACGGACTGTTGCCGACGAACGGCCTATCCAGATCAGGACCGGCCGCTATAATGGCCCTGCGTTCTCTGCGGTACTCGACGGCATGTGCAAACATTCGCCTTGTCCCTTAAGAACGACACCGGGAGCGCGACAGCGCCGGGAGTGCAGGTCCGCCTTGTAGCGGGAAGCCCGATGGTTCTCCAGCGTTCCCACTTGAGCCCCCGGGTTCAAGGTCGTTTCGCATGCATCGACATTGCGGAGAATGCAATATTCCAGCAAGGGCGGCGTCTTCGGGCGTCGCCCTTGTTCTTTCCGGCACAATGACGGCTGTTCCTTGCCGCACTCTGCCATGACCGACCCGCGCCAGGCCCTGCGCCACGACCTGCGGCAACGCCGCCGTGACCTTTCCGCCAGCGAGCGCATCGCCGCCGCCGATGCCCTTGCCGATGGGCTGCTGGCGTTGCCGTTTGCGCCGCTTCACGGCCACGTTGCCGGCTATTGGGCGCTGGACGGTGAGATCGCGCTGCATCGCTGGCAGCTGCAGCTGCCCGATGGACTCACCTACTGCCTGCCGGTGCTGGCCGGCGACACGCTGCGCTTCGCGCCCTGGCGGCCCGGTCAGCCCCTGACCGGCAACCGCTACGGCATTCCGGAACCGGACGTGGCCGTGGAAGACACGCTGGAACCGGCGCAGATGGCGCTGGTAGTGACCCCGCTGGTGGGTTTCGACACACAGTGCCGGCGGCTGGGCATGGGGGGCGGCTGGTATGATCGCAGCTTCGCCTTCCGCCACGACCGGCCGGCGCCGCCCTGGCTGGTCGGTGCTGCCTTCGCGGTGCAGCAGGTCGAGTCCTTGCCGGTGGCGTCGTGGGACGTGCCGGTGGATGCGATCTGCACCGAAGCCGGCACCCTGTTCCCCTCCGCTGCCCCCGTGAACGCATGACCGCCCGCAAGCGCTACTGGCTGATGAAGTCCGAACCGGACGCCTTCTCCATCGATGACCTGGCCAAGGTCAAGGTCGAGCCCTGGAACGGGGTGCGCAACTACCAGGCGCGCAACTTCATGCGCGATGGCATGCAGGTCGGCGACGGCATCCTGTTCTACCACTCCAATACCAAGGTCCCCGGCATCGTCGGCCTGGCCACGGTCGCCAGCCCGGCCTACCCGGACGATACCCAGTTCGACCCGAAATCCGACTACCACGACCCGAAAAGCACGCGCGAGAACCCGCGCTGGATGCTGGTGGACGTGGCCTTCGACCGCAAGCTCAGGCAGGTGATCGCGCTGGACGAGATCAAGCTGCACGCCGAAGCGCTCGGCGAGGGCTTCCCGCTGGTTGCCAAGGGCAACCGCCTGTCGGTGTTCCCGGTGACCGCCGCGCAGTGGAAGCTGCTGCTGTCGCTGGAAAAGAAATCCTGATTCCCTGCTGAGAGTTGCTCCCATGTCCGAAGCCAAGCGCCTGGCCGCCGAGAAAGCCATCGAGTACGTCGAAGACGGCATGATCGTCGGTGTCGGCACCGGTTCCACCGTCGCCTATTTCATCGATGCGCTGGCGCGCATCCAGCATCGCATCAAGGGTGCGGTGTCCAGCTCGGAACAGAGCACCGCGCGCCTGAAGCAGCACGGGATCGAGGTGATCGAGCTGAACCACACCGGCAACCTGTCGCTGTACGTCGACGGCGCCGACGAGTGCGATCCCGGCAAGTGCCTGATCAAGGGCGGTGGCGCTGCACTGACCCGCGAGAAGATCATTGCCGAGGCCAGCGAGCGCTTCGTCTGCATCGTCGACCCGAGCAAGCAGGTCCCGGTGCTGGGCAGGTTCCCGCTGCCGGTGGAAGTGATTCCGATGGCACGCAGCCTGGTGGCCCGGCAGATCCGCGACATGACCGGGGGCCAGCCGACCTGGCGCGAGGGCGTGGTCACCGACAACGGCAACCAGATCCTGGACATCCACAACCTGCAGATCACCGATCCGGAAAAGCTCGAGCGCGAACTCAACCAGCTGCCGGGCGTGGTCTGCGTCGGCCTGTTTGCCCGTCGCCGTGCCGACGTGGTGATCATCGGCGGCGAACCGCCGGTCGTGCTCTGACCCTCACGCGAAGGATCCTGACGATGTCGCTGCTGCGTTCGCTGCTGATGCTTCCCTTGCTGGCCCTGGCCGGCTGTGCCACCGATGCGGCCCGTCACTGGGTCGAACTGGACGGCGCCCGCTACCACGTGGAGCTGGCAACCAATGATGAGACCCGCGCACGCGGGCTGATGTTCCGCGACCAGATGCCCGTTGACCACGGCATGCTGTTCATCCATGACCGCGAGGAAATGCAGGCGTACTGGATGAAGAACACCAAGATCGCGCTGGACATCCTGTACTTCGACAGCCAGCGCCGGCTGGTGAGCCAGCAGCGCGACGTGCCGCCCTGCTCGGCCGGCGACATGTGTCCGCCCTATCCCAGCGGCGGCCCGGCCCGGTACGTGCTGGAACTCAACGCCGGCCAGGCCGAGAAGCTCAAGCTGAAGGACGGTACCGAACTGACCTTCGGCCCGGGCATCGAGAAGTAGGCCCACGCGGCCCGGCGGCCGGCCGGCACCCCGGTCGGGGTCGGATCCCTTTCGCACGCGGACGGGATCTGACCCCTGGATTTTTCACGCCACACCGCTTGAATCCGTCTGCGATTGCCGCCAGTCTGTGACCATGCCGGACCGGATCACACTCCCCGACTGGGATGCACTGGCCGACCTCGAAGACGAGGCGCTGCCGTTGTTGCCGACCGCGCTGCTGATCGCGCGCGATGAATATCCGGATCTGCAGCCGTCCACCTACGACGCGCTGATCCAGAGCCATGTCGACCACCTTCGCGCCGAAGTGGACAGCATCGAGCGCAGTCCGCTGAAAATGGCCGCGATCAATCGCCACCTGTTCGACGAACTGGGCTACAGCGGCGACCACGACGAGTATTACGATCCGCGCAACAGTTATCTCAACCAGGTATTCGAGCGCAGGCTCGGCAATCCGATCTCGCTGGCGCTGGTACAGATGGAGGTCGCGCGGCGGCTGGGCATTCCGCTGGACGGCGTGTCCTTCCCCGGCCACTTCCTGGTGCGCCTGCCGGTGGATGACGGTGTCCTGGTGATGGACCCGTTCAACGGCGGTCGGCCGCTGGATGTGGACGAACTGCGGGAGCGCGCAAAGTCACATCTGGGCGGGCAGATGCCCGACGACCAGGTGCTGGCGCAGATTCTCGATCCGGCACCGTCCCGCGCGATCCTGATGCGGATGCTGCGCAACCTGCACGGCGTGTATGCCGAGGCCGGTGAATGGGACCGTGCCGCGCGCAGTGCCGACCGCCTGCTGAAGCTGGCGCCGGAGCAGGACGACGCCCTGCGCGACCGGGGCCTGGCCTACCTGCAGCTGGAGTACCTGACGGGAGCCCGGCACGATCTGGGGCAGTACCTCAAGCGCAATCCCGAGGCCAGCGACGCGCAGTGGCTGCGCGAGAAGCTGATCGATCTGGGCGGGCCGATGCCACGGCTGCATTGAGGCGGTCGGTGCGCGGACCTGCGGCCCGCCCCACGTCCGTCAATCGACCTCGACCATCTCGAAATCGGCCTTGGTGACGCCGCAGTCAGGGCAGGTCCAGGTGTCCGGAATGTCTTCCCAGCGCGTGCCCGGCGCAATGCCCTCTTCCGGCAGACCGTCGGCCTCGTGGTAAAGGAAGCCGCAGACCACGCACATCCAGGTACGCAGGGTGGTGGGGGTGGCGTCGCTCATCGGATAATCGGGGTTGAATTCACGGGCCGCCATTGTCCCATCGCGGTCCACTCACCGGTAGCCATCGATGACCTCTGCTTCCCCGGCGCCCCGTGGCGTCTACCTCATCACCCCGGATGAGCCCGACACCGCACGCCTGCTGGCCCGCACCGCGCCCTTGCTGGCCGCCGGCGCCACCTGGCTGCAGTACCGCAACAAGACCGCCAGCGACGCGCTGCGGCTGGAACAGGCCACCGCACTGCAGGCGCTGTGCGCAGAGCACGGCGTGCCGCTGATCGTCAATGATGACCCGGTACTGGCCCGGGCCGTGGGCGCAGCCGGCGTGCATCTGGGCGGTACCGACGGCGACATCGCCAGCGCGCGCGCCCTGCTCGGTGCCGACGCCATCATCGGCGCCTCCTGCTACGACCAGCTGGCCAACGCCGAGGCCGCCGCAGCCGCTGGCGCCAGCTATGTGGCCTTCGGCGCCTTCTTTCCGACCACCACCAAGATCACCACCAGCCGTGCCCACATCGATCTGCTGCGGCAGAGCGCCGCACTGGGCGTACCGCGGGTGGCGATCGGCGGCCTGACGCCGGACAATGTCGGTCCCCTCATCGAGGCCGGCGCCGACCTGGTGGCCGTGGTCAGCGGCATCTACGCCGCAGCGGACCCGGTCGCCACCCAGCGCGCCTACCTCGCCCAGTTCCGGTAACACCCAGGAAACCCGATGAACCACGACCAGTCCCACGCCCTGTTCTCCCGTGCCCAGCACTTGCTGCCGGGCGGCGTCAATTCGCCGGTCCGCGCGTTCAAGTCGGTCGGCGGCGAGCCCTTCTTCGTCGAGCGCGCCGATGGCGCCTACCTGTACGACGTGGACGGCAACCGCTACATCGACTATGTCGGTTCCTGGGGTCCGATGATCGTCGGCCACAATCATCCGGCCGTACGCCAGGCGGTGAAGAAGGCCGTCGAACAGGGCCTCTCGTTCGGTGCGCCGTGCGCCGCCGAAGTGACCATGGCCGAGACCATCACCCGCCTGGTGCCGTCCTGCGAGATGGTGCGGATGGTCAACTCCGGCACCGAAGCGACCCTGTCGGCGATCCGCCTGGCCCGCGGTGCCACCGGTCGCAACCGCATCGTCAAGTTCGAAGGGTGTTACCACGGCCATGGCGACTCGTTCCTGGTGAAGGCCGGCAGCGGCATGCTGACCCTTGGCGTGCCCACCTCGCCGGGCGTTCCAGCAGGCCTGAGCGAACTCACCCTGACCCTGCCCTACAACGACTTCGAAGCCGCCACCGCGCTGTTCGAGGCACAGGGCAGCGAGATCGCCGGCCTGATCATCGAACCGGTGGTGGGCAACGCCAACTGCATCCCGCCGCGCGACGGCTACCTGCAGCACCTGCGCGAGCTGTGCACGCAACACGGCGCACTGCTGATCTTCGATGAAGTGATGACCGGCTTCCGCGTGGCGCTCGGCGGCGCGCAGGCGCATTACGGGATCACGCCGGACCTGACCACCTTCGGCAAGATCATCGGCGGCGGCATGCCGGTGGGCGCCTATGGCGGTCGCCGCGACCTGATGCAGCAGATCGCCCCCGCCGGCCCGATCTACCAGGCCGGCACGCTCAGCGGCAATCCAGTGGCGATGGCGGCCGGCCTGGCAATGCTGGAACTGGTCCAGCAACCCGGCTTCCACGCCGACCTGGCCGAGCGCACCGCACGCCTGTGCGAGGGCCTGGAAGCTGCGGCCGCAGACGCCGGAGTGGCCGTGACCACGACCCGGGTCGGGGCGATGTTCGGGCTGTTCTTCACCAGCGAGAAGGTGGAGACCTATGCGCAGGCCACCGCCTGTGACATTCCGGCGTTCAACCGCTTCTTCCACGCCATGCTGGACCAGGGCGTGTTCCTGGCACCGTCGGCGTACGAGGCCGGCTTCCTGTCCAGTGCGCACGACGATGCGGTGATCGAAGCGACGCTGGCCGCTGCACGCGTGGCGTTCAAGGCCGCCAAGGGCTGAGCCCTGCCCATGGCAGGTGCCAACCTTGGTTGGCACTGCCTTGCACCGTATCCACGCCTGGCGTGGATCTACTGCAACGTGTAGAGCCGAGCCATGCCCGGCTCATCGTACGCAGCGCGGAAAAGAGCAGTCGAGCATGGTGCGACGCTGCAAACGGCATCAACCAAAGACGAACGTGCCCTTCATCATCGCGAAGTGGCCGGGGAACGAGCAGAAGAAGGTGTAGTCACCGCCCTTCTGCAGGCCCTGGGTAGAGAAGCGCACGCGCGTGGTCTCGCCGCCGCCGATCACCTTGGTGTGCGCCAACACGCGCTTGTCGGCCTTCGGCAGGTAGCTGTCGGCCAGGGTCATGCGCATGCCCGCCATCGCCACCGGCTGGTAATCGGCACTGCGGGTCAGCACCCAGTTGTGGCCCATGGCAGTGGCGGCCAACTTGCCGGTGTGGCGCAGCGTCAGATCCACGGCGGTGCAGTCGGCGGCGACCTTGATCTCGCGGCTGCTGAAGCTCATCTGGTCGGTGCTGTCGATGCTCACCGCACACACACGCGCCATCGCCGACGGCGCCAGCATCAGCGCGCCCAGTCCCACTGCCACCATCCAAGCCTTCATCGTTGCCTCTCCTGCGGATTCAAGCGCCATTCTAGGCAGCCCCCCGTGGCCGCGTCTGCGACCGTCTGTCGCATGCCCGCTCCAGGGTTTCCCGCACACTTGCCGCAATGGCATGCTCGGCCGATGCGGATCGACCTGTTGCTGCTGGATGTAGACGGCGTGCTGGTGCATTACCAGCGCGCGCAACGCGTGCTGCATCTGGCGAAGGCGCTGGGGGTTCCGACGCAGGCCGTGCAGACCGCGTTGTACGACAGCGGGCTGGAAGCCGCGCATGACAATGGCTCGCTGGGCGGCCCTGCCTATCTGGCGCGATTGGGAGAGCTTCTGCACAGGACCATCGACGTGGACACCTGGACGGCAGCGCGGCAAGCCGCGAGCCATCCGCAGCGCGCAGTCCTGCAACGGCTGCAGGCCCTGCAGCTGCCGATGGCGGTGCTGACCAACAACGGCGCGCTGATGAAGCAGGCGTTGCCTTCCCTGCTGCCGGAGCTGTTCCCTGCCCTGCTGGGTCGCGTGTTCTGCAGCGCCGATTTCGGCCTGCGCAAACCGGCGCCGGAGGTGTTCCTGCGCACGCTGGAGATGCTTGATGCAGCGCCTGCGCACACGCTGTTCGTCGATGACCTGTTCGCCAACGTGCGCGGCGCACGCGCCGCTGGGCTGCACGGGGAAACGGTGCACGATGGCCGTGGGCTGGGCAAGGTGTTGAAGCGCTACCGGATCACGTGACCGCGGTAGAGCCGAGCCCATGCTCGGCTGCTGTTGCCTGACGTGGAGATGAGCCGAGCATGGGCTCGGCTCTACAGCGATTCCGCGGCAACGGGGTCAGCGCCAAGGCTTCAGCGTGCGGCGACGAACGCCGCAACAGCGGCACGCAGGCGCTTCAGGCCTTCGGCCACTTCTTCGTCGGTGATGTTCAACGACGGCACGAAGCGCAGCACGTCCGGACCGGCCTGCAGGGTCAGCAGGCCGTGTTCGGCCGCGTGATCGAGGATGGCACCGGCCTGCCCGGCGAAGTCCTTGGCCAGGACCGCGCCCAGCATCAGGCCGCGACCGCGTACGCCACTGAACACGCCGAATTCCTCGCTGATGCGGGCGAAACCATCGCGCAGCGCCTTCGACTGGCGGCTGACATTGGCGGCGATCTCAGGCGAGGACAGTTTGCGCAGCGCTACGCGGGCGACGGCAGCAGCCAGCGGATTGCCACCGAAGGTGGTGCCGTGCGCACCGAACTGCATGGTCTCGGCGACCTTCGGGCCGGCCAGCATCGCGCCGATCGGGAAGCCGCCTCCCAGCGCCTTGGCCAGGGTGACCATGTCCGGCACCACGTCATCCTGCCAGTGCGCGAACAGCGTGCCGGTACGGCCCATGCCCGCCTGGATCTCATCCAGCACCAGCAGCGCGCCGTGCTGGTCGCACAGCTCGCGCACGCGCTTGAGGAAACCGGACTTGGCCGGCATCACGCCACCCTCGCCCTGCACCGGCTCCAGCATCACCGCCGCCACGTCGCCCGCGGCCATCGCCGTTTCCAGCTGCACTTCGTCGTTGAAGTCGATGTAGCGGAAGCCACCGGGCAGCGGCTCATAGCCTTCCTGGTACTTCGGCTGGGCGGTGGCGGTCACCGCGCCCAGGGTGCGGCCGTGGAAGCTGCCGCGGAACGTGATGATCACCCGCTTGTCAGCCGGCCGCCCCTGGCTGGAGGCCCACTTGCGCACCATCTTGATCGCCACTTCATTGGCTTCGGCGCCGGAATTGCACAGGAACACGCGCTCGGCGAAGCGGCTGGCCTTCACCAGCTCTTCCGCCAGGTGCAGCGGCGGTGCGCTGTAGAACACATTGCTGGTGTGCCAGAGCTTGCCGGCCTGCTCGACCAGTGCCGCCACCAGATCCGGGTCGTTGTGGCCCAGGCCGCACACGGCGATGCCGGCCGCCAGATCGATGAACTCACGGCCCTGGCTGTCCCACACGCGGGCGCCCTGGCCACGCTCCAGCACCACCTGGCGAGGCTTGTAGACCGGCAGGTAGTAGTGCGAAAGGGAGATCAGCGGGTCGGTCGCGGAGGTCATGGCAGTCGGCAGGATTCAGGAATGCCCATTCTCGCGCCGGAACCCCTGCGGCACAATGCGCCCATGCGACCGTTCTCCGCCCCCCAGCTGAACCCCGCCACCGAAACCGGCTGGCGCCGCCAGTGGTTCGACATCATCTACCGGCACGATACCCGGCCCTCGCGCAATTTCGACCTGCTGCTGGTGGTGACCATCATCGCCAGCATCCTGGTGGTGATGATCGACAGCGTGCAGCACCTGCACGCCGAGTGGTCCACCAGCCTGTACGTGCTCGAGTGGGGCTTCACCCTCATCTTCACCGCCGAGTACCTGCTGCGGCTGGCGGTGGTCAAGCGCCCGCTGCGCTATGCCGTGAGCGTGTGGGGCATCATCGACCTGCTGTCGATCCTGCCCGCGTACCTGTCCATGTTCATCCCCGGCGCGCAGAGCCTGCTGGTGGTGCGCGCACTGCGCATTCTGCGCGTGTTCCGCATCCTCAAGCTGACCCGCTACATCGAGGAAAGCGGCGTGCTGATGCAGTCACTGTGGCGCAGCCGGCGGAAGATCCTGGTGTTCCTGTTCACGGTGATCACCATCACCATCATCGCCGGCGCGCTGATGTACGTGATCGAAGGACCGGAGAACGGCTTCAGCAACATTCCTGCCAGCATGTACTGGGCGGTGGTGACCATGGCCACGGTCGGCTTCGGCGACATCGTGCCGCAGACCGTGCTCGGCCGCTTCGTCACATCCGTGCTGATCCTGATCGGCTACAGCATCATTGCCGTGCCCACCGGCATCTACACCGCTGAACTGGCCAGCACCATGCGCGAGGCCGAGCTGGCGGCACGCCGCGATGCCCGGGGTTGCCCGCACTGCGGGCTGGAAGGCCACGAACCGGATGCACGCCACTGCCGGGCCTGCGGCAACGCGCTGCCGGAAGCCTTCAACCGCTGACCCGTACCTGCGCGGGGCGGTGAGCGGCCTGCCGCCGCTCCCGCCTCAGCGCATCTGATTGCTGGCACTGACCAGTGCGTCGGCACACTGGGCTGTCACCCGGATCTACTGCCGGTTGCTCTGGAACACCAGCGCGTTGTAGACATGCAGCAGTCGCCCGGCCGAACCCCGCGGGGCCATCGACGGCGAATCCAGCATGCGCCGCTCGAAGTCGTTGTACGGGGTCTTGCTGCTGACCCGCTGCAGGCGCTCCTTGCCCTCGCGACGGAAGTTCTCGGCTTCGCGCTCGAAGCTGTTCCAGTCCAGCTTGCCCGGCTCCTGATCGGCCACCTTGGCATGTGCTTCGTCGGAAATGCGATTGAAGGCCTGCAGCCGTTCATCGGCCTGCGCCGGATCGAAATCGTCGTCGCCCATCAGGTCCATGATCGCTTTCGCTTCCAGCATCATCGCCAGCCGGTAGTACTCGCGGGTGCGGCCCTCGGCCTGTTCCAGCGCCTTGAGGTGCTCGCGCTGGGCAGCATCGTTCTGGCGTTCCAGTTCAACGTTGAACGTTTCGCTGGCGCCGGCGAAGGCCTTGAACGCCGCCATCAGCGGCGCGTGCAGCTGCTTGCCCTTGGCGAACTGGTCGTCCTCATAATCCTGGCGCTCGTAGTAGTCGTGTGCCTCATGGCTGACCGGCACCAGTGCCTTAAGCGCCTGCAGGTAGCGGCCAGCCGCCGCATCGAGTTCCGGCAGCGCGGGCTGGGCCGCGATCGCCTCGGTGATCGGTGCGTCGCACTGCTTCATGTCGTAGTCGTCGATCTCGCTTGGTCCGTACACACGGGTCTCGCGTCCGCTCGGACCGGCCTCCAGATCCTTGATCCAGCCCGTGTAGGCGCGGGCGCTGCCATGCACCTCGGAATCGACCGCGTTGAAGCAGCCGATATAGGCGTTGAGCTTGGCGGTCAGCTGCTGCTGGGCATCCTGCGTAGGCGCGGCATCGGCCTTGTCGGACGTGCCGGACGAGGCGGGCGGCTTGCCACCACAGGCGACCAGGGCAAGCGACAACGACGCAGCGAGCAGCGCTGCAGTGGTACGACGGAACATCTACGCACATCCTTGTTGAAAACGATTACAGCCGCGAATTCTATCGCAGTTGGCCGATCATGACACTCGCATCGGATCAGTCGAGGAACAGATCCGGCAGCAGCGGCCGCGACGGATCCACCGCGTAGCCGGACAGGTCGGTGATGCCGGCCTGTGCCAGCACCTCGTCATCGATCAGGAACTGGCCGTGGAAACCCGCGGCTTCGCGTACCAGCACTGCATGCGCGGCATCGGCCATGATCTGCGGCGTGCGGCATCCCGCCGCGTCAACGCCGGGGATCATGTTGATGGCGTCGGTGGCGATCACCGTGCGCGGCCACAGCGCATTGACCGCCACGCCCTGCGGCCCGAACTCGGCGGCAAGACCGAGGGTGACGAAGCTCATGCCCATCTTCGCCAGCGTGTAGCCGGTATGCGCACCCCACCACTTCGGTTCCAGGCTCGGCGGCGGCGCCAGGGTAAGGATGTGTGGATTCGGGGCCTGCCGCAGGTACGGCAGGCAGGCCTGTGCGCACAGGAAACTGCCACGCGCATTGACCTGCTGCATCAGGTCGAAGCGCTTCATCGGTGTCTCCAGCGTGCCGCGCAGCCAGATCGCGCTGGCATTGTTGACCAGGATGTCGATGCCACCGAAGGTATCGACCGTAGCGGCGACGGCCGCCTGCACCTGCTCTTCCTCGCGGATGTCGCATTTCAACGCCAGGCCCTGGCCGCCGGCCGCATTCACCGCATCGGCAGCGCTGTGGATGGTGCCCGGCAACTTCGGGTTCGGCACCGACGACTTGGCCGCGATGGCCACGTTGGCACCATCGCGCGCGGCACGCAGCGCGATCGCCAGGCCGATGCCACGCGAGGCACCGGTGATGAAAAGGGTCTTGCCCTGCAGACTGCCCACGTTCCAGACTCCAGCGTATGCAATGAGCGGCTAGTATGCCGCGCCGACGCGGAGTTCACCCGGTCTTGACGATACTCGGGCCTCCAGTCAACGCACGAGGTCCACGCCATGCGCCGTTCCCGTCTGCTGCTGCCTGCCCTCGCACTCGCCCTGATGACCGCCTGCCAGGGCAGCTCGCCCGAGCCCGGCAAGGAACCTGTCGCCACGGACACCCCCAGCGCGGAGAAGGCAGCGACCGATGGCCGGATGCGCTGGAGCGAGGCGGTGGTGTGGGACGGCGATCTCAACGCCTGCCGTCAGGGAGGCGATGCGGCGACGCGCGACTGCCTGCGCGATGCGATGCGCAGCGGCGGCGCCAGCTCGGATGCAATCACGGCCGCCGAGCAGCTTTCCACCGGCGGCGAACTGGCCTATGTCAGCGCGTGGCATGAGCATGACGGACTGGGCGTGGCCACGGTTGAATATCCCTTCCGCGCCAACACCAACCAAGGCACGCGCCTGGTGGATGCAGGCGGCAAGCGCATCGATGTCGATGCGGTGCAGCTGGACGATGCGCTGCGCGCCGACCCGACTGTGCAGGCAGTGCTGAAGGCCAACCCGCAGGCGACGCCGTTCGCACCGGCGCAGGCCGCAGGCACCGCACCACTGGAAGGCGGCGGCATCCGCCTGCTGTACCGCACGCCGCTGCGCGACTGCCATGCCTGCCCGGATGTGGGGCAGCTGCAGATCGGCTATGACTTCGATGCCAAGCGGAACTTCATTGGCCAGCAGCTGGTGCCGGCAACGCCCTAGCGCTCCGGTGGCGCCGGGTGCCGCCGGGTGCCGCCGGGTGCCGCCGGGCCCGGCCTACCCGTACGCGCGTACCTGCCTGCGCAGCAGATGCGGCACGATCAGCCGGTGCATCGGGTCCACCGGCAGCATGTACAGGCGCCCGAACGCGTTGTGCGTATGCACCACCGTCGCCACTTCCAGCGTGTCACCCTGCCACTGCAGCGCCAGCTGCACGTGCAGGTGCCGGTCGTCATCCTCCAGCACGATGGCATCATCGTGCAGCGACTGCAGGGTGAAAATACCGAGCCGCTGCCCGGGACTCGGATGCTGCGCAGCCTGCACCGCACGCAGCGAACCCAGATCCTTCATCCCGAGCAGGCGCATGCCCTGGTTGCGCAGCGCCATCAGCCCGTCAAACCACGCGGGGACCGTCGCTGCCATGTCGCGATAGGCCTGCAGTGCACTGCGCCCCTGTCGATGGGTGGCGACGCGGCAGGCATGCACGAAACCCGCACCCGCCAGCTGCGGATGCAGGACGCTGGCCGCGGTCGGCAGCGTGGTCACTACGTTCCACCGTCTCACGGCTTCGGCCCCTGCCCTTCGTTGTCTTCCCAGTGCAGGATGCGCCGTGTGACGAAGCGGTAAACCGGCTTGCCGGTGGCGAACCACAGTTCGCGTACCCACGACGTGCGCTTGAGCACGCGCTTCTCCACCGGCGTCAATGACTCGCGGCAATACATGCGTTTGTGCTTGAGCAGATGGCGCAGGTCCTCGCGGGCCAGCAGGCGCATCCAGCGCGAGCGCGGATTGCCGATCACCGCCAGCTGGAAGTCGATCAGCGCCGGACGACCATCCTCGGTGACCAGCCAGTTGGCCTCCTTGGCCAGGTCGTTGTGGGCGACGCCGCGCCGGTGCAACTGCTGCAGCAGGCGCCGCGCGGCGCGGAACCAGGCGAGGTCGCCGCGCGGCGGGCGCTGGTACATGGCATCGCCGGCCATGAAACTGCGATCCAGGTGGCGGCCATCCCAATCGATCAGCTGCGGGACATCGGCCATGCCGTGGATATGACGCAGCGCGCGTGCTTCGCGCCGCGCCAGCCACCACGCCGGCAGGCGCAGCCACAACGGCGTCGCCCCCAGATCGCGGCGCACGAACGGCCCGTCGGGGCCCTCCATACGAAGGATGCGGCCGAAGCTGTCGGCCTTCAATGCATGTGGTGGGACGTCTGGCGAATGCGGCATGGCGCCATTCTAGGCGATGCCGACGGTGGCAAACGGTCGGCAAGCGGCTGGGAACCAGTCACCTTCACGCCTTTATAATCGGGCAATGGACTCTTCATGGATCGACGCCACCCTCGCGTGGATTGCCGCTCATCCCGTGCTGGCGGGCGCGGTCATTTTTCTGATCGCGTTCTGCGATGCGGTCATCATTCTCGGCGCCATCGTGCCCGCACTGCCCCTGCTGTTCGCCGTGGGCGTGTTCATCGGCCTTGGCCAGATCTCCGGGCCGTACGCGGTCGCTGCGGCAGCGCTGGGTGCGTTCGCGGGCGACGGCATCAGCTACTGGATCGGCCGCCGCTGGGGCGATCGCCTGCGCGGCGTGTGGCCGTTCAGCCGCTACCCGCAACTGCTGGACCGTGGCGAGAACCTGTTCCGCCGCAATGCCTTCAAGAGCATTCTGGTGGCCCGCTACGTCGGCGCGATCCGGCCGTTCGTCCCCGCCATCGCCGGCATGATGAACATGCCCGCCAGCCGCTACATGCAGGCCAGCGGCATCGCCAGCATTTCCTGGGCCGTGCTGTTCCTGGCGCCAGGCTGGATCCTGGGCGAAGCCTATGACGCGGTCGCGGCCGTGGCAGGTCGCCTGGTGGTGGTGGTCGGCCTGCTCGCGGTGATCCTCAGCCTGGTCTGGGCCATCGTGCTGTACGGCTACCGCTGGTCCGCCGCGCGCATGGATCATTGGCTGTCGCGCCTGCTCGACTGGTCCAACCGCCATCCGACTCTGGGCCGTTACACGGTCGGCGTGCTCGACCCGAAGCGGCGCGAGTCGGTGCCGTTGGCGATGCTGGCACTGATGCTGCTGCTGCTCGGCTGGGGCTGGTTCGCACTGCTCACCCTGGTGGTTGCGCACGGTGAACCGCTTGCGGTCGATCTGCTGGTGCACCAGGCCATGCTGGCGCTGCGCAACCCGCTGGCCGACTACCCGATGGCGGCGCTGGCCTCGCTCGGCGCATGGCCGGTACTGCTGCCGGCCACCGCCGCGGCGATGGGCTACCTGATCTGGCGCCGGCGCTGGATGGCTGCGGCGCACTGGCTGGCCGCGCTCGCCTTCGGCCTGGCCCTGACGCTGCTGCTCGGCGCGACCGTGGATGTGGTCCGCCCGGTCGACGCCAGCAGCGGCTTCGGCTTCCCGTCGGTATCGGTGACCATGGCCACCATCACCTTCGGCTTCTTCGCGGTCCTGATCGCGCGCGAGATGCCCGGCCGCACCCGCGTCTGGCCGTACCTCGTATCGGGCATCGTGGTCAGCCTGATCGGCTTCTCGCGCCTGTATCTGGGCGCACACTGGCTGAGCGATGTGATCGGCGGCATGCTGTTCGGCACGTTCTGGCTGCTGGTGCTGGGCATTGCTTACCGCCGCCGGTTCAACCGGTCGTTCTGGGTCAAACCGGTCGCCTGGCTTTTCTACGGCGTCTTCGCCGTTGCCGCGATGTGGTATGCGCCGCGCAACATCGCGGTGAAGCTGGAACGTTTCGAGCCGTCCCTGCCCGCCGCGCAGGCGATGGATATGCAGGCGTGGTGGCAGCACGACTGGTCCGCGCTGCCGGCGCGCCGCAACGAGTTCGACGATGACCAGCGCTGGCCGCTCGATGTGCAGGTCGCCGGTCCCCTGGCCCCGTTGCAGGCACAGCTGGAGGCACGTGGCTGGACGCTGCAGGAGCAGGCCGGTTGGCAGGAAGCATTGCTGATGCTGGACAAGGACACCGGTGCGGAGCAGCTGCCGGTCTTGCCGGCAACGCTGGACACGCGCGTGGAAGCATTGCTGATGGTGCGCCAGGGGGCGCGTCCGGACGAGCGCTACGTGCTGCGCCTGTGGCCGGCCGCCGTGCAGCTGCAGCCGGGCGACACGCCACTGTGGCTGGGCAGCGCACAGACCCTGCGCTACGAGCGCCACTTCCAGTGGATCGGCATGTGGCATCCGCTTCGCGGCGTGGACCCAGCCTTGAACGCGGTGAAGGACGCCGTGCAGGACCTGCCGCAACGCGAGGATGTGCACGGCGAAACCGGGTTGCCGGTACTGCGGTTGAAGACCGTCGCACCATGAGGAGCCGCCGGGCGTGGCCCGGCGCTACCGCGCGGGTTCCGGATGCCGCCGGGCATGGCCCGGCGCTACCGCGCGGGATGATTCTTTACGGCATCCAGCCCAGCAGCTGCTGCAGGCGCTGATGCGGGTCGTCCATCTGCAGCAGTTGCAGGCGCTGCTGTTCGCTCAACGGCAGCAGCTCGGCCAGGCGCCAGCCGACCCAGCTTGCCTGGTCCAGCAACGCAGGGTTGGCCGGAGCGTAGGCTTCGCCGGCCTGCTCGATGATGTGACCCAGCACGGTGGCCAGCAGCGCATGCTGTGGACGCAGCTCGTCATCCGGGTCTTCTTCGCACCAGCGCACATCGGCCACCACCAGGCCGTTGTCGCGCACCCGGGTGCGCTCGACATGGAAGCGGCGGGTACCGCGCAGGCGCAGCTGCAGCACGCCGTCGGCGCCGACATCGAAGTCCTCGATGCGTACCTGCACACCGTAGGCGGCCGGCGTTGCCGGCGCACCGACCTCCTGGCCATCAAGGATCAGGCAGACGCCGAATCCCTCCGCACTGCGGCCGCTGTCGCGGATCAGGTCCAGATAGCGGCGCTCGAACACGCGCAGGCCGATCGCCGCGCCAGGCAGCAGGGTGCTGTGCAGCGGGAACAGGGGCAGTGACGCGTCCGTGCTCATCGCGCCTGCAGTGCTGCAAGGAATCGGCGCGGCGCGCCGTCGAAGCCACCATTGGACATGAACACCACGTGGTCACCGCGGTGCACGCGCTCCTGCAGCTGTGCCAGCAATGCGTCGGTATCGGGTACCGCGTGCGCGTGGCCGCGCACCGCTGCGATCACCGACGCTGCGTCCCAGGCCAGCTCGGGACGATGCAGGAACACCACCTCGTCGGCCAGCGCCAGCGAGGGCGCAAGCGCGTGTGCATGTGCGCCCAGCCGCATCGAATTGCTGCGCGGTTCCATCGCCACCACGATGCGTGCATCGCCCACCTTGGCGCGCAGGCCCTCGAGGGTGGTGGCGATCGCGGTGGGATGGTGCGCGAAGTCGTCGTAGACGGTGATGCCGTCGTGGCTGCCGATCACTTCCATGCGCCGCTTGACGCTGCGGAAGCGCGCCAGCGCCGGGATCACCTCGGCCGGTGCCACGCCCACCGCATGGGCAGCGGCCAGCGCAGCGAGGCCATTGAGCACGTTGTGCCGCCCCAGCAGCGACCATTGCACATCGCCCAGCGCTTGCCCGTGGTGGTGCACGCGGAAGGCGCTGCCATCGGCGGCCAGCAGTTCGGCATGCCATTCCAGCGCCGGATCGAATCCGAAACGCTCGACCGGCGTCCAGCAGCCCATTGCCAGCACTTCGGCCAGGTGCACGTCCTCGCCGTTGACGATCAGACGGCCGCGCGCCGGCACGGTGCGCACCAGATGGTGGAACTGGCGCTGGATCGCGGCCACGTCCGGGAAGATGTCGGCGTGGTCGTATTCGAGATTGTTGAGGATGGCGACCAGCGGCCGGTAGTGGACGAACTTGCTGCGCTTGTCGAAGAAGGCGGTGTCGTACTCATCGGCTTCCACCACGAACTCACGGCCCTGACCGAGGCGGGCGGAAACGCCGAAATCCTCGGCCACGCCGCCGATCAGGAAACCCGGTGCGCGACCGGCATTCTCCAGCAGCCAGGTGAGGATGGTCGTGGTGGTGGTCTTGCCGTGGGTGCCGGCCACAGCCAGCGTGTCGCGGCCCGGCAGCACCTGCTCGGACAGCCACTGCGCGCCGGAGCTGTAGCGCTGGCCGGCGTCGAGCACCGCCTCCACGGCCGGGTTGCCACGCGAGAGCGCGTTGCCGATCACCACCTGGTCGGTGCCCGCCGGCACGCTGTCGACCCGGTAGCCCTGGTCCAGGGTGATGCCCAGCTGCTCCAGCTGGGTCGACATCGGCGGATAGATGGCCTGGTCACTGCCGCTGACCGTATGGCCCAGTTCCCGCGCCAGGGCGGCCACGCCACCCATGAAGGTGCCGGCGATTGCAAGGATATGTACGCTGCTCATGAGCGAGGATTGTGACCGATCACGGCTGTATAGGGCCAATGTCCGTAATGGGGTCAGACAAGTCCTACACCCGATGTGAGAAAACTCCAGCCACCTGTCAGGGAATTCCCGATAGCGATGTTCTGTGAACCCGGACACAATTCGGATTGCCAGCCGCAGTACCCGAACCGGTCCTACTCCCCAAGAGGCCATCCCCAAGGGAGCTCATGCTGCGGGGCCCTGAGCAAGCCCTCCGCTGGCACCTATGAAAACGACACAGGCCTGGTCCGCAAGGACCAGGCCTGTGTTCTGCATGCCGACCGCAGCCGGCCGCGCGCCTGGTTCAGGCCTTGATCGCGGCCAGGATGCGGGCTTCGATCTCGTCGAGCTCGCCGACGCCATCGACGCGGGCCAGGGTGCCCCGGCCTGCATAGAAATCCACCACCGGCGCGGTCTGGTCGTTGTAGACCTGCAGGCGCTGGCGCACCGATTCGGGATTGTCGTCGGCGCGGCCCTGCTCCTTGGCGCGGCCGGCGATGCGTTCGACCAGCAGTTCGGTGGCCACATCCAGCTGCACCACCGCATCCAGCGGCTGACCGATCTTGGCCAGCAGGCCGTCCAGCGCATTGGCCTGCGCCACGTTGCGCGGGTAGCCATCCAGGATGAAGCCCTTGGCGACATCCGCCTGGGCCAGCCGCGACTCAAGCATGCCCAGCAGGATCTCGTCCGATACCAGGTTGCCGGCATCCATCACCGCTTTCGCCTGCTTGCCCAGCTCCGAGCCCGCAGCGATCTCCGCACGCAGCATGTCACCGGTCGAGATGTGGGCGATGCCCAGCTTGTCCTTCAGGCGCGTCGCCTGTGTCCCCTTGCCCGAACCGGGCGGTCCCAACAGAACCAATCGCATTGACCTGACTCCAACGTGTTGAAAACAAAGAAGGTTCGCGTCCCGGACGGTCCGGTATCGCTGCACCGCAATAGCGCCACTTTACCGCATCCGGGTAATGTCCCTGCAATGTCCCTCCCCTGAGCAGGTAGAAGCATGCGCAACGGTACCCTCCTCTATGCCCAGTCCGGTGGTGTCACCGCGGTCATCAACGCCACCGCTGCGGCGGTGATCGAACAGGCCCGGGCCAAGGGCATCAAGGTCCTGGCGGCCCGCAACGGCATCCTGGGCGCCCTGCGCGAAGAGCTGATCGATACCAGCAGGGAGAGTGCGGCGGCCATCCGCGCCCTCGCCCATACACCGGGCGGTGCCTTCGGTTCGTGCCGCTTCAAGCTGAAGTCGCTCGATGCCGACCGTGCGCGCTACGAACGTCTGCTGCAGGTCCTGCGCGCGCACGACGTGCGCTGGTTCCTCTACAACGGCGGCAACGACTCGGCCGATACCGCGCTGAAGGTCTCGCAGCTGGCCAAGGCCTCCGGCTACGACCTGACCTGCATCGGCGTGCCGAAGACCATCGACAACGACCTGGCTGTTACCGATACCTGCCCCGGCTTCGGCTCGGCGGCCAAGTACACCGCGGTGTCGGTGCGCGAGGCGGCGCTGGATGTCGCGGCGATGGCCGAGACCTCCACCCGCGTCTTCATCTACGAAGCGATGGGCCGCCATGCCGGGTGGCTGGCCGCTGCCGCAGGCCTGGCCGGCAATGGCGACGATGAGGCCCCGCACATCATCCTGCTGCCCGAACGTGCCTATGACGAGGCGGCCTTCCTGGCCAAGGTCAAGGCGGTGGTCGAACGGGTCGGGTACTGCGTGGTCGTGGCCTCCGAGGGCATCGCCACGGCGGATGGCCGCTTCGTCGCCGATGCCGGCGGCAGCAAGGATTCATTCGGTCATTCGCAGCTGGGCGGCGTCGCCGCGCACCTCGCTGGCCGGGTCAAGGACCAGTTGGGGCTGAAGGTGCACTGGGCCCTGCCCGATTACCTGCAGCGCTCGGCACGTCACATCGCCAGCCGCACCGACTGGGACCAGGCGCAGGCCGTGGGCAAGGCGGCCGTGCAACTGGCATTGAAGGGCCAGAACGGGGTGATGCCGGTGATCGTGCGCAGCAGCGACGCACCGTACCGCTGGAAGATCGAGTCCGCGCCGCTGTCGAAGATCGCCAACCACGAGAAGAAGATGCCGGCCGGCTTCATCCGGCGCGACGGCTTCGGCATCACTGCCCGGGCGCGCGCCTATCTGTCACCGCTGATCAAGGGCGAAGCGCCACTGCCGTACGGCGCCGATGGCCTGCCGAAGTATGTGACGCTGAAGAACGTGGCAGTGAAGAAGACGCTGCCGGCCTTCGAGGTCTGACTGCGATCATGGCCCTGCGGATCGTCCGCCTCGGTTCTCCGCGCGTTCCGGGCGAAGGCCTGCGCATCGGCACCGTACGCCGCCCGCCGCGCGGCGTGCCACGCAGCGAGTTCGCCCGCCAGGACTGGTACGACGTCTGGTTCCCGACGTTGTCGCCCAGCGCGGAACGGGTGAAACAGGCTCGCGGGGCGACCACCGCGGCCGACTGGAATGCCTTCTTCCGCAGCTACCGTGCCGAGATGAAGGCGCCCGACGCAGCCCACGCGCTGGATCTGCTGGCCGCGCTGTCGCAGCACACCGACATCAGCGTGGGGTGCTACTGCGAGGATGAGGCGCACTGCCATCGTTCGGCACTGCGTGACCTGCTGGTGGCCCGCGGTGCGAAGCTGGCCGAGTGATGGCAGGGGTGCCGGCCAGCGGCCGGCACTACCGGGTTCTCCGCCGGGCATGGCCCGACGCTACCGGTGCGCGCCGAAGTACATCCACGCCCTGCGTGGCTTCGCCCTGCCGGACGGCGTCAGTTGCAGGCCTTGCCTTCCACCTGCAGCTGCGCGGCGAACATCGTCACCTGCGGAATCTTGCCGGCGGCGGCCTGCTTCTTTGCTTCTTCCAGATAGATGCGCGACTGCCCCTGGCCGTCCAGCGCCTGGCGGTTGTCGACCGGCAGACGCCACACCCGCACCACCGCCTGCTGTGCCGGGCACGTCGCGCTGGGCACGCGGATCACGTCATTGAGCTTCCAGCCCTTGTCGACAGCGGGCTGCGCCTTGGCGAAGTCGACAAAACGAGCGCGCGGCTGGCACTGCTCGCTGGTACGGACCACGGCGAATCGATACGGCTCGGCAGCCTGGCCGGTGAAGGCGCCCTCCAGCCGCGCACAGGCTTCGGGAATCTGCCGCAGCGTGTGTACCGCTCCCACCGCCTGCGGCGCACCCACCGCGCGTTGCAGTTCCGGGGTCTCGGCGGCAGATGCAGGCATTGCCGGCACAAGGGCGGCAAGCATCAACAGGGACAGACGCATGGGAGGGTCTCCTTCAGGACTGAGCGCAGGCTTGCAGAGGAAGGCTTAACAGGGTGCAAAGGCGCGTCGGTGGAGGGGCAAGCGCTGCGCCTTCCACGCACGGCGCTACCATCCGGGCGCATGTGCACGCATACTGCGGCCACCAGGGAATGCTGAACACCGCCATACGTCGGACGACCGCCACGGTCGGCACGGGTTGGTTCCAGGCTGCAGCCCGTCGTCCCCCTCGTGGTGAAGTTCATCGCCACTGGATGCTCATCATCCATTCTGCGGAGGGGTCTAATGCTGGAACGTCACGGGCTGTCATTGGCGCTGGGCTGCGCCATTCTCGCGATCCTGTTCGGAATCGTCTCGGCGCGCTGGATCCTGCGCCAACCCACCGGCAATGAGCGCATGGTCGCGATCGCCACCGCGATCCAGGAGGGCGCACGCGCCTATCTGAACCGCCAGTACCTGACCATCGGCATCGCCGGCGCGGTGTTGTTCGTGCTCGTAGGCGTGTTCCTGAGCTGGTACACCGCTGTCGGCTTCGCGGTGGGTGCGGTGCTGTCCGGCGTTGCCGGCTACATCGGCATGAACGTGTCGGTGCGCGCCAACGTGCGAACCGCTGAAGCCGCACGCAACGGCATCAGCGCCGCGATGGACGTAGCGTTCCGTGGCGGTGCGATCACCGGCATGCTGGTGGTCGGCCTGGGCCTGCTGGGCGTGGCCGGCTATTACGCCCTGCTGCTGCGGCTCGGGCTGCAGATGGACCAGGCGCTGCATGCGCTGGTCGGCCTGGCCTTCGGCTCTTCCCTGATCTCGATCTTCGCGCGCCTGGGCGGCGGCATCTTCACCAAGGGCGCCGACGTCGGCGCCGACCTGGTCGGCAAGGTCGAAGCCGGCATTCCCGAAGACGATCCGCGCAACCCGGCGGTGATCGCCGACAACGTCGGCGACAACGTCGGTGACTGCGCCGGCATGGCCGCCGACCTGTTCGAAACCTACGCGGTCACGGTGATCGCAACCATGCTGCTGGGCAGCCTGATGCTCGCCGAAGCCGGCGCCAACGCCGTGCTGTATCCGCTGGTGCTGGGAGGCGTGTCGATCATCGCATCGATCATCGGCGCGCTGTTCGTCAAGGTGAAGCCCGGTGGCTCGATCATGGGGGCCCTGTACAAGGGCGTGATCGTGTCGGGTGTTCTGGCGGCGGTCGCCTTCTACCCGATCACCACGGGGCTGATGTCCGACAACGTGCACGGTCCATTGGCGCTGTATGGCTGCGCCCTCATCGGCCTGGTCCTGACCGGCCTGATCGTCTGGATCACCGAGTACTACACCGGTACCCAGTACAAGCCGGTGCAGCACGTCGCCCAGGCGTCGACCACCGGACATGGCACCAACATCATCGCCGGCCTCGGCATCTCGATGAAGTCCACCGCGCTGCCGGTGGTGGCGGTCTGTGCCGCGATCTGGGGCGCCTACGCGCTGGGCGGCCTGTACGGCATCGCCATCGCCGCTACTGCCATGCTGTCGATGGCCGGCATGATCGTGGCCCTCGACGCCTACGGACCGATCACCGACAACGCGGGCGGCATCGCGGAGATGGCCGAACTGCCCTCGGAGATCCGGGACATCACCGATCCGCTTGACGCGGTAGGCAACACCACCAAGGCCGTGACCAAGGGCTATGCGATCGGCTCGGCGGCGCTGGCGGCGCTGGTGCTGTTCGCCGACTACACGCACAACCTGCAGGCGGCGAACCCCGGGCAGGAGTTCCGCTTCGACCTCAGTGACCACACGGTGATCATCGGCCTGCTGATCGGCGGCCTGATTCCGTACCTGTTCGGCGCGATGGCCATGGAGGCGGTGGGTCGGGCCGCAGGCGCGGTGGTGGAGGAAGTGCGCCGGCAGTTCCGCGACATCCCCGGCATCATGCAGGGCACCGGCAAGCCGCAGTACGACAAGGCCGTGGACATGCTGACCCGTTCTGCGATCCGCGAGATGATCCTGCCCTCGCTGCTGCCGGTGGTGGTGCCGGTGGTGGTCGGCCTGCTGCTGGGCCCACGCGCACTGGGGGGCCTGCTGATCGGCACGATCGTCACCGGCCTGTTCGTGGCGATTTCGATGACGACCGGCGGCGGTGCCTGGGACAACGCCAAGAAGTACATCGAGGATGGCCACTTCGGCGGCAAGGGCAGCGAAGCGCACAAGGCCGCGGTGACCGGCGACACGGTCGGCGACCCGTACAAGGACACGGCCGGGCCGGCGATCAATCCGCTGATCAAGATCATCAACATCGTGGCGCTGCTGCTGGTGCCGCTGCTGTAGCGGATCGGTGGAGCCGGGCGTGGGCCCGGCTCCACCCCCTCACGCGGACTCAGCGATTCCAGCGACGCCCACAGCGGCGCGGATCGCCGACATCGCCACGTTCGACACTCTGGGGCGGCTCCAGCCGTGGCGCCGGCCGGCTGAGCACATAGCCGGCGCTGACCGCGAAGAACAGGCCCACGCCCAGCAGCAGCCGCCAGGAAGGGTGTGCGCCCCAGCAGAACAAGGCGAACCCCACCGCCATGCCAGCGCTGGCCAATGCCTTGCCCCGGCGCGACACCGCGCCCTGTTCCCGCCACAGTCGCAGCGGCGGGCCGTAGCGAGGATGTGCCAGCAGCCGTTGCTCGAACCGTGGCGAACTGCGCGCGAAGCAGCCCAGCGCCAGGATCAGGAAGATGGTGGTGGGCATCACCGGCAGCAACGCGCCGATCACCCCCAGCCCGACCATCATCCAGCCCAGCGCGAACCACAGCCAGCGCATCAGCGCATCGCCCGCAGGCAGAGCCCGGGCATCAGCCGAACTCGATTTCAACGTGGCCATGCACGCTACGGAACGCGGCATCGGCGGCATCGATCACCTGCTGTTCCTGCGCGGCGCTCAGGGGCACCGCATCCAACGCGGCGGTGAATTCCCGCCAGTGGCGGGCCGCGCCATCCGGGTGCGCAGCCAGGTGGCGGGCACCGAACCCTTGGTCCAGGCCAAGCCGCGCGGCCATCTTGTACAGCACCGTGCCCCCCAGGTTGGAGCCTTCGGCCACGTACAGCCACCCCAGCGCCACCGGCAACGGCAGGTCACCTGCCAACGGCGCCATGTCCGCGCCAGGGAGATCCTGCCCCAGGTCGTGCAGATCAGCTGCCACCTGCTGCAGACGCCGACGCCCGGCCAGCCCCGGCAGCAATGCCTCCAGCGCCGGGCTGGCGTACAGCCGGTCGATGCTGCGATGGAAGCGGTACTGCACGCGCAGGAAGCGGGCGAAGCTGCCGAGATCGGCAAAGATGTCACCGGCCATGATGCGCTTGTCCAGTGCGCCGTGGCTGTCGCGCGTGGCGGCCTTGAGGCGCAGGCTGCGGCTGTCTTCAGGAGCGATATGTGCGTTCATGGAGGGTACCTGGGAGAGAGGTCCTGCTGTAGACGTGTGGCGCAGGGCTTTCCCCAAGCCCGCTTGCGTCGATAATGCCCCTCCCTCTTTCCCGCCGGGAACCGATGATGATCACCACCGAACCGCGCATGACCAACCTGTTCCTGCAGCTGGGCCTGGATGCCAGCGCCGAGGGCATCGCCCGCTTCATCCGCGACCACCAGCTGGCTACCGGCGTGGCGGTGGCCGACGCGCCCTACTGGAACGATGGCCAGCGGCAGTTCCTGGCCGAATCGCTGCAGGCCGATGCGGCCTGGAGCACGGTGGTCGATGAATTGAACGAGTCGCTGCACGAAGATGCGGTGAAGGCAGCGACCGGGCTGTAAGCCCGCAGTCGCGGCAAGGCGGTGCGGACCAAGGTCCGCACCCACCGAAGGCGCTCTGCGCAGGTAATCAGTACCTCCAGGTGAACGCAAGGCGCGCGGTACGGCCCGGGGCGGGCATCACGCCCAGGGCGAGCGGATCGAGATAGTAACGATCCGTCACGTTGTCCACATTCGCCTCCACCGACAGCTGGTCGCTGAAGCGCCAGCTGGCGAACAGATCCACCAGGGTGGTGGGCCGGTACAGCTGCTGGATCGCCGAAAGGCCGACATTCCAGTCCTTGTCCAGTCTGCTGATCGGGCCGGCGTTGTGGATCACCCGGGTGCCGAAGGTCAGGCGCTCGTCGAACAGGCGCGATCCAGCCGTCAGGTTCACCATGTAGCGCGGCGGGTTCTGCGTATTGGTGTAGGAACCCTCGAAGCCACCGTCCACGCAGTTGGGCGTACTGGCCAGTTCATCATTGTTGCGCTGTGCACCGTACGCCCGGCGCTCGGCGGCGATGTCCGGGGCGCAGGTCTTGGCCTTGAAGTAGTAATGCGCGGACAGGTCGGCAAATACCTTGCCGCTGTCATAGCTGGACTGGAACTCCATGCCTGAGACCTTGAACTGGTCGACGTTGCGGATCAGGCCGGCCGACAGCGTGCGGTAGTCACGCGTGATCAGGTCATCGATGCGCGTATCGAAGTACGCCAGCTTCAGCGCCAGGCGATCGCCGGCGGTGAACAGGTCATGGTGGACGGTGCTGGCACCGATTTCCCAACTGCGCGCGCGCTCCGGCTTCAGCTCTCCGACGGGTTTGGCAGCGGTGAACAGGCCCAGTGTCGTCTCGAACAGGCTCGGAAGCTTGGTGCCCTCGGCGTACTTCACGTAGACCATCGTGTCCTCGCTGAAGCGATAGGCCACGCTGGCGGTGGGTGAGAAGGCACTGTCGCGGCGACGGATCGGCTGCGACCAGGTCCAGCTGACCGGCACCTCCAGGTCTTCCGGTGCATCAGCGTCGTAGAAGTTCCAGCCACCGATGTCAGCCACCGTGCCTTTCTTGTACGGCGAGGCCAACAGCGAGGCCTGGGTGAACGCACCATCGGCGTCCGGATACCAGTTCAGCAGCGCGATGCGCTTGGCGCGCCAGGAGGGCAGTGCCGGGTTGCCATCCAGCAGCTCGGTGTAGCGGTACTGTCCCTGCACTTCATAGGCATCGGGTGTGGCCAGACGATTGCGGTCATGCACGTCCACCCGGTTCCAGCGGCCACCGGCCATCAACTCCCAGTGTTCGTCGGGCTGCCACTTCAGCGACGCCACCGCACTGTACTCCTTGCGCTCAGCGTTGCGCAGGAAACGGTTGTTGACCAGATCATCCTGCTTGATCGGTGCGGAGCTGCCCGGTGCGATGTCCTCGTCGCTGTAGGACAGGCCGTAGTCGAGCGTGAACACGCCTGCACGGGTATCGAAGATCGAGGTGTTGCTGGCATCCAGGCCGAAGCGCTTCTGTCGCAGCGGATTGCGGTAGGCATCCTTGTAGCCCGGATCGCCGCTGAAACTCGGCGCGTCGTACCACTCGGTACGGCGGTCGAAGTACCACGGCGTGATGCCGGTCAGGCTGTTGTACATCACGCTGTCAGCATCGGTGTACCAGGCGTTGACGCGCAGATCGATCCGTTCGCTGTCTGGATCGAAGCGATAGCGCAGGCTGTAGCTGTCCATGTCGACGTGGCCGGGATCCCACTGTGGGATGCGATCCCGCTCAACGCGGATGATCTGCGAGGCCATGATCTCGCCGGCGCGGCCCTCATAGCGGCGATAGCCAGCTTCGAGGGTCTGCGCATCGTCGATGCGCCAGGTGCCCTTGAGCAGGGCCGACGTCGAGCGCGAGGAGGTGTTGAACACTTCGGTGCGCGGCGGATTCAACGGTGCCAGCGTGCGCCGGGTCTGCGGAAAGTCATCGTATCCGTGCCTGCCGGAGAAGTAGTTGCCGTTGTCGCGGTGGGCGTACGCCGCGACCAGATCGAAGCGGTCCCAGTGCCCGGCGGCGGCAACGTTGAAGAACTGGCTTCCGGTGGCGCTGCGGTCCGTCCGGGGCACGGCGCTGTAAGCCGGCACGCTGTTGGCGCTGGCGTTGGCCAACCCAGCGCGCACGCGGACGCCGACGTCGCGGCCCTCGCGCAGGATGTCACCCACGTTCAGCGTCTCCATCTCCACCACACCTCCGATGCCGCCGGACGCGTTGGCCTGCAGGCTGGGGCCCTTGGTGATGGTCAGGCGGGAGATCAGGTCCGGATCAAGATAGCTGCGTTGTGACTGGCCGGCGTAGCCTCGGTAGGTGTCCATGCTGGACTGCCCGCCATCGATGATGACCGGCACCCGGCTCTGGCCCTGGATGCCGCGGATGTTCACGTCGAAACCGTTGCCCACGCGCGGATCACCGGCGGTGACCCCGGCCACGCCCTTGACGATGTCGCCGTTGGATGTGCCACGGAAGCGCTCCAGCGTTGTGCGATCCAGCGTGGTGGTCGAGCCGACGCTGCGATAGCTATCGAGCAGGCGCGCCTCGTCGCTGCCGATGCCTTCAGCGACGCGATCGCCGGCCACACGCAGCGGGCCGGTGATGGTCGGCGATTGCGCCTGCAGGGCGCCGGCCGCTGCCAGTGTCACTGCACCGTCGCCGACCCGGCGCACGCCCATGCCACTGCCCTGCAGCAGCCTTGCCAGCGCCTCGTCCGCGGTGAACGGGCCGCTGACCACCTGCGACGTGACGCCGCTGGCCAACGCAGCCGGATAGACCACCTGTACGCCGGACTGCCGCATGTAGCTGCGCAACGCGCTGTCGAGTGGCTGCGCGGGAATGTCGAAGCGCTGCGCGGCTGCCTGCGGGTTGGCAGTATCCTGGGCCAGCGCAGGCGTTACTGCGCCGGCGATACCGGCGGCGAGCAGTGCGACGCACAGGCGGGACGGGCGCGGAGTGCGGCCCGGACGTGGGGAATCGAACATGGAGAAACCTGTCAGGAAAGCGGAGCCGCAGGCGCGGCGTCATCCACGGCACGCGTGGACACGGCGACGTACGTGGCGGCTGCGGGTACGTTCGTGGAGTAAGACGAACGGCAGCGCCACAGCCCCAAGGGGGATCACTGCAGACCACGTCTCCACGCGTGACGCGGCGTCATCTGTGAACGATGACCACACCCATCGGCAGGCGGGTGATCCTCAGCCCCGTCGTCTCCGCGAGTGCATCCAGGGCCTGTTCGGGGCGATCGATACGCAGTGCGGCACTCACGGCCGGCAAGGTCGACAGGTCGCCCTGCACGAAGGTCGGACCGGCACGATAACGACCAAGCAGATGCACTGCATCGGCGACACTGGCCTGCTCAAGCAGCAGTTCGCCCTGGCGCCACGCACCCACGCTGTCGGCAGCGACATCGCTCAGGCGGACGACGCCGGACGCGGAACCGTACCGCGCACGCTGCCCCGCCTGCAGATAGGTCCAGCCACTGTCGGCCGGGGCGGCCACGCGCACCCTGCCCTGCCCGACCTGGGTTTCAACCGCTTCCTCGACCCGCGACACGGAGAATGCCGTGGAGATGTCTTCAACCACGCCGTTGCCTGCGGCCACGCTGAAGCGCCGCTGCGGATCGGCGACCACCTCGAACCAGGCGCGGCCACGCAGCAGATCGACCCGCCGAGTGCCCGCATCGAAGTGCACGGCGATCGCGCTGTCCGCGTCGAGCACCGCACGGCTGCCGTCGGGCAACTGCACATGCTGGACGCTCTGGCGGCTGCGGTGGTCCGCCTGCAGGCGCAGGGACGCTTCGGGCCAGATCATCAGCATCGCCAGGGCGGCAGCGGCAGCCGTCACCCAGCGCAGCCGCTGACGCCGGCGCCGGCGCCGCACCGCAGACGCGACGGTCGGTCGAGGGCCGAGGCTGCGCCACAGCGTGCGCTGCTGCTCGAAGGCGTGGCGATGGCCCGGTTGCGCCAGCCACTCTTCGAATTCGCACATGCCAGCATCGGTGATGTCGCCCGATGCCAGCCATGCGATCCAGCGCATGGCCTGTTCGGCCACGACGTCTTCGCAGGCGGCGGAAGAAGAAGTGTTCGGCGGGCTCATTGGCTGGCGGACAGGAATATTCACGCGCGGGGAGAGGGAACTGGACCGCAGGTACAGTCCAGCCATCAAGACGTTTGAGCCAGCCCCATCCCCAAGCGCGTCCGCTCAGCGGCCGCTGCGGGCCCAGGCCAGGCGCTGCAACGCGGCGCGGATGTGGTTCTCCACGGTGGTGACCGACACGCCAAGGCGACGCGCGATCTCGGCCTGGGTCAGGCCCTGCAGCCGATTGAGGCGGAAGATGGCGCGGGTCGGCTCCGGCAGGTGGCTGGCCGCATCGAGGACACGCTGCAGCTCATCCTGCGCCATCACCTGCTCTTCGGTGGACGTGGACGTAGCCTCGTCCGGTCCCCACAGGTAGTGATCGGCCAACAGGCGGTTGCGGCGCGTCGACTCGCGTCCATGATCGGTCGCCAGGTTGGCTGCCAGGCGGTACAGATAGGCCCTGGGATTGTCGATCAACGGGGCGTTGCCCACCCCGCGGGCCTTGAACCAGACAGCCTGGATCACGTCCTCCGCACCCGGGTCGCCCCCCAGGATGCGCTGCACCCGGCGCAGCAGCGCCGGCCGCTCTCGGATCAGCAGTTCGGTGAGGGTGGCGGCATTGGATGGCATGCGCGGAGCCGGTACGACGGGAGGGCGCCGCGCATGCTACACCGTCAATGCGAATCAGTCACGTTCTCATTTGAGAGGATCACAGGCAACCGATCAGCCCCTCATGAATCGAAATGCGGCTGCCTGGCGGCGTGACATGGATCGCACGGACGGGCGCGGCCTGCTCCAGCGCACGGAGTAAGTCCTCAAGCCGTGTTCCCGTCGCCACGGGCAGTGGACAGGCGAAACTGCGCAGGTCGACATCGATCCGTCCATCATCAGCCACCGTGGTGGCGCTGCCGGCGAAGGTCCAGATGCAGCTCTGGATGGCGCCGCTCGCCGCATGCACCGAGCAGCGCAACCGCATCGGCAGCAGATTGCTGTATTCGCCTTCGCAGAAGGTGTCACCGCAGACGTGGTCAAAGCTCTGCCGCAGCGACCGTTCGACCGCCAGGAAGCGTTGCCACCCAGCCGCCTGGTTGGGGAACAGGCGTGCATCCACATAGGCCGGCGCAGCGTGTGCCGCGCCGGCCAGCCCCATCAGGCCTGCAAGAACACCCCTCTTCAGCGCGCGCATCAGGCGGCCCTCCCGGCATTGCCCGGCCGCCCCAGGCAGGTCGGCAGTGTGTCGAAGACCGTCACATCGGTTCCCGGGAAGGGCTCGAACGCGCCCTCCTCCTGCTCCAGCGTCGCGTGGAACACCTCCACCGGAATCCCCTCCCCAAGGGTGACGGGGCAGATCCAGCGCGCATTGTCCACCTGCACTTCGCCGCGGACCGGTTCGACCTGCAGCTCGCTGGCCACGATGCCCCAGGCGCAGTGGCGTACGGTGCCGGCGTCGGCCTGCACGGCACAGCGGAACGTCAGTACCCGGTAGTTGCTGTACTCACCTTCGCAGAAGGTGTCGGCGCAGATGCCGTCGAACTCGCGCACCAGCGACGCCTGCAACCGGTGGAAGCGGTCCCGATTGGCTTGGAGCGAGGGGTAGTCGACAAGGTCGACATGGCTGGCGTGTGCCAGCGCCGGCAGGGTTGCGAACAACAGGAACGTGCCGCAGCAGCGGGTTGTCCAGGACATGGCGGGTATCTCCCAGGGAACGAGCCAGCAGCCTGCGCCGGCCGGCCTTCCGGGCCCATCGGGCAAGGCGGGCGCCGCAGGTCGTCCACCTGCGCAGCGGCCTGTAGGGGTCGCCCCACCTGCACAGCGGCCTGCAAAGGCATAAAATGGAGGGCTATCCGCCTACATCCCCACCTGGAGCACGACCATGGGTCTGGAACTCGTCTCGCCCGGCAAGAACCCGCCGGAAGAAATCAACGTCATCATCGAGATCCCGAAGGACTCGGAGCCGGTGAAGTACGAAGTGGACAAGGAAACCGGCGCGATCTTCGTCGACCGCATCCTGTCGACCCCGATGCGCTACCCGTGCAACTACGGCTACGTGCCCAGCACCCTGTGCGGCGACGGCGATCCGGCCGACGTGCTGGTGGTGCTGCCGCTGCCGCTGGTGCCGGGCTCGGTGGTGCGCTGCCGCCCGGTCGGCGTGCTGAAGATGAGCGATGAGGCCGGCAGCGACGAGAAGATCCTGGCCGTGCCGGTCGCCAAGATCTTCAGCGGCTATGCCCACGTGGAGGACATCGAGCAGGTTTCCAGCCACTGGCTGGAGCGCATCGGCCACTTCTTCGAGCACTACAAGGACCTCGAAAAGGGCAAGTGGGTCAAGCTCGACGGCTGGGGCGGCGCGGCGGAAGCCAAGCAGATCCTGATCGAAGCGCACGCGCGCTACCTGGAAGGCAGCAAGGCCTGATCCTGAACCGCGTCGCTCCGGTGTGTCCTGCCGGAGCGATGCGGGTCACGTTTCAACACCGCGGCACAGCACTCCGGGTGCTGTATTAGGTAAATTGCGTCACTTCACACGTCGTCGACATCCAGCGTCGAGACAGCCAGGGGATTGTGTCGTGCGTATTCTGCTTGTTGGAGATGCAGCCAGCCTGCCGGCCGAGCTGACCGAATTCATTGCCGATCTTGGGGAAGACTGGCAGCCGCTGACCGCCGCCGACGGCCACACCGCGATGACGGCAGTGGCGACGCAGGGCGTGGACGCGGTGATCGTCTGCCCGCAGCTGCCGGACCTCAATGCCACCACCTTGCTGGGGCAGATCCGGACACTGCGCCCGGAAACCATCCGTATCGCCCTGGTCGATGCCCAGCACGGCAACCGGCCACCACCGGCGCGCCTGATCGGCGTTGCCCACCGCTTCCTGCCGCTGCCACTGGCGCCGGAGGTGCTGCTGGAGGCCTTGACCAGCCTGGAAGAGCTGCGCGAGGTGCTGGACAGCCCGCGCCTGCGTGATGCCATCGGCCGCATCGAGAAGCTGCCTTCGCCGCCACACCTGTACCTGAGCCTGACCCAGGCCCTGGAACACGATGACGATACCGACAGCGCCGACGTGGCCAAACTGGTCGCCGCCGATCCTGCCATCGCCGCGAAAGTCCTGCAGCTGTCCAACTCGGCCTTCTTCAGCCAGGGCCGCACCATCGCCGATCTGCGCACGGCGGTCACCCGACTGGGCCTGTCCACCCTGCGCGACCTGGTCCTGGCAAGCGAGGTGTTCTCGGCACCGACGCTGTCTGCGGCCGAACGCAACTCGCTGCAGCAGCGCGCCCTGCTCGCCTCGCGCCTGGCCGCCCGCCTGCTGCCCGATTCCAGTGCGGAACTGGGTGCCACCGCGGCGCTGCTGGCTGACATCGGCCTGCTGCTGCCGGGCGTCCGCAACGAGCGCAGCGAGCCTGCGCTGGCCGGCGACCTCCGTCCCGGGCACGCCGAAGCCGGCGCCTACCTGCTGGGGCTGTGGGGCCTGCCGATGCCGATCATCGAAGCGGTGGCGTTCCACCTGCAGCCGCAACGCGCCACGACCCGCAGTTTCTGGGTGACCGGCGCGGTGCACGTGGCGCTGGCGCTGGTCAACGGCGATCCCGTTGACGAGGACTACCTGCAGCGCGCAGGCGTACTCAATCGATTGCCGCAGTGGCGTGAGCATGCCAATGCACTGATGGGGCTGACACCCACTGACGCCTGAGCAGCACGCAGGCGACTGCCGTCACCTCGCATGAGGGCGCGTCCAACGGACGCGCCCTTTTTTCTCTCTCAGCGCTGCGGACAGGCGTCCAGCACGCACAGACGCCATTGACGCTCGCACAGGGCCGGGGCGTTGCCCTTGGCCAGGCACTCCAGCCGGAGTTGCTCGCAGTACACACCGCCGCCGCAGACGATGATGTTCTGTGCGGACAGCGAGCCCACCAGCGTTGCATAGATCAGGACGGCGGCCGATACCTGGCGGAAAAGCGTGCGCTTCATATCCATCTCCCAGTGTCCGGTATTGGACGCACCTACTGTGCTGAATGCGACAAGAGCAGACAGTGACCGCACTCACTTTCCCGACCTGATCAGAATTCCCTTACAGAAATGAAAAGGGCGGACCTTGCGGTCCGCCCTCCTCGTTCTGCTATCGCACTTCGATGGATCAGAAGCGCTGGGTGTACTTCATGTACAGGAAGCGACCCACGTCGAAGCCGCCGTAGTAGGCGAAGCTCGAGTTCGGCTGGGTGAACATGATCGGACCCTTGTGGTCGAACACGTTGTTGGCGCCCAGCGCGATGGTGGCATCCCACGGTGCCTTCCAGCTGACCTGCAGGTCGTGGAAGGTGTTGGAGCCGGTCTTGCGCAGCGGCGACTTCTCACCGTTCTGGTAGCGGTCGGCGTCGTCGCACGGACGGTTGGCCACGCAGGCTTCATTCATGCCCGAGTAGTAACGCGCGGTGTACGCCACGCCGAAGTCACCCTTCGACCAGGTCAGGCCCAGGTTCGAACGCACGCGGAACAGGCCCGGCTCACCGACACGGCCGATGGTGATGTTGTCACCGTCAGCGTTCTGGCCCTGCTCGTCGTACTTGGCCAGGTAGCTCGTCTGCCAGTCGATCGCGAACTGGCCGATGGCCAGCTCCGGCAGGCGGTACTTGATGCCCAGGTCGTAGCCCTGGGTTTCCATCTGGCCGAGGTTGGCCAGGCCGTAGGTCATGCCGTTGATGTGGCCATCGCCTGCACGGGTGTGTGCGGCGCAACGCGAAGCATCGCCCAGCACGTAGCAGTCACGCAGGATGCGGTCGACGCTGTCAGCGATGATCATGTCGCTGATTTCGTACTTGTACCAGTCCAGCGAGATGTCCAGGCCCTGCACCCAGCGCGGGCTCCAGACCAGGCCGACGGTGGTGCTCTTGGAGGTTTCCGGGGTCAGGTTCGGGTTGGCACCCGAGATGAACTGGTCCGGCGTCGCACACGGGGTCGAGGTGCACGGAATCAGGCCCTGGCCCAGCTGGGTGTAACCGACCGGGACGCCCGCCGCCGAGCAGGCCGCGTTGCCGTTGACCGAGCCCGGCGCGGTGATGCCGCACGGATCGGTGTACGACTCGAAGCTGCTGCTCAGGCCACCGTACAGGTTGTCGATGGTCGGAGCACGGAAGCCCTCAGCCCAGGTACCGCGAACCAGCAGCTCGTCCAGCGGACGCCAGGTGAAGCCGAACTTCGAGTTCAGGGTGTCGCCGAAGTTGCTGTAATCCGAGTAACGGGTCGCAGCATTCAGGGTCAGTTCCTTGGCAAACGGCATGTCCGCCAGGACCGGCACGTTCAGTTCCAGGTAGACCTCGTCCAGCGAGTACTCACCCTGGGTGGTCTGCGCGCCCAGGCCGGTGGACTGGCCCGACTGTGCGAAGGCATCCGGCGAGAAGCGGCCTTCTTCCTTGCGGTGCTCGACGCCCACGGCGAAGCCCAGGTCACCGGCCGGCAGGGTCACGATCGAACCCGACAGGTTGGCGGTGAAGCTGGTGGTCTTGGTCAGACCGGTATCGGTGAAGTACGGGAACAGGAAGTCCTGGGTGGCCTGGTCGGCCAGCGAACCGGCACCGGCAACGCCGAACGGCAGCAGCGGGTTCCACGGACGGCAGCCGCTGGTGGCGAGCGGATCGGACATGCTGGTGCCGCAGCGGGCGACGCCATCAGCACCGATGAACGAAGCGCCCAGCGCCTGTTCCGATGCGATCAGGCTCATGTCGCCGTGACCACGCTTGGTGGTTTCGTTGCGGTTCCACAGCGCGCCGACGTCCCAGTCGAAGGTCTTGCCGGCGAAGTCGAAGAAGCCGCTGATGCTCGGGGCGAAGCGCAGGGTCTTGACCTGGCTTTCGGTGGTGCGCGGCACTTCCCACAGACGGCGGCGGAAGGTCAGGTCTTCACCGGTCGGGTTGAACGCGCTGTCGGCCGACAGCGGGGTGTCGAAGGATGCCGACTGGTACGGATAGCCTGCGATCTGCTGGGTGGTGTTGCGCTCGTTGTAGAGCACGTCAGCGTTGAACGAGATCGCGTCGGTGAAGTCGTAGTTGCCGTTGACGTACAGCGACTTACGCTCGATACCGGTCTGCACCATCATCTGCTGGTTGGCATTGACGGCGTCAGCGGAGGTTTCCAGACGGTAGTCGGCGCGGTTGGCCGGGTTGCCGCCATCACGCAGGGTGTACCAGCGCTGGTCGCTCGGGCCGACATAGCCCGGCTCGCCCTGCTTCAGGTTCGGGGTGACGCACGGGTCGCAGAAGCCACCCTTCTGGTTGATCGGGCTGGCGCCCGAACCCGGGTAGTTCGGGCCGGCGTTGCCGTCACGGCTGAACCAACGGTCCTTCGCCCACACCGGATCCTGCTTGGAGTACTCGGCGGACATGGTGATACCGCCGCGCTCGCCCATGCTGCCGAGGGTGAACGAATAGGTTTCGGTGTCGCCGTCGCCCTTGCCGTACTGACCGACATAGACGCTGGCTTCAGCGCCGTCGAAGCGCTTGCGGGTGATCACGTTGACCACGGCCGCGATGGCGTCCGAACCGTAGATGGCCGAGGCGCCGTCCTTCAGGATCTCGATGCGCTCGATGGCGGCCATCGGGATCTGGCTCAGATCCTGGTAGCCGGCGGTGGTCGCGCCCAGGCGCTTGCCGTTCATCAGCACCAGGGTGCGCTGCGCGCCCAGGTTGCGGATGTCGACGTAGTAGCCACCGACGTTTTCGCCCGAAGCCAGCGACTCCGAACGGGAGATGGCCGGGGAGCCGGCCGAGGTCAGGTTCTGCAGGACGTCGGCAACCGAGGTGTAGCCCTGCTTTTCCAGGTTCTCACGGCTCAGGGTGACGATCGGCTGCTGGGTTTCAACGGCAGCGCCGCGGATGCGCGAGCCGGTGACCGAAATGCGGTCCAGGTCGGTGGTGCCCTTTGCTTCCGGTGCTTCCTGTGCGGAAGCGAAGGCGGGCGCCAGCGCCAGCGCAATGCCGGCCGGCAGCAGGCCGAACCGCACTGCGGGGTTACGAACGTTCATCAATCTCTCCAAGGTACGTGTTAGCAGCGTGTTAAAACACCCCAGCACGTTACGATTGCGTTGCAGCGCTGTATTTGCGCGAACCAACCAGAGACTTTGCGGATTGTGGCGGGAGCAAGCCGCCGTTTTCCCTGAAGCGCGAAGCGGACTGCCCGTAGCGGGCGCGGAACGCCCGGGCGAAGCTGCAGCAGTTGTCGAAACCACTGGCCGCAGCGACCTCTCCCACCATCATGTCGGTGTCGCGCAGCAGGTCGGCGGCGCGCTCCAGGCGCAGCCGTGCCGAAAGCGACTGCGGGCTTTCTTCATACAGGCTCTGGAACGTCTTGGAGAGATACCAGCTGGAGAAGTTGGTCAGCTCGGCCAGTTCGCCGATGCGTACGACGCGGTGGCTGTTGCCTTCCAGATAGAGGCGGGCGCGCTGCATGCGACCGAACACCTGGCGCTTGCGGCTGCGCGAACGGCCAGGGCAGCGCTGCACGTTGTCGGCCAATCCACGCTGCAGGCCGGCCAGATGCAGCAGCAGCGGGCGCAGGTGCTGCGCCGGGTGGCCACTGGCCAAGGCATCACGCCACAGGCGCAGCGCCACGCGAGCGTCACTGCGGCCCATCCGGCCGCGGCCCGCGTACAGGCCGCAGTCGGCCATCTCCGCCAGCACACGCAGCGCTTCCACGTTCAGGTTCAGGCCGATGCACAGCCCGTTGCGCCCTGCCTGCACCAGCGGGCGCGATTCCTTCTCGAACGCGATCCATTCGCCGTGGCGCAGGCGGAAGCGCCCCTCCTTGGCCTCCACCCAGGAGCTGCCGCGCACCTGCATCCACACGGTGAAGCTGCTGCCCGCGGTCTGCAGGCTGCCGAGCCGGGCCACGCCCAGGCAGGTCGGCACGACGTCATCGAGTGCCTTGTCCAGGGAGACGGATTGGCCACGATCGGCCAGTGAGAGTTGACGCATGGTGCACCACGGATTTGCCAAGTACAGGCCTCCGTTTTGCCCAATCAGGCGGCACCGCGTCAGGAAAGACCGACGAGATCGCCACGAATTCGCGGCGAGATCCCGACGAAAAAATTACGAAGGCCCATTTCCCTTGAACATCAACATCTTGGAGAAGGCCGGGAACAGCGCTGGCGCCTTTTCGGGCAGCCGCATCACGCCGATGTCGGCGCCATCACTGACTGCCAGAGCGACAAACAGGGCCGTCCCGTCTGCGCTGGCGCTGAGTCCGTTGCTCGCGCTCAAGCGCTGCGCGTCCAGGCAGCGCCCGGCATCCTCCTGCCCGGCGGCGATGCGGACGAGGATGGTGCTGCAGCGGGTGGAACTGCCGAGATAGCCGATGCTGTCGTGGCCGGCAACCGTCCACGAGCGGTAGCGCCAGCGGCTGGGTTTGTCCTCGCTGATCTGCCGCACGCTGTCCGGGGACAGCGCCGCGTCCGCCGCCCACAACCCCTCCGCCGCCAGGCGGGTGAACAGCACCCGACGGCCTGCGCGGTCAAAGCGGACCTGGGAGACGCCGTCGATGCTCGCCAGCCGCCGCCAGGGTTGGGTGCTGCGATCGAACAGACTGAGCCGCGTACGCTGGTCGGCATCACGTTCGACCACCAGCAGCTGCTCGGGCGTGGCGCCATACAGCGCCTGCAGCGGCTGTTCGGCGGGCACGGGCAGCGGTTGCAGACGCTCGTCGCGGGGTGCGATCTCGTAGACCACCGCGCGACCGTGTGCATCGCGCCCAACCACCAGAAGTTGCCGGCTGTCGGCCGACCAATCGGGGGCCTGCCGTGCTTCCGGGCGCAGGCCCTCGATCGGCCGCAGCGAATCGGGGCGTTGCATGTCCGCCCACCAGAGAGCGAAGCTGCCCGAGCGGTCAGAGGTGAATACCAGCTGGCGACCGTCCGGTGCTGCCATCGGTTGACCGTCGCGACCGCTGGACGCAAACAGGCGCTCCGGTTCACCGCCCTGCATCGGCACCTTGAACACGCCGAACTGTGCACGGCGATGGACGAAGGCCAGCATGCCGCCATGCCGCGATACCGCCGGCCACTGCGCGTCATCCAGTCCGGCATCACGCAGCGTGCGCCGCTCGATGTCGAGGTAATAGAGCCGCACCTCGCTGTCGACCCGGCGGCCGAACACGATGGTGCGGCCGTCGCCAAGCCAGGCCCATCCGCGCAGCTCGGCCGACTCGCTGGTCAGCTGCTCCGGCGTGCCACCCGCGGCAGGAACCCGCCACAGGTCGCCCATCTGCGGGTTGCGCACGAACACCAGCCATTTGCCGTCCGGCGAATAGCGCGGCGCGTAATCGAAATCGTCCTGATCGACGGCGTACTGCAGCGGCTGCCACTGTCCGCTGGCCAGATCGAGTACTCGGATACCGCGGTGGGCATAGCGGCCCACCATGCTGCCGAATACCAGGCCGCGCCCGTCGGGTGTCCAGTCGAAGCTGAGCAGCTCGGTGCCATCGCAGCGCGTGGCCTGGCGCAACGCGCCGCCGGTCGCACTGGCGATCAGCACCTGACAACCCCCATCGGCGGAGAAGCGGGCAAAGGCGATGTCGCGTCCATCCGGCGACCAGTTCGGGAAGCGGTCAACCGCGCCCGCAGGAGGAACAAGCAGCTGCCGCGCCGGCGCGTTGCCGGACGTCTGTACCTTGATCGCACCACCGCCCAGGCCATCCTCGCTGGCGCCTTCGTAGGCCACCTGCGAACCATCCGGCGACAGCGTGGGATAGGTTTCGAAGCCTGCGGTGGCGGTGATCAGCCGATAGGGCCGCTGCGGGCTGCCGATCACCCGCGTGCCGTTCTCCACCGCCGCCTCCACCGGAGAGCTGGCCGGCGCACGGCGCAGCAGCAGGACCGTCATCACCAGCAGTGCGGCCAGCATCAACAGGCCCAGCACCAGCAACAATCGACGTCGCAGGTAGCGCCAGCGACGGCGTCGCATGTCCTCCGGGGCTGGCGTGTGCACTTCCACGACCGCGTTGGAATCGCCAGCCGCGCCTTCGGCATCGACCGCCAGTTCCGCTTCGGGCTCGGGCATGGCCTGCACCGGCACGCGCAGGCGGTAGCCGGTCTTGGCGATCGTCTCGATATACGCCTGGCCGTTGTCATCGTCGTTGGCGAAGGCTTTGCGCAGCTGGGTGACCGCCTGCGTCAGCACATCGTTGGTGGGCAGCGTATCGGGCCACACCTCGGCGAACAGTTCTTCGCGGGTGACCACGCGCCCGGGTTGCCGCAGCAGCACACGCAGCACGCCCAGCGCCTTCGGCGTCAGCCGGCGCGGGCGACGCGCGCCGGCAACTTCGACCTCTCGCGAGGACAAAGTGACGACACATTCGCCGATCCGGATCCGATCAGATTCGGTGGGCTGGATTTCGCTGCGGTTCATTTTTTGCTAAACAGTAGAGACAGTTTCCGGGCAGTGTTCGCCTTCGATACCGTCCCCAACGGGGAACAGCGAAAAGCCAGACTCCGCACAAAGCATCGGCGCATACCGCAAAAACAATGGAGCGCGCGAATACTAGCCTATGCCGGTTACCTCGCCTATCGCGTGGTCGACATCAGGCTCTCTCTCGCCGACGCATTCACATAACTTCGCATCATCATTCGCGCCCTTTCGGGCGCGAAATTTTTATCTTCCATTCATTTTCAGAAACGCCGCAGCATGGTCAATCCGACCAGCCGCGAAACCACCAAAGCCACGTACATCACGCCTGAGAACTGCTCCAGCATGACCAGTGCGCGTGCCTGCGGATGCAGCGGCACGACATCGCTCAGGCCGACCCCGGACAGCAAGCTGAAGCTCAGATAAAGCAGCTCCATCCAGCTTCGCTGAGGTCCCTCGCTGCTGCCCTGGAAACTGCCCGGATACCACTGTTGGCACACCCCAAATGCGAAGGCGAATGCCCACGCCAGCAACGTGAAGGTGGCGCCGGCCGCGAACAGCTCGTCGCGGGTGACTTTGTGGTCCTGCAGCATGTAGGCGATCAGGGCGCCGGCCGTATAGAAGTAGAGCAGGCTCTCCAGCAGCTGCGCGGTGGTCACCAGCGCGGCGCGGTCCAGCAGCGCGCCGGCGATGGAGAACACCACCGCCGGAATCGCCAGCAGCAGCGCCAGCCATGTACCCAACGGGCTGCGCTGGACCACCCACAACGCCAGGCCCAGCACCGCCATTCCAAACATGCCCAATGCGGCGCGGCCGGCGGCCGTGTCGTCCAGCGCGGGATACAGCATCACCGCCAGCAGCTGCGCGCCCAGCAGCCACGCGGACGGATGGCGGCGGGCGATGGCCAGCCAGCGGGTGGTCACGGCAACAGGCATGGCGTCCCTTCCCCGGAAAGATGGGCGGAGGATAACGGGATGCGCGTGAGGCGCGCGATGCAGCGCCGCCGGGGCACGCCCGGCGACGCCAGTCCGATCAGCCCTGCTGGTAGACCTCCGCGCCCGCAGCGCGGAACTGCTCGGACTTCTCCTTCATTCCGGCCTCGGCGTACTCGCGCACGTCCTGGGTGATCTTCATCGAGCAGAAGTGCGGCCCGCACATCGAGCAGAAGTGCGCCAGCTTGTGCGCGTCCTTGGGCAGCGTCTCGTCATGGAATTCCTTTGCCTTCTCCGGGTCCAGCCCGAGGTGGAACTGGTCTTCCCAACGGAACTCGAAGCGCGCCTTGCTCAATGCGTTGTCGCGGACCTGCGCGCCCGGATGCCCCTTGGCCAGGTCGGCCGCATGTGCGGCGATGCGATAGGCCATGATGCCGTCGCGCACATCCTGGCGGTTGGGCAGGCCAAGGTGTTCCTTCGGCGTCACGTAGCAGAGCATCGCGGTACCGAACCAACCGATCATCGCTGCGCCGATGGCACTGGTGATGTGGTCATAGCCGGGCGCGATGTCCGTGGTCAGCGGCCCCAGCGTATAGAACGGAGCCTCACCACATTCGCGCAGCTGCTTGTCCATGTTTTCCTTGACCAGCTGCATCGGCACGTGCCCGGGACCTTCGATCATCGTCTGCACGTCATGCTTCCATGCGATCTTCGTCAGCTCGCCAAGCGTTTCCAGCTCGCCGAACTGCGCCGCGTCGTTGGCGTCTGCGATGCAGCCCGGGCGCAGCCCATCGCCCAGCGAGAAGGTCACGTCGTAGGCCTTCATGATTTCGCAGATGTCCTCGAAGTGCGTGTAGAGGAAATTCTCCTTGTGATGGGCCAGGCACCACTTGGCCATGATCGAGCCGCCGCGACTGACGATGCCGGTCACCCGCTTGGCGGTCAGCGGCACGTAGCGCAGCAGCACGCCGGCATGGATGGTGAAGTAGTCCACGCCCTGTTCGGCCTGTTCGATCAATGTGTCGCGGAAGATCTCCCAGGTCAGTGCCTCGGCACGGCCATCGACCTTCTCCAGGGCCTGATAGATCGGCACCGTGCCGATCGCCACCGGCGAGTTGCGGATGATCCACTCGCGGGTCTCGTGGATGTGCTTGCCGGTGGACAGGTCCATCACCGTATCGCCCCCCCAGCGGATCGCCCACACCAGCTTCTCCACTTCCTCGGCAATGCCGGATGACACCGCGCTGTTGCCGATGTTGGCGTTGATCTTGGTCAGGAAGTTGCGGCCGATGATCATCGGCTCGCTTTCCGGGTGGTTGATGTTGTTGGGCAGCACCGCCCGGCCACGGGCGATTTCGTCGCGGACGAACTCCGGGGTGATGATCTTCTGGATGGATGCGCCAAAGGCTTCGCCCGGATGCTGCTGCAGCAGGCCTGCATCGCGGATCGCGTCCAGCCGCTGGTTCTCGCGGATGGCGACGAATTCCATCTCCGGCGTGATGATGCCGCGGCGCGCATAGTGCATCTGGGTGACATTGCCACCCGCACGGGCGCGGCGCGGCAGGCTGCGGGCCGGGAAGCGCACCGCATCGAGCTTCGGGTCGTGCTCGCGATCGCGGCCGAAGGAAGAGCTCAGGCCATCAAGCTGTTCGGTGTCACCCCGCGCTTCGACCCAGGCACGGCGCAGGGCCGGCAAGCCCGCGGACAGGTCGATACGCACGTCAGGATCGGTGTAGGGGCCGGAGGTGTCATACACCGTGACCGGCGCGTTCTCTTCGCCGCCGAACAGGGTCGGCGTGCGGCTCAGTGTGATCTCGCGCATCGGCACGCGCAGGTCCGGGCGCGAGCCGGTGACATGGATCTTGCGCGAGCCGGGAATCGGCCGGGTCACGGATTCGGAGAGTTGCTGGGCCTGTTGCTGCAGGGCGGAGAGCTGTGCGTTCATCGGGCATCGTCCAGGAGGGTCAGGGACGAAGCGGCGGCGCACTGCCCCCGCACGCGGACGGCCCTTGGGCCGCGTCCGGGTTCGGTTGCATTGCAAAGCTTCCCTACGCCGGTATGAGCCGGATCAGGTTCCAAGGGACTGTCTCAACCGTGGCCGATGGCCGCGGTACCCCCGCTTCTTGCCGGCATTAGACCATAGAAGTCCTGCAACAGGGCGAGCCCACGGGGCGGCTGCGCGTCACGCGCCATTGATGAATTAACGCAACCATGACGTCGCGTTCAGTAACGTGCACGCGCATCGTGTCGCTGCGACCGATGACGCATCGCCGCCATCGCGGCCCCTGCCCGGCTAGCGCTCGAGTGCCGCCGGCCCCTCGCTGCAAGCATTTGCTCGCTCCCTCAATCCCTTTGATCGGAGAAGCTCCTTCATGGTGTTTCGTGTTTCCATCGCACTGGTCCTGTTGCTGGTGCTGCTTGCCGGCGTAGCACCCGGTCCCTTCAACGCCGTGGTGCAGAGCATCCTCGGCGAACTCATCCGCGGCATCGGCTGGCTGTACCTGCTGGTGGTGTTCCTGGCGCTGGTGTTCCTGATGTACCTGGCGTTCGGCCGCTTCGGCAACCTGCGCATCGGTGGCGAAGACGCCGAACCCGAATTCTCGCGGGCCAGCTGGATGTCGATGCTGTTCGCCGCCGGCATGGGCATCGGCCTGGTGTTCTGGGGGGCGGCCGAGCCGATCTCCCACTTCAGCAAGCCGCCGGAAGGACTGGCACCGGAAAGCATGGACGCCGCACGTGCAGCGATGCGCTATGCGTTCTTCCACTGGGGCCTGCATCCGTGGGCGATCTACGCGCTGATCGGTCTGGCAATGGCGTGGTTCCAGTTCAACCGCAACGGCCGCGGGCTGGTCAGCGACATGCTGCAGCCGATCATCGGTCATCATCATCGGGGCTGGATCGGACGGATTGTCAACATTGCCGCGGTGGTGGCCACGGCAATCGGTGTGGCCACCACGTTGGGCTTCGGCACCATCCAGATCGCAGCCGGCATGCAGCGCGTGTTCGGCGTGCATGCCGGTGTGCCGCTGCAGCTGACCATCATCGCCGTCGCCTTCGTGCTGTACATGGCCTCCACCCTCAGCGGCGTGGAGCGCGGCGTGAAATGGCTGTCGAACTTCAACCTGGCACTGGCCGCCCTGCTGCTGGCACTGGTACTGGTGCTCGGGCCGACCGGCGCGATCTTCAATACCTTCACCACGACGCTGGGGTCCTACCTGAACCAGCTGGTGACGATGAGCCTGCGCATGTCACCGTTCTCCTCCAGTACGTGGGTCGCCGACTGGACGATCTTCTACTGGGCCTGGTGGATTTCCTGGGCACCGTTCGTGGGTTCGTTCATCGCGCGCATCTCGCGTGGCCGCAGCGTGCGCGAGTTCGTGGTGGGCGTGGTACTGGCGCCGACGCTGCTGGGCTTCTTCTGGTTCTCGGTGTTCGGTGGCACCGCGATCTGGTCGCAGATCTTCGGCCATGCAGACCTGGTACAGGCGCTGGGCAACGGCTATGAGACCGTACTGTTCACCCTGTTCGACAGCATGCCGCTGCCATTGCTGCTGTCGTGCATCGCGCTGGTTCTGCTGATGATCTTCTTCGTGACCTCGGCTGACTCGGCGGTGCTGGTGCTGGCCAGCATGTCCACCGACGAGGCAGGCGACCCGCCCGCCAAGCGCAAGCTGGCCTGGGGTGTGGGCATCGCACTGATCGCAGGTGCGTTGCTGCTGGCCGGCGGCCTCGACGCGCTGCAGGGCATGATCACGATCTCGGCACTGCCATTCGCGCTGCTGATGGTGCTGGTGATGGTCTCGCTGTACCGGGTACTGGACCAGGAGTACACGCGGGAGCGGCGGCAGGCACAGCGCCAGCGGCACATGATCGATGCGTGGATCGCGCGCGAAATGGCGGCACAGGAAGAAACCCAGGCCGAAGCAGCGCGCGCGCAGGATTCGGATTGAGGGTGTTCGGCAGCCTGCGCCGGAAAAACACGAAGGGGTCGGATCCGTTTCCTCTGGAAGACGGATCCGACCCCAACCCACAGCGCGCGGCTGTTGCCTTTGATCTTCTTCTTTCTCTTCCGTGGCTGACGCGCACGGAAATTGTCGGGGGGCGTGCGGGTGGGAAGGACGGGGGTGTCCGCGGCATGGATGCCGCGGCCAAGCCTACAAGGACGTATTCACGGCGTCCCCCGGCATTCCCATCCGCACGCCCCCATCCATGATCGGCTCTGGCGATCAGCCGCGAGGGGGCTCAGCCCGGTGGCCGGGACCTTAATACCCCGCCGCCTGCCCATCCTTCCGACTCTCCGACGCGCCGTAGTACACGCCCGTGTCCGGATCCCGCATGATCGCCTGATACCCGCCGTACGGACCATCGGCGAACACGATGCGATGCCCCTTGCGCATCAGCGCGCGCACCGTTTCGTACGGGAAGCCCGTCTCCAGGTTCACCTCCCCCCCATCGGTCATCGCCGTGGCCTGACCGGTCGGCTCCGTGGAACCTTCATGCTGGATACGCGGCGCATCTCCGGCCTCCTGCAGGTTCATGCCGAAGTCCACCAGGTTCATCACGATCTGCGCGTGGCCCTGCGGCTGCATCGCACCGCCCATCACGCCGAAACTGGCATAGGGCTTTCCATCCTTGGTGATGAACGCCGGAATGATGGTCTGGAACGGGCGCTTGCCCGGTGCGTAGCCGTTCGGATGGTTCTTCTGCAGCACGAACATCTCGCCGCGGTCCTGCAGGATGAAACCGAGCCCCGGGGGCGCCATGCCGCTGCCCATCCCGCGGTAGTTCGACTGGATCAGCGACACCATCATGCCGTCAGCATCGGCCACGGTCATGTAGATCGTATCGCCCTCCTCCAGCTGCTTCGGCGTGCCCGGCTGCACTTCCTTCAACGCCTTGTCCATGGAAATCAGTGCACGCCGCTGCGCGGCATACTCCTTGGAAATCAGCTTCTGGACCGGTGCGGGCTGGAAGGCCATGTCGGCGTAGAAGCGCGCACGATCGGCGAAGGCCAGCTTCTTGGCCTCCACGAACAGATGCACGTGCTCGGGCGAGCCGAATGGAATCTTCGAGAAGTCGTAGCCTTCAAGTACGTTGAGAATCTGCAGCGCGGCGATGCCCTGGCTGTTCGGCGGCAACTCCCATACGTCGTAACCGCGATAGTTGCTGCTGACCGGCTCGACCCACTCGCCGTGGTGGTCGGCCATGTCCTGGTAGCTCAGGTAGCCACCATTGGCCTTGAAGTAATCGCCGATGGTGTGGGCGATCTCGCCCTTGTAGAAGGCATCCCGGCCGCCGTCGGCCACCTTCTGCAACGTATCGGCCAGGTTCGGGTTCTTCCACATCTCGCCCTTGCGCGGGGCATGCCCGTTGACCGTGAACTGTTCCTTGAAGCCGGGATACTGCGACAGCCGTGGCACGGAACGATCCCAGTAATAGGCGATCACCTCGGCCACCGGGTGGCCTTCGCGCGCGTAGCGGATGGCGGGCGCAAGATTGTCGGCCATGGGCTTGCGGCCAAAGCGGCCATGCAGGGCGAACCAGCCATCGACGGCACCCGGCACGGAGACCGGCAACGGCCCGGTCGCCGGGATCTCCTTCAGGCCGCGGCGCTGGAACTCGGCCAGGGTCAGCGACTTCGGCGAGCGGCCGGACCCGTTGTAGCCGTACAGCTTCTGTGTCTTCGGGTCCCAGACGATGGCGAACAGATCGCCACCGATGCCATTGCCGGTCGGCTCCATCAGGCCCAGCGCAGCATTGGCGGCGATGGCGGCATCGACCGCCGAGCCGCCGGATTTCATCACGTCCAGTGCGATCTGGGTGGCCAGTGGCTGCGAAGTGGCCGCCATGGCGTGAGGCGCGATGACTTCCGAGCGGGTGGCGAAGGTGTGGCCGGTGATGCGGTCGGCAGCGAGGGAAAGCGCGGGCATGGCCGCCAGGACGGCGGCAGCCAGCAGGGAACGGGCAAGGCGTCGGGACACAGTCGGGTTCCGATGGAAGGGTGGTAGCACCGATCATCGCCGCTGCGGCCTTCACGCGGTATCGGGCAGAGGTCATGGGGCGAGGCGGCCGCGGCGACCGCTGCCGGCACCGGGTCATGCCCGGCGGGCAGACCCCCCGAAATCCGCGCAAAAACCTTGGTGAAAGGAGTGAATTCGGGTTCACCGAAACACTTTCAGCGGCAACCATCCTTGCGCCACAAGCGATTCCGCTGGACGCAGCGGAAAGTGCCTGGAATCACCCCGACAAGGGTTGACATCGTCAAAACAGCTGTGTTTCTCTCGATCACATGCTGCAACACAACACACCACCGCGAACCCACATCGAAGCCGCCGACATCGGCGCCGCGTCGCTGCGTTCGATTCTTGTGCTCGTACTTATTACCCAACCAACAGGTGCGGGACGAGCCAGCGTGTAAGCAGATAGAACACACCGGAACTCGATCAAAAACCCGCACCCGCCCAGGTGCGGGTTTTTTCATTTCAAGACCTGGTTTCAGACGCAACCACCATGACCACCGCCTTCTGCAAAACCCGGACCTGCTGCACCACGATGCCTCGTGGCGGCCGTTCCTGTGCGATGCGCGGCCCCTCCTCCACCGCTTTCCCCTGACCGGCCGGTACGTCGCTTCGACGACCGGCCGTTCTTTTTTCTTCCCACCGCAAGGAACCTCCCCCATGAGCACCAACGACCTGCCCCAGACCAAGATCGCCGTCATCGGCTACGGCAGCCAGGGCCGCGCCCACGCACTGAACCTGCGCGAATCCGGCTTCGATGTGGTGGTAGGCCTGCGGCCGGGCGGCCCGACCGAAGCCAAGGCCCAGGCCGATGGCTTCACCGTCGTGGCTCCCGCCGATGCGGTGAAGGATGCCGACCTGGTCGCCGTGCTGACTCCGGATATGGTGCAGAAGAAGCTCTACAACGACGTGCTGGCGCCCAACATGAAGCAGGGCGCGTGCCTGCTGTTCGCCCACGGCCTCAATGTCCACTACGGCATGATCGAGCCGCGCGCCGACCTGGACGTGGTGCTGGTCGCACCGAAGGGCCCGGGCGCGCTGGTGCGTCGCGAGTACGAGATCGGCCGTGGCGTTCCGTGCATCTGGGCGGTCTACCAGGACACCAGCGGCCAGGCCGCGCAGCATGCGCAGGCCTATGCGACCGGTCTCGGTGGCGCCCGCGCCAATCTGATCCAGACCACCTTCAAGGAAGAAACCGAGACCGACCTGTTCGGTGAGCAGGCGGTGCTGTGCGGTGGCGCCTCGGCGCTGGTACAGGCCGGTTTCGAGACCCTGGTGGAAGCCGGCTACCAGCCCGAGATCGCCTATTACGAAGTGCTGCACGAACTGAAGTTGATCGTGGACCTGTTCTACGAAGGCGGCATCTCGCGCATGCTGGAATTCATCTCCGAAACCGCGCAGTACGGCGACTACGTCAGCGGTCCGCGGGTGATCGATGCCGGCACCAAGGAGCGCATGAAGGAAGTACTGAAGGACATCCAGGACGGCACCTTCACCAAGAACTGGGTGGCCGAGTACGAAGCGGGCCTGCCGAACTACAACCGGTTCAAGCAGGCCGACCTGGAGCATCCGATCGAGAAGGTAGGCAAGGAACTGCGCGCCAAGATGGTCTGGTTGCAAGGACAGGCCGCGTAACCACGCGGCCCTCCCCCACCCGCTTGCAAGGTCCCCCATGAACTCTTCCACACACCGCAGCGCGCCACCCAACGGGGCGCGCTGGCTGACCCAGGCACTGGAGGCCGAAGGCGTCCGCACGCTGTTCGGCTATCCCGGCGGCACCATCATGCCGTTCTACGACGCGCTGGTGGATTCGTCGTTGAAGCACATCCTGGTGCGGCACGAGCAGGGCGCGGCGCTGGCCGCCAACGGTTTCGCGCGCGCCAGCGGCCAAGTGGGCGTCTGCGTGGCCACCTCCGGCCCCGGCGCATCGAACCTGGTCACCGGTATCGCCGATGCGATGCTGGACTCGGTGCCGATGGTCTGCATCACCGGCCAGGTCGGCACGCCCCTGCTGGGTACCGACGCCTTCCAGGAGCTGGATGTGTTCGGCCTGACCATGCCGATCGTCAAGCACAGCTGGCTGGTACGCAGCGTCGATGACCTGCCCCGCGTGGTCGCCGATGCCTTCCGCATTGCCCGCGAAGGACGTCCCGGCCCGGTGCTGATCGACCTGCCCAAGGACGTGCAGGTGGCCGATGCCAGTCACCTGCCGGTGCATGTGCCGAGCAGCGTCGAACCACCGCCGGCAGCCACCGGCGACGCCATTGCCGCCGCCATCGCAGCGCTGGCGGCGGCGGAGAAGCCGGTGGTGTATGCCGGCGGTGGCATCGCACTGGGCGATGCAGTGCAGGACCTGCGCGATTTCGTCGAGGCCAGTGGCATTCCCACGGTGATGACCCTGCGTGGACTGGGTGCTCTGCCGGCACACCATCCGCAGTCGCTGGGCATGCTGGGCATGCACGGCACCCGCGCTGCCAACATGGCGGTGCAGGAAAGCGATCTGCTGCTGGTGCTGGGCGCACGGTTCGATGATCGCGCCACCGGCAAGCTGGCGGAGTTCGCTCCGTTCGCGCGCGTGGTCCATATCGATGCCGATGCGTACGAGATCTCCAAGCTGCGCAGCGCCGACGTCGCCGTGCCCGGCAATGTCGGCCACGCCATCCGTGCCCTGCATGCGGCCTTCCCCTCCCCCAGGGCCCATCAGGACGCATGGCGCAGCCGCTGTGCGCAGCATCGCGACCGCTTCGCCGCCCGCTACGACGCGCCTGGCCAGCACATCTACGCACCGGCGCTGCTGAAGCGCCTGAGCGAACTGGCACCCGCCGACACGGTGATTGCCTGCGACGTCGGCCAGCACCAGATGTGGGTCGCCCAGCATTGCCGTTTCAATCATCCGCGCAACCATCTGACCAGCGGCGCGCTGGGCACGATGGGCTTCGGCCTGCCGGCGGCGATGGGCGCGCAGTTTGCCTGCCCGGAGCGCACCGTGGTGCTGGTGTCCGGCGATGGCAGCTTCATGATGAACGTGCAGGAGCTGGCGACCATCGCCCGGTGCCGGTTGCCGGTGAAGATCGTGCTGCTGGACAACAGCTCGCTGGGCATGGTCCGGCAGTGGCAGGAGCTGTTCTTCGCCGAGCGCTACAGCGAGATCGATCTGTCCGACAACCCGGATTTCGTCGCCCTGGCCCAGGTGTTCGGCATCGCCGCCAGCCGCATCGATTCGCGCGATGACGTCGAAGGCGGCCTGGCCGCGCTGCTGGCCGAGCCGGGCCCGGCGTTGCTGCACGTAGCCATCGACGCGCGCGCCAACGTGTGGCCGCTGGTGCCGCCGAACACCGCCAACAGCACCATGCTGGAAAGCAATCCAGCCCATGCCCGCCAGGAGATTCCCAATGCAATACCGGCTTGACCTGGTGCTGCAGCCGGCCGAAGGCGCGCTGCTGCGCGTGATCGGCATGGCCGAGCGCCGTGGCTTCGCGCCGCGTTCGATCAGCGGTGCTCCGGACGCCGCCGATGACGGACGCTGGCACCTGCAGCTGGTCGTGGACGGCCAGCGACCGGCGGAGACGCTGTGCCGGCAGATCGAAAAGATCTACGACTGCGTATCGGTGGAGCTGACGCCGGTAGACAGCAGCGTCGAAGGAGTATCGCAATGAACACCCGTACCGTTGTGACCACGGTGCCGGTACGGAGGCGTCTTCTTCGCCGCCCGTACCCGCATGCGGTGGTCGCGCACACCGCACCGGTGGCCCATGCCGGCCGCTGATACCAGCAAGGAAAGTGATGTCGGCGACGTAAGCGTCGCCGATGTCCTGGCCGCGCAGGCGCGCCTGCGCCGCTTCCTGCCGCCCACGCCACTGCATCATGCCGAACGCTTCGGCACCTGGCTGAAGCTGGAGAATCTGCAGCGGACCGGCTCCTACAAGGTGCGCGGAGCGTTGAACGCCCTGCTGGCCGGCCGCGAGCGCGGTGACAGCCGCCCGGTGATCTGCGCCTCGGCAGGCAATCACGCCCAGGGCGTTGCCTGGGCCGCCTACCGGCTGGATGTCCCCGCGATCACCGTAATGCCGCACGGTGCACCGGCAACCAAGATCGCCGGTGTCGCCCATTGGGGTGCCACCGTACGCCAGCACGGCAACAGTTATGACGAGGCCTGCGCCTTCGCCGTCGAACTGGCGCAGCGTCATGGCTATCGCTTCCTGTCCGCCTTCGACGACGCCGACGTGATCGCCGGCCAGGGGACGGTCGGCATCGAGCTGGCCGCGCACGCGCCGGACGTGGTGATCGTACCGATCGGCGGTGGCGGCCTGGCCGCCGGCGTCGCCCTGGCGCTCAAGTCGCAGGGCGTGCGCGTGATTGGTGCGCAGGTGGAAGGCGTGGACTCGATGGCCCGTGCGATCCACGGCGATGTCCGCGAGATCGCCCCGGTGGCATCGCTGGCCGATGGCGTGCGGGTGAAGATCCCCGGTTTCCTGACCCGTCGCCTGTGCAGTTCGCTGCTGGACGACGTGGTGATCGTGCGCGAGGCCGAACTGCGTGAAACGCTGGTGCGGCTGGCACTGGAAGAACACATCATCGCCGAAGGCGCGGGCGCGCTGGCACTGGCTGCCGGTCGACGCATCGCCGGGCGCCGCAAGTGCGCCGTGGTCTCCGGCGGCAACATCGATGCCGGCGTGCTGGCCGGCCTGCTGACCGACATCCGCCCACGCCCGCCGCGCAAGCCGCGCCGGCGTCGCGCCGAGACGCCCCGCCCGCCGGCACGGACCGGCGTCACGCCCACCACCGCTGCCCCCCTTCCCCCCTGCACGCCGTTGCACCTGTTGTCGAGGAGATCTCCCTGTGACCACCATCGAACGAATTACCACCCCGCGCATCCGCATCTTCGACACCACCCTGCGTGACGGCGAGCAGTCCCCCGGCTGCAGCATGAGCCCACCGCAGAAGCTGGTGATGGCGCGTGCGCTGGACGAACTGGGCGTGGACATCATCGAGACCGGCTTCCCGGCCAGCTCGCAGTCCGACCGCGAAGCGATGGCCCTGATCGGCCGCGAACTGCGCCGTCCGGGCCTGAGCCTGGCCGTGCTGTCGCGCTGCCTGCAGGCCGATATCGAGACCTCGGCACGTGCCCTGGAAGCTGCGGCCAACCCGCGCCTGCACGTGTTCCTGTCGACCAGCCCGCTGCACCGCGAGCACAAGCTGCGGATGACCCGCGAGCAGGTGCTGGAGTCGGTACGCAAGCATGTATCGCTGGCCCGTTCCTACATCGACGATGTCGAATTCTCGGCCGAAGATGCCACCCGCACCGAGCTGGACTACCTGATCGAGGTCTCGCGCGTGGCCATCGCCGCCGGCGCCACCACCATCAACCTGCCCGACACCGTCGGCTTCACCACGCCGGAGGAAATCCGCGCGATGTTCCAGCAGGTCATTGCCGGCGTGGCCGACGTGCCCAATGCCGCCAACGTGATCTTCAGCGCGCACTGCCACAACGACCTGGGACTGGCTGTGGCCAACTCCCTGGCCGCCATCGAGGGCGGCGCCCGCCAGGTCGAGTGCACCGTCAACGGCATCGGTGAACGCGCCGGCAACTGCTCACTGGAAGAAATCGCGATGGCGCTGAAGGTGCGCCAGGCCTTCTACGAGCAGGACACCGCGATCAACACCCCGCGCATCGTCGGCACCTCGCAGCTGCTGCAGCGCCTGGTCGGCATGCCGGTGCAGCGCAACAAGGCCATCGTCGGCGCCAATGCCTTCGCCCATGAATCGGGCATCCACCAGCATGGCATGCTGCGCCATCGCGGCACCTACGAAATCATGCGCCCGGAAGACGTGGGCTGGGAGGATTCGCAGATGGTGCTGGGCCGCCACAGTGGCCGCGCCGCCGTCGAAGCGCGCCTGCGTGCACTGGGCTTCTGGCTGGACGAAGAAGAGCTGAAGCTGGTGTTCGAACAGTTCAAGGGCCTGTGCGAGCAGCAGCGGGTGGTCACCGATGCCGACCTGCAGACCTTGATGCAGGGCGGCGCCAATGCACAGGGCTATCGCCTGGCCTCGATGACCATCAGCGATGTCGGCAGTCGCGCCAATGCACTGGTCGAGCTGTCCGACCCGGACGGCAACCGCGTGGCCGAGACCGCGCAGGGCGATGGCCCGGTGGATGCGCTGTTCGGCGCGTTGTCGGCCGCCACCGGCGTGCAGCTGATGCTCGACAGCTATCACGTGCACAGCGTCGGCATCGGTGCCGATGCACGCGGCGAGGCCAACCTGAGCGTGCGCCACGACGGCATCGAATACGACGGCACCGGCACCAGCAAGGACATCATCGAAGCCTCTGCGCTGGCCTGGCTGGACGTTGCCAACCGGCTGCTGCGCCAACGCCAGGCTGCTGCCAGCAGCGTCAGCGAAACCGCCACCCCTGCTACCGCCTGAGAAACCTGACATGAGCGCCTTCGACACGACCACGTCCGCTACGGCGGGCCAGCAGTGGAACGCCCAGGACTATGCGATCGATGCCGGCTTCGTGCCGCTGCTCGGCGGCGCGGTGTCGCGCCTGCTCGACCCGCGCGCCGGTGAGCACATCCTCGATCTGGGCTGTGGCGATGGGGTGCTCAGCAGTGAACTGGCGTTGAGCGGTGCACGCATCCACGGCGTGGACGCGTCGCCGGAACTGGTGATCGCCGCGCGCGCGCGCGGCGTCGATGCGCAGGTGATGGACGGCCATGCCCTGTCCTTCGACAGCGCGTTCGACGCAGTGTTCAGCAACGCCGCGCTGCATTGGATGCGCCACCCCGACGCCGTGCTCGAAGGCGTGCGCCGTGCACTGCGTCCCGGCGGCCGCTTCGTGGCCGAGTTCGGTGGCCATGGCAACGTGGCGACCATCATCGCAGCGGTGCAGGCCGCACGTGCTGCGCATGGCCATGGCGCCAGCGGTTTCCAGTGGTATTTCCCGACCGCCGACGCCTATGCCGACCGCCTGCGCCAGCACGGCTTCCAGGTGCAGCTGATCGAATGCCTGCCGCGCCCCACCGCACTGCCGACCGGCGTGGCAGGATGGCTGCGGGTGTTCGCCGCACCGCTGCTGGACGACCTGCCGGTCGAGGCCCGTGCCACCGTTCGCGAGGCCGCCGCGGCCCTGCTGGCCGACCTGCCCCGCAACGCGGCGGGCCAGCCGCTGGCTGACTACGTGCGCCTGCGCGTACTCGCGCGCCGCCGTTGACTTGACCCTTTCCCGTTATTTCCCGATGTTCGTTCAATCGTACTTCTGCCAGGCAACCGCATGACCTCCGCACCCCGCACCCTGTACGACAAACTGTGGGACGCCCACGTGGTCGTTCCCGAATCCGACAGCGCCCCTGCGGTGCTGTACATCGACCTGCACCTGATCCACGAGGTGACCTCGCCGCAGGCGTTCACCGAGCTGCGCGAACGCGGTCTCCGCCCACGCCGGCCGGACCGCACCAAGGCGACGATGGATCATTCCACGCCGACCCTGCCGGCCACCGCCGACGGCCGGCTGCCGTACGCCAGCGCCGCCTCCGAGGCGCAGGTCGCCACGCTTGCGCGCAACTGCAGCGAGCACGGCATCGAACTGTTCGACATGAGCTCGGACAACCGGGGCATCGTCCATGTCATCGCGCCCGAGCAGGGTTTCACCCAGCCCGGCATGACCATCGTCTGCGGCGACAGCCATACCTCCACCCATGGTGCGTTCGGCTCGCTGGCCTTCGGCATCGGCACCAGCGAAGTGGGTCATGTGCTGGCAACACAGTGCCTGCTGCAGCGGAAGGCGAAGACGCTGGCAATCACGGTCGACGGCCCCCTGGCGCCGGGCGTCGGCGCGAAGGACGTGGTCCTGCACATCATCGGTGTGATCGGCGTCAACGGCGGCACCGGCCATGTGATCGAGTTCCGTGGCAGCACCATCGAAGCGATGGACATGGAGCAGCGCATGACCCTGTGCAACATGTCCATCGAGGCCGGCGCGCGCGCGGGCATGGTGGCTCCGGACCAGGTCACCTTCGATTTCGTCGCCAACACGCCACGCGGCCCCAAGGGCGCCGATTTCGAGGCGGCCGTGGCCCGTTGGCAGGAACTGCGCAGCGATGAAGGCGCCCGCTTCGACAGCGAAGTCCACATCGATGCAGCCGACATCCGTCCGACCTTGACCTGGGGCACGCATCCCGGCACCGCCATCGCGGTCGATGTGCCGATTCCTGCGGCCAACGACGCCGCCGCGCAGAAGGGCCTGGACTACATGCATTTCCAGGCCGGCCAGGCACTGGCCGGCACGCCGGTCGATGTCGTGTTCGTCGGTTCATGCACCAACGGCCGCCTCAGCGACATGCGCGAAGTGGCACAGGTGCTGCGCGGCCGCCGCGTCGCCGAGCGCGTGCGCATGCTGGTGGTACCGGGCTCGGAGATCGTCAAGCGCCAGGCCGAAGCGGAGGGCATCGATGAGATCGTGCGTGCAGCCGGTGCCGAATGGCGCGAGCCGGGCTGCTCGATGTGCATCGCCATGAATGGTGATCTGGTCGCCCCCGGCCAACTGGCAGTGAGTACCAGCAACCGCAATTTCGAGGGCCGCCAGGGGCCGGGCTCGCGCACACTGCTGGCCTCGCCGATGAGCGCCGCCTGGGCGGCGGTGAAGGGCCACGTGGCCGATACCCGCGAACTGTTCGCGCAGGAGGTGGCGTAATGGCCGGTTTCCGCACCTTGACCTCGTCCAGCGTCGTGCTGCACCAGACCAACATCGACACCGACCAGATCATTCCGGCCCGGTTCCTGTCCACCACCGAGCGTGCCGGACTGGGCCGCAACGCGTTCAATGACTGGCGCTGGCAGTCCGACGGTTCGCCGGTGGCCGATTTCGCCTTCAACCAGCCGCACAACGCCGGCCGCAGCATCCTGCTGGCGGGCCGCAACTTCGGCTGTGGTTCCTCGCGCGAGCACGCGCCGTGGGCGCTGACCGACCTGGGCCTGCGCGCCATCGTCAGCAGCGAGATCGCCGACATCTTCCGTGGCAACTCACTGAAGAACGGCCTGCTGCCGATCGTCCTGGACGAAGCCGACGTTCAGGCGCTGATGCAGCGCCCCGACGACGAACTGACCATCGACGTGGCGGCACGCGAGCTGCGTACGCCGGATGGCCGGGTCTACTCCTTCCCGCTGGATGGCTTCTCGCAGACCTGTCTGCTGGAAGGCGTCGATCAACTGGGTTATCTGCTGGGCCGCGTCCCTGACATCGAACGTTACGAGAGTGAGCATGCACGCTGAGATCGTTGTACTCCCCGGTGATGGCATCGGCCCGGAAGTGGCCGCCGCTGCGGTTGCGGTCCTGAAAGCCATCGCCGAACGCTTCAACCACACCTTCACGTTCAGCGAGCACGATATCGGTGGCATCGCCATCGATCGCCATGGCGAGCCCCTGCCCGCCGCCACCCTCGCCGCATGCCAGGCCGCGAATGCCGTGCTGCTGGGTGCAGTGGGTGGACCGAAGTGGTCCGACCCGAACGCCAAGGTGCGCCCCGAGCAGGGCCTGCTGGCGATCCGCAAGGCGCTGGGCCTGTACGCCAACCTGCGGCCGGTGCGTACCCATGATGCCGCCCTGGGGGCATCGCCGATCAAGGCCGAACTGCTCAAGGGCGTGGACTTCGTGGTGGTACGCGAACTGACCGGCGGCATCTACTTCGGCGACAAGACCCGCGATGCCGACAGCGCCAGCGACCTCTGCCGCTACACCGTGGCCGAAATCGAGCGCGTGCTGCGCAGCGCGTTCCGCCTGGCACAGCAGCGCCGAGGCAAGGTGACCTCGGTGGACAAGGCCAACGTGCTGGAGACGTCCCGCCTGTGGCGCGACGTCGCCGCCCGCATCGGCCGCGAGGAGTTCCCGGACGTCGCGCTGGAACACCAGCTGGTCGATTCGATGGCGATGCACCTGCTGGCCAAGCCACGCGAATACGACGTGATCGTGACCGAAAACATGTTCGGCGACATCCTCACCGACGAGGCCTCGATGCTGGCCGGCTCACTGGGCCTGCTGCCGTCGGCATCACTGGGAGAACCGGGTGCGGTCGGCATCTACGAGCCGATCCACGGTTCGGCACCGGACATCGCCGGCAAGGGCATCGCCAACCCCTACGCGACGATCCTCAGCGCGGCCATGCTGCTGCGCCACTCGCTGGGCCTGGATGCCGAAGCGGCGGCGGTGGAGGCGGCCGTGCACGCGGTGCTGGATGATGGCGTGTTCACTGCTGATCTGGCTGCAAAGGGCCAGGCCGTGAGCACGGCGGCGGCGACCGACGCCGTGCTGGCGAAGCTGGGCTGACCCGCCGGGCGGCACCTGTAGCGTCGAGCCATGCCCGATGGCTGTTGCATGAGCCGGGCATGGCCCGGCGCCACAGGTGCAGTGCGGTGGAGCCGCGCCCGGCGTGGCCCGGTTATTTGGTGGTGTAGCCACCGTTGACCAGCACCGTCTGCCCGGTCATCCACCAGCCGTCGGTGACCAGAAAACGGATCCACGGCACGATATCGGCAATGTCGGTCAGACCGGTGCGGGTGAACGCGGACAGCGCCGCCGCGGTCTTGTGATACGCCTGCGCATCGGCACTCTCGGCAGGATAGAAGAACGGCGTGTCCATCGGCCCGGGACCGATCGCGGTCACCGAGATGCCCCGCTCGCCGAACTCCTTCGATGCCGCGCGGGTGAAGTGCTCCACCGGCGCCTTGGTACCTGCATAGCTGGAGTAGAACGGCGTGTAGGCGCCCAGCAGCGACGTCACCAGGGTGCAGATGCGGCCACCATCATTGACGTGACGGCCGGCCTCCTTGAGGAAGAAGAACGCCGCCTTGGCATTCACCGCGCTCATCTCGTCGTACTCCGCTTCGCTGATCTCCAGCAGCGGCTTCTTCAGGACCTTGCCGACGGTATTGATGGCGACATCGGGACGGCCGACGGCTGCGACAGCGTCGGCGAACAGGCGCTCCATGGCGGCAGCGGAGGTCAGGTCGCCCTGCAGGGCCACGGCCTTGCTGCCCGCAGCCTGGACCGCCGCGACGGTCGCTTCGGCGTCGGCCTGGCTGGCGTCGCTGTTGTAATGGATGACGATGGCCCCGGCGCCGTGGGCGGCGAAATCGCGGGCGAGCAGGCCACCGAGGTTCTTGGCACCGCCTGCGATCAGCACGGTCTTGCCCTTGAGGGAGTGGTCGGTCATGGCTTCGGTCTCGGAGTGGGGCTGTCCGGGATGGCAACCCTGCCCCAATGACGATATCGTGCGGAAAATGCGGATAAAGCCCGCAACATTGACTTAACTTTCCAGATCGAGCGAACAATGGATCGGATCGACCGCTTCCGCATCTTCAGCCGGGTGGTGGAGTGCGCCAGCTTCACCCGCGCCGCCGACCAGCTCGGACTGCCCCGTTCCACGGTATCGGCGGCGGTCGCCGAACTGGAGCAGCGGCTGGGTACGCGCCTGTTGCAACGCTCGACGCGACGCGTCTCCACCACCCACGATGGCGATGTGTTCCACGCCCGCTGCCTGCGCCTGATCGCCGAGGTCGAAGATGCCGAATCGCTGTTCCGCCAGGAGGACGCGCAGCCGGTCGGCCTGCTGAGGATCGACGTACCCAGCCGCATCGGCAGGCGCATCGTGGCGCCGGCGCTGCCTGACTTCTTCGCCCGTTACCCGCAGGTGGAGGTGGATCTGGGCATGACCGACCGCGCAGTGAACCTGATCGAGGAAGGCTGCGATGCGGTGTTGAGGGTCGGCCAGCTGGGCGATTCCAGCCTGGTTTCGCGCACGCTGGGCACGCTGGACTTCGTCAACGTGGCCGCGCCGTCCTACCTGCGCGCGTACGGCGTCCCGCAGCAACCGACGGACCTGCAGCAGCACCGGGCGGTGAACTACGCCTCGCCGACGACCGCGCGGGTGGAACCGTGGGAATGGCAGGACGGAACCCAGCTGCGCACGCTGCCCATGCAGGGTTGGGTGCGGGTGAACAGCGCCGAAGCCTCGATCGCCTGCTGCGTGGCCGGACTGGGACTGCTGCAGATTCCGCGCTATGACGTGCAGGACGAGCTGCAGTCCGGCACGTTGGTGGAAGTGATGCCACGGCACGTCGCACAACCGTTGCCGGTGACCCTGCTGCAACCGCATCGGCAGCATCGGGCACAGCGCGTGCACGTATTCCTGGAGTGGCTGGTGCCACTGCTGCGGAGCGGCCTGCAACTGCAGTAGATCCACGCCATGCGTGGATGCTTCTGTAGAGTCGAGCCATGCTCGACTCATCCCATCATCGCGCAAAGAGCAGCCGAGCATGGCTCGGCTCTACAGAAAGCAGATCCCGCGAGCAGAGCCGTGCCAACCAGGGTTGGCACCTGCCAGAGGCGGTGGTCCTGGAACCCGGGGGCATTACGCCCCGGATTCATCCGGCTTCACCCGGAACCACGCCGCATACAGCGCCGGCAGGAACACCAGGGTCAGCACGGTACCCACGATCAACCCGCCCATGATCGAGATCGCCATCGAGCCATAGAACGCGCTGCGCGACAGCGGAATCATCGCCAGCACCGCCGCCAGGGCGGTCAGCACGATCGGGCGGAAACGCCGTACCGTCGCGTCGATGATCGCATGCCAGCGATCATGCCCGGCATCGATGTCCTGCTGGATCTGGTCTATCAGGATCACCGAGTTGCGCATGATCATGCCGGCCAGCGCGATCGTGCCCAGCAGCGCCACGAACCCGAACGGTGCACGGAACAGCAGCAGGAACAAGGTCGCGCCGATGATGCCCAGCGGTGCCGTCACCAGCACCATCGCGGCACGCGAGAAGCTGCGCAGCTGCAGCATCAGCAGCGTTGCGACCACGATCAGGAACAACGGCATGCCTGCCTTGATCGAGTCCTGGCCACGTGCCGAATCCTCCACCGTTCCGCCGGTTTCCAGCAGGTAACCGCTCGGCAGTGCAGCGCGGATGCCATCCAGCGTCGGCAGGATCTGCTGCACCACGTCCAGCGCCTGGCTGCCGTCGCTGATATCGGCACGCACGGTCACGGTCGGCAGGCGGTTGCGATGCCAGATGATGCCGTCCTCGAACACGTACTCCAGGCGCGCCACCTGCGAGAGCGTCACCGACGTGCCACTGGCGGTGGGAATGGCCAGGCTGCCCAGCATGCCCAGCTGCACGCGCTCGTTCTCCGGCCCCCGCAGCAGCATCTCGATCAGGCGATTGCCCTCGCGATAGGTGCTCACGCTCATGCCCGACAGCGAAGTGCCCAGCAGCTGGCTCACCTGCGCACTGCTCACGCCCAGCGCGCGCGCACGGTCCTGGTCAAGCACCAGCCGCACGACCTTGCTCGGCTCGCTCCAGTCCAGGTTCACGTTCATCACATGCGGGTTCTCCCGCACCTTGTCCTGTACCTGGCGTGCGATCGCCTGCACCTGCTCGATGTGCTCGCCGGAGATCCGCAGCTGCACCGGGTAGCCCACCGGCGGACCGTTCTCCAGCCGCGTCACGCGCATCTGCACATCCGGGAACTGCGGGATCACGTCCTTCAGCAGCCAGTCGCGCGTGGCCTCGCGCGCCTTGGCGTCTTCGGTGAGCACCACGAACTGCGAGAAGTTGGTCGCCGGCAGCTGCTGGTCCAGCGGCAGGTAGAAGCGCGGCGAACCGGTACCCACATAGGCCACATAGTTGGCGATGCCCTCACGGCCCTTCAGCAGCTTTTCCAGCTTGCTGGCCTGCGCCTGCGTGGCCTGCAGCGACGCGCCTTCAGCCAGTTCGATATCCACCATCAGTTCCGGGCGGGTCGAATCCGGGAAGAACTGCTGCGGCACGAAGCGGAACATCAGCAGCGAGAACACGAACAGGGCCACCGTTGCTGCGATTACCCACCAGCGGTGGCGCAGGCACATGTCCAGGAAACGGCGGAAACGCGTGTAGAACGGCCGCTGGTACGGATCGTGGTCGTGTGCATGCTCCTTCGGTGCGATCCAGCGCAGCAGCGCCGGATGGCGATCGGCCCAGGCCAGGCGCTTCGCACGCCAGCGACCGGCCAGGCTGTCCGGCTTGGGCAGCTGCGGATTGAACAGATCCGGCAGCATCTTGTCACCCAGGTACGGAATGAACAGCACCGCCGCAATCCATGACACCACCAGTGCGATGGTCACCACCTGGAACAGCGAACGGGTGTACTCACCGGTGCTTGACGCCGCCGTGGCGATCGGCAGGAAACCTGCCGCCGTGATCAGCGTACCGGTGAGCATCGGGAACGCCGTGGATTCCCAGGCGAAGCTGGCCGCGCGCAGGCGGTCGTAGCCCTGTTCCATCTTGGTGGCCATCATCTCCACCGCGATGATCGCATCGTCCACCAGCAGGCCCAGCGCCAGCACCAGAGCGCCCAGCGAGATCTTGTGCAAGCCGATATCGAAGTAGTGCATGACGAAGAAGGTCATCGCCAGCACCAGCGGAATGGTCACGCCCACCACCAGGCCCGTACGCAGGCCCAGCGAGAAGAAGCTCACCAGCAGCACGATCACCACCGCTTCGGTCAGCACCTGCACGAACTCACCCACCGACTCTTCCACCGCATGCGGCTGGTCGGAGACCTTGCGCAGGTGCATGCCCGCCGGCAGCGTCTTCTGCAGGCGCTCGAACTCGGCATCCAGCGTGGAGCCCAGCTTCAGGATGTCGCCACCGTCCTTCATCGCGACCGCAATGCCGATCGCATCCTCACCCATGAAGCGCATCTTCGGCGACGCCGGATCGGCGAAGCCGCGCTTGATCTCGGCGATATCGCCCAGGTGCACGGTGCGGTCGCCGGCCTGGATCGGGAAGCGACGGATGTCATCGATGCTCTGGAACTGGCCGGTCACGCGCAGCTGCACGCGATCGGTCGGGGTCTCGAAGAAGCTGGTGGCGCTGATCGCGTTCTGGTCGGCCAGCGCCTGCTGCACCTGCTGCAACGACACGCCCAGCGTGGCCAGCTTGGTGTTGGACAGCTCGATCCAGACCTTCTCGTCCTGCAGGCCCTGCAGCTCGATCTTGCCCACGTCCGGCACCCGCTGCAGTTCCAGCTGGATGCGATCGGCGTAGTCACGCATCACGGCGTAGTCGAAGCCCTGCCCGGTCAGCGCGTAGATGTTGCCGAAGGTGTCGCCGAACTCATCGTTGAAGAACGGACCGACGATTTCGCGCGGCAGGTTCGGCTTGATGTCGCCCACGCGTTTGCGCACCTGGTACCACAGGTCCGGAATGGCCTTGGAGCGCAGGCTGTCCTTGGCCGCGAAGATCACCTGCGACTCGCCCGGGCGCGAGTAGGAGCGGATGAACTCGTACTGCCCGGTGTTGAGCAGCGCCTTCTCGATCGGCTCGGTCACCTGGCGCGAGACCTGCTCGGCGGTCGCGCCCGGCCACATCGTGCGTACCACCATCACCTTGAAGGTGAACGGCGGATCCTCGGACTGGCCCAGATGCTTGTACGACCAGGCGCCGATGAGGGCGAAGGCGAGCATGGCGAACAGCACCAGCGCGCGGTTGCCCAGCGCCCATTCGGATAGATTGAAACGGCGCACAGGCTTACTCCTTCGCCTTCGGTGCGGCAGCCGGCGCTGCGGGCTTCAGCACCGGGCGATTCTGCCGGTCCACCGCGACGACCTGCTGGCCGGATCGCAGCAGATGGCCGCCCGCAGCCACCACCCAGTCGTCGGCGTCCACGCCGGACAGCACCGGCACGGCGTCGATGCCATAGGCGCCCGTGCTGACGGTGACCGATTTCAACGTGCTGCTGGCCGGGTCCACCACCCACACACTGGTTGCGCCACCTGCACCGCGCTGGAGAGCGGCCATCGGCAGCTGCAGGGTGCCGTGGCGGCCGGCGCTGCTGAACACGCGCGCGCTCTGCCCCAGCTCGACATCGGCCAGTGCATCGGCGGGCAGGCTGACCCGGGTTGCGTAGGTCCGCGCCTGCGGATCGGCGGCGGCGGCGATCTCGCGGATCGTGCCGGGCAGGCGCTGCCCCGGGCGGTTCCACAACTCCACTTCCACCGGCTGGCCTACCGCGTAGTCGCGGATGGTGGCTTCCGGCAGGTCGATCAGCACTTCGCGGCCACCGTCTGCGGCCAGGTTGAAGATGGTCTGGCCCGCGGCCACCACCTGCCCGGCTTCCGCCTCACGGCTGGCGATCACACCATCGGCCGGCGCACGCAGCTGGGCGTAGCCGGCCTGGTTGCGCAGCACGTCCAGGTTGGCCCGGGCCGCGTTGGCCTGGCCCTGCGCGGCCTTGAACGCGGCAGACTGCTGATCCAGCTGCGAGCGGCTGACCAGCTGCTGGTCGGCCAGCACCTGGTAGCGCTTGAGATCGTCGCGGGCGCGTACCAGATCGGCTTCGGCCGCGGCCAGCTGCGCCTGCGAGGCGCGCGCCTGCAGGGCGAAGTCGGCGACATCCAGCTCGGCCAGCACCTCCCCCTTCTTCACCCGTTGGCCGGCGTCCACATGGCGCTTGACCAGGTTGCCGCCGACGCGGAACGACAGCGGGCTCTCCTGGCGTGCCCGGACCGTACCGGGAAACGCCGCCGGCGCCTGCCCGACCTGCTCGCCGGGATGCACCACCAGCACCGGCACGGCCGCCGGTGGCGCCTGCTCCTGTCCCGAACAGGCTGCCAGCGCAGCCACCCACACGATACCGCCCATCCAGCGCACGATCTTCATCGGTCAACGTCCTGACAACACTGAGTCCAGCAGGGGAGCCGCAACGTCCGGCCCAATTTAGTAAACTGGCCGGTATAGTATAAATATCGAACCGCTTGGTCTAGTATTGCCGCAATGAGTTCTTCCACTTCCCGCAAGCCGTCGGCCAAGCCTGCTGCCAAGGCCGCCGGACCCGGGCGTCCCAAGGATCTTGGCAAGCGCGCGGCGATCCTCGAGGCGGCCAAGACCCTGTTCATCGAACAGGGCTATACCGGTGTGAGCATGGACAGCATCGCTGCCCAGGCGGGCGTGTCGAAGCTGACGGTGTACAGCCATTTCGGCGACAAGGAGACCCTGTTCTCCGAGGCCGTGCAGTCCAAATGCATCGAGATGCTGCCGGATGCGCTGTTCGTGGCCGACGCCGAAGGGCCACTGCGCGACCAGCTGATCGGGATCGGCCTGGCCTTCTTCAAGCTGATCACCTCCGACGCGGCGATCTCGATCCAACGGGTGATGATGGCCCCGGAGACCGACGAACGCCTGCGTGAGCTGTTCTGGCAGGCCGGGCCCGAGCGCACCTGCGAGGCGCTGGCCGACTTCCTGCGCTCGCGCAGCGAGCGGGGCGAGCTGCAGATTCCCGACCATCACCTGGCCGGGCAGCAGTTCCTGACCCTGGTCAAGGGTGAAGTGCACATGCATATGATGTGCGGCATGCCACTGTCATCGGTGGAGATCGATCCTGTCACCCACGTGGCGGCCAGCGTCGACTTCTTCCTGCGCGCCTATGCGCCCGGAGGAGCCGGAACCGGCTGAAACGGCAAAGCTGAACGAACCGGTGGTCGCGATGACTTCCGGCACTGCGACCCCGGCCCCCCGGCAGCGGATGCTCTGGGCGCGCCGCCGGCCTCCGGCACCGGTAAAATGGCCGGCCCACTGCGCTGGATTTGAACCTCATGACGATTGATTACGCCCACGCCCGCGAACTGATGGTGGAACAGCAGATCCGTCCCTGGGACGTGCTGGACATCAAGGTGCTCGACGTACTGGCCCGCCTGCCGCGCGAGGCCTTTGTCGCCGACGCGCACCGGGCACTGGCCTACGCCGATGTTGAACTGCCGATCGGCAATGGCCAGAAGATGATGAAGCCCGTCATCGAGGGCCGTACCCTGCAGGCGCTGGACCTGCAACCGGGTGACGAAGTGCTGGAGATCGGCACGGGCAGCGGCTTCCTGGCCGCCTGCATCGGCGCGCTGGCGCGCGACGTGCTGAGCCTGGAGATCGATCCGGAACTGGCGACCGCCGCGCGTGCGCGACTGGATGCCTCCGGCCTGGGTACCAACGTCCGTGTGGAAGTGGCTGACGCGCTGGCATGGCAGACCGAACGTCGCTTTGACGTGATCTGTGTCACTGGTGCTGTCAACGTGGTGCCGTCACAGTTCGCCTCGTGGCTGCGTCCGGGTGGTCGCCTGTTCGTGATCCAGGGCCGTTCGCCGGCGATGGAAGCGCTTCTGATCAAGGCCGATGGCAGCACCGAATCCCTGTTCGAGACCGATATCGATTACCTGCGCGGTGCCGCCCCGGCACCCCAGTTCCACCTCTGAGTCCAAGGAAGCCGCAATGATCCGCCGATCCCTCGCTGTTGCGCTGGCCACTGCCCTGCTGCCGTTGTCTGCCCATGCCGCTGACCTGTTGCAGGTCTACGAGATGGCGCGCAACGGCGATCCGCAGCTGTCGGCCGCCGAATCCACCCGGCTGTACGACAAGGAAGGCGCCGTGCAGGCGCGCGCTGCCCTGCTTCCGCAGATCAACGGCCAGGCCACGCTGAACCGCACACGCAGCGAAGCCAACGCCGATGCCAATACCGGCACGGTCAGCAGCAAGCGCCGCAACTACACGATCGACGGTTCGCAGACCCTGTTCAACTGGACGCAGATCAACAACCTGCGCTCGCAGCGCGAACTGAGCAAGGCGGCTGACTTCACCCTGGATTCGGCCAACGACAGCCTGATCGTCCGCACCTCGGCGGCCTACTTCAACGTGCTGGTGGCGATCGAATCGCTGAATGCCGCACAGACCAACGAAGCGGCCGCGAAGAAGCAGTTCGACTTCGCCGACAAGCGCCTGGAAGTGGGCCTGGCGCCGATCACCGACGTGCACGAAGCGCGCGCGCAGTATGACCAGGCGCGCGCCAACACCATCGTCGCGCAGAACACCCTGGCCGATAACTACCAGGCGCTGACCGAACTCACCGGCCAGCCGGTGCTGAACCTCAAGGGGCTGCCGGCCGACTTCCGTCCCGAAGTGCCGGCCAACCGCGGCAACATCGATGAACTGGTGCAGCAGGCGACCAGCCAGAACCCCTCGCTGAAGGCGCAGGAGCTGAAGGTCAGCGCGGCCGAGGCCGGCGTGCAGGCCGCCCGTGGCGCCCACTACCCGACGCTGTCGCTGGGCGGCAGCTGGGGCAAGACCGCGACCTGGGGCGACAGCACCGGTTCGGGTTCGCTGTCCCCGGATGCGCGCACCAACAGCATCGGCCTGACCCTCAGCGTGCCGATCTTCGCCGGCGGCGCCACCCAGTCCGGCGTGCGCCAGGCGCTGGCCCAGCGTGACATCGCCCAGGATGGCTACGAACAGCAGAAGCGCGCGCTGGATCGCAACACCCGCAATGCCTACCAGACCCTGGTGCAGGGCATCAGCGAGGTGGAAGCACGCCGCCTGGCCGTCGTCTCGGCACAGAGCGCGTACGACGCCTCGCAGGTCGGCCTGGAAGTGGGTACCCGCACGGTGCTGGACGTGATCCAGAACCAGCGCATCCTGTTCTCGGCACAGCTGGACTACGCGCAGGCCCGCTACACCTTCCTGCAGAACCGCCTGCTGCTGAGCCAGTCGCTGGGCGCGTTGGACGTGGCCGAACTGCAGGACATCAATCGCCTGCTGACCCAGGACGCGGGCAATCCCGCCACGACCACGCAGTAAGTCGTCACCCGCGTTGACGGAAAGCCACCCGACCGGGTGGCTTTTCTGTTTGTGCCGCGGCGATGAGATCTAGCGCAGGAGCGGCAGCAGGCACAACGCTGCTGCCGCCATGCCCAGCACGGCGTCGGCAGGCGAGCGCGTCACCTCGCTGCGCCGCTGAAGTCCTCCCAGGCACACGGCGGCCACCACCAGCAGTCCCACCGGCCCCGGCATCGTCGGCAAGACGCCGGCCGGCAGCCACAGCGCCAGCAGGGTCGCCAACAGGATGATCGCCACGGTCGCCACGCACGCCGCCGGTGGGTCGCCCTCGTTTCCAAGCGGCCACAGCGGCAGCGCCAGCCGCGTCGCCAGCATCAGCAGCACCAGCTGCAGCGCCGCCAACCCTGCATAGCCTGCCAGCGGCAGCCACGGCAACATCCAGGACAACTGGGGATGGCTTCGCAGCGCAACCGTCAAGGGCCGGCTGCTGGCCAGCGCTGGATAGTCGACCAGGCCCGCCTGCAGTGCGGCCAGTGCGATCAGCATCAGCGTCGCCGCGACGAGCACCATGAGCATCGTCAGTGGGCGTCGCGCCAGCCCGCCAACAGGCAACCCGGGAACGCCCAGTGCCAGGCCGGCGCTGGCAAAGATGCCCAGCAGCGGCACAGCCGCAGCGAGCACGCCTCCCAGGCCGAAGCGATACGGTGCAGTGGCGGGGGGGACCCATGGGATCCAGTGCGCGTAGTGCACATACCGGGCCGCCAGCGCCAGCAGCAGCACGCCGATGCCGATCTTCACGGTCAACAGCGCGCACACCAGCAGCACCGTCCGCGCCGGTCGCATCAGCGCGGTGGCTCCCAACAGCAGCAGGCCTGCAGCGGCCGTCACCTGCACCGGCAGCGTACCGGCGCTGGATGCGCCCGCCGCCGCCAGTGCCGCATGCAGATGGCCAGCCCCGGACTGCGCCGCACCCGCCAGCGTCGCCGTGCACTCCAGCAACAACGCCAGGCACAGTACGCGGGCAATCGACCGCCCCCAGCCGGCCACCAGCAGGCCATGCAGGCCATGCAGGCCATCGGCCATATCCGCCTGCGTCACCACCCTGTACAGGCATGCCAGCACCAGCGCCGCACCGAGGGCTGCGAGCAGCAGACTGAGAACGACGGCCGGCCCCGCCTGCGCCGCCGTGTACTGACCGACCCGTGCGATGACACTGCCACCGAGCAGCAACGTCATCAGGATCACGCCCAGATGATCCATTCCAAGCCGATGGCCATCGCTGCCGCTCATCTCAAGCTCCCTTGATGCCGTCCAAGCACGGTCGACATCAGGCTGGCAGCCTGTGTTGGCAATCGATAGTCAATTTGCATCTGCATGCCGCGAGGTGTGATCCGAGGCACGTTGCGGCGTCGGCAATCGGTCCTGCGGCGACAGAACGATGGCCGTCAAGCAGGCTTAATCCAGTTGATCGCGACAGTACGGCGGCGAGCGCGCCGCGTGCGGCTCAGCCGCGGGGCGGTGGCAGGTGCGGGGCCACCAGCGCCAGCGTCCGCTGCAGCGCGCCGCGCCCATTGCTGACCAGCGTGCATCCAGCGTGCGCCATGTCCTCGCGGGCCTGCGGATCCTCCAGCAGGTGCTGCAGCAGACCGCCGACCGCCTGCACGTCTTCGCCGATCAACAGCGCACCGGCCTCGCGCATGCGCCGCGAGATCTCCGAGAAATTGTGCAGGTGCGGACCGGTCACCGCGGCAGTGCCCATCGCCGCCGGCTCCAGCAGGTTGTGGCCACCGATCGGCTGCAGGCTGCCGCCGACGAAGGCAACCTGCGCACAGCCATAGAACGGCATCAGTTCGCCCAGGGTGTCGATGATGAAGGCATCGGTATCGGCGGACGGCCACTGCTGCGCACGGCGGGTCGCCACGTTCCAGCCCTGCTCGCGCGCCAGCGCCTCCACCTTCGGGAAGCGCTCGGGATGCCGGGGTGCCCACAGCAGCAGCAGGTCCGGATGGTGCTGGCGCAGGCGCCGGTGCAGATCGATCACCGCCTGCTCTTCGCCATCATGGGTACTGGCCGCGATCCAGACCGGTCGCGTGTCAGGCACCCGTGCGTGGAACTGTTCGATGAAGGCCTGCACGTCCGGCGTGGCGATGTCGAACTTGAGGTTGCCCAGTGCCTGCACCTGGTCAGGCGCCGCCCCCAGCTGCACGAAGCGCTCTGCGTCGTCCTGCGACTGGGCCGCCACGCACGTCACCGTGCGCAGCGCGCGGCGGATCAGTGCGGCCAGCAGCCGGTAGCCACGCAGCGAGCGGGCCGACAGGCGGGCATTGAGGATGTAGACCGGAATGTCGCGGTCACGGCAGCCGAACAGCATGTTCGGCCACAGTTCGGTTTCCAGGATCAGCGCCAGGCTGGGCTGGAAGTGGCCGAGGAAACGGTTGACGCTGCCGGGCACGTCATACGGCAGGTAGACGTGGTCCAGCGCATCGCCCCACAGCGCGCGCACGCGCTCGGAGCCGGTGGGGGTGATGGTGGTGATGACCCAGCGGATGTCCGGGCGCTGCTGGCGCAGGGCGTTGACCAGCGGCGCGGCGGCGTTGACCTCGCCCACCGAGACCGCATGCAGCCAGACCCGTGGCTGGCCGCTGGGCTGGGGATAGGAGGCGTAGCGCTCGTCCCAGCGGCGGAAATACTCACGGACCCGGAAGCCGCGCCAGACCAGGTGGTACACGGTGATCGGCAGCAGGATGTAGAGCACGACCGAATACAGGCCGCGCAGGATCCATTCGACAGGGTCTTTGCGCATGCGGCAAGGATACGGGACACCCCCGGGAAAGACACGCAGCCGGATTGCTAGAATGGCGCCATGTCCGATGCCTCCACTGCCGTCCGCCCGTCACTGCGCGATCCCCGCAACTGGCCGATGTTCGCCGCCATGTACGGCGCTTTCGCCATCGCCCGCCTGCCGTGGATGCTGCAGCGCGCCCTCGGTCGCGGGGTGGGGTCGATCGCCTGGCGCCTGGCCGGAAGCCGTCGCCGTGCAGCCGAGGTCAATCTCGCACTGTGTTTCCCGGAAAAGGACGATGCCTGGCGCAAGCGGTTGGTTCGCGACAGCTTCGATGCCCTGGGCGTGGGCGTGTTCGAGTGCATCCGTGCCTGGTGGGGCAGCATCGACAGCATCCGCCCGCAGGTGCAGATCGAAGGGCTGGAGCACCTGCGGCAGATGCAGGCCGAGGGTCGCGGCGTGCTGCTGGTGTCCGGGCACTTCATGACCCTGGAGATGTGCGGCCGCCTGCTGTGCGACTACGTCGACCTGTCCGGCATGTACCGTAAACACAAGAATCCGGTGTACGAGTGGGCGGTGAAGTTCGGCCGCCTGCGCTATGCCAAGGCGATGTTCGCCAACGAGGACATCCGCGCCACCGTGCGCCACCTGAAGAAGGGCGGCTTCCTCTGGTATGCCCCCGACCAGGACATGCGTGGCAAGGACACCGTGTTCGTTCCGTTCTTCGGCCACACCGCCGCCACCATCACCGCCACCCACCAGCTGGCGCGGATGACCGGTTGCGCGGTCATTCCGTACTTCCACCGCCGCGAAGGCGGGAAGTACTTCCTGAAGATCGGCGCGCCGCTGGAGAACTTCCCGAGCGAGGATGTGGAAGCCGATACCGCGCGCGTCAACCAGGCGATCGAAGAGATGGTGCGCGAAGCCCCTGACCAGTACCTGTGGATCCATCGCCGCTTCAAGCGCCAGCCCGGCGGGCGCAGCGACTTCTACAAGTAGACCCAGGCACGCCTCGATCCGCCCGGATTACCTGCCCGTTTCCATCGCGCGTGGTGAGTCATCCGCGTCACGCGCCAGCAGGCTGCCGGCGAACAGCGCCGCCAGCAGCACGGTCAGCCCACCCCAGAACGCAGAGTAGAACGCCAGGTGGGTGTTGAGCGGGAACACGGTGACTGCCAGCGCCAACATCGCCGGCCGCGCCCGCTCGCGGGCCGCGGTCGGTGCGAAGCGCCACGCCCGCCAGGCCTGTGCCACGGCGGCCAGCCACAACAGCAGGCCCAGCACGCCGGTCTCGGCCACGATCTCCAGCACGATCTGGTGCGCGTGCAGGGCCGGTTCCGCGCCCCACACCGCGGTTCCCTCCCCTGCGACGCAGGCGGGATACGCGTCGCGGAAGCCACGCGCGCCGACACCGTTGATCGGATGTGCTTCGATCATGCAGGCCGCTGCGCTCCAGATCCGCGCACGCCCGGACAACGCCTGGTCGACGCCCGTCTCGTCCCCCTCCCAGGCCATCGTCGTGCGCAGCACGCGCTCGCGCAGCTGCGGCACGCTGGCAACCAGGACCCCGGCCCCCAGGACCCCGACCATCGCCAACAGCGCCAGCCGCTTCCAGCCGAACTGGCGCATGCCGCTGTAGGCCAGCACGAGCGCGAAGGTGATCCACGAGGCGCGTGAGCCGGCCAGCAGCAACACACTGCCGAGGGCCGCAGCGGCCAGCAGCCAGCCGGCAGCACCGAAGCGGCGCGCCAGCGGCAGCAGCAGGAACGGCGACAGGCTGGCCAGCACCTGGCCGAATTTCAGGTTGCACGGGCCCAGCACGCCACTGAGCCGGTCGGCCAACGCCGCTTCATCGGCCGGGCACAGCGCACGCCCGCTGATTGCCAGTTTGAGCTGCTCCAGCGACCAGAACCATGGGCTGGTGCCGGCCACCGCCTGTGCCAGCGCATCCAGCGTCCAGGCGCCGGTGATCACCGCCAGTCCACCCAGGGTGAGTCTGCGCCGCTCCGGCGTGGCCACTGCGATCGCTACCAGCCACATGAAGGGCAGGTAGCGCAGGCCTGCTGCCGCCTTGGTCCACGAGGCCGACGGGTCGATCGCATCGAATGCGGAAAATGCCTGCGGCAACCAGTAGCCGAGGAACAGGATCGAGGTCAGCGCCCAGGCCGCCGGGCTCAGCAGATGCGGCCGGCGCTGCAGGCGGCGGATGACCATGCGCACTGCGGCATAGATCGCGCCCAGGCCCAGGACGGTCTCGGCGATGCCTGGCAGCGGCCACAACGCCACGTAGGCAAGCACCCACCAGGGCGCCCAGCGCCCGGCGCGTTCATCGCGCAGGACGGCTGCGGTGTCAGCCTGCGAGGTCGGCATAGAGACGGAGGGTATCGCGCTGCATGGCCTGCAGGGTAAACGGGATACGGCCAGGCAACGATGGCGGCTGCGCCAGAAGGGCCAGCGCACGTTCACCCAGTGCCTGCGCATCTCCCAGCGGCACCGCACCGGTGGGCTGGAGCTGCTGCAGCAGTTCGCCCACCCCACCGTGGTTCCAGCCGAGCACCGGTCGGCCCACCGACAGTGCTTCCACCACGGTACGGCCGAAGGCTTCGGGCTTGTCGGACAGCTGCAGCACCAGATCGCTGGCGGCATAGGCCTGGGCAATGCGGGCGGTCGGCGTGCTGATGTGGACCGCGTCTGCGATGCCGAGCGTGGCGGCCTGGCGGCGCAGGTCGGCCACATAGGCTTCGCGCCCCGGCTCGTCGGTGCCCAGCATCCACAGCTGCGCCGGCACGCCGGCAGCGCGGACGTCGGCCAGCAGCTGCAGCGCGTGCGCGTGCCCCTTCAGGCGCGTGCCACGGCCCGGCAGCAGCAGCAGCGGCCCGTCCACCCCGGCCAGCCACGGGTAGTCCGCCACCAGCGACAGGCGCGGCCGGCGATCACCGCGCGCCACCCGCGGGAACTGACTGACATCAACACCACGCGGGATCACCCGCAGGTGGTCCTCCGGCACGGTCGGATAGTGGCGCTGCACGTATTCGCGCACGCTGTTGGAGACACAGATCACGCGCTCGCCGCTGGTCATCACCGCGCTGTAGCGGCTGGGCGAGTTCAGCCCGTGCACGGTGGTTACCCAGTGCGGCCGCTGCGCCTGCGGCATCGCCCGGATCGCATACAGCCCCAGCCACGCGGGCAGGCGCGAGCGGGCGTGCACGATATCGGCGCCGACCTCGGCGAACAGGCGACGCAGGGTCGGCAGATGACGCGGGGTCAGCAGCGACTTGCGGCCGATATCGAGGGTGAGATGCTCGGCACCGCTGGCCAGCAGCGGTTCAACGAGGCGGCCACCGGCAGACACCACCAGCGCGCGATGGCCGGCTGCCACCAGTGCCGACGCGATTTCCAGGGTCGAGCGCTCGACGCCGCCGGAGTGCAGCGCCGGCAGCAACTGCACCACGGTCAGTCGACGCATCGGTGAAGGCCGTTCAGTCAGCCAGTACGAACACGGAACCGCAGTACGGGCACTGCGCTTCACCGTTGGGTTCGTCTTCGATCGCCAGGTAGACCCGCGGATGCGAGTTCCACAGCGCCATCTCCGGGGTCGGGCAGCTCAGCGGCAGGTCGCTGCGGTGCACGGTGTAGCGCTTCTCGGCGTTGGCGGGCGCGGTGGCGGTATGGCTCATGGCGGATGTCGATGAACGGATTGCGAGGCCTGCGATTCTAGCACCTGGGGCGGCGACCCGGCCGCCCCTGTCCTTTCCTGGCCCCCGCCCCCTGACAGCCGGGACCTGCCAGCGCCCGGCCTACTGGAAGTCCAGCGACAGCTCCAGGAAGGCCGAGCGGCCATAGGCGTTGTAGATGCCCTGGTCGTAGTACGGCCAGTTGCCGTTGCTGCGGTCGATCGGCGGCATCTCGTCGGTCAGGTTGTTGACCGTCAGCAGCAGGCTGGCCAGGTCATTGATGCGGTAGCCGACCGTGGCGTTCCAGGTGGTCCACGGGCCGATGTTGCGCTGCTCGCCACGGCTGTCCCAGGTGGGCGCGTTGCGCACGCCGAACGCACTGGCGCTGAACGGCCCGCGCTTCCAGTTCACGCCCAGCGTGGCCCGGTACTGCAGTTCATTGGAATTGCCGCAGCACAACTGGTCGTAGACCGGATCGCCTTCCTTGTCCTGGGTGGTGTGCTTGAGCGGGCGGTAGTAGCCCGCATTGACCGTGAAATCTCCCACCGACGACGTACCCCAGCGATAGTCCAGCGCTGCCTGCACACCGGTCTGGCGTTGGCTGGCGATGTTGATCGGGTAGGAGAACACCTTGTCCACACCGTTGGGGTTGAGCGGATCGGTGGCCGGCTTGCGCTGCACCTGGCCCAGGACCTGCTGGCAGGTGGGCGAGGTGATATCGAAGCGGGTCTGCCCGTTCTCCGATACGCCCAGCCGGCAGTTGGCCTCGGTGTCGAGGATGCTGTCGGTACCGAGGATGCGTACTTCGTTCTCGATCACCACCGAGTTGTAGTCCACCGACAACGTCAGCGCGTTGTCCAGTGTCGACCACACCGCACCATAGGTGAACGTGCGTGCAGTGATGTCCTTCAGATCGCGGTTGCCGGTACTGGAAGACAGCACCGCCAACCCGGACTGCTCGCAGTCATCGAAGTTGTCGGAGGTGTATCCGGCCTGCCGGCACTGGTAGAGGTCGGTGTTGGTGGTATAGCCGCTGCTCTCGCGGGAAAACAGGTAGAACATGTCCGGCGAACGGAACGCAGTGGCGTAGCTGCCACGCAGCAGCAGCGATTCGATCGGCCGGTACTCCAGGCCAAGCTTCCAGGTCGCCTTGCCGTTGCCGCCACCGCCCTGCAGGGCGTACTTGTCGTAGCGGCCGGACAGGTTGGCGCTGAAGGTATCGATGATCGGCACCTGCAGTTCCGCACCCAGCGCGTACAGATCCCGCTGGCCCTGCGCCGAGGTGCCGGCGGTCTGCCCGCGGAACAGCACACCGGCATCGGGATCGGCCGACTGGTTGAAGAATTTCTCGCGCTGGCCCTGGGCGATCAGCGCGAAACCGACGTCGCCGGCCGGCAGGGTGAACAGCGAACGATGGGTCAGCAGTGCCGTCACTGCCGTGCGCGACGCGCTGGATGCAGCACGGTTGAGGCCGCTGAAGCTGTCGTACTGGTCACGGGTGATCGGCTGGTACAGGCGCGACAGGTCCGGGGCGTAGACCTCGTAGCCATCCTGCATGCCCAGCATCGGCCCCAGGTAGTAATCGTCCACGCCGTTCCGGGCGAGGAAGTCGGTGGATTTGCGGGTGACATCGGTGCTGGAACGGTTGACGTAGACGTCGTAGTCGAAGCTGCCCAGCACGCCACGCACGCCGGCGGTGACGTTCAGCGATCGCGTGTAGACGCGCTGGTCCTTGGCATCCAGGCCGACTTCCTCGGGCGCGTAGATGCGCTGCCACTGCTCGTACTGGCCGCTGGTGCGGTTGTAGAAGGTCTTGTTCCAGAACGGGCTGCCACCGCTGTAGGTCGGCCGGCTGAAGCCGAACAGGATGTCCGAGTACAACTCGGTATCCGGGCTGAGGTGATAGCGCAGGAAGGTGGTCGCGTTGACGTCCTGGCTGGCGTTGTACAGCGACGCGGTGCCGACGTTGTCGGGGGTGCCGCAGTAGTAGCCGCCGCCGGAAATGTCGCGGTGCGCGTACACGGTGCTGCCACCGAACAGATTCGACAGCGGCGCGCAGGTGGCCGCGCCCGGGTCGATGTAGGCGTTGGGCCCCTGGCGCATGCGCAGGAAGCTGCGCGATGGATCCTGCGGCCCGGTCGGGTTGTCGTTGACGCTGTCGATGCGGCTGCGGTCGAAGGCGTAGATCGCCTTCTGGTTGATGTATTCCAGCCCGTAGCTGATATCGAGGTTGCCGAAGGTCTGCCCACTGCTGGCGCTGAAGCGCTGGCTGGAACCGCCGCCCTGGCTGTAACCACCGACGCGGTAGCGCAGATGGGTGCCTTCCACGCGGTCTTTCAGCACGATGTTGACTACGCCGGCCACGGCCGACGAGCCATACACCGAGGACTGGCCACCGGTGAGCACATCGATGCGTTCGACCATGCCCAGCGGGATGTTGGCAATGTCGGCGATGCTGGTGTTGCCGTTGTAGGCCAGCGGATAGCTGTTGATCGGCCGCCCGTTGATGAGGGTAAGGGTGTAGCTGGGGTCCAGACCGAACAGGCTGATGGTCTTGGCGCCCGGAGTGTAGAAGCCGGTTCCCTGGGAATCCTGCACCGACCCATTGGAGACCGGCAGCGAGCGCAGCGCATCGAACACCGTGGTGAAACCCTGCGCCTGGATCTGCTCGGCGGTGATGGTCGTCACCGGTGAGGGGCCCTCCACCTGCGCGCGCGGAATGAGCGACCCGGTCACCGTGACCGCATCCAGGTCGCGCGTACGCGGCGGATCGGCGCCCTCCCCTGCGTTGGAGGACTGGGCCTGCACGGCCAGCGGCGACAGCAGCAGCGAAGACATCAACAACGACAGCAACCTGGGTTTCATCAAGCGCTCTCCAGAGACGGATGACGGTCCTGCCGGTGGGGGGCGGACGGGAGGGTCGTGGATGGACGGTGGTGACGGGCAGCAGCAAGCGCAGGCCGCCCGCCCGGATCAGGGCATGCAGGGTGTTCCGGGACAGATGGAAGGGTTGGGATCGGGACGGGAAGGACGCCGCCTTCCCCGGGCCTGGACCCCGGCCACTTTTAAATCGATCCAATCCCCTCTGTCAATAATTTGAAATGAAACGTTTTTCCCGGATTTGGATCGAACTAATTGCACTTGTCAGGGGGCAACGCACTGAGGCAGGATCGGGACCACTCCGACGACCCGATCGCATGGCCCGCCCCCACCGGACCGGCATCGCTCCTTTCCACCGCCCCTGGGCGGCGGGCGCGATGCTGGCCGTGGTACGTGCCGATGCGGGTCCTGCCTGCCGCCTGCCCTTCCGGGAGACCCTGCATGACCCTGTCCGATCCGCGCCGCGCCCTGCTTCCGCTCGCCCTGGCCCTGGCCTGCGCCACGCCCGCCCTGCCCGCAGTGGCACAGGGCCTGCAGACCTCGTTCGAGGCAGGTGAGCCCGCACCGGCCAAGGCCGGCGGCGCGCTGCAGGTGCAGATCGGCACCGGTCCGGCGGCGCCGTATGCGGCCAAGCGCAACGCGGGCTACAGCGGCCTGCGCGCGCTGCACTATCAGGCCGACGGTGGCGCGGCGCGGCGCGACCTGTTCAGCACGGACCTGACCATCGACGCCGACACCACCCTGTCCTGGCTGGTGCTGCCGGAGATCGTCGACAAGGACACGGTGGCCTCCACCTACGTCTCGCTGGACCTGCGCCTGGACGATGGCAGCCGCGTATCGGCCAGCTCCGCGCGTGATCAGCACGGCATCGCCGTGGGCGCGCGTGCGCAGGGCGATTCGAAAACGCTGTATCCGCAGCAGTGGGCGCGCAAGGCCGTACGCCTGGGCGATGTGCCTGCGCTGCGCGGCCGCCGGGTGGTCGCCATCGAGCTGGAAGTGGCCAGCGCCGACGGTGCGCCGGTGTCCGGCTGGATCGATGACGTGCGCCTGGATGCGCAGCCGCGGCAGGTGCCGCAGCGGGTCTCGGACTGGGTGCTGACCACCCGCGGTACGCAGGCCAACGGCACGTTCTCGCGCGGCAACAATTTCCCGGCCACGGCGGTGCCGCACGGCTTCAACTTCTGGACCCCGGTGACCGATGCCGGTGCACTGAACTGGCTGTACCGCTGGAACGAGCAGAACGATGCGAACAACCGCCCGCAGCTGCAGGCGCTCGCGCTGAGTCACCAGCCCAGTCCCTGGATGGGCGACCGCCAGACCTTCCAGGTGATGCCGTCGGCCAGCCGCGGTGTGCCCGAGGCCGACCGCAGCAAGCGGGCGCTGTCCTTCGACCGCACGCACGAGAACGCGCGCCCCTACCGCTACGACGTGCGCTTCGACAACGGCATCGCCGCCTCCATCGCGCCGACGGACCACGCCGCGGTCTTCCGCTTCGATTTCCCTGCGGAAGGTGATGCCAACCTGCTGTTCGACAATGTGGATGCGCGCGGCGGGCTGACCCTGGATGCGGCCACGCAGACACTGTCCGGCTACACCGACACGCGCAGCGGCCTGTCCAACGGTGCCGGCCGCATGTTCGTGGTGGCCCGCTTCGACCGGCCCTGGCGCAGCAGCGGACGCATCGACAGCGGCCGCCCGACCGGCTACATCAAGTTCGATGCCGGCAGCGATCGCCGCGTCACCATGCGCATTGCCACCTCGCTGATCTCGCTCGAACAGGCGCGGCACAACCTTGCTCTGGAGATTTCCGCCACGGATACGCTGGAAAGCGTGGCCGGCCGCGCCCAGGATGCCTGGGATGCGCGCCTGGCCCGCTTCGATATCGGCGATGCCACGGACGACCAGAAGACCACGCTGTACTCCAGCCTCTACCGGTTGTACCTGTATCCCAACTCCGGCCACGAAAACGTCGGCAGCGCTGCCGCCCCCGAGTGGCGTTACGCCAATCAGGCCAGCGCCAGCGAGAACAACACCGATGGCAGTGACAGTCGCACCTTCAGTGGCGTGCGCGATGGCCGGGTGTTCGTCAACAATGGCTTCTGGGATACGTTCCGCACGACGTGGCCGGCGTACGCACTGTTCACGCCGGAGGACGCCGGCCAGCTCGTGCAGGGTTTCATCGAGCAGTACCGCGCGGGCGGCTGGATCGCCCGCTGGTCATCGCCGGGCTACGCGGACCTGATGGTCGGCACCAGTTCCGACGTGGCCTTCGCCGACGCATGGCTGAAGGGCGTCGGCGGTTTCGATCCCGCCGAGGCCTATGCCGCGGCGCTGAAGAACGCCACCGTGGTACCGCCCGATCGCCATGTAGGGCGCAAGGGCATGGACCGCTCGACGTTCCGCGGCTATGCCAGTGCCGACGTGCATGAAGGCATGTCATGGACGATGGAAGGCGCGCTGAACGACTTCGGCATCGCCAACATGGCCGAGGCACTGGCCAAGCGCGCGACCACCGCCGCGCAGCGCGAGCGCTACAGCACCGAAGCCGACTACTTCCGCTACCGCGCTGCCGGCTACGCGACCCTGTTCGACCCTGCCGCCGGCTTCTTCCAGGGCCGCAAGGCCGACGGCAGCTGGCGCGTGGACGCCAAGGACTACGATCCGCGCGTGTGGGGCCACGACTACACCGAATCCAACGGCTGGACGTTCGCCTTCACCGCCGCGCACGATGGCGAGGGCCTGGCCGCGCTGTACGGTGGCCGCGACAGGCTGGCCGCCAAGCTCGATGCCTTCTTTGCCACGCCGGAGACCGCCGATGCAGCGTTTGCAGGCTCCTACGGCGGCATCATCCATGAGATGACCGAAGCGCGCGACGTGCGCATGGGCATGTACGCGCACAGCAACCAGCCGGCGCACCATATCCCGTGGATGTATCTGTACGCCGGGCAGCCCTGGAAGACCCAGCAGCACGTGCGCGAGATCCTGTCGCGGCTGTACGTGGGCAGCGAGATCGGCCAAGGCTATCCGGGCGATGAGGACAATGGCGAGACCTCCGCATGGTACGTGCTGGCTTCGCTGGGCCTGTATCCACTGCGGATGGGCGCGCCGGAATACGTGATCGGCTCCCCGGCATTCAGGCACGCCCGGGTGGAACTGCAGGGTGGCGCGGTGCTGACCGTCAACGCGCCGCAGAACTCCGCGGAGAATGTCTACGTCCAGTCGCTGAAGATCAACGGCACGCCATGGACCCGGACCTGGGTACCGCACGAGGTGATCGCCAAGGGCGCGACGCTGGACTTCGAGATGGGCCCGCAGCCTTCGCGCTGGGGCACAGGCGCCGACGACGTGCCCCGTTCGCTGACCGCACCGGGCCAGCGACCGCAGATGCTGCACGATCTGCTGGGCAGCGGCACGCGCGCTGCGCTGGCCGATGGCCGCGCCGTGCCCGCGCTGTTGGACGACGATGCGACCACGGCCGTTCCGCTGGGCGCGGGTGCCACCCTCATGCTGAGCGCCGTGGGTGATGGCGCGCCGACGATGTATACGCTGACCAGCGGCGAAGGGCCGATCCGGGGGGCCGGATGGACGCTGGAAGCCCGTAACGGCGATGGCCGCTGGACCACGCTGGACCAGCGGCGTGGCGAAGACTTCAGTGCTGCGCGGCAGACCCGTCCGTTCCGCATCGCCTCGCCCTCACGCTATGCCGAGTACCGCCTGCGCGTAACTGCGCCGGGACGCCTGCAGCTGGCTGAGATCGAACTGCTGTCCCCCTCCACTGTACGGTGACCCCATGCGCATTCGCCTGCTGCCCCTTGCACTTGCTGCATTCACCCTGCCCGGCATTGCGCTGGCCCAGCCGTCGCAGAGCCGGGCCTTCGATGGCCAGTTCACCCGCGAAGGCATCACGTTGCACTACCAGGATGCGACCGGTGCGCTGGCCGCACCGGCACGCCAGCGCATCGTCGATACGTTCTATTCCGCCTACCTGCGCGAACGGGCGGACTTCCACCCGGCGGCACCGGCCGAGGTGCACATCGTGATCGATCCGGCCTACGACGGCGTCGCCTACGTGGGCGAGAAGGACAAGGCGAGCACCATCACCATCAACCCGGGCTGGCTGGTGAAGCACCCCGATGACATCGACCTGGTGACCCACGAGGCGATGCACATCGTGCAGGGCTACCCGAGCTACGGCGACACGCGGGTGCCGGGCTGGCTGGTGGAAGGCATCGCCGACTACGCCCGCGACCGCTACGGCACGGACAATGCCGCAGCGGGCTGGGCGCTGCCGGAAAAAGTGGGCAAGGGCCAGAGCGTGGAAAGCGGCTACCGGGTAACCGGGGCCTTCCTGAAATGGGCCGAAGCTGGACACCCCGGCTTGGTACTGGCGCTGGACAAGGCCCTGCGCAACGGCCAGTACACCCTGGCGCTGTGGCAGCAGCACACCGGCAAGGGCCTGCCGGCGCTATGGGCCGAGTACGCCACGCCGCGTTCGGATGCCCCGCCGCCGGCACCGGCACGAGGCGGCAAGCGCTGACCGGTAGCGCCGGGCCATGCCCGGCGGAATGCCTGATTTGCCGCGCTGCGCGCTCGCCGGGCATGGCCCGGCGCTACCGATCGCGTTGACGAAGGATTACGCCTTCTTTTCCGCTTCCAGCTGCTTGCGGATCTGCGCATCGACCGCGGCGATGGCGGTCATGTTCAGGATGCGGCGCGAGGTCGCGCTGGTGGTCAGGATGTGCACCGGCTTGTTCACGCCCATCAGGATCGGGCCGATCGCCACGCCATCGGTGAACACACGCACCAGGTTGTAGGCGATGTTGGCCGCTTCCAGATTGGGCAGCACGAACAGGTTGGCGCGACCCTGCAGGGTGGAACCCGGCAGCAGCTTCTGGCGCAGCGCCTCGTCCCAGGCGGTATCGCCCTGCATCTCGCCGTCCACGTTCAGGCGCGGATTGCGCTTGAGCAGCAGCTCGCGGACCTGGCGCATCTTCAGCGCGTCCTTGGAATCGTGGCTGCCGAAATTGGAGTGCGACAGCAGCGCCACCTTCGGTTCGATGCCGAACAGCTTCATGCGGTACGCGGCCTGCAGGGTCGCCTCGCAGATCTGCTCGGCACTGGGATCTTCCTGCACGTGCGTGTCGACGAAGAAGAACACGCCCTGCTGGTTGATGACGCCGGTCATCGCCGAGGTCGAGGTGACCTTCGGCTCCAGCGGCAGCACGCTGCGGACATAACCCAGCTTCTTGTGGAAACGGCCGACGATGCCGGTCAGCATTGCATCGGCTTCGCCACGCGCGACCATCACCGCGGCGATCAGGGTCGGCCGCGAACGCATCAGGTTCTTCGCCGCCGCCACGGTGACGCCGCGACGACCGGTCAGCCCGTGGTAGTACTGCCAGTATTCGTTGAAGCGCGGATCGTCATTGATGTTGGTGATCTCGAAGTGCTCACCAGCCTTCAGGCGCAGGCCCAGGCGCTCGATGCGCGCTTCGATCACGTCCGGCCGGCCGATCAGGATCGGATGTGCGAGCCCTTCATCGACCACGTTCTGCACCGCCTGCAGCACCACTTCCTCTTCGCCTTCGGCGTAGACCACGCGCTGCTTGTCGGTGCGTGCACGGTCGTACACCGGCTTCATCATCAGGCTGGTGCGGTAGACGAACTGGGCCAGCTTGTCACGGTAGGCACCCATGTCGGCGATCGGCCGGGCGGCCACCCCCGAGTCCATCGCGGCCTGGGCCACGGCAGCGGACAGCTCCACCAGCAGGCGGCGATCGAACGGGCGCGGGATCAGGTACTCGCGGCCGAAGCTCGGGGTTTCACCGCCGTAGGCCGAGCCCATGTCGGTCGCGGCGCGGCGTGCCAGTGCGGCGATGGCGCGCACGCAGGCGATCTTCATTTCCTCGTTGATCGCGGTGGCGCCCACGTCCAGCGCACCGCGGAACAGGTACGGGAAGCACAGCACGTTGTTGACCTGGTTCGGGTAATCCGAACGGCCGGTGCCGATGATCGCGTCCGGACGCGCCGCACGCGCCACTTCCGGCATGATTTCCGGGGTCGGATTGGCCAGTGCGAAGATCACTGGGTCCGGCGCCATGGTCTTGACCATTTCGGCGGTGAGGATGCCGGGCGCCGACAGGCCCAGGAAGATATCCGCGCCGTCGACGATCTCGGCCAGGGTGCGCTTGTCGGTGTCGCGTGCGTAACGCTGCTTTTCCGGGTCCAGATCGGTACGACCGGTGTGGATCACGCCCTCGCGGTCGAACGCCAGGATGTTCTCCGGCTTCAGGCCCAGCTGCACCAGCATGTTGACGCAGGAAACGCCCGCCGCGCCCATGCCCGTGGTCGCCAGCTTCACCTCCTCGATCTTCTTGCCGGTGATCGCCATGGCGTTCAGCACCGCCGCGCCGACGATGATCGCCGTACCGTGCTGGTCGTCATGGAACACCGGGATCTTCATGCGCTCGCGCAGCTTGCGCTCGACCACGAAGCATTCCGGCGCCTTGATGTCTTCCAGGTTGATGCCGCCGAAGGTCGGCTCCAGCGAGGCGATGATGTCGACCAGCTTGTCCGGATCGGTTTCGTCCACTTCGATGTCGAACACATCGATGCCGGCGAACTTCTGGAACAGCACGCCCTTGCCTTCCATCACCGGCTTGCCGGCCAGTGCGCCGATGTTGCCCAGGCCCAGCACCGCGGTGCCGTTGGAGATCACCGCCACCAGGTTGCCGCGGGCGGTCAGCTCGCTGGCCTGCTGCGGGTCGGCCTTGATTGCTTCACAGGCGTACGCCACGCCCGGCGAGTACGCCAGCGACAGGTCGCGCTGGGTCAGCATCGGCTTGGTCGCGGAGACCTTGATCTTGCCCGGCGGGGACATCCGGTGGTAATCGAGGGCGGCCTGTTTGAAATCTTCGTTGGACATCGACGTTGGATACATGAATGGGCAAGAGGGACAGGGGATCATACCCCCGTTGGGGCGCCCGGACCTGTCGCTATCCTGTCGCAGGCATGCTGCGACCGCACAATTCCCTGGCGTATGCGACAACCTGGAGCCACCAGCTTCGGCGCTGCCCATGACAGCCATGGGACGCCTTGAAACGCCGCGGGGCCGCACCACTCACGTGACCGGCCCCGCGGTACCACACACCTGGATCAGCCCTTGGCGGGCAGTGCCTCCGGCACGGCATCGACCGGCGGCGGCAGTTCGCTTTCGCGACCATCCAGCGCCAGCTTCAGGCGGTCACGGTCCAGTGCGCCTTCCCAGCGCGAGACCACCACCGTGGCCACGGCATTGCCGATGAAGTTGGTCAGCGAGCGGCATTCGCTCATGAAGCGGTCCACGCCGAGGATCAGCGCCATGCCAGCCACGGGCACTTCCGGCACCACGGCCAGGGTGGCCGCCAGGGTGATGAAGCCGGCACCGGTGACGCCGGCCGCGCCCTTGGAGCTGAGCATGGCGACCAGCAGCAGCGCGATCTGGTGGCCCAGGGTCAGTTCGGTGTTGGTGGCCTGGGCGATGAACAGCGCCGCCAGGGTCATGTAGATGTTGGTGCCGTCCAGGTTGAACGAGTAGCCGGTGGGGACCACCAGGCCCACCACCGACTTGCTGCAGCCGGCCCGCTCCATCTTCTCCATCAGCGACGGCAGCGCCGACTCGGACGAAGAGGTACCCAGCACCAGTAGCAGTTCGGCCTTCAGGTAGCGGGCCAGCTTGAACACCGAGAACCCGCACAGGCGGCAGACCACGCCCAGGATGACCGCCACGAACAGGAAGGCGGTGATGTAGAACGAACCGACCAGCCAGGCCAGGTTGATCAACGACCCCACGCCGTACTTGCCGATGGTGAAGGCGATCGCGCCGAAGGCGCCGATCGGAGCAGCCTTCATCAGCATGTGCACCAGCTTGAACACCGGAGCCACCAGCGCTTCGAGGAAGTTCTGGATCGGCTTGCCCTTCTCGCCGACCGACGCCAGCGCGATGCCGAACAGCACGGCCACGAACAGCACCTGCAGGATGTTGCCGTCCACGAAGGCGCTGATCAGCGTCTTCGGGATGACATCCATCAGGAAGCCGACCAGGGTCAGGTCATGCGACTTCTCGACGTAGCTGTGCACCGCGGTCTGGTCCAGCTCGGCCGGGTTGATGTTCATGCCCGCGCCAGGCTGTACGACGTGGGCCACGATCATGCCCACCACCAGCGCCAGCGTGGAGAAGAACAGGAAGTAGGCCATGGCCTTGGCGAACACGCGGCCGACCGTGCGCAGGTGGGTCATGCCGGCAATGCCGGTGACGATGGTCAGGAAGATCACCGGCGCGATGATCATCTTCACCAGGTTGATGAAGGCATCGCCGAGCGGCTTCATCTTCTCGCCGATCAGGGGTTCGTAATGGCCGAGGATGGCGCCCAGGACGATCGCCACGATCACCTGGAAGTACAGCTGGCGGTAGATCGGCAACGGCTTTGCAGGCGCCGGGGCAGCGGTCGGGATGTGCATGGCGGACTCCGGGGAAGGGCGTTTTCAGGCACGTACGGCCCCGGAACTGCATGGGAGCCGATACCGTGGAAGCTGGTCACCGCCCCCCTCGCTCCACGCGCAGGGTGGCGACCAATGGACGCCTTTGTACGCGCCGGGCACGCCAACGCAGATAACCTATTGGTACTAGCCCCCCGGTTCAGGTGGCCGGCCCCCCTAAACTGGCCCGGCATCGCACCGCGCCGGGAGGCCGGTGGCGCGGGCTGAACGGCCCGTGGCGTCCCTGCCCAAGTTCCGGCCCTGGCGGCCGTTGTTGTCCTGACCCTACGCAATCCGAGAGAGCCGCACCCAACATGCGCCCCATTCCCACCCTGCTGGCCCTGTCGCTGGCCGCCCTGCCCGCCTTCGCGTCCGCTGCCGATTTCGACAACTGGCCGACCAAGTACGCGTTCGGCGACGGCACCGAGCTGGCGGCCACCGCCAACATCGCCTACGACTACAACGATTTCTCCTCCGGCAGTGGCCTGGACGATGACGATGCCGTGCGCCGCAAGGAATTCGGCGCCACGCTGAAGAAGAAGGGCGTGTACGACGCGATGGTGTACTACGACTTCCAGGCCGACACTTGGCTGGACGTGTTCCTGCGCCTGGAGAGCAAGGCCTTCGTGGGCCGCGACATCGGCCGCTTCCGCTTCGGCTACATGAAGACGCCGGTCGGCCTGGATGCCAACACCTCCTCGCGCGCCGGTAGCTTCCTGGAGACCGCGCTGCCGGTGCAGGCGTTCTACGCCGGCCGCCGCACCGGTGTGGAATGGGTGCTGGAGCGCCCGCAGTACCTGCTGCAGGCCGGTGCCTACGGCGGCAAGGACCTGCAGGGCGACAACCCCGGCACCACGCAGGCGGTACGTGCGGTGTGGACGCCGGTGAAGGCGCCTGGCGATGTGATCCACCTGGGCCTGGCCTACTCGCAGGAAAACCCGCGCGGCTACCGCGATGGCCGTGACGTCCATCACGAGGCCAGCGCACGGTTGCGCGCGCGCCCGGAAGCCGGCCTGACCGACATCCGCTACGTGGATTCCGGCGCGCTGGTGACCGCCGACCAGATCCGCCGCACCGGCCTGGAAGGCATCTGGATCCGTGGCCCCTTCTCGCTGCAGGCCGAAGCGCTGCAGGCCACTGTCACCCGCAACGACGGCAAGCCCGACTACACCGGCCACGGCCAGTACGCGATGGCCAGCTGGGTGCTGACCGGCGAGTCCCGTCCGTACAACGCCGGCGCCGTGGCCAACATCAAGCCCGCCCACGACTATGGCGCGGTCGAGCTGGTGGCACGCTACAGCCGCCTGGATCTGGACGACGGCAGCATCCTGGGGGGCCGTCAGCACGACCTGACCCTGGGCGCGAACTGGTACCTGACCAGCCATTTCAAGTTCCAGGCCAACTACGTCAAGGTCGATGCCAGCCGCCGCGGTGTGCACAGCACCCCGGAGATCTTCGAACTGCGCGCACAGATGCACTTCTGATCCGCGCCACGGTGCGGAATCCGGCGGGCATGCACGTCATGCCCGCCCTCACTGCGTAGACTGCCGCCATGTACTGGCTCGGCCGCCACCGGATGCTGCTGCTGACCCTCCTCGCGCTGGCCGGAGGCACCGTGCTGTGCGCGATCGCGGCGGGCCACTACGCGTGGCGCAGCGCCTTGGCGGCCGAGAGCACGCAGGTCCAGCGCCAGCTGCAGCTATACGGCCAGGGCCTGCAGCAGCGTATCGACCGCTTCGGCACCCTGCCGCAGGTGATGGCACTGGACCCGGACCTGCTGCGCGTACTGCGCACGCCGCCCTCGCCCGCCGAGCGCCAGCAGCTGAACCTGAAACTGCAGCGCGCCAACCAGGTCACCCGAACCTCCACCCTGACCCTGGTCGGCCGCGATGGCGTCGCGGTCGCGGCCAGCAACTGGGACCAGCCGACCACCAACGTCGGCGAGGACTACAGCTACCGGCCCTATTACCAGCAGGCCCTGGCCCACGGCCGCGGCCGCTTCTACGGCATCGGCATGACCACCGGCGTGCCCGGCTATTTCATGTCCGAGGCGATCGTCGACGACCGCGGCCAGCGCATCGGCGTGATCGTGATCAAGATCGAGCTGTCGGCGCTGGAACAGGAGTGGCTGAACAGCCCGGACGTGGTGCTGGCCAGCGACAACCATGACGTGGTGTTCCTGTCCAACCGCGATGCCTGGCGCTACCGCCTGCTGCGGCCGCTGGGCGCGGACGAGCGCCGCGAGATGCTTGATGCCCGCCAGTATGCCGACCGCTCGTTGCAGCCCCTGCGGGTGCGTACCGAGGATGTGCTGGCCGATGGTGGCCGCATGGTGCGCCTGCTCGACCCGGTGCTGCCGCAGGCGATGCTGTGGCAGAGCCTCGCACTGCCCGACGAACACTGGAACCTGCATCTGCTGCACGATGCCAGTGCCGCCACCAGCGCCGGACGCGGTGCCGCCCTGGCCGGCGCCGCTGCGTGGCTGGCGCTGGGGTTCCTGCTGCTGTTCGTGCAGCAGCGCCGGCGCCTGGCCCGGCACCGCCAGCGCAGCCGCAGCGAACTGGAAACCCTGCTCAAGCAGCATGCACAGGAACTGCGCACCGCCCAGGACGGATTGCTGCAGGCTGCCACCGATGCCGACAGCGGCCTGAGCCGCAGCCTGGAGCACCTGCCGCAGGGCGTGGTGATCATTGATCGCGAACAGCGCCTGGTCGCCTGGAATTCCCGCTATCTGGAACTGTTCCGCTTCCCGCCGGGGCTGGTCCGTGTCGGCCGGCCCATCGAAGAGCTGTTCCGCTACAACGCACGCCGCGGCCTGCTCGGGCCGGGGCCGATCGACGAGGCCATCGAGCGTCGTCTGAACCACCTGCGCAGTGGCCGCCCGCACATGCGCGAGAGCGAAAAGGACGATGGCACCGTTCTGGAGATCCGTGGCAATCCGCTGCCTGATGGCGGCTTCGTCACCAGCTACGCCGACATCACCAGCTACAAGAACGCTGCACGCGAACTGCGGTCACTGGCCGATGCGCTGGAACACCGCGTGGCCGAGCGCACCCATGACCTCGACGAGGCCCGCCGCGAAGCCGAACAGGCCAACCGCTACAAGACCCGTTTCGTCGCATCCGCGGTGCACGACCTGCTGCAACCGTTGAACGCCGCGCGCATGTTCGTCTCCGTGCTGCGCGGCAAGCTGACCGACCCGGCGCAGCAGCAGACCACCGACCACATCGATGCCGCACTGGCCGCGCAGGATGCCATCCTCAACAGCCTGCTCGACATCGCGCGACTGGAGTCAGGCAGCCTGCCCACGCGCGTGCATGCGTTCCGGCTGGGCCCGCTGCTGCAGACGCTGGCACGCGAGTTCGGCATCGCCGCGCAGACACGCGGGCTGGTCGTGGACTGGGTGGATACCCGCGCGGTGGTGGTCAGCGACGAAGCACTGCTGCGCCGCATCCTGCAGAATTTCCTGTCCAACGCACTGCGCTACAGCGAGCGTGGCCGGGTGCTGCTCGGCTGCCGCCGGCGCGGAGACCAGTTGTGGATTGAAGTGCATGACCAGGGCCCCGGCATTCCTGATGCGCTGCAGGGTGAAATCTTCGAGGAATTCCGCCGTCTGCACGATGGTCACCAGCGCGGCGCCGGCCTGGGCCTGGCAATCGTCGACCGTATCGGCCGCCTGCTCGGCCATCCGATCCGCCTGCGCTCGCAACTGGGGCGAGGCAGCGTGTTCGCAGTGGGCGTACCTCTTGGCGATGCCAACGCGATTCCCGCTGTTGCGCAGGCACCGGCGCAGGCACAGGAACCGGCGGCAGACAATCCGCTGCGCGGCCGCCGCGTGTGGGTGATCGATGATGATCCGCATGTCTGCGCTGCCAGCCGTGCCCTGCTGGAGCGCTGGGGATGCGAGGTGGTGCTGGCCGATGGCCCCCAGGCCGCGCTACAGCTGGCCGGCGTGGGGTCCGTCCCGGAGCTGGTGCTGCTGGACGTTCGCATGGGCGACCATCACGGGCCGGTGCTGTACGAAGTGCTGGCCGAGCACTGGCAGGCACGGCCGCCGGTGGTGCTGGTGACCGCCGAGCGCGACGCAGGACTGCGCGAAATGGCGGCCGAACGAGGCTGGGGCATGATGGCCAAGCCGGTGAAGCCGCCCGCGCTGCGGGCGCTGATGACACAATTGCTGATCCGCCATCGCGGGTGACATGTAACGCAGTTCATGGTTGAGGTCGGACACGCTCCTTGTTCGTCCGCTCACGGCGAAGAAAAAGAAGATCAAAAGCGGGTCGCGACGCCGCGCTTGCCCGTGTAGAGCCGAGCCCATGCTCGGCTCCACAGAAGGCGGCCGGACAGGCTGCTTCTGCTTTTGATCTTTTCCCTTTTCCGTGGGTGGCAGGCCACCGAAATCTGTCAGAGATCGGCCGGGTTGGGTTCGCGGGGGCGTCCGCCGCATGGATGCGGCAGCCAAGCCTCCAGGGACGGATTCACGGCGCTCCCGCATCACCTTCCGGCTCAAGCGCCTTCACCAGCACCGCGGCCTGCGTGCGGCTGTGGCATTCGAGCTTCTTCAGGATCGCGGTGACATGCACCTTCACCGTGTTTTCGGCCAACCCCAGCGTGTAGGCAATCTGCTTGTTGAGCAGGCCATCGGCCAGGCACAGCAGCACCCGGAACTGCTGCGGTGTCAGCTGCGCCAGGCGGCTGGCCAGCAGTGCATCGGCCTCAGAACGCTCGGCCGCCATCGCCGGGAACCACAGGCCACCCTCCAGCACCGCCGTCACCGCCTCGCCAATGGTCTCGGCGGGCGCCGACTTCGGGATGAAACCGGCTGCGCCGAACTGCTGCGCGCGCCGGATCACCCGGGGATGATCGTTGGACGACAGGATCACCACCGGAATGTCCGGATGCGAGCCACGCACGTGCAGCAGCGCGGAGAAACCGTGGGCACCGGGCATGGTCAGGTCGAGCAGCACCAGGTCCACGTCAGGATGCGCATCCAGCGCCTCGGCGAGCGCTTCGGCACTGGCCACCTCGCGCACCTGGGCAAGTGGCAGGCTCTGCCGCAATGACTGCACCACCGCCGAACGCAGCAACGGGTGGTCATCGGCGATCAGGATGGTGTATTCGCTCATGCGGCCATTGTACGGGCAGCGCACTGCATCCGCCGGGCATGGCCCGGCGCTACCAGGGCATCAGCGCCCCGCCGGCTCCACGCTGCTGCGCCAGGCATCGAAGAACTGGCGCCGCTTGAGCGCGTCCAGGTAGACCAGCAGTCCCGGCCCAAGCTGGATCGGGCGCCGGCTGCGACCGGGCGCATCATCGCGCCGGGCATCGCTGCGCACGATCGGCATCAGCCGCGCCTCGCGCGACAGCACCTGCTGGCCACGCGGCGACAGCAGGTAATCGAGGAAACGCCGCGCCTCCTCCGGATGCGGACCGGTGCGCGGGATCACGGCCGTGCGCAACACCACCAGCGTGTAGTCCTCCGGCTCGATGATGGCCAGTGGCGCGCCGGCATCGATGCGCGCCTGCGCGTACGAGCCGAGCACGTTGTAGACCAGCGACAGCTGGCCGCTGGCAACCTTGTCCAGCAGCACCCCGGTGCGCTCCTCGCGAACCACCTCGTTGTCGCCGAGCGCCCCGAGCAGCGCACCGGCAATGCTGCCACGCTGCGCATCCTGCGTGGCCAGCAGGTAGCCCACGCTGCTGCGTTCGATGTCGTAGGTGCCCACCCGTCCGCGCAGGGGCGCGCCTTCCGCGCGCAGCAGGTCCAGCAGCTGCCGGCGTGTATGCGGCACCTTGGCAGCAGGCAATGTGCGCGTGTTGTGGACCATCACCACCGGCTCGTAGCTGATCCCGAATGCCTCGCCCCGCCACTGTGCCCAGGCCGGCAGCGCCGCGGTCTGCGCCGAGCGGTGTGGCAGGGCATGACCGTCATTGACCAGCTTGGTCTGCAGGTCCATGCCGCTGGAGATCAGCAGATCCGGCGACGCATGGCTGGTGCGGTCCTGCAGGTAACGCGCGTACAGATCCTGGGTGATGATGTCCTCGTACACCACTTCCGTGCCGGGATGCAGCCGCTGGTAATCGGCGATCACCACGGCGAACACCTCGATGTCGGTGGTGCCGTGGATGCGCAGCTGGGCAGTGGCGGTCTCACGTGCGGGGAAACGGCGCACATCGCCGGGTGCAGCCTGCGCAGGCAGAGCCAGCAGCAGCGCGATGACGGCGGCAAACAGGCGGATCATGGGTTGCTCCGGGGCAGGCGGATGGTGGCGATCAGCCCCCCCTGCGGGCGGTTGCTGAGGTCGATATGGCCTGAATGGCTGTCGATCACGCGTTTGACGATGGCCAGCCCCAGGCCGGCGCCACCGGATGGCACGCCTTCGCCACGGGCGAATCGCTCGAACACCCGTTCGGCGTCGGCCGCGGCGATGCCCGGGCCGTGGTCGGCAATGGTCAGCACCGCCTGGCCGCCCTCGACCGTAAGTGCGATCTGCAGCGGACCATCGCCGCCATACTTCAACGCATTGTCGACCAGGTTCTTGATCGCCTCGCGCAGCAGCAGCGCATCGCCGTGCACATGCACCTGCTCGGAAGTGACGGCCAGCTGCACGCGCGGCGCGGGACCGGCCTGCGGCAACGCATCGTGCAATGCCTGGTGCACGGTTTCTGCCAGATCCACCGGCGCGAACCGCTGCAGATGCGAACGGTGGATCACGCTGGCATCGCTGAGCAGCTGGTTGAGCAGCCGGCTCATGTGCGTGGCATTGCGCTCGATGGCCTGCAGGCTGCGCCGCATGTCCTGCGGGTCGTCATCATCCAGCGCCAGCTGCGCCTGCGCGCGCAGGGCGGCCAGCGGGGTACGCATCTGGTGCGCGGCTTCCGCCATGAACGCGCGCAGGGTCTCGTTGCTGCTCGACAGCCGCTCCATGAAGCGGTTCAGCGCCGCCACCATCTGGTCCATCTCACGGGGCACACGTGCATCCAGCGGCTTCAGGTCCGACGGTTCACGGCGCGAGAGTTCGCGTTCCACCCTCACCAGTGGCCGGAATGCACGGTGTACACCGAAGGCGACCAGCGCCAGCAGCAGACCGGACAGCACACCGATCGCCAGCAGCGACCGGTTGACCATGTCCTGCGCCACCGCCTCGCGCGCGCGCCGGGTCTGGCCGACCTGCACCAGCACCTCGCCCTGCGCGGACGCAGCAGCGAAGCTGCGGCCCACCACCACGAACCGCACGGTCTCACCGCTGTAGCGCGCATCGAAGAACTGCGGTTGGCTCCCCGGCCGCCGGGGTGGCACCGGCAGGTCGCCGTAGCCGGTGATCAGCGTGCCGCGACTGTCCGCGACGCGGTAGAACACCCGGTCCTCCGGCGCCATCGCCAGCAGGTCGAGCGCCGCGTACGGCAGGTCGACCTGCCATTGGCCATCGGCCAGCGCCACCGAATCCGCGATGGACAGTGCAGAGGACGCCAGCAGGTGATCGTAGGAGCGATTGGCCGCACGCTGGCCGTAGTCGCGTGCGGCAAACAGCAGGGCGACTGCGAACACCGCCAGCAGCGCACCCAGATACAGCAGCAGGGTCCGCCGCAGCGAACCCGGCGCGGCCGCTGCCGGGCGCGCGTCAGCCATCGCTGTCCACGCCTTCGTCGCGGGCCTCGAGCAGGTAGCCGACGCCGCGCACGGTCGTGATGCGCAGCGGCGCGTCGGCGAGCTTCCTGCGCAGGCGGCCGACATAGAGCTCGATCGCGTTCGGCCCGGCCTCGTCGTCGAAGCCGAACAGGCCGTTGCCGATCTCATCCTTGCCGACCACGTGGCCCAACCGGCCGACCAGGATTTCCAGCAGACGGTACTCGCGGTTGGGCAGCTCGATGGGCTCGCCATCCAGGGTGACCCGATGCGCGGCATTGTCGAACTGGAAGCCGCCCACCTGCACCACCTCACTGGCCTGGCCGCGGGCCCGCCGCAGCAGCACGCGGCAACGCGCCTCGAACTCGCGGAAGTCGAAGGGCTTGCCGAGATAATCATCGGCACCCACGTCCAGCGCCTGCACGCGGTCCTCGATGCCGTCGCGCGCGGTCAGCATCAGCACCGGCGTGCTGTCGCCGCGCTCGCGCATGCCGGCCAGCACGCGTAGCCCATCAAGCTTGGGCAGGCCGATATCCAGCACCACCAGATCGAAACTCTGGTAGCGCAGCACGCTTGCGGCGGCCAGGCCATCGGCCTGCCAATCCACCGCGTGCCCACTGCGGCGCATGCGACGGATGATCGCATCAGCCAGATCCGGGTTGTCTTCAACCAGCAGCAGGCGCATGGGGACAAGCGTGGGAGGGGAAGCGAATGCTACCGCATGCGGCCCGGCCTGCCCGCCGGGCGTGGCCTGGCGCTACCCGGGCGTCGCGGGGGGGGATGGATGGACCGGCGCGACCGGGCAGCCTGCCCGGGGGTAGCGCCGGGCCATGCCCGGCAAGCGCAGCGGCCGCTTTTACGCTGCAACGCACAAACCGCTGACAGGCGGATGACAGCTTGCGCGACCCAGACTGCGGCCGCGCACCATCCGGTGCCCACGATTGCCGCGCGCCTGGCGCGCACCTGGGAGGGTTTGTGGAATTCACGTTTGCCTGGCCGCGTTCCGCCGCCATGATGGCCCTGGCTGCGTTGGCTGCGCCGGCCTTTGCCGCTGATGACGAGCGGCCGGTCACCGCCACGCTGGGCGGTCGCCTGCACCTGGACTTCGCCACGTTCGACAATGACAACCGCGGTACGCCGAACAAGGATGACACCGAGATCCGCCGCGCCTGGCTGGATGTCTCCGGCAGGTTCTTCGTGGTTGACTACAAGATGGAAGCCGACTTCTCCGGCGACCGTGTAGAAGCCAAGGACGTCTACCTGGCACGCAGCTTCGGCAAGGCCGGCAAGCTGACGGTCGGCCAGTTCAAGCAGTACTTCTCGCTGGATGACCGCACCAGCTCCAACTACGGCAGCTTCCTGGAGCGCGGCAATGCCGGTACCACGCTGGCGCCGCTGTACCGGCTGGGTGCCTCGTGGCAGGCCAATCCGGGTGACTTCACCTGGGCCGCCAGCGTCTACAGCCTGGAGAGCATCGATGCCTGGCAGGTGAAGGGGCGCGCCGCCGGCGGCCGCGTGACCTGGGCGCCCTCGCCCAGCGACGGCGATGTACTGCACCTGGGCCTGTCGCTGGCCCGTGAGGCGTACGACAACCCTGGCGCCAACGGTGTGCCGGCACTGCGCATCCGCCCGCGCCCCGCCGGCCATCTGTCCGATGAGAGCCGCCTGACCCTGGTCGATTTCTCCGCAGGCCGCGATACCGACGTCAACAAGTGGTCACTGGAGTACGCCCAGGTCCGCGGCCCGTTGTCATGGCAGGGCGAGTTCAGCGGTGCGACCTTCGATGACGGCGCCCAGCGCGGCGACGTCATGGCCGGCTACGGCATGCTCAGCTGGTTCGTTACCGGCGAGAGCCGCGCCTACGACCGCAAGACCGGCCGCTTCGCCAGGGTGAAGGACATCCGCCACAAGGCCGGTGCCTTTGAAGTGGCGCTGCGCTACGACCGGATGTGGGGCGCGCAGCACCTCGACGGCGCTCCCGACCTGCGCCGCGGCAGTACCGAAGCCTGGACGCTCGGCGGCAACTGGTACCTGCGCGACAACCTGCGATTCATGCTCAACGTCATCGAAAGCCGCAACCGTGACCGCCTGGCCGGGATCACGGTGGACCGCACGCGCGCCGTGACCGGCCGCCTGCAGTACGACTTCTGAGCCTCTTCCACGCCCTCCTCCGCACCCGCCCCTCCCTTTCCCACGTCCTGTTTTCTCAAGGAGTCCGCAGATGATGCTGAGCATCCTCGGCTTTGGCATGGTCATTACATTCATGTACTTGATCATGAGCAAGCGGCTGTCACCGCTGGTGGCCCTGATCACCATCCCGATCCTCTTCGCGCTGATCGGTGGCTTTGGCGCCGGCATCGACGAAATGATGCTGGAAGGCATCAAGAAGATCGCGCCGACCGGCGTGATGCTGATGTTCGCCATCCTCTACTTCGGCGTGATGATCGACGCGGGACTGTTCGATCCGCTGGTGCGGGTGATCCTGCGCTTCGTCAAGGGCGATCCGATGAAGATCGTGCTCGGCACCGCCGTGCTGGCGATGCTGATCTCGCTCGATGGCGATGGCTCGACCACGTACATGATCACGGTCTCGGCAATGCTGCCGCTGTATCAGCGGCTGGGCATGAACGCGCTGAACATGACCTGCGTGACCATCCTCGCCGGTGGCGTGATGAACCTGACTCCGTGGGGCGGCCCGACCGCACGCGCCGCCACCGCACTGCACGTTGATCCTGCTGATGTGTTCGTGCCGCTGATCCCGTCGATGGTGATCGCCTGCGCGGGCGTGCTGCTGCTGGCGTGGTACCTGGGCCTGAAGGAACGCCGCCGGCTGGGCGTGGTGACGCTGCCCAAGGGCGGCAGCTGGATGGACAGCAGCGTGTCCGACGACAGCAATGCGCTGCCGACGGTTGAGGATGCCGAGGACATCAAGCGGCCCAAGCTGCTGTGGGTGAACCTGGTGCTGACCCTGGTCCTGATGACCGCGCTGATCGTCGGCGTGCTGCCGATGCCGGTGCTGTTCATGGTCGGCTTCGCCATTGCCTTGGTGATCAACTACCCGAACCTGGCCGAGCAGCGCCGTCGCGTGGTTAACCACGCCGGCAACGTGCTGTCGGTGGTGTCGCTGATCTTCGCGGCGGGCATCTTTACCGGCATCCTCAACAACACCGGCATGGTCGAGGCGATGTCGCACAGCTTCCTGGCGGTGATTCCGGATTCGTGGGGCCCCTATCTGGCGGTGATCACTGCCGTGGCCTCGATGCCGTTCACCTTCTTCATGTCCAACGACGCGTTCTACTTCGGCGTGTTGCCGATCCTGTCCGAAGCCGCTGGCAACTACGGCATCACGCCGGTGGAAATGGCCCGCGCCTCGCTGGCCGGCCAGCCGGTGCATCTGCTCAGCCCACTGGTGCCCTCCACCTACCTGCTGGTGGGCCTGGCCAAGGTCGAGTTCGCCGACCACCAGAAATTCACCCTGAAGTGGGCCATCGCCATCTCGCTGCTGTTGATGGTCGGCAGCCTGCTGTTCGGCCTGTATCCCCTCGCCGCCTGATCCCGTTACCAAGGAGCGTTCCGCAATGACTCTTCGCATCGCTTACGTCACCAGCGGCATGGGCAGTGTCGGCACTGCCATCTGCCAGAGCCTGGCCCGCGCCGGCCATACCGTTGTTGCCGGCTGTGCGCCGAACTCGCCGCGCAAGGCCAACTGGCTGCGCGAGCAGCGCGAGCAGGGCTTTGACTTCATCGCCTCCGAGGGCAATGCCACCGACTGGGCCTCGACCAGCGCCGCCTTCGCCAAAGTGCGCGCGGAAGTGGGAGAAGTGGACGTGCTGGTCAACAACTCCGGCGGCAGCCGCGACCTGCTGTTCCGGCAGATGACGGTGGAGGACTGGAACGCGGTGATCGCCTCCAACCTCAACGCGCTCTTCAACCTGACCAAGCAGGTGGTCGATGGCATGGCCATGCGGGGCTGGGGACGCATCATCAACATCGGTTCGGTCAGCGCCCACAAGGGGCAGATCGGCCAGGTGAACTACGCCACCGCCAAGGCCGCCATGCATGGCTTCAGCCGGGCGCTTGCCGCCGAAGTAGCGTCACGCGGAGTGACGGTCAACACGCTCTCGCCGGGCTACATCGCCAGCCAGGCCATCAGCAGTTTCCCCCCGGATGTCCTGGACCGCCTGGCCGCATCGGTGCCGGTGCGGCGCCTGGGCCGTCCGGAAGAAGTCGCCGGCCTGTGCGCCTGGCTGGCCTCGGACGAGGCGTCGTATGTGACCGGCGCCGATTATCCGGTCAATGGTGGGCTGTACATGGGCTAATGAGCCGCCCCGGGTGCGCCGCCAACGCGGCGGCGCGTACCCGCATGGGTGTTCCGTAAAGAAGCTTTCATGTTCCGTTCGCATAGTGGGGCGGCATCGCGCACGCACGCCGGTGCCCATCCCCCATGCAACGGACCACCATGCAGACTCGACACCTGACGATCGCCGTAGCGATCGCGCTTTCCGCCGCTACCAGCGCCTCCGCCGCCGATACCGACGCCGCGCCCAGCGCGCAGACGCTGGATACCGTCTCGGTGATCGGCCAGGGCGAGACCCGTCAGGTGCAGCGCATCACCAGCGTCGACAAGCAGGTGCTCCCGCCAGGCACCAGCGGCCAGAAGATCCTCGATCGGCTGCCGGGCGTCTCGGTGCAGTCCAACGATGCGTTCGGCGCCAATGAGGAGTCGCAGACCATCAGCCTGCGCGGATTCGACAAGAGCCGGCTGGGCTATACCCTCGATGGCATTCCGCTGGGCGACAACAGCTACGGCAACTACAACGGCCTGAGCATCGCCCGTGCGCTGATCGCCGAAAACCTGGCCGGCGCCGAGCTGTCGCAGGGCATCGGTTCACTCGGCGTGGCCTCGACCAGCAACCTCGGCGGCACCATCCAGTACTTCTCGGCCGATCCGTCCACCGAGTTCGGCGGCCGTGCCAGCGTCACCGTCGGCGACGACAATCAGCGCCGTGGATACCTGCGCGTGGATACGGGCGACCTCAACGGCTTCTCTGCGTATGTCTCCGGCGTTCACCAGGACCAGGACATGTGGGCCGCGCCGCATCAGAACCAGACCACCCGCCAGTTCAATGCCAAGGCCGTGTGGAACGTGGGCGACCATCGTTTCGGTGCGTTCGTGGCGACCTCGCGTGCCAGCCAGGCCAACTACGCCTACCTGTCCAAGGACATGCTGGCCCGGGGCCTGGGCTGGGACTGGAACATCTATGCGCCGGACTGGAACCGCGCGGTGGCCGCCGCCTACTGCGCGCCGGCTACGCGTGATCCGGCGCGGTGTGCCTACAGTGGCGGCGTCACCAGCATCGACGATGCGTACTACCAGAGCCGTGCGCTGCGCGATGACAACCTGTACTCGATCGATGCCGACCTTCGCCTGGGCGAGCAGGGCCGCCTGAAACTGCTGGCCTACCACCATGACAACCGCGGCCAGGGTCACTGGTGGGCGCCGGGCCAGCCGTCCTACCCCGGCACCGACCGGATGCTGCCGATCTCCATCCGCAGCACCAACTACACGATCAACCGCGACGGCATGACCGCAGCGCTGTCATGGACGGCGGGCATCCACGAGCTGGAAGCCGGCCTGTGGTACGAGCAGAACGACCACAACGTGTCGCGCAATTTCTACTACATCAGCGGTCCGTTCCTGGACGACCTGTACCTGAAGAATCCGGACCGCCTGCTGTTCAACCAGGACTACGACATCCGCACGCAGCAGTTCTACGTGCAGGACCGCATGCGCTTCCTCGACCAGCGCCTGACCGTTGATGTCGGCATCAAGAGCCCGAACACCCGCATGCGTGCCACGGCCCGCCCGGGCGTGGAAACCCGCCTGGCGTCCGGCACACTGACGGCCAAGGAGTCGGCGCTGCCGCAGCTGGGCGTGGGCTTCAAGCTCAACGCCAACAACGAGCTGTTCGCCTCGTACGCCGAGAACATCGCCGCCTTCGTCGGTGGTGGCAGTGGCGGCCCGTTGCAGGTGGCACCGGAATCGTTCGCTGCCAGCGCCGACCTGGAACCGGAAAAGTCGAAGAGCTTGGAGGCCGGTTTCCGCACGTTCGGCGAGAAGTACCAGGCCTCGATCGCCGCCTACAACGTCACGTTCGACAACCGCCTGCTGTCACTGAACCCGTGCTCCAGCATCGAAGTGGGCACCCGACCGGAGTGCGTGACACGCTTCATCAACGTCGGCTCGGTGAAGAGCCACGGCGCGGAACTGACCTTCATCCTCAAGCCGGTCGATGGCCTGCAGTGGTACAACGCGCTGTCCTGGAACAAGACCACCTACGAAGATGACTACATCTCCGGCGGCGCGGTGGTGCCGGTGGCCGGCAAGATCACGGTGGACACGCCGCAGCGCATGGCCTCCAGCGAAATCAGCTGGAACCGCGATGGCTTCTTCGCCAGCCTGCGTGCCAAGTACACCGGCAAGCGTTATTACACCTACACCAACGATCAGTCGGTGCCGGGCGTGACCACCTTCGATGCGGGTGCCGGCTATGACTTCGGCCCTGGGCTGGGACTGCGCAACGTGCGGGTCTCGTTGAACGCGACCAATCTGACCAACAAGCGCTACGCCGGCCAGCTGAGCTCGTTCGCGCCGACCGACCCGGAAGGCAAGCGCTACGCGATCCACGCCAGCGCACCGCGGCAGGTGTTCATGACGGTGGCGGCAGAGTTCTAAGTCAGAAGCGGGCGCTGCGGCGCATCGAGTGTTCCTGCATGGCGCGGGCAGGCAGGCCCATGCAGGATCCGCCAACGCATGTCACTCCGGCGCCAGCTGGTCCATCCGTATCCGGTTGGCAAACAGCGAAAACGCCAGCATGCCGGCCAGGCCATTGGCCCGGCTGACCCAGTGCGGCAGCCAGCGTGGTGGCTTCAACACCCCGGCCTGGAACAACGGTGCGAACGCGATGGCGTCCTGCAGGCTCATCTTGCCCGCGAACAGCCACCGGCAGACCTGCAGGCGATCCTCGGCCAGCATGTGGCGGAAGAAGGTGTGCACCGAAACCAGCCCGCGCAGGTACACGGTGTCCTTGGTGAAGGCCAGCCCGCCGCCGGGGGGCACCCCGCGGAACACGCGCTGGGCCGATGCGAAGCTCTCTTCCGGGTTCTGCCCGGCATCGCAGAAGTAGCGGAACACCTCGATGAAGTCGGCGCCCTCGCGGGCCATCGCGATGGCTTCGGTACGCAGGCTGATCCGCTTCAGGCGCTCGATGTCGATGCTGCCGGTGATCTGCTCGGCAAACGTGGCCAACCCTTCCTGGGTAGCCGTCACCCGGGGTGAGGACAAGGCCAGGCTGGGCAGCACCGGTTGCTCCCGGCCATTCAACGCGGTCAGCGAATGCACCAGTGCTTCGTGATGGAACAGCTGTGCACGATCGTAGGCGCTGAAACGCGCACTGGTACGCAGGCGGATCCGCGTCGGCCCGGCAGCCGCCTTGGACACCAGTTCCGGGTCCAGCTGCACCTGGATGATCCGCGATTCGAAGAAGGCATCCAGATCGTTCTGCAGCTGCAGTTGCAGCGCGATCGCAGACACCGGTACCTGTTCTTCCGGCGCCAGCAGTTCATGGTCCAGCTCGGCCGCGATCTGGATGAAATGGCGCGCTGCATCGCGCGTGCTCGGGCCATTGCCCGGCAAGGGCTGTTCGGGGGCGCCGAACAGCTGCACCGAACAGGTGTCCACCGCTGCGGTACCCAGGCCCTCCAGCAGGCGTGCGGCCAGGTCCCAGCTGTGCGCGGACTGCTGCACGTAGTGACCCAAGGGATGCCCCGCGTCGCAGTCGGCGGCGATGGCCGCCAAGGTGCGGCGTTCCTCGCTGAAATCCAGCTTCGGGTAATCCACCTTCGGCAACTGCGGCTGCCCGCGCGCAACGCTGTCCAGGAACGGTGCCTGCACCGTCGCCGGCCAGCTGGTCAGGCCCAGCAGGCGGATGCCACCCACGGCCTCGACCAGCCGCGCATCGAGCGCCGCATGGTGGGCCACCTCGCGATCCAGCACGGCGGTCGTTTCCATGCGCGGACTATAGCGCCCTGCCCGGCCGTGCGCTGTCCTCCGCGCGCCCAGCATCAGTGAAGGCGTTACCCCGGCAACCCGGGATGAATCTCCATGCAGCCGCGCCCGTGGCCGGCTGCCTCATCACCGACGTCGCGGCTTTCCTGCCGGACGGAACTGCTGGCCCTTGCCTTTCCTGCCACCTCGTTCCTGCGCGGTCTCGGCCTGGCGCACGGCCAGCTTGGCGGCCGCAGCCGCCACTTCTTCCTTCAACTTGAAGTAGTTCAGCAGCCGGCTTTCCTCGATCTCACCCGCGTCGATGGCCGCCCGTACCGCACAACCGGGCTCCTGGTGATGCGAGCAGTCGCGGAAGCGGCACTGTTCGGCCAGTGCTTCGATATCGGCGAAGCCCCCTTCGGCCAGCGTCTCCTCGCCGGTCGGCTTGAGCTCGCGCATGCCGGGCGTGTCGATCAGGCAGGCGCCGGTCGGCAACGGCATCAGCGCACGATGGGTGGTGGTATGACGCCCGCGTGAGTCGTTGGCGCGCACCGCATTGGTCTTCATCCGCTGCTCGCCAAGCAGCGTGTTGGTCAGCGTGGATTTGCCGGCGCCGGAGGAGCCCACCAGCACCACGGTGCGGCCCGGCCCCAACCATGGCTGCAGCACAGCCACGCTGCCAGCATCCAGGCCATTGATGGCATGCAGGGCGATCCCCTGCATTTCCAGTTCTTCCAGCACCGCCAGCGCATCTTCGCTGTATTCGGTCTGGTCGGCCTTGGTCAGCACCACCACCGGTTCGGCACCGCCGCCGCCCACCAGCAGCAGGTAGCGCTCGATACGGCGTGGATTGAAGTCCGCATCCAGCCCGCAGACGATGAACACCGTATCGATGTTGGCCGCGATCACCTGCTGGTGATAATGCTCGCCGGCGGCACCGCGCTTGATCGCGGTGCGACGTGGCAGCAGCGCCACGATGCGGATGCCGTCGAGCAGCACCCAGTCGCCGACCGCCGGCCGCTCATGGCTGGGAAAGCGTGGCCGCTGCCATTCCGGCAGCGATTCGGCCTTGATCGCAGCGTCCGGGGCGTCGGCCACGACATAGTGCGTACGGTGCTGCTCGATCACCCGGGCCGGGCGGGCCTGCGGGTGCTCGGCCATCATGGCCTGCCAGTCGGCCTGCTGCGCCGGGCCCGGCCAGGGCCAGCCGATGGTCTGCAGGGCGGTGAAATCGGGGGTCTGGGTCATCGCCTCCATTCTACCCGTGCCAACGCCGCTCCAGCCCAGCAGCGGCGGGCCCTGGGGGCCTTGCCATGCAGTGCAGCAATTCCGCTACCATGGAACCTCCATGCCATCCGACGGCTCACCGACCATGTCAACCTCCGCGCCCAAGCCCCTGGCCACCCGCGAGCGCCTTTCCGAAGTGCGCTACGAAATCCGCGGAGAACTGGCCCGGCGAGCCCGGGAGCTGGAGGCGCAGGGCCGCAAGCTGATCAAGCTCAACATCGGCAACCCCGGCAATTTCGGCTTCCGCGCCCCGGAACACCTGCAGCGCGCGATCGCCGACGACATGGGTCGCACCGATCCCTATACCCACCAGCAGGGCCTGCCGGTGGCGCGCGAGGCGATCGCTGCCTACTACACCCGTCGCGGCGCTCCCGACGCGCACCCGGACCGTGTGTTCGTCGGCAACGGCGTCAGCGAACTGATCGACCTGTCGCTGCGTGCGCTGCTCAACCCCGGCGATGAAGTGCTGGTGCCGTCCCCGGACTACCCGTTGTGGTCGGCCTCCACCATCCTCAACGACGGCCGGCCGGTGTACTACCGTTGCGCCGCCGAGAACGGCTTCCAGCCGGACCCGAGCGAGATCGAGACCCTGGTGTCCTCGCGCACCCGCGCGATCGTGCTGATCAATCCGAACAATCCCAGTGGCGCCAGCTACCCGCGCGAACTGCTTGAACGCGTGGTGGACATCGCGCGCCGGCACAACCTGCTGCTGCTGGTCGACGAGATCTACGACCAGATCCTGTATGACGAGGCGGTGTTCCAGCCGGTCGCACCGCTGGCGGGCGACCATCCGTGCCTGACCTTCAGCGGGCTGAGCAAGGTGCATCGCGCCTGCGGCTGGCGCGTGGGTTGGGCGCACCTCAGCGGCGATGACGCACGCCT